>NZ_JAWOUO010000005.1:0-219748 GCF_033339435.1 Vibrio sp. 378
CAGTAAATAAGTGATCAGAAATAGCGTAGGGAAAATGCTTGAGAACAAGGCGCAATTTTTCGATAAGTAGTTATTCTGCAATCAAAAATTGCAACGCAGTTATCGAGTATTTTAACAAGCTAGAATGACCAGTTATTTACTACGATTGGTATAACCTATACTCAATCTCACTAAAGCAACCAACCCCATGTGAAGCTCCACAAACAAAAGGCTGAGGAGCAGATCTTTACCCTACAAACAATGTACTAGCTATTTTGATTTTGTTAGTTCGTATGGCCTTAATATGAATGTTCAATATAACTAGGAAAACACTTGAGGACTTACTAGAAAAAGTGGGTTCGCAAAATTACCAAACGGACTCAATTAGTGATGTTTGTATAAAAACACGTACAAGAAATATAAATGATAGATACAAAAAATCCCGCAGGGGATGCGGGATTTTTACTAGTGACTAAATTGGTTTAAAGGTGACTAGCCTTGAATACCAACGATTAACCATGGCGCATTAGGCGCAGTCAAGTCACGCTCTAGGTGCCAGATATCTTCGATTTCTTCTTCAACACCTTCTACTGTGTCACGGTAACGACCGCTAAACTGCAGACTAAGCTGTGCTTTATTTGCATCGTAATCAGCACGGACGATCTCCGCATCAACGTACATTACGTCAGTATGCTGCTCACCGTCGAGCTTCGCGCGCTCTGCTTTTAGGTCTTCAAACAAGCTTGGAGAAACATATTCTTCAATAGTTTCTAGCTGGTTGTGATTCCACGCACCTTGCAGGATTCGATAGTGTTCACGAGAACCATTAATGAACGCTGCTTGGTCAAAACCCGGTGGGTAGTTATGTGGTACGTCTGTTTGAGCGCCAAAACCACCAAAGCCACCATTATTTGTGTTTGGTTGTTGCTCAAAGTTTTGCATGTTTGGTTGCTCAAACTTAGATGCGTTGCCACCAAATGCAGGCTGTTGACGATGCTGGTTCATACTGCCCTGCTTCGCACCTAGCATACCGCGCATTAGTTTAAAGATGACAAAGGCAATCAAACCAATAATTAGGATATCCATAAACTGGATACCTTCAAAAGCACCGCCAAAGAATGCAGCAAGTAGACCACCAGCAAGAAGTCCGCCTAGCAGACCACCCATAAGGCCTTTCTTACTTGAAGACTTTGTCGTCTGATCTTTGCCGACCGTATTGGTGTTTTGTTGCTGTTGTTTCGGTGCTGGTGCAGTTTTGTAGCTCTTACCGAAAGACTTACTGCCACCAAACTTCTTCGCTTCCGCGATAGGCGTTACAGCAACAGTAAACATCAATAAAGCAACAATAGAAAATAAACGTTTCATCGTTATCCTTAAAGTTAGCTATCTAAGATAGTGCCCCATTTTCAAGACGAAACAATCGTTGTTTCAAACAGTAGCACGCCAAAGATGATTTTTAAGTCATCATACTCTGTATACCGATTGATGAAAATAGCTTATAGAAGCTGACATGTATCAGAATATTGCCAAAAATGCAGACTGCTCACACTGCTTACAATTCAGCTGAAGGCGCTTGATCAATGTAAAAAAAGTATGGAATAAGTTCACTAATACTCCAGATTGTTTTACTTGAATTAGAATCAGTGACACAGCTCAGAATCCTACACCTTGAGGACACTTGGATACATTGCCTTGTTGACGGTTAATAGGTAGCTGACTATCATATTGAACGATGTTCAATAAAGTAGTTTGAGAGTATGGCGCGCAGAAACGATCACACCCGAGAAGAGTTAGTGAATTTGACGTTAACAACGGTCAAAAACTTTTTAGATGAGAATTCTTACCACGAACTCAGTCTTCGTAAAATCGCTAACATGATTGGTTACGTGCCAAGCACATTGGTAAATGTTTTTGGTAATTATAATTTGCTACTGCTTCATGTTGTCGCTCAAACTTTAGATGAGTTATCTCAAGAAGCACGCAAAGCGACTAATGACAGCAAAGACTCCCATCAAGCGCTTTTTGAACTCGCTTATTGCTACCACGATTTTGCTCAAAAACACCCATACCGTTGGCAGTTAGTGTTCGAACACAACATGAATGGAGCAGAACTTCCGGAATGGCATGCCAAACGTATCGATGGTATGACGGGAATGCTAGAGTCACTATTGGCTCAAATCGCACCACATCGTACTGAATCCGAAGTGATTCAAGCGAGTCGAGTCCTTTGGTCTGGCGTACATGGCATTACTTTACTCAGTGTTGATGATAAGTTTTTCTCTAGTGAACCGATTGATGGCAAAGAGTTGATCAGTAATCTTCTTTCTAACTATCTCACGAACTGGTAGCAAAGGATTATCCATGTCATCCGACAGACAGCCGTCGTTACTTACGCAGAGAAAGTTCCTGCCCTATTTCATTACTCAGTTTTTTGGCGCTTTCAACGACAATATTTTTAAAAACGTTTTGCTGTTGTTTGTCGCATTCGCGGGCTCCAGTGCACTGCCTATTTCGAGCAATTTGTTCATCAACCTTGCGGCAGGCTTGTTCATTCTACCGTTCTTTCTGTTCTCTGCTTCCGCTGGCGTATTAGCCGACAAATATGAAAAGTCATGGTTTATTCGTAAGGTCAAACTATTTGAAATAGCCATCATGCTGTTGGGTGCCATCGGATTCATAACCGAAAGTTATGGTGTGCTTTTATTGCTACTGTTTTTAATGGGCACACAGTCAGCATTTTTTGGCCCAGTTAAATATGCCCTTTTGCCTCAAAAGTTAAATGCTAAAGAGTTAGTGCCCGGCAACGCTCTTGTTGAAGCTGGTACCTTTATCGCCATCCTTATTGGCACCTTAGGCGCTGGGATTATAGCCTCTGCAGACAACGCAAAATACCTTGCCGCATTTTGTGTCGTGATCTTCGCATTGTTAGGCTACTTGTCGAGCCGCTCAATCCCCTTTGCTGCAGCCAGCGCTCCCAATCTCTCTTTTCGTTGGCAACCATACAAGCAAACCAAACACACGCTCTCTATCGCCAAATCCGAGCGAGTTGTTTTTCAATGCATAATGGCAATAAGTTGGTTTTGGTTTTTAGGCGCCGCATATCTAACACAATTCCCGAATTTCACTAAGATTTACCTAAATGGCACCGAGAGTGCGGTGTCTTTCTTGCTCGCTCTATTTTCCATTGGTATCGCGCTAGGGTCGCTACTTTGCAATTGGATCTCAAACCATCGTATCGAAGTCGGTATTGTGCCAATTGGTGCCTTTGGCATTACGGTATTTGGGTACCTAATGGCCACTTCCATTCCCAATGATCTACCTGTTTTCCATAACTTTGTAGACTTCTTTAGATATGAGCCTTTTTGGCCATTATTTTTCTACCTATTGATGATTGGCGCTTCGGGCGGTTTGTTTATTGTGCCTCTTTACGCATTAATGCAGCATCGAGCAAAGGAAACCGAACGTGCTCAAGTCATCGCAGGGCTCAACATCTTTAACTCTCTGTTTATGGTCGGCAGCGCTGTCTTAGGTATTGTGTGCTTAAGTGTAATCAAGATGACAATTCCTCAGCTGTTTGCATTGTTAGCCATTTTAAATTTCTTAGTCGCCGCTTACATCTTTTTGCAAATTCCTATTTTTGTAGTTCGCTTTGTCATGTGGATGCTTACGCACACCATCTATCGAGTTAAGCATAAGAATCTACACAACCTACCCGAGCATGGTGGGGCATTGATTGTATGTAATCATGTAAGCTACATGGATGCATTGCTACTTAGTGCCGTATGCCCAAGGTTGATTCGTTTTGTGATGGAGGAAGATTACGCCAACCTACCTCCATTAAGGCGCTTTTTACGTCGAACTGGGGTAATTCCAATTTCAGCGAGTAACAGAAGCTCTATCAGACGTGCATTTAACGATGTGGAAGCTGCGCTAAGCGAAGGTCATATCGTCTGTATTTTCCCTGAAGGAAGATTAACTTCAGATGGTGAAATGAATGAATTCATGCGCGGTATTGATATCATTCTACGTCGTAGCCCAGTACCCGTCATACCTGTTGCACTTAAAGGCTTATGGGGAAGCTATTTCAGCCGCGCAAAAGGTCGCGCATGCCGTGGCTTACCGACTCGATTTTGGTCAAAGCTAGAAATTGAGGCAGGACAACCGGTGCCACCAAATGAGGCAACGGCAAAAACAATGTTCGATAAAGTGCATCAACTCAGAGGCGACTGGCGATAAAATACACTTGAACACATGTTTAGGATAACTGAACATGTGTTCAAATCATTAAGACAAACTGACCACACCCAGTGCGATATACTCTCCCTTTCATTCACAACAGCGAATAAAAACCTTGAATAGAAACTACCTCCTGTTTGGATTGGCGTTACTTTTTTGTTTAACCCCCCTTGCCTCCTCTCCCATTGCTCTAGTTATCGGTTTTCTACTCGCAAGTTTTGGTTTTGTGCCTTCCGAGCTGCCCATCGCTTCTTTTACTAAAAAGCTGCTGTCTTACTCGATTATTGGCTTAGGCTTTGGCATCAACTTTGAGCAAGCGCTTGCAGTCACATCGGATGGTATCGGCCTGATCATCGCCACTATTACAGGCACACTGATCATGGGCACTCTCATTGCCAGGGTAATTAAATTGGAGCGAGTAACCGCTTACTTAATCTCATCAGGTACTGCAATTTGTGGTGGTAGCGCAATTGCTGCTGTGGCACCGGCGATTAAAGCGAAAGACGAGCAGATTGGATTAGCACTGGCAACAGTGTTTGTCCTGAACTCCATTGCACTCTTTGTGTTTCCTGTGATTGGACATGCTTTAGGGCTAGATCAACACACGTTTGGCACATGGGCTGCGATTGCCATTCATGACACATCTTCTGTTGTCGGGGCTGCCTCGGCCTATGGGGAAGAAGCACTAACGACGGCAACAACATTGAAACTCGCGCGCGCTTTATGGATCATTCCTGTTGCTTTGATCAGTGCCGTCATCTTTTCAAGAGGCCAAAAAGAGAATGGAAAGAAAAAACTAGCTATCCCTTATTTCATTTTTTGGTACTGTGCAGCTATCGCGTTTAGCGACTTCTTTCCTCAATTTGAAATGGTCTATCACGGCATTTTCATTGGAGCAAAGCAAGCGTTGGTTGTTTGTCTGTTCTTGATAGGTTGCAGCATTTCAATTTCAAAACTAAAGTCAGCTGGAGCTAAGCCGCTGTTGTTTGGTGTGACTCTGTGGGTGTTAATTTCGACCACTTCTCTAAGTTGGTTACTGTTTTAGATATTGGTGGTCTGCTTATCGCGTTGAGGGGACGGTATTTCCCGTTTGCTATTTTTGTATATAACGACCAACGCAATAGCGATCAAAAATGCCGTTAGCTCAGCAAGAGAGCGGGCTAGCCCTTCACTACTTATCGCGATACCAATTTGTAGTGCTACTGCCGCAATTAAAACTAGCTTTGCCATCCTGAACCTTATGCATTTTCTCTCCACGAAGAAGCATAATTATGATTCAGAGTTATAAGGATACGAAATTCTCTTTATGACTAATACATAGCAAAATTGACTAATGCTGAAGTGATGACAACAGCCACTCTTTCACGGCCTTACGCGAAATTTTGATCCCATCTTCTAGTAGAGTTTGTGGCATTACATGGTATTCCACTGGCCATTTAAACTTCTCTAACTTTGATTGCAAGTGCTGGTCATACTCCGACTTGCTGCGCAATCCATTGGTCTGAATCACAGCTACTGGTCTATGACCAAACTCCGCGTCTTCGACTGGAACCACTATACTCTGCACTACACCATCAATTTGGTTCAAAGCGGCTTCAATCTCTTCACAATGGATATTCTCACCACCAGAGATAAACTGATTGTCGGCACGGCCGATTATCTTTAATTCATCACCTTGCCACTCGCCAAGATCCTTGCTGTCAAACCAGCCTTTCTCATCCAGGAATGGGGTAACATGTCCTTGATGGAAATACCCTGCCGCTAATGTCTTACCGCCAATAAAAATGCGTTGGTCAACTAATTTTATCTTACGGTGCTTCAATACATGTCCAGCATTACTGGTGCAGTCAATTCTCTTTGCGGTAACGGTAGAGGCCGCCTCCGTCATCCCATAACCTAACCATGTCTCAATGCCTTGCCCTGTTGCTCGTAGTGCCAACTCGTGATCAACGTGGCTGCCGCCCAGTAGCACATGTGTCAATGACAAATGTGCATCATCATCCAATAACCGTTTGAGCTGAGTCGCAACCAAAGAAGCGTGTGATACGCCCTGAACATCATCAACAAGTTTCCCTGAACCGACTTTTAGTGTTGCTCCGACATATAGCCAACGATAGACAATCGCTAATCCAGAGACGTGATACAGCGGAAGCGATAACAGCCAAGCATCTTGCTGAGTGAAAATGAACTCCTGCAACAAGCCCTCTGCAGACGCAAGATGCTGTCGATGTGTATGAACCACAGCTTTAGGCTCACCTGTAGAGCCAGAAGTAAATACTACTGAAGCGAGCCGGTCATGATGATAGCTATCTTCAGTCAACGAATCACTCTCTTGCTGTGATACTACAGGCGGTGAAAGCAATGTTGCCTTGAGTTTTTGTATATCATGTTCAGAAAAGGTCGAAGCGCACTCCTGAGAAAACCAGATAAACCGAGTTTGATCAGGCCTGTAAAGTGTAGCAAGCTTACCCTGCAACTTATCTAGTGGTTGTTCCATGGTCAGCGCAGCGAGCGCGCCTAACTGTTTGGAGGCAAGATAAAACAACAGTGTTTCTACTTGGTTCTTGCCAACCAAAGTCAGCACATCCCCCCGAGTTACACCCAAGTCATTCAAATAGTGAGTGTATTGGTCAATACGCTTCGAGAGTTGTTGCCAGTTTAAAACTTCTGTTGATGTCTTGAGTGCAATAGAAAAAGGGCTCGTTTGAGCCCAATATTTCCATGGTGCCTTCGCAATATTGTCTACGCAGAATGCCACACAATCTCCTGGTCTTTTAGAGGAAGTACGGGAAGTTCACACTTAGGCCAGCCCTGCTCTAGCTGAGCTTTGAATAAGCCAATCGTATCCAAACCTGGAACTTCATCAGGCAGCTGCCATTGGGCAAAGCGCGCTAATTGAGTTAAACCGAGACTGGATTCAATGCTCGAGCTAATCACTGCTTTCATCCCTAGTGACTTCGCTTTCTCTATCAGTGTAATACAAAAATCCACTGAACCAATGAGTGTGGGTTTGATAATGATCGTTTTCACTCCAGTTAGATCTTCAAGACGGAAATCTTCACGACGAACCGCATCTTGCAATGTTTCATCCCAAGCGATAGCAATACCAGTATTAATCGCAAAAGAGAGACTATCGCCAGGAGAGCGGCACGGCTCTTCCAAAAAGGTAATGCGCTGACGCAAAGACGGAGTAATGTATTTAGCAAACTGCTGCGCTCTTTCTGGTGTCCAAGCGCGATTGGCATCCAGTCGAAGCGTTAATTGAGGGATTGATTCAAGAAAAAGGTTCACAAGCATGCCATCGCGAATTGGCTCATAAAGTCCAACTTTCACCTTAGCGACTTTCTCACCTTCCATTTCGTTCAGCTTTGGAATGAGCTCATCTGGGTCGCCAGTGCATAGTGGCGCTGTTTGGTATTTACCTTGTTGTGGTAAGCCACCAGCTAATTCAAGCTGTGCCATCGATAAACCAAACGCAACCGACGGGTACATATTGGCATAATCCACATCCAACTCTGCTACCCAACGCTCAGCCTGCTCTTGTAGTTGAACACCCGCATCTTCGGTGCTCTCTAAGCTAAAACCAGGAAGAGGAGCGACTTCTCCAAGCCCTGTTTTACCATCTTCGATAAGCGCAACCACATAACCAACACGTTCGGTTAGCTTGTTGTCACGTAGGATGACACCACTATCCATGGGCAAGCTATAACGATAAATTTTCGCTTCACGCATAATTCAAGTCCTATGTAATGCCGTATATTTGAGCGTTCTGACGAGCAATCCCACCAGCCTCCCAGAGGGCGAGGCGCTCAGGAAAAAAGGAACAGAGGAGCTAACACGCTCCTCATTTAGACGGATTATGGGTTGCGTGGGAATTTATCGAAGTCTGGGCGACGCTTCTCGTTAAAGGCGTTACGACCTTCTTGGCCTTCATCAGTCATGTAGAACATCATCGTTGCGTTACCCGCTAGCTCTTGCAGACCCGCTTGACCATCACAATCTGCGTTTAATGCAGCTTTCAGGCAGCGCAATGCCATTGGGCTGTGCTGTAGTACTTCACGACACCAACGAACGGTTTCTTTCTCTAGATCCGCTAGTGGTACAACTGTGTTTACTAGGCCCATGTCTACTGCTTCTTGAGCATTGTAGAAACGACATAGGAACCAAATTTCGCGAGCTTTCTTTTGGCCTACGATGCGAGCCATGTAAGATGCGCCCCAACCTCCGTCAAATGAACCCACTTTAGGGCCTGTTTGACCAAATTGAGCGTTGTCAGCTGCAATTGTTAGATCACACATCATATGCAGTACATGACCACCGCCAACAGCCCAACCAGCTACCGATGCAATAACTGGTTTTGGACAAGTACGAATATCACGTTGGAAGTCCAATACGTTTAGGTGGTGCGTACCTTGGTCGTCTTTATAGCCGCCGTAGTCGCCACGGATCTTCTGGTCGCCGCCAGAACAGAATGCGTCTTCACCTAGACCTGTCAGAATGATCACGCCAACACCAGAGTCGTAACGCGCATCTGCCAACGCATCAATCATCTCTTTTACCGTTTGAGGACGAAACGCGTTACGCACTTGAGGACGCGCAATGGTGATTTTCGCGATACCATCTTCAGACTTATGGTAATGAATGTCCTCGTATTTCTCGCCGCAATCTTTCCATTGAACCGGAGCGTAAAGTTCTTCTTCAGAAATGCCTACTGTTTTAGCCATGGTGATTCCCATTGTTCTCGTTACTCTCACCAAAGTGAGACTGAATTATTTGCTTGGTATGTATCGCAAACTGTTTGGGCTGCTCTTGATGGACGTTATGACCAGCGCCTTCAACTTGTCGATACGCCAACCCGCTATGTTGTGCCAGTTGGCTAAATTTTTGGTCTTTCTCACCACACAAGTAATACACTGGTATGTTCTGCTTTTGCAGTGAGGGCAACAAATATGCCTGTTTGGCTAACGATGTCGCCATCAACATATTCGCCACCGCTGAGCCAAGATTATCACTTCGCTTCGCAATGAATGTTTGTCTTTGCTCATGGTTTAGTGAAGAAAACACCGCTTGTTGGTACCAATCGTTCAAAACACGTTCAAGTGGTTCAGTTTTGAAACGCATTGCCCAGCGAGCATCATTCTCTAATCTCACCTGTTTCTCTGACTCAGTTTGAAGCCCGAAGTTTCCCCCTTCAACAATCGCGCCCGCAATATTGAGATCTGGAAAGCATTGATGGGCAATACCATGCATCGCAATGCGGCCGCCCATAGAGTAACCAATCAAAATAAGTGGTTGTTGTGAGGGAAATAATAAAGATAGTGTGGAACCAAGAAGTTTGCAGCAATCATTCAGATCGCTGCAAGAAATAGATTGGCTGTGCCCATGACCAGGGAGGTCAACCGTAACACGTTCATACTCGGGTAACGCGTTGATACACGCTTGCCAATCGGCACCGCTACCAAGCAAGCCATGCAAAAACACCAAAGTGGGCAACGTTCTACTTTGGTGTTTTTCTAATACAGGGAAACGTTCAAAGTAAAGCATTCAGACTCTTATTAAATGCCTTGAGTGTCTCAGCAGCTTGGTTAGGTGGGGTTTGAACCTCGACCAGCAACGTTCCTTGGCCGTGACATAAATGCTCTTTTACAGATGATTGGAATTGCTCCAGTGTAGAAACATGCAAATACGCCAAACCAAACTGCTTTGCCGCGTGTTCAAACTGATAACCATGAGGCATTTGATAATATGTCGTCCTGCGCTCTGGTGGTACTGGCAACATATCAAAAATCGCACCGCCGTCATTATTAGTAACAACAAGTACCGCCGGCAGTTTATTGTGAGAAAATAGCGCCAGAGAATTGAGATCATAAAGTGCTGCTGTGTCACCAATATACACCAGTAACGGATTACCTCTTGCCCGTTGCACGCCTGATGCCGTAGCAAACAAACCGTCAATCCCTGACGCGCCTCGATTAGTGAAAACCTCTACACCATCCAATTTTCCGTACATATCAACAAGCCGAACAAACAAGCTATTACCCAAGAAAACATCTACGTTCTTTGTGCGCTCGTTGATGTCTGCTGCCAACGCAATTTCGTCAACGGCAGACGCTGAATCAGATAGGAAGGCTTCTTCGATACGTTGATGAACTCGCTTAACGTCATTCGCTAACCTATCAGCCCACCCAGCAAATATTGACTTCTCAAAGCTAATGCGAGAAACCCACGTTTGAGGAGGCTCAACCCAGTGCATTTGCGCCAGATGATTTTGGTTATTCCGGTCCATACAAGGTGAGACATACCAATACTGAACGTCTTTACTTTGTTGATTTTTCGATACTTGTTTATCAATCCATTGGTTCAAACGTTTGGAGATGATTCGGCTACCAAATTGGATAATAAGTTCACAAGATTCAAGCTCGTTTGCGAACTCGGGAAGTTGAAGCCATACATCGTAATACGCCCAATCCGAACTGAGACCACTTTGCGGGTCTGCAAGTACTGGCCATCCCATCTTTTGTGCAAATGCCTGCGCCGACTTCGCTTGTTCAAGCGGTAAGCTGCCAATCACAACCAAGCCTTTTTTGTCTGAAAAAGGCGGGATGTTCGCCTGTGACAAATGGCTAAAACGCTGAGTATAAGTGCCGCTTCCTTTTCGCCATCCGGCGACCGAATCTAAGTAGGTTTGATAATCCGCTTTTGCGCCGTTGGAATACAAAGGCTCTGGAAATGCACAATTAATATGAACGGCACTACCCTGCAATTGCTGAGTAAACATCACTTCGTCAACAGAGGTCAGCAACCAGTTAAGCGACGTTGCTAAATTTGGGCTTGGTAAATTCAAACTGGCCGAAACATGATGTGAAAAAATACCCAATTGATTTATCGCTTGGTTTGCACCACAGCCGACAAGTTCTACTGGACGATCTGCTGTCAGCAGCACCAGTTTTTCACCAGTAAGTTTGGCTTCGGCAACCGACGGTAATAAGTTCGCCACTGCCGTACCAGAGGTAACGATAATTGCCACGGGTTCCTGAGTAGCTTTCGCTAAACCAAGAGCCATAAAGCCCAATCCACGCTCATCAAAATGAGTATGAATGGAAAAGTCGGACTGTTCTGCCGCTTCTAAAGTTAAAGGCGTAGAACGAGATCCGGGAGCGATACAAACATGCTTAACGCCAAATCGCTGAAGCTCAATCAATATGGTTTCTGACCAAACTCGATTGAGCACCGCTTGGTCATGACTCATGATGCGACTCCCAATGGCGGATGATCAGAAATCAGCGTAAGTAACGTCGACATTTTCTTATCAAGTTCTGCCCACTCATGTTCTGCAATGGAGCCTGGAACAATCCCTGCGCCCGCAAACAGTTGTACTTGCTCACCGAGCACAAGCGCACTTCTGATTGCGACACAAAACTCTGCTCGTTCATGGCTGATGTAACCCATTGACCCCGCGTACCAGCCGCGTGCAAAGGGCTCATTATCAAGAATAAACTGCATAGACTCTTGTCGGGGTAAGCCAGCAACCGCCGCTGTTGGCTGAAGCGCCGATAACAACTGAACACCATTTATCCCCGCTCTTAGACTAGCGTGAATATTTCGCTTAAGGTGCTGCACTTTTCGTAGTCTGACCAAACTCGGTTCAGCTTCCACTTCAACCATTTCAGAATGCGGTGATAGACGATCAATGATGTCGTCCACCACATACTGGTTTTCGTTGAGGTTCTTTTGGTCTTGGGATAACCAATTCGCCAACTCCATATCTTGAGTGGCATTGTCTCCCCGACCAATCGTACCTGCTAACGCTTCGGTATGTAGCTCATGCCCTACGCGAGAATACAAACGTTCTGGCGTAGACCCCATAAAACTGTGCTTACTGTCTAAGCTCAGCATGAAATGGAAGCTATGATGGTTATTTAAGTAACTTGCTTTAAGTAGCTGTGCAGCACTTAATGTGTTATCAAGCTGCACGGTAGAGCGACGCGCTAAAACCACTTTCTTAAAATCATCATTCTCTATACCAGTCAGAACCTTATGAACTAACTCATTCCATTGAGGCTGACTTGGCGTATGAACAATAGAGCGGATGTGAGACGAAATTGGAGCTAAGGTTGCGACCTCACAAACCAGTTTATTCAACCCAGCTAGAGTTCGCGCTTTGTCTTCTGAAATATTAACTGCGAGAGACCACTGTTGGTCAAAACGAATTAACTCAATTTGAGGCAAAAAGAAAAAAGAAGGCATACAGCGGCGATTCTTCTCATGCTGCCCATCAAAAGAGCGCCCGCCCCAAACTCTTTGCCCTTCACCCAGAATGGTATAAGCAGGACCTGGCTCAACAAAAGCGTGCAATTGCCCTAGTGCAACGACCTCTTCACGTGTATCGCGGGACTGCCAATAAAACTTAGGGAAAAGTGGTTGTGCATCAAGCCAATCAATAAATGAGAAATTAGGTTTCTCGCTAAGGGGCTCGACCAGACGTGTTTGATTGCCTTCCGATTGCTGAACTCGCTCGATAATTCTCTTTACGGCTTGATGGAACTGTGACAAATCAACCTCGTTGTATGTGAGGATAAATGGTAACTGACGGCTACTCTAAGTTTAGACCCAAAGCAAATCAAGGTCGTATGCGATCTTTTGCAAAATCCTGTGATAGCAAGCGAGCAAAACTTAACCAGCAGACAGATTATTTACAGATATATATTCTAATAAAAAACAAATTATTGTATTTTAATAAAGAAATTAACGAATTTTTAGGAATTAAACAATGCAAAATATCGGGATGTCGTCAAAACTCGACAATGTCTGCTACGACATTAGGGGTCCTGTACTCAAACATGCTAAGCGCATGGAGGAAGAAGGGCATAAAATCCTAAAGCTAAACATTGGTAACCCTGCCCCATTTGGTTTTGACGCCCCTGATGAGATTTTAGTCGACGTGATTCGTAATCTGCCGACTTCTCAAGGCTATTGTGATTCCAAAGGTATTTACTCTGCTCGTAAAGCTGTGGTCCAACACTATCAGCGTAAAGGTATACGCTCGCTAGATGTCGAAGATGTGTATGTAGGTAACGGCGTGTCTGAGTTGATCGTAATGGCCATGCAAGCGCTATTAAACAATGGCGACGAAATGCTGATCCCAGCACCAGACTACCCGTTATGGACAGCTTCAGTTGCACTATCTGGTGGTAAGCCGGTTCATTACCTATGTGATGAAGAGGCTGACTGGTACCCAGACCTTGAAGACATCAAAAAGAAAATCACACCAAAGACACGTGGCATTGTTCTGATCAACCCGAACAACCCGACAGGTGCGGTATACAGCCGTGACTTCCTACTTGAAGTGATTGAGATAGCACGCCAGCATAAACTGATCATTTTCGCAGATGAGATCTACGACAAAGTGTTGTACGACGGTGCAACACATACCTCAGTCGCCACACTCACTGAAGACGTGCTAGTCATGACATTCAATGGCCTTTCAAAAGCCTACCGTGTTTGTGGTTTCCGTGGTGGCTGGATGTTCCTAACGGGGCCTAAACATCTGGCTCAAGGGTACGTGAATGGCTTGGAGCTGCTTTCATCGATGCGTTTATGCGCAAACGTACCAATGCAACATGCGATTCAAACCGCGTTAGGTGGATACCAGAGTATTAATGAACTGATTTTACCTGGCGGACGCTTATTAGAGCAGCGCAACCGAGCGTATGAACTGATCAATCAGATTCCTGGTGTTTCTTGTGTCAAACCTAAGGGTGCGATGTACCTCTTCCCGAAAATCGACACTAAAATGTACAACATCAAGAACGATCAACAGATGGTTTTAGATTTCTTAAAACAAGAGAAGGTCTTACTAGTGCAAGGTTCTGGCTTTAACTGGCCAAAACCAGACCACTTCCGCATCGTGACACTACCGCACGTTGAAGATCTAGAAATCGCCATTGGACGTTTTGAAAGATTCCTATCAACCTACAGCCAGTAACGAATCACTGGTAGTATTTAGTGCTGATCTCTCATATGCTTAGAGGAACTCCTAGTGAGTTCCTTTTTTACACCAGAAACGGAGAAAGCCATGAAAGAAAGCCATTTTTTCGCCCACCTGGCTCGAATGAAGCTGATCCAACGCTGGCCTTTAATGCGGTCCGTCTCACCAGAAAACGTTTCAGAGCATAGCTTACAAGTTGCTTTTGTCGCTCATGCCCTTGCCCTAATTAAAAACAAAAAATTCGGCGGTAACCTTAATCCAGAGCGTATCGCGATTCTTGCCATGTACCATGACTCCAGTGAAGTATTAACGGGTGATCTTCCGACTCCAGTGAAGTATTACAACCCTGAAATTGCCAAAGAATATAAGAAGATAGAATCGGCAGCGGAGCAAAAATTACTCTCAATGTTACCGGAAGAGTTCCAAGATGACTTTGCCCCCTATCTTCTTTCTCACTCTGCTCACGAAGAGGACGCAAAAATCGTTAAGCAAGCCGATTCCATCTGTGCCTATTTAAAGTGTCTCGAAGAACTAAGCGCCGGTAACCATGAGTTCGCTCTGGCAAAAAAACGCTTAGACGTCACTTTGCAAGAACGCAGAACGCCTGAAATGGATTACTTTCTCAATACCTTTGCCCCAAGTTTCGAATTATCGTTAGATGAAATCAGTTAGCTTACGGAGATAATCGTGTCGTTTGAATTACACCCGCAATGGCAAGAGCGCCATGATGATGAGCATAAAATCCGTCGAGACGACCATCGGAGCCCGTACCAACGAGACCGAGCGCGCATTCTTCACTCGGCTGCATTTCGACGCCTACAAGCAAAAACCCAAGTACACGGCAATAGCTTGGAAGACTTTCACCGCAGTCGGTTAACACACTCCTTAGAAGCGTCGCAACTCGGGACCGGTATCGTCGCCCAGTTAAAGAAAAAACAGCCAGAGTTCCGTGATCTATTACCATCAGACAGCTTAATTGATTCATTATGTTTGGCGCACGACATCGGGCACCCCCCATACGGTCATGGGGGAGAAGTCGCTCTAAACTACGTAATGCGCGAACATGGCGGCTTCGAGGGGAACGCCCAAACCTTTCGTATAGTCACTAAGTTAGAGCCTTATACCGAGCATTTCGGAATGAATTTATCACGCCGCACACTGCTTGGTTTGATTAAGTACCCTGCCCTCATTAGTCAAACACGCTCCGTCAAGTTGCCTCAGCCAGCCGAGCATCAACGTAAACTAAAAGCAAAAGACTGGAGCCCAGCTAAAGGCATTTATGATTGTGATAAAGACTTATTTGATTGGGTAATTGCACCGCTTTCTGACAACGACAAGGCATTGCTTAGTCTGATGCGTTCAACGCCAGAATCGGAGTTTGAGCACAGTAAAACGCGTTTTAAATCACTCGATTGCTCAATCATGGAGCTGGCAGATGATATCGCCTACGGTGTTCATGATTTAGAAGATGCAATCGTACTTGGTATGGTGACACGTCAGCAATGGCAAGAAGGCGCAGCAAGTCAATTAGCGGACTGTGGCGACCCGTGGTTTGAAGCTCATATCGATTCCATCGGACAGATGCTATTTAGCGGTAAGCACCATGAGCGGAAAGACGCCATCGGTGGTATGGTTAACGCGCTACTGACCAGCATTTCAATCAAAATGGTGGATGAGCCGTTTAATAACCCGTTACTGTCTTGGAATGCGTGTTTAGAACCACAGATGGCACGTGCACTTGACGTACTCAAGCACTTTGTCAGCACCTTCGTTATCCAAGTCCCGCAGGTCCAGATCGTTGAGTATAAGGGTCAGCAAATTATTATGGATATTTTTGAAGCGTTAACAGCAGACCCAGAGCGATTACTACCCGTTCATACAAAAGATCTGTGGTGTCAGGCGAAGAGCGAGAGCAATAAAATGAGGGTCATCGCCGATTATATTTCTGCAATGACCGATGGTCACGCGCAAAAGCTACACCGCCAACTTTTCTCTTCCATCGTTCTTTAGTAACACTCAACCTTTCAAGTAATTCTTTTCAAAAACGCCCGGAGGCATCTGGGCGATTTGGAATTCGATCATCTTTTCAAAGGCACGCATCAGCGGTGTAAAGTCTCGCTCGGGTTCAAGCAAGCGAAGCGAATGATAACCAGCCTCGACTGTCGATAAGCTATTCTCAGAGGGCGCCTTACGAATGGTGTAGTGCCCTTGTAGTTGCTTAGGCAACTGCACGGTTGGGAATGAATGTAAGTTGCTTGAGAGTTGCCACATTTTGTACGCTTTTTTCCACGTACCATCGAGCAAAATCAAACGTATTTTCTTAGATACACTATGACTCGCTTGAGTGATTTCAGAAATGCATCGTGACTCTTCTGATGGGTAAAGAACAAAATGTTGATATGACTCATCCGCTAATAAGTGATTTAAGACATCATCACAAGAAAAGTCCTCTCCTATCAAACAAATACAGTTATCTAAACTCAAATTGAGAATCCGTGCCGTACCAAGCGGACGATGTTCTTCACTCGTGTGCTGAAGAATGATAAGTTCTACCTCGCTTGCCAGCGGTACAATCCATTGGCAAATACACGCTTTTTGCGATTTTCCACAACGAGAACAATAACGAGACATAGAGTGAACCTTTATACCTTGCTGAGTATTATCAGCGTGATCTGTTTGATACTTCAATTTGAACCAATGGCAAGCCTAACCGAGTGGCACAGCTACAATATACGCCATGGTGAATGGTGGCGAATCGTAACAGGAAATCTCACACATACCAACTTTGCGCACTTAGGAATGAACCTCGCAGGATTGTGGATCATTACTTTTATTTTTCGCCCAAGCACTCGTAACTTCCTTATCGTTTTTTCAATCTTATGTGCATGTGTTGGTGCGCTGAATTTGTTTACCAACATGTCGGTGTACGTGGGTTTATCCGGCGTATTACACGGATTGTTTGGATTTTGGGCGCTCAGAGAAGTCTTTGAAAGCAGAAGAAGCAGTGTGTTGTTAGTCGGAGGGCTAATCGCCAAAGTAGCATGGGAGCAGGTCTATGGCCCATCCAGCAGTACTGCTGAGCTTATCGGTGCAAACGTTGCTATTGATGCTCATATGTTTGGCGCACTCGGTGGGTTAGTAATGGCTTTAATGGAAAAAGGCCTTCGCCGTCGTTTATTCGGATAAAAAATCCCGAACCACGAAAGAGGGGCTGGTTCGGGAAAGCAGTAATAGGGAAACAGATATTGTTCTGAATTCAGACTCAATATCTACGATACATCAAGCTACAGTAAAATGCGGTCTTCGTTTTTCTTAACTGTCGCTTCACCTATGCCTTTTACGCTCTTCAAATCTGCTGCCGTTTTAAAAGGGCCATGTTCCTCGCGGTAGTCCACTATACTCTGCGCTTTCTTCTCACCTATACCTTTCAACATGGTCGCAATTTCTTCAGCAGTGGCCGTGTTGATATTTACAGTAATTTCAATTCCTTCATATTTGTCAGTGGCTGAATCCGCAGCCATGCTAAAAGGTGCAAAAACAAATAAGCACAATGTCAAAATCCATTTCATATTGAACATACAATCTCCAAAATAGTAGGCTAAAAACAGTCGTCGAGAGCGAGTCACTATCAAGTTTGAAATGGAAAGCAATATGGTTATGCATTTAACAAACTGAGATGACCCGGAATTCACAACGGCCGCTATCACTTAAACGCGCACTAATTTAAGTAATGCCTATTGATGATTGAAGTTCATAAAGACAAAAATAAAACGGACCGCTTATGCGGTCCGTTTTATTCAACATACAAATTACACTAATTGTGCTTAGTTGCTCACAACAAAGTACTCAATGTCAGTATTTGCACGCAGTACGGCTAGTACAGATGATAAATCTTGCTGAGAAGATGCACGCTGCATTTGCATCGCAACTTGATCTTCTAACTCACTATCTAGCTCTGCGTTTACAGCATCAAGCTCGATGATAATGATGTTACCTTCAAGATCTTTAGACTGACCGTATACTGGTTTACCATCGACTGGTTTTGCCATCGCGAATACCGTTGTTGCCAACGGAGAACGACGATCTACTGTCTCTTGTTCACCAAAGGCAAGATTGTTTTCAGCAAGCACGTTCGTCTTACCTTCTTTCAATGCCGCAACGACTTGTGTTCCAAGTTCCATCGCTTCTTGCTCACCTTTAACACGAGATAGCTCTGCAACAACCTGATCTTTCACTTCTTCTAGTGGAAGAACTGTCTCGTCACGCGCATCTTCAACACGAACAACGATAATATGCTCAGGCGCAACTTCGATAGCTTCAGAGTTTAGGCCATCTTCTTTAACTTCAGGGCTTAGGATAGCTTGCATTACCGCAGGGCTACGAAGCACTTCAGGTGCATCAACCTGAGAAATAAAGTCCGTTGTCTTCACTTCTTGGTTAACCGCTTGAGAAGCATCATACAATGAGTCTGGGTATTCAAACGCTACGCGCTCAAGCTCATTTTGCAACTCGTAGAATTGATCGATCGCTTGTTGGTCGACCATCTCTTGTTTGATTTCAGCAGCGACTTCTTCAAATGGCTTCGCCACAGAATCTTTTAGCTCTTCAAGCTTGATAATGTGATAGCCAAAGTCCGACTTTACTAGACCCGACGTATCGCCAGGATTCTTCAGTGCGAATGCCGCTTCTTCAAAAGCAGGGTCCATCACATCACGCTCAATCCAACCTAGGTCACCACCGTTTTCAGCGCTGCCAAAATCGTCAGATTTCTCTTGAGCAAGCGTCGCAAAATCTGCACCCGCGTTTAGCTCATCTAGGATAGCTTGCGCTTTTGCTTCATCGTCCCCTTCTACAAGAATGTGAGCGACACGTCGTTGCTCTTCTGAAGAGTATTTGTTTAAGTGCTCGTCGTAGTACTTTTTCACCTCAGCATCAGAAACATTAACTTGTTCCTTTAGCGCTTCAGCTGACAGTTCGATGTAAGAGACTTTAACCTGCTCTGGGCGTGTAAAGTTGTCTGGGTTTGCTTTGTAGTACTCTTGAATTTCTTCGTCGGTCAATTCAATATTTTTCGCAAACTCCGCTAAGTCGATCTGAATCGTGCGAATATCACGAGTTTGAGTGAACAGCTTGCCTTCTGCTTGTACTTCACCCGGCAGAATAAATTCACTGTTTTGTAGCGCATTCAGCAGTTGCTCACGAACCAATTCACGACGCATGTACTCAGCAAAAGAGTCTGGCGAAAAGCCTGCACGACGCAAAGAAGCTTGATAGATCTCTTGATCAAACTGACCATTAGATTGGAACTGAGGCATGTCTAGAATCATGCTACGCACTTGAGTGTCGCTGATTCGCAGACCCAAAGCTTCAGCTTGTTGGTCAAGCAACACGTCATTGATCATTCGATCTAAAACGGATTTGCGGAAAGATTCAACATATGCAGGGTCAGCCAGCATTTGAGAGAAGTAGTCACCCAACTGAGCTTGCATACGGTTACGCTCATTTTGGTATGCCATCTCGAACTCACCACGAGGAATCTCAGTGTTACCGACTTTCGCTGCAGAGTTGTTGCTACCACCAACGATGTAGCTACCTACACCTGCAAATACGAAAGACAGGATGATAAGTCCAAGGATAATTTTGACCGCGATGCTATTCACGCCTTCGCGTAGTCGATCCATCATAATTTAACTGCTCTCCACAATTGAAGCCTACTGCTTCTATCTAATAGAAATAATGGCGCAATAATATCAGAAAAAGAAATGCGCATCAGTATGATGCGCATAATTTAAGAAAGTTCGGCTCGAAGTTTGTAAATTTTTGTTCGAAACTTATTGTTTGAGCAAAAGTTAAGCAAATGGCCGGTTACAGAAATAACGCCGTGATTAGTTACAAGCGTCTTTCAGTGCTTTACCAGCTTTGAAAGCTGGTACTTTTGCTTCTGCGATTTGGATTTCTTCACCAGTTTTTGGGTTACGACCAGTACGTGCAGCACGAGTACGAACGCTGAATGTACCAAAGCCAACTAGAGCGACTTGATCACCAGATTGAAGAGTTCCGCTTACTGCTTCGATGAATGCATCTAGAGCACGACCCGCTGACGCTTTAGAAATATCTGCATTTTCTGCGATTTGTTCTACTAACTGAGTTTTATTCACTGTAATTTCCCCTTTGTGTCATCTGTGATTATTTTTGTGATGACTTTCGTTCCATTGTTAAGAAAATATGCTCCACCCCTTATTCATCAAGGGCTGGCAGCTATCGAAACTAACTTAGCGCCCAAAAAAAACGCTGACAAGCCTTTTTGGGCTTATCAGCGTAAACTTTTACTTATTTTTGCTACACATCACTATTTTTGAGACTCAAACTCAACGCCCGTCGGGTCTCGCTCTAGTGCGACTTTCAGTACTTCATCAATCCACTGTACAGGGATAACTTCCAGATCCGCGATAACATTATCAGGAATCTCTTCCAAATCACGCTCGTTATCTTTTGGAATTAGCACTGTCTTAATGCCACCACGGTGTGCCGCAAGTAACTTCTCTTTTAGGCCGCCGATAGGTAGAACCTCACCACGCAGTGTGATTTCACCCGTCATCGCTACTTCTGCTTTCACAGGGTTGCCTGTTAGAGAAGAAACCAATGCTGTACACATTGCTGTACCCGCACTTGGGCCATCTTTTGGTGTCGCGCCTTCCGGGACGTGTACGTGAATATCTTTCTTCTCGTAGAAGTCAGTATTGATACCTAGCTTTTCTGCACGAGAGCGAACCACTGTCATTGCTGCTTGGATAGACTCTTGCATCACATCACCAAGAGAACCCGTTTGTGTCAGCTTACCTTTACCTGGCATTGATTGAGTTTCAATCGTTAATAGATCGCCACCCACTTCGGTCCAAGCTAGGCCAGTTACTTGACCAATTCGGTTACTTTCATCCGCTTTACCGTAATCGAAACGTTGAACACCTAAGTACTCTTTTAGGTTGTCCATCGTTACCGTTACTGACTTGATGTCCTTATCCAGCAAGATGTTCTTCACCGCTTTACGGCAGATCTTAGAAATCTCACGCTCTAAGTTACGGACACCCGCTTCACGCGTGTAGTAACGAATGATGCCAATAATCGCAGAATCTTCAATGACGATCTCATCCGCTTTCAAGCCATTACGCTTCACTTGTTTATCAACAAGGTGACGTTTTGCAATGTTCAGCTTCTCGTCTTCGGTGTAACCAGATAAACGAATAACTTCCATACGGTCTAACAATGGACCCGGGATGTTCATCGAGTTCGATGTCGCAACAAACATAACGTCAGAGAGATCGTAATCCACTTCTAGGTAGTGATCGTTGAACGAGTTATTCTGTTCAGGATCAAGTACTTCTAGTAGAGCCGATGCCGGATCACCACGCATATCGGAAGACATTTTGTCGATTTCGTCCAATAAGAACAGCGGGTTCTTCACACCAACCTTCGACATCTTCTGGATCAATTTGCCTGGTAATGAGCCGATATAAGTACGACGATGACCACGAATTTCCGCTTCATCACGCACACCACCCAACGCCATACGAACATACTTACGGCCTGTAGCTGAAGCAATTGAACGACCAAGAGATGTTTTACCGACACCAGGAGGACCAACAAGACAAAGGATAGGGCCTTTTAGCTTGTTGATACGGTTTTGAACCGCCAGGTATTCAAGGATACGTTCTTTGACGCGTTCTAGACCGTAGTGATCTTCATTAAGAACCTCTTCTGCTTTCGCTAAGTTTTTCTTAACTTTTGAGCGCTTAGCCCAAGGAACGCTGACCATCCAATCGATGTAGCTACGAACCACTGTTGCTTCAGCAGACATTGGAGACATCATCTTAAGCTTTTGCAGCTCTTGCTCTGTCTTTTCACGTGCCTCTTGAGGCATTTTTGATTCGTCAATCTTCTTCTGTAGCGTTTCGAACTCGTCTGGTGCGTCTTCCATCTCACCAAGTTCTTTCTGAATCGCTTTCATTTGCTCATTCAGATAATACTCACGCTGAGATTTTTCCATTTGCTTTTTAACGCGACCACGAATTCGTTTTTCAACTTGCAGCAAGTCGATCTCTGATTCCATCTGGCCCATCAGGAATTCCAGACGCTCAGTGACGTCAACAATTTCAAGCACTTGCTGCTTATCTACCAACTTTAACGGCATATGAGCCGCAATGGTATCCGCTAAGCGTGCGGCTTCGTCGATACCATTAAGTGACGTTAGCACTTCTGGTGGAATCTTCTTGTTTAGCTTAATGAACCCTTCAAACTGATTAATCGCGCTGCGAACAATCACTTCTTGCTCACGCTCATCCAATTCTGGCGTAACAACAAATTCAGCTTCCGCTAGGAAGAAGTCACTCTCTTTAAAGTGATTGATTTTTGCTCGCTGCTGGCCTTCGACCAATACTTTTACTGTGCCATCCGGAAGCTTCAAGAGCTGGAGAATGGTGGCTACCGTACCTACGTCAAATAGGTCGTCAACCGTAGGCTCGTCAGTATCCGCTTGCTTTTGTGCCACAAGAAGAACTTGTTTGTTGGTTTCCATCGCCGTTTCTAGACAGCTAATCGATTTCTCACGACCAACAAACAATGGAATAACCATGTGTGGGTAGACCACTACGTCACGTAGAGGTAGTACCGGGATCTCGATACGCTCGGAACGTTCCAAGTTCATATAATTCTCTCTTCCGCTTTCACGTTTAACGTATTACTTAAGGCAGTATATGGGGGCTAATTGTTTGGATTCAATAAGAGAAATAAAAAAAGGAGGTAATTACTTACCTCCTTTTTCATTATGGCTGAATTTACTCTGCTCCAGCTGCCTGATTGTCTGCGTTACTGTAAATAAGCAGTGGCTCTGACTCGCCATTAATGACGGACTCATCAATCACGACTTTACTAACGTCTGTTGCAGATGGTAATTCGTACATGGTTTCAAGTAGCACGCCTTCAAGAATCGAGCGTAAGCCACGAGCACCTGTTTTACGCTCCATTGCTTTTTTCGCGATAGCGCGCAGCGCATCTTCACGGAATTCAAGTTCGGCGTTTTCTAGCTCAAACAATGCTGCATATTGCTTGGTCAGTGCGTTCTTCGGTTCACATAGGATCTGAATCAACGCTTCTTCATCAAGCTCAGTCAGTGTTGTTGTTACAGGTAGACGACCAATGAATTCTGGAATGAGGCCGTACTTCACTAAGTCTTCAGGTTCAACTTGAGTAAATAGCTCACCTACCGTCTTCGATTCATTCTTCGAACGAACTTCAGCACCAAAGCCAATACCTGTACCTGTTGCAACACGCTGCTCAATCACCTTGTCTAAGCCAGCAAAAGCACCACCACAAATGAACAGGATCTTAGATGTGTCCACTTGTAGGAATTCTTGCTGAGGATGCTTACGACCACCTTGAGGTGGAACCGATGCAACCGTACCTTCGATAAGTTTTAGTAGCGCCTGCTGAACACCTTCACCAGATACGTCACGCGTAATAGATGGGTTTTCAGCTTTGCGTGAAATCTTATCAATTTCATCAATGTAAACGATGCCGCGTTCCGCTTTAGCTACATCGTAATCACATTTTTGCAGAAGCTTTTGGATGATGTTTTCAACGTCTTCACCTACGTAACCGGCTTCGGTTAGTGTCGTCGCGTCTGCCATTGTAAATGGCACATCCAAGAATCGAGCTAATGTCTCCGCAAGTAGTGTTTTACCGCTACCTGTAGGACCAATTAGAAGGATGTTACTCTTACCAAGCTCCACACCTTCGCTCGTTGTATCACCATTGCGTAAACGCTTGTAGTGGTTATATACCGCAACTGCGAGCACTTTTTTCGCGTAATCTTGCCCGATCACATAGTCATCAAGGTGTTCACGGATCTGTTTTGGCGTTGGTAACGCTTCAGATTCTTTCTTAGGGAGAACATCCTTGATTTCTTCGCGAATAATATCGTTACATAAGTCGACACACTCGTCGCAAATGTACACTGACGGACCTGCGATTAGCTTGCGAACTTCGTGCTGACTTTTGCCGCAGAAAGAACAGTACAGCAATTTACCGCTGCCACTTTCTTTGCTTTTATCTGTCATTCGCTAACCTCTTAGCCTTTACTCTTCATGAATGAGTGTATATCAATTTTTGCCAAAATGCGCTGGCTAATTACTCGCCACGGTGGCTTAACACTGCATCCACGATACCGTATTCCACAGCCTGCTCTGATGACATGAAGTTATCACGATCAGTATCGCGCTCAATGACTTCAAGAGGTTGGCCTGTATGTTCTGCTAACAACTTGTTTAGTTTCTGTTTAATCGTCAGGATTTCCTGAGCATGGATTTGGATATCAGAAGCTTGACCCTGGAAACCACCCAATGGTTGGTGGATCATTACACGTGAGTTAGGCAGTACGTAACGCTTACCTGGCGCACCACCTGCAAGCAGGAAGGCACCCATTGAACATGCTTGACCCATACACACAGTGCTGACATTTGGCTTAATGAACTGCATGGTATCGTAAATAGACATACCAGCTGTTACGCTGCCGCCTGGCGAGTTGATGTATAGGAAAATATCTTTATCTGGATTTTCAGATTCTAGGAAAAGTAGCTGAGCCACGACAAGGTTTGCCATGTGGTCTTCCACTTGACCCGTTAAAAAAATCACGCGCTCTTTAAGCAGACGTGAGTAGATGTCGTAAGAGCGTTCGCCTCGGGAAGTTTGTTCAACCACCATTGGTACTAGCGCGTCCATAATTGGCGACATTGCATTTTTTTCTTGGTAGCTCATATTCTTATGTCCCTAAAATAAATGGCCCGGATGATGACTATCATACGGACCATTGTTAGCAGAATAGTTAACGTTAAGTCAACCTTCTACGCAAGATATTGCTTATTAAGCAGCAGGTTGTTGTTGGTTAAGTAGCTCGTTGAAGCCTACTTCTTTCTCAGAAACCTGTGCTTTAGCGATGATCGCGTCGATTGCTTGCTCTTCTAGAGCTACGTTGCGCATGTTGTTCATCATTTCTTCGTTTTGCTCGTAGTAAGCAATAACTTCTGATGGATCTTCGTATGCAGTAGCCATTTCTTCGATTAGAGCTTTAACTTTCTCGTCGTCCGCTTTTAGCTCTTCAGATTTGATTACTTCACCTAGTAGAAGACCAACAACTACGCGATGTTTAGCTTGTTCTTCGAACAGTTCACGTGGAAGCTGAGCAGCAGCTTCTGGGTTACCACCGAAGCGTTGTGCAGCTTGTTGACGCAGAACTTGGATTTCTTGCTCGATAAGCGCTGATGGTACGTTGATGTCGTTTTGCTCAACTAGACCGTCAATCGCTTGCTCTTTGATGCGGTTCTTAACAGCTTGCTTAAGTTCGCGTTCCATGTTCTTACGAACTTCAGCTTTAAGTGCTTCAACACCACCTTCAACAACACCGAACTTAGCAACGAACTCGTCGTTTAGTTCTGGTAGTTCACGAGCTTCAACTTTGTTCACTTTGATTGCGAACTTAGCTGCTTTACCTTTTAGGTTTTCAGCGTGGTAATCTTCTGGGAAAGTCACGTCGATGTCGAATTCCATACCAGCAGTTTTACCTGCGATACCGTCTTCGAAACCAGGGATCATGCGACCAGCACCCATTTCTAGAGGGAAGTTCTCAGCTTTACCACCTTCGAACTCTTCACCGTCGATAGAACCAACGAAGTCGATGCTTACGCGTTTGCCATCTTCTGCTGCTTCTTCAACTTCAACCCAAGTTGCTTGTTGCTTACGTAGAGTATCGATCATCTCTTCTACGTCTGCATCTTTAACTTCTGTTAGTGGTTTTTCAACAGTGATGCTCTCTAGGCCTTTAAGCTCAACTTCTGGGTAAACTTCAAAAGTTGCAGTGAAAACTAGGTCTGAACCTTCTTTGTTCTCTACAGGAGCGAAAGTTGGAGCGCCAGCTGGGTTGATTTTCTCTTTAACGATAGCTTCGATGAAGTGGCGTTGCATTACTTCACCAAGAACGTCTTGACGTACTGCTTTGCCGTACATCTTAGCAACCATTTTTAGAGGCACTTTACCCTTACGGAAACCATCGAAACGACGGTTTTTAGCGATGTTGCGTAGTTCAGCTGTTACAGCGTCTTCGATGTTTGCAGCTGGAACAGTAATGTTTAGACGGCGCTCTAGGCCCTCTAGCGTTTCAACAGTAACTTGCATTATATATAAACCTCTAAAGTGGCTCGGTTTTCCGAGCGTATGAGCGAAACTCAGAGGAGCTTACGCTTCATCCTTGTGTAGTGTTCTGTCCGAACACCTAATTTAAAATCGAGTATCGATACTGGTTGTCAGTACCGGACTAATCAGTGATATCTTCGATAAAATAACCAAAGGTATCTCCTATTAGCCTCAGGACAGAATTTTTAGACGCGACATTCTAGCGATCTGTCGCAACCCTGTCGAGCCAATAGCCACTATGTGGACATTGTCTGCGCTAAATTCTCGAATGCTGACCCATTTTTTCTTCAAAAATGCGATTCAGACACCGTCTAAGCATCGCCAGCATATCTAGAATGGGGACAATAGCGACTTTTTCAAGAGAATCGACCGGTTTTTTTATCGAAAAGCCTAAAAAGAGATCTTGCTCTTGTTTTACTCCACAGAGTTGAAAACTAAATCCCTAATCCTTCCTACAAACTATTAACATTTTCTTACGTGACCAAAGGAAGTTGTAAGGAGTGTAAGGATGTCGCAAAAAAAACGGATTCTGCTGACATTTTTTGCTTTCTATTTCCTGTGCGCAATTATCGGTGGCCATTGGGTTTGGCAGACCAGTTATCAATCTCTACTTGATAAACACCAATCACAGCTTGAGCAATTTTCTGGCCATATAAAAAATAAACTCGATAAGTACGCCCATATCCCAAATCTTCTAGCTAAAGATGATCCACTTTATCAAGCGCTTCTGCACCCCAACAACAGTGCGCAACTGGAAATCACTAATCGGTATTTAGAATCCGTTAATGGCGTGATTGAAGCAGCGGACACCTACTTAATCGATCAATGGGGTACAACGATCGCAGCCAGCAACTGGCGTAAAGAGCGCTCCTTTATCGGGCGAAATTTTGCATTTCGCCCTTATTTCAAACAAGCCATTGTAGGCAAAAGAAGCCAATACTACGCACTGGGCTCAACATCTGGTAAACGTGGCTACTACTATTCTTATCCCATCGTATACGCTGGCGGTGTACTTGGTGTCGTCGTGGTGAAGATGGACCTAAGTAAGATAGAGGACAACTGGCAGCAACCTAACAGTGTTTTTGTCGCCAGCGACCCATACGGAATTGTTTTCATGAGTAGCCGAAGTGAATGGCTACTCAAAAGCTTACGACCACTGACAAAAAAAGAGAAAAAGCAAGTTTGGGCAAGCCAACAATATCTTGATGCGCCAATTGAAACGCTTGGATTAGTGGGTAGTTTGGACGAGGTGCATTCTGAGCTTAAACAGGGTTACCCATACAATAAAGGAACCTTGGTGGTCTCTTCGCTGCCCCTTCCCGAACTCAAACTGACAATTCGTGTGCTGTCTCCTAAACAGTCTATCGTTTGGTTCACCATGGGTTACATCTTTGTACTCACTCTAGCATTCATGGTTTTGTTTTTAATTGGTCAGCTTATTTATCACCGTCAACAGCGTCACTTGCAAATTGAACGAATTCAACAAGAAGCCAATCAAAAGTTGGAATATCAAGTCATGGCACGGACTGCCGAGTTGCAAGCGGAGATCGCACAGCGTATCGATACCGAGCAAACTTTACGCGTTACTCAAGACGAATTGGTGCAAGCAGCGAAACTCGCGGTGTTAGGACAAATGTCGGCCAGTATCAGCCATGAACTGAATAATCCACTTGCGGCAATTCGTAGCTTTGCGGAGAACGGCAAGCTGTTTCTAAAAAAAGAAAAATATGAGCGAGTGGAAGATAATCTCACTCGCATTTCTGCTCTCACTGACCGTATGGCAAATATCAGTCAGCAACTTCGCTCTTTCGCCAAAAAAACCAGTGGTGACGAGTTGGCTCAATCTCGATTGTTCCCTGTTATTGCCTCTGTAAAAGAACTGATGAAGCCCGCATTTAAATCAGGGCGCGTCACGTTAGAAACAAATTTGCCAGAGCATGATGTTGAAGTGCAGATCAATATTATTCAACTGGAGCAAGTGTTGGTCAATTTACTGACTAATGCGATAGAAGCACTCAAAGAACAACAAGACAAACAGGTAGAATTATCTGTAGAACACGATGAGCACACTGATTTGGTTTGGATTCATGTTGATGATAATGGCCCAGGGCTTGGCTCTTTCTCACTTTCTGATTTATGTGAACCGTTTCTAACCACTAAACTGAACGGTTTAGGTTTGGGTCTCTCTATCTCGCAACAAATCTTAGCCAGTATGAAAGGAAAATTATGTGCCCATAATCGAGAACAAGGCGGCGCTCGATTCTCATTGTGTTTACCTATCACTTCTTACAACACTGAACCATCAAAAGGATAAGATCATGTGTCAGGTGTTTTTTATTGATGATGAGGCCGATCTCAGAATCGCTATAGAACAGACCTTTGAACTGGCGGATATCGACGCCAAGTTTTTTGTGGATGCAGAATCGGCTTTAATAGCGATGCAGCAAGGAGAAGAAGCTGGCGTCGTGGTCACTGATATCTGTTTGCCGGGCATTTCTGGTATGGATATGCTGACAACTTTGACTCAACGCGATGCAAACTTACCCGTCATCATGATCACTGGACACGGTGATATTTCCATGGCTGTGCAAGCCCTTCATCAAGGCGCTTACGACTTTATTGAGAAACCTTTTGCGCCAGAACATTTGGTTGAAACGGTTAAGCGGGCGATTGAGAAGCGCAAACTAACCAATGAAAATGAAAAACTGCGCCTGTCACTTAAAGCCAGTAAAACCCTTGGTCCACGAGTTATTGGTGAAACCTCTAGCATCCAAATATTACGAGAGACCATCACCCAAATCGCCGATACCGACGCCGATATTTTATTGTTTGGTGAAACCGGTACAGGGAAAGAGTTAATCGCTCGTTCTTTACATGAGCAAAGCTCTCGCCGGAACCAAAACTTTGTCGCCGTAAATTGTGGAGCGGTTCCAGAGAACTTAATTGAGAGTGAACTCTACGGCCATGAAAAAGGCGCATTCACTGGCGCCGAAAGCCGTCGTATCGGTAAATTTGAGTTTGCACAAGGCGGCACACTTTTCTTGGATGAGATCGAGTCGATGCCTATCCAAGCCCAAATTCGTTTATTGAGGGTATTACAAGAGCGCGTGATTGAGCGTGTCGGTTCAAATGAATTATTGCCTTTAGATATTCGAGTGATTGCCGCAACAAAGGTCGATTTAAAACACGCAGCTGAAGAAGGTACTTTCCGTCAGGACCTCTATTATCGGCTCAATGTCGTGACCTTGGATCTCCCGCCACTACGCGAACGAAAAGAAGACATTCCCGCCCTCTTTCACCACTTTCTGTTGGTAGCAGCTTCACGTTATGGCAAAAGCTCACCTAGTTTGTCACCCCAAGATCTAGCGCAACTGATGAGCCATGACTGGCCTGGTAATGTTCGAGAACTCAGAAATGCTGCAGAACGTTTTGTACTATTGGGTAAGTTAATTCAGTTGGGAGAATCGAACCCAGTTGCTAAGTCTTCCTCAAGCCTTGCAGAGCAAGTGGCGGAGTTTGAGAGAGCAGCCATTGAAGGCGCTTTATTAGAAAACAACGGTAGTATTAAACAGACAATGTGCCAATTGAATGTGCCAAGAAAAACCCTTTACGACAAGATGCAGCGCTACCAAATAAATAAAGACCTTTACAAATAAAACACGTTCAGATAACTGGCATTATATTCAACTTGAATCATAATTTTTAACAACGGATTTATCATGGTTGTTATAGATATGAACGAAAAAGTGAGAATACCGATTGTTACAGATACTGTGCTCGTAGACGGTTGCTATCAAGAAGAGAGAAGATTCGGTGAAGAGCGTCGTAAAAATAAAAAGAGGTGGCGACACTATGAACGTCGAATTAATTCAGACCCGCGCAAAACTTGTTACAAGTCAATAGACGAAGAGGTGTGAATTCTCACACCTCTTTCTACTTTCTGGCTTCCATTACTTGGTAATGATCTCCGGCCCCATCAAGGTAGTAGGCAACCAAGTCGATACCCATGGTACATATGTGACGATAATTAGGAATAAGAACATCACTCCAACCCAAGGTAATGCTGCCTTCACTACGTTCATCATCGACATTTTGGCAACACCAGCGGTCACAAATAAGTTAAGACCCACGGGCGGCGTTATCATTCCTATCTCCATATTCACCACCATCATTATGCCCAAATGAATTGGGTCTATGCCTAATGCAATCGCAATTGGGAACACGAGCGGCGCAACAATGATCAACAAGCCTGATGGCTCCATGAACTGACCACCAATCAACAACAAGACGTTCACCACAATCAAGAAAGTGATGGGTCCGAGACCAGCCGAGAGCATCGACTCGGTGATCATTTGCGGGATGCGTTCTTCCGTTAAAACATGCTTCAAAATTAAGGCATTAGCAATGATGAACAGCAGCATGATGGTGAGTTTGCCCGCTTCATACAGGGTGTGTTTCGTGTCTTTATGAACAAAGGTTTGGAAGATTTTAACGAGCGCAGGTTTAGTGTTTTTCTTGTCTGCAAATGGCCCCATGTCTTTGTATACAAAGTTAGCAATAAAGAATGAGTACACAGCAGCAACCGCAGCGGCTTCTGTCGGCGTAAAGATACCGCCATAGATACCACCAAGAATGATGACGACCAACAACAAGCCCCAGCTTGCATCCTTGGCAGCATCAAAGGTTTCTTTCCAACCGACAAAAGGTTGTTTTGGAAGGTTCTTGATTCTCGCGGCAATGTAAATCGCAATCATCAACATGACACCCGCCAGCAAACCGGGAATCACACCACCAAGGAACATACGTCCAACTGACACATCCGTTGCGGCTGCATACACCACCATCACAATCGAAGGTGGGATCAAAATCCCTAGCGTACCTGCGTTACAAATTACCCCAGAGGCAAACTCTTTTGAGTAACCGTTTTTGATCATACCTGCGATAACAATACTACCTATGGCAACAACCGTTGCAGGTGAGGAACCTGACAACGCGGCAAACATCATACACGCTACAACCGAAGCCATCGCCAAACCGCCGCGGAACCAGCCTACAATGGCAATGGCGAAACGAATGATCCGCTTTGCTACGCCACCCGTCGACATAAAGCTTGAAGCCAATATAAAGAATGGAATAGCCAATAGCGTGTAGTGGCCCGCGAATGCATTAAACAGCGTTTGAGCGACTGACGCTAAAGAGGCATCCGAATGCATTAAAAGGAAAAGAACACTGGAAAGGCCCAGCGAAATAGCAATTGGCACGCCAACCAGCATAAAGCCAATTACCATCAAAAATAGAAATAAGATATCCATGGCTTATTGCTCCTTGTTTTTAGCGTCTTGCGAGGCCTTTGGAGCCATTACGTCTTCAGCGTCACTCATCTCAGCTTTAAGAGATTCGAGCTCTTCCTCCGCTTCATGTCCTGCAATCAAGCGATCGAGCTTGCCAGTAGCGATTTGCCACGTGACTTGAACAAATCTAAACGTTAGTAGCGCCATTCCAAGTGGCAAAGCGAAATAAGGAATAAAACGTGGCAGCTTTTCATAACGCTCTCCCTCATTTAACCAGTCGGCCATGAACTGGAGTATTTCAGGCATCGGAATATCGTCCGTTTCATACCACGCTCGGTCGGTAGCGAACGGATACCAGTAGTTCCAAGCGCCAATTAACAGCAAAATAGAGAAGGCTAAGCAACACATTGCTGCAAAAAGCGCCAGGGCTTTTCGTTTACCTTCCGGAACGATGTTAATAATGACATCGACACCAATATGAAAGTGTTTTTTCACACCATAAGATGCGCCAACCAACACCATCCATGCGAACATGAAAACGGTGAGCTCAAGCGCCCAAAGAATATTGTCGTTAAGGACATAACGAAAGATGACATTGGCAAAGGTCAGCAAGGTCATGGCACCCAAGAAGAAAGCAATCAAAGTCTCTTCAATGGCATCAGTGATTCGTCCAGCCTTGGCAAAAAAAGTCTGTTCCATAATTACATCACGTCGTCTGTAGGGGGAAAGAGCCCCCTCAGTTTGAGAGGGCTAAATGTGCTAGGTGTTATTATTTTTGGTTAGACGCCAAAGCGGCTTCGATTAGGTCAGAACCAATGTCTTTTTCGAACTTCTTCCATACTGGTTGAAGTGCAGTGACCCATTCTTGGCGCTGTTCTGGCGTTAGAGTACGAACCACACCACCTGCTTCGATGATATTGTTCTTATTCGCAAGGTTTACTTTGGTTGACTCAGCATTACGCTGAGCAGTTACCTCTTGAATAATGGTGTTTAACTGCTCGCGCTGATCATCTGGTAGGTTTTTCCAGAAGTCGTTTGACGTCACAACTAAGTAATCCAGAATTCCGTGGTTCGTTTCCGTAATGCCATCTTGAACTTCGAAGAATTTTTTGCCGTAAATGTTTGACCAAGTATTTTCTTGACCATCAATAACCTTAGTTTGCAAGCCGCCGTAAACTTCTTTGAACGACATTTTTTGTGGGTTAGCACCTAGCTGCTCAAACTGAGCAACGAGTACATCAGACGCTTGAACACGGAACTTAAGTCCTTCAGCATCAGTTGGAGAAATGAGCGGCTTGTTGGCTGACATTTGCTTCATGCCGTTATGCCAAAACGCAATGCCTTGTAGGCCACGACGTTTCATTGAATTTTTCAGCTTTTCACCCGCTTCCGAGTTTTGGAAACGGTCAACCGCGTCGACATCATCGAACAAGAAAGGGAGATCGAAAAGGCGGTACTTCTTGGTGAATTTCTCAAACTTAGAAAGAGAAGGAGCAGCGAGTTGAACATCACCATTCAGTAGCGCTTCCAACACTTTGTCATCATCATAAAGTGTTGAGTTAGGAAACACCTGCATACAGACTTTACCGTTCATCTCTTCGTTGACGCGCTTTTCAAGTAACGAAGCCGCGATGCCTTTAGGGTGTTTGTCCGCATTCGTTACATGGCTAAACTTGATGACCGTTTCACCCGGGTCACAATTTGCGGCAGCATTAAAACTGGTAACAGCAAGTGCAGAGACAGATAGTAGAGTTAGAGGCTTAAACATTATTATTCTCCTTGTTGAATCACATCCCATCCCGTCCATGAGTAACTAGGTGTTAGGCGATGGGTACGGATGTTCAACAAAGAGCAATTAATGGACCATGTTAAAATTTATATATATTTCAATAAATTAACAAAGCCCGTTAACATGAATCCGAAGTGTAACGAGTGAATTCCACCCAAGAAAAAGATATAAATGGGTGGGAAATGACCCATTTATGAAGAACAGCTTATCTCCATTTTCTTCCCCCATTCCGGCGGCAATTTCGCATAATCATCAAACTCGGGTTGCTCATCAAATGGGCGTTTTAACAGTTCGGCCAATCGGTGTAATTCGCTAAAGTCCCCTTCTTCCGCTTTATCAATCGCCAACTGAGCCAAGTAGTTACGCAAGATGTATTTGGGATTGGCTTGACGCATCTGTTTGCAACGCTGTTCGGTTGAAATCAGGCCCCCTAGTTCATCAACCTCTAGCTCACACCGAGCTAAGTACAGATCAAGCCAAGCTCGCGCAGCTTCTCGGTCGAGAAATAAATCGATTACGGCTTGGGAAGGCGCATTATCAAGGTTTGAAAGCGTTCTGAAGAAGCGAGTGTAGTCCGTTTCGTTCTGGTGAAGAAGCTCAAACATAGCTTCAAACAAACGCCCATCTTCCGCTATCTTGGTTTTTAAGCCCAACTTCTCACGCATGAGGCGGCTGAACTGCTGGCTTAAATGAACTTCAAATTGACTCAACGACGATTCTAAATCTTCTCGTTCAACGAGTGGCGATAGCGCATGCGCCAGTGCTGACAGGTTCCAAAGCGCAATTCTAGGCTGTTGATCAAATGCGTAACGACCCTGGTAGTCTGAATGATTACAAATGTATCCCGGCTCATAATCATCAAGAAAGCCAAACGGACCATAATCAAAAGTTTGCCCAAGAATTGACATGTTATCGGTATTCATCACACCATGCGCAAAACCAAAAGCTTGCCAATATGCGATCATCTCGGCTGTTTTAGTCACGATGGCGTCAAACATCGCGGCATATGGTTTCTCCGCCGATGCACAATCAGCAAAGTGCCACTCAATCACCTTATCCGCCAACAGCTTCTGCTCTGCTAACTGGTTGGTGTAAAAGAAATGCTCAAAGTGACCGAATCGAACATGGGTTTCAGCCATTCGAAGTAACAAAGCGCCCGATTCCGTTTTTTCTCGATAAACAGGTGTATCACTGACCATCATACCAAGAGCACGTGTCGTGGGAACCCCAAGGCCCGCCATGGCTTCACTGCACAAGTACTCACGGATAGTTGAGCGTAATACCGCTCGCCCATCCCCCATTCGCGAGTAAGGCGTTAGCCCTGCACCTTTGAGGTGAAGATCAAACCAAGTACCATCCTGATGCTCAATTTCTGCCAACAGTAATCCACGTCCATCGCCCAAATCTGGGTTGTAAACGCCAAACTGATGGCCTGCATATTTCATCGCAAGAGGACGAAATTGTTCGAATTCACTTAGCCCAGAAAAAACCGCCAATAACTCATCGTTTTGCTCTTCTGGTAAACCAAACTGCTGTGCAAACTCACCATTCCAAGCGACCCAGCGAGTGTTGTCCAAGGGTTGTGGCTCGACCAACGTATAGAACGCTGACGGTAATTGACTAAAGCGATGGGTGAAATTGACCCGTTGCCAAATGGACATGTAGGGTTCCTTAATAAAAAGAAGTACTGTTGTGAGTATACGTGTGAATGTCCCTTTCATTCAGCCATGAAATGGGCATGGGTATTTTGCGTGAATAACGCGAAAGCGGCAGGAAGGTATCAACCTGCCGCAGACCGTCTCCTAAACGGAGGTAGCATGTAAAAACGATCAAAGGGTTAAGCGGAAAATTCTTCACCCGTTTTTGGTGGCTGTGATGTCGTATCAAAACGAGCGCGTTCGATATCCACTACCGTTTTATAGCTCAACGATAACAATGCCAGCTGGTACGCGCCAAAAATACCATAGGCCACACCGACGAGGCTCAACATAAAGAGATTCGTAAAGTGGCTAAAGATCAGCTGACTGAGCAAGCCCGCACCCAATGGAATTAGTCCCATCAAAATGAATACTTGTTTGTTGTATGCTCTGCTCTGGTTCCACGAACGACGCAAACTGCGCGGTTGATGATCCATTGCAGTCGCTGGCAACACAAATGACCATCGCGCCATTACCCAATAGCCAGGAATGCTTGCAATCGTTGTGATAATAGCCATAGCAACAAAGTCGGCTTCACCACTTTCTGCAATGTAGATAAACGACAACACAAAGATCGGGATACCAATAACGAGCATCATCATCAGTCCAAACAGTATCCACCAGCCTATGAAACGGAATTCTCGAGCTGACAAACGAAATACATCCAACGCAGAGTGCATGTAATCGCCGGCTAAATAAATTCGATGCACACGCACAGCCGCCATAGCGGCAACAAGTGGGTACAAAATAATTGTGACGAAATAAAATCCTGAGACATTGCCTTCTTGAACGTTCGCTTGATCTTGCCCCGTCATTTCAGGATACATAAAAGCAAAAATTGAGTGCACGATAATCAACGGAATACAAGCAATAACAATTGCGAGTAGATTCCTTCTGACCATCACTGCCGCTTCTCGGCATATTTCCGAAACAGAAAAGCCCTCGGTAGACATATAACATCCTTAGTTCATAAAAATCGGCCCCTAGGGTAACCGCAGAGTAGAAAAATCGCTTTAAAAATAATGAGAAACACATCTCATAAGATAATGAGAACGAAACCAAAATAAATCAGATAAAAAATAAGCCACTCAATGTGAGTGGCTTATACCGCAATTCAATACCGTTTTAGACGCGACGTCGCCAGCCTAATGTTGCAAGTAACATCAAAGCCCAATAAGAAACACTGCCGCTACCTTCAGAGTTCTTGAATGTCGTTGTCTTCAAATAAGCAACAACCGTCACGATAACTTCACCCGTAGCAGTGGCACCATGACCGTCTGAAACCGTATATTGCAGCTTGATGCCGTCAGTAGGGCTATCCGGTGCTTGAAAACGGATTTTGCCATTCTCTACACTCGCACTTCCCACACCCGTTACGTTCTGTACACTTTCTACAACCAGTTTATCGCCGTTCACATCCGAATCATTGCTCGCTACATCAATCAGAATACTTTCACCAACGGCAACGGTCGCCGTATCTGCAAGCGTAAGTGGCGCTGCGTTTTTCATGGTTAAATCGACGGTAGCACTGGACGTTTCATTACTAGGATCAGTCACGGTTAAACGGAATGTCAGAACCTCACCAGCTTTTGCACCTTGAGGCACCGTAAAGCTTGTGCTAACACTGGTTGCATTGCCAAGAGAAACTGAAGTGCCAGCCAACTGCTCCCATTTATAACTCAACACATCACCATCAGCATCCGTACTATTTAACGCAGACAACGTGACTCGCTGCCCAACCGTCATGTCTTTATTATCAACATCAATCACAGCCACTGGCGCTTCGTTGCTGCCAAGCACTTCCACCTGCACATTCACGATTGAAGATGAGTACGCACCATCAACCGACAACAAACGATATTGGAAAGTGTCCAGACCAACGAAGTTAGCTTCAGGTTGGTACTGGTTGCCAGAGATGGTGCCGTGCTCAGGCTTCTGCACAATGTCCACATTGAACTGATACCCTACCGCCATGAAATCATTGTCCATCAGGTTCAGTTTGATTGGCGTATTTTTATTGGTTTGTAACGAATCAGATTTCGCTTCAACCAAGTTGCTCGCATCCACATTTAATAATGCTGCAAACGGAATATAAGAGAACCCGGCTTTTTCTAGACCAAACGTGCCAATCTCACTGTAATCACCAGTCCACATTACAGGTAGGGAGGCTTTTTCAGTTTTTAGCAAGCGACCGAAATCAAAGTTTGCATCAAATTGACCGCCTTCCAATTCAACGACCAATAAATGCTGACCCGCACTCAATTGGCTTGGTTGGGGGAATAAAATTCGAGATGACTTTTGGAAGTTACCTTGCTGTAAAAGCTCAGCGTTGTTTTGATTCAATATTAATCGATAGCCAATGTTTCCAGAAAATGGGAATCGCCAAACTCGATAAGTCATGTCACTTTGAGCGCTATCTCTTTGCGCGTAAAGTTGAAGACCATCAAGCTCTGTATCACTATTCAAGTCCAGTGACACCGCCAGAGTGTTACTCCCACTCGCGTACACATAACCTTGATGAAGAGAGTTCAGCCATGCTGATTTATTTGGTTCGTTTGTATGCTCAAGAGAAAAGCTACCGCCGTTGGTGTTGCTGGCAATGTTGGAAATACGAACCCCAGTATCAAACCCTGTGATCGCTCTCAGACCCGGGGTCGATGTATCTGAAATGACATCGCCACCATTAGGGTATAAATCGTCAGCGTCACTCCTACCATCATTTTCTAACTCATTCAGACCATCAGCCTGCATGATTTGAACCTGCATCGCGCCAACATCATTAAAGCGGTTCTGGACATTGACCGACGTCGCTAGGATACCTTCAGCCGCCAATGCTCGGTCGTAACCGCTAAAGGTGCGATTTTCCAAGTAAATACGTGGACCAAACTCTTTCAAGTACGGGTCGAGATACACCAGCTTGACATCGTCGTTGTTCACAGAAATAGGCGCTGGACTTTCATGAGTTACCGTTGGTACAACAAAACCAGCAGCGTGTTTGCTCCATGCACTCATGTTCACCGGAGTGTCACCAGCGTATGAATCTCCCGGTTTCTGCGCCCATGAACCGCCACCCATCACGCCCCAAGAGCCGATCGAGGCATCACTGTTCCTTGCGTACAAATCCGGTAAGCCAAGCATTAAGTGGCCAAGCTCGTGTACGATCACGCCCAAGGTCGCTTGATGATCAACTTGATAGTCAGCGAACACACAATAGTCTGTGATCTTTTTACCATCTAGTGTGACATCATCGTGAGAGAATTTGTGCGGCCAAATAGCAGGACGGTTGAGAACCCCTGTTGAACGATCGCCCCCCGCAAAAATAAACATGACAGAGAGTTCTGACGGTTCTACGGTACCATTTTGATTGCTGTCGTAGGCCGAAAGATTAAAGTATGGATCCAGTTTTTGATAAGCCTCGGTGAAAACCGCATTCAACTTGGCGGTGCATGTCTTATCAGTCGAACTAGAGTGACAGTTAGGGTGGCTTTGTGCCACAGTCACATCTATCACACCGTCATTGGCGGTGCCGTAACTCTCAAGTGCAGGAACAACTTTGAATTTACCTTGAGAGTTTTTATCAAAGTAATCCACAACGCTTTGACCATTGGTATTAAATACGCGTTGCTCAAAATCATGCACCATTGCTTGGTCATCAAACGAAACTTGCACAACCAATAGGGGCTGCTGCTTCACCGTTGAACTGCTCATCGCCTGGTAACCTTGCGCCGAACGCAGTAGGTTTTTTCGTGCCATCGGTTCAATGGTTTTTAAAGAAGATAATTGCGGTTTAAATTGTAAATCCGGGCGAAACCTCGCCGACTCAGGTGGCTCACTCGACTGCGTTTTCACCACACCTGTCGAGATCAATATTGGCGTGTCTGACTCGCGCTGAATCTGCGCGAAAAACCAAACGCCGTCTTCTTGAAGTAAGGCATTGCCCTGCTTATCTTCAAACCAGTGGAAATCTGCCGTTCCACGTAGAATTGCCTCACTGGAGCTACCATCGCTCAACGCAATAGTATGCCAAACCGGCGATGGCGGAGTAGTTGCCATGCTCTTCCCTGCAAGAAGCGCTGTTAGCATAGCCATGGCGAGTGTGTTGAATTTCAAAGTACGACTCCATCTTTTCGATTCGTTCATTCATACCAAGCACAACAAACACAAAGTAACCCTATGGGCATAGAGTAAGACTGAGTGACTATTGACGAAGGCTGGTATCAATTCGCTCAGATAACACGACGTAGTTTGGTGTCACACTACAAAAGCGTCGGATTCCAAAACGCATTTATGAGCGTAGCTTCTGAGAATATAAATTGAGTGAATGAATAGTATCGAAACGAAAGGAAGAAGAAATGAACTTCTACGAATTTATAGGTAAAACTGGGCAACGTTCCACATATTCTATAAATGTACGAGCACTGCTATTAATCAATGCTCGTAATGGTCGCGCGGCCATTGTTTAACGCTATATTAACCTGTAAGAACGGCGTCTTCTGGGTATTTGACCAAGGTAGGTTCAGGACGTGCCAACATGTAGGCAAGCGTGAGCGGCCCAATACGACCAATGATCATCACCACGATCATAATGTATTTACCAGGTTCAGAAAGTTCCGCAGTCAAACCGGCGGTGAGCCCCACTGTGGCAAATGCGGAAATGGTTTCAAACATAACTTTATCAAAGCTGGCCTTCTCGGTAAGCATCAATAAAAACATTGCGCTTGTCAGGATGGCTCCGCTCACAACGATAATTGCCAATGACTTAGTCACAGTTTGCCAATTTATGGTTCGCTTAAACATAACCACATGTTTCTTTTGGCGTAAAAAGGTCCACGTAGCCATAAACGCAACAGCAAATGTGGAAACTTTAATACCGCCCCCCGTTGAGGTGGAACCCGCTCCAATTAACATCAGAACAATCATGACCAGTAAGGCTGGCTGGGTAAACAACGCCAAGTCAACACTATTAAACCCTGCCGTTCGAGCACTCGCAGATTGAAAGAATGCCGCCAACCATTGCCCTGTTGCAGGTAAAGACGCCATTGTGTTTGGGTTGCTTCGCTCAAGTAACCAAAACATCATCGTTCCGACTAAGAGCAATATCGGTGTCGCAATCAGCATGATTTTGGTGTGAAGATGCAAAAAGTGGAAACCTTTGCGCCAGTTTAGCCAGATGTCACCCACAACAGTAAAGCCAAGCCCGCCAAAAATGAATAGCCCCGCCAGTGTAAAGATAACCAACGGATCATTCACAAAGCTCATCATACTGTCAGAAAACAGCGCGAACCCAGCGTTGTTAAATGCAGAAATTGCATGAAACAAGGCGTAAAACATACCAGTCTGCCAGCCCATTTCAGGGACCCAGCGGATAGAGAGAAAAATAAACCCGACCGTTTCTGCAACAAGCGCGAAAACAACAATCCGCTTTACTAGTCGGTTTAGATTGACTTGCCGATCTTGCCCTAATGCTTCTTTCGCCAGCGCTTGTTGACGCAAACTCAAACGCACGCCGAACATATAGAGTAAGACTGCCGACAACGTCATCTGCCCCAACCCACCGATTTGCATTAAAAACATCAGCAAGATTTTACCCGCAAGCGTAAAGTGTTGCCCAGTATCGACAACACCAAGCCCTGTCACACTAATAGCGGACGTTGCGGTAAACAAAGCATCCGTTATCGACAGGCCCGTAACAGAAAAAACTGGCAAGGTTAGCAATACCGCAGAAGGCAGTAAAACACCGAGAAAACTGAGCAATATAATTCGCGGTTCGTTGCCTTTCGCTTTCTCTTGTTTACCATCTGGTGCGTAAAAAACACCTTTCTGATGAAAATACGTCATAGCGATTTTAATTTATTTGCGAGCGCATCTTGAGGGCCGACCACAATAATTAGGTCACCAATTTCTAGTGTGGTATTAAGGTCAGGTGCCTTGGTAATTTCTGGGCCCCGTTTAAACCCTAGCACTTGCACGCCATCGACTTTGCACAGAGCCAAATCACTTAGTGTCTTACCCATCCAACGAGAGCCAATCACAAACTCCGTCATAGCTAAGCCACTGCCTAATGGGTGGAACTCAAGAACCCGTTTATCGAGCATTTTACGCGCGACACGTATCCCCATGTCACGCTCAGGCATGATAATGTGGTCTGCGCCAATTTTTTGCAGAACACGAGCTTGGAAGCGGTCGTTGGCTTTAACCCATACTGACTTTACTCCCGCCTCTTTAGCAATCAATGTCGCAAGAATACTGGCATTGACATCCGCTCCGATGGCAATCATCACCATGTCGTAATCATCAAGTTTGAGCTCAGCAACCGTCTCTTCGTGAGTACAGTTAGCCACAACCGCCTGACTAACAAAACTGGCGGCTTCTTTAACTCTGTCTTCGTTGATGTCAACGGCTAAAACTTGAGCGCCTGAATCTTGTAACTCTTTACACACTGCCAAACCAAATCGGCCAAGACCAATAACGGCGAATTGCTTATCACCTGTTTTCATTTGTGCCCCATCTTATGCATTCATTAGCAAGCAAAAAAGTTTGCGCCCATTCCTTACCTTGTGCAAACCTGCGGACAGATAATTGACAAAAGCTTAACGCACCTTGATTCACTTTACGTGTTAAGCGTATGACACTGATTAACTTTTTTCCTCATTACCGAATAGAAACCGTCGCGATGGCTACATAATTGGATGCCTTAAAACGCAAAAAGCCGCAAGAATGCGGCTTTTAGATCATGGGATAAACTGGCTATTTTGATTCGCGCTTATCGTGCGGTTTACGTTTATTCTTAGGCACGTAATTTAAAATTGAAATTGGTACTGGCTTTCTTGGCGCAAAACCTTCAATTTCCACTCGCTCTAGCAAGTGCCCTAAACGACTTTCAATCATGCAGAGGTTCTTAAAGTCGTCTTTTGAAACCAGTGATATCGCCTCACCTTTCGCGCCAGCACGACCTGTACGACCAATACGATGTACATACTCATCCGCTGGGTAAGGTAAATCGTAGTTGATGACAACTGGCAGATTATCAATATCAATACCGCGCGCAGCAACGCCGGTTGCGACTAAGTACTGGATTTCACCCGCTTTAAACTTTTCTATTAATTCCTGGCGAACACGCTGATTACGGCCACTGTGGAATGCTTCTGCCACAATGCCACGTTTCTCAAGTTGGCTTACCAGTTTGGCCGCGCCGTGTTTAGTTTCAATAAATACCAGTACTTGCGACCAGTCATTTTCTTTAAGCAAGTGACTTAACAGCGACGACTTCATGTCTTTATCGACGGTCGTGATCCACTGTTTAATATTTGATTTTGAGGCACTGTGCTTTGCAATCGTGATCTCTTCAGGATCAATAATCGCATTTTTCGCCAAGTCACGAACAGGGTTAGATAACGTCGCTGAGAACAGCAAACTTTGCACATGTTCTGGCATACAGTCGACGATTTTGTCGATCGCTTCGATGAATCCCATATCCAACATTTTGTCGGCTTCATCAAGCACTAGCATTTCCACTTCATCAAAGTGAATCGCGCGTTGACCGTACAGATCAATCAAGCGCCCAGGCGTGCTTACCACAATATCGACACCCTCGATCAAGGCTTGTTTTTGTGGTGCATAATCCACACCACCAAACATCGCCATTGAGCGTAATGGTAAGTTTTTACCATAAGCTTCAATACTTTGATGAACCTGAAGCGCAAGTTCGCGTGTTGGCGTTAGGATAATCGCACGAGCGCGTTTTTTACGTTGCGTTTCGCCTCGACTAAGCTTTTCTAAGATTGGCAGAACAAAACTGGCCGTTTTACCTGTGCCCGTTTGCGCTGCTGCAATTAAATTGCGGCCACGCAATACGATTGGAATGGCTTTTTGTTGGATAGAAGTGGGTTTTTCATAACCTAGCGCTTTTACTGCATCAGCAATCGATGCGCTTAAACCAAGCTTAGAAAATGGCATAGAAAGGTCTCAACAGAGGAAATGGGCGCGTAGTGTATCAGAATCCCCGTGAAGTAACAGAAGGATTCATGCGCGAAAAACTAGGAACATGACACAATCTTAGCCCAGGAAATTGGGCTGCAAACCTTTTTCTAATTTTTTCCTCACTTTGTAGGAAACATCATTAAGCGTGATTTTCCCCGTTTTGTGGCGGTCGATACCTGCATTCTGTCGATAGGCAATTGAGCCTTGTCTGAACAAAACGAAAGACGGCGGTTTACCAATCGCAGCAGGGTAGAGAATGGCCATGTAAGCATCTTCTAAGCTATTAATTTTATTTCGATAGGGCCAATAGTACGCTTTCACATAGTCAAGTTGTTCAAGCGCGCTCATTCTCGCAAGAGTCTTTGTGTTCACTCCTAATGACTCTGCGGTAGAGGGCATAAATTGAATTAACCCTGTAGCCCCGCTTCCGGAACCATTTTTGATGCTTGGACTGAAAGTTTCAGCAGTTTCAAATGCCATGCACGCCATAAGATGATTAGGATTGATCTTTAGCTCTTTACTAATACGGATGACTTTAGATTTGAACTCTGGAGAAACTTTGCCTCCCCACGCTACCGCGTTCTCGGGATCTGCAATCGAAGAGACCGTTGATGCGTCATGTTCTTCGACAATTTTAGAAAGTAGAGGAAGCGTTTGGCGTAGTCGATGGCTCGAACTCACCAAGCGAATTGATTTGGTAAGAAACTTGTCTTTTTTTTGGTGTAGTTTTTGGAACTTTACTAACTTATACAGTTGCTTATAAACCGTTTTCACAACGAAGCCAGATGTAGGGAACACTCCCAGAATGTAATCCATTTCCTACAAATTTAATATAAATATCAGCAACAGGAATTCTAGATGTGATCAATGTCACCATAAAAATTCTCAAATTCGATACACACCGATGTAAGTGGTCAATGTGTCTCCAACACGCTAGAAGTAAAAGTAAAGAGGCATTAAAAAGGTCTTACCAATTTTTTGGTAAGACCTAGGTTTACTGATTCTCGGATAAGCGAATGTATATTCTTACAGTTCAGCTTCCCGAACCAGTTCTGCAAGCGTCGACAAACGCTGCTCACTTTGTTTTACGTAAGGATTATTCGTATCCCAAGCATATCCAGCCAAAATCGCACTAATCATCTGTTTAATACGTGGGTTCGGGTTTTGATAGAAAATCACATCTTGCAACGTGCCGTTGTACCAGCCTTCCACATAAGTGCGGAATGTGTTCACTCCCACCATTAAGCGTTGCGAGTACTCTTCTTGCCAACCAACCTTTTCACCATTCAGCTGACGAACCACGCAGTCCGCTGCAAACTCTGCCGATTTCATGGCGATAGTGACACCCGATGAAAATACAGGATCAAGAAACTCACCTGCATTACCAAGCAACGCGTAGTGCTCTGTCGCTAAACGTTTGACGTTAGCAGAATAGCCACCCAACTCGCCTGCTGGATTCGGGTAATTCGCATTTCGCAACAAAGAAGCCAAACCCGGCTCTTCATTGGCTAACTGCTGCAACGCTGCAATCTTATCTTCTGGGTATTGTTCGAAAAATTCTGGCTCACCCACCACACCAAACGAACAAGTACCATTAGAGAATGGGATTAGCCAGTACCATACGTCGTGATTTTCAGGATGAACTGAAATTAAAATTTTGTTGCGATCGTATTCCGGCTCTTGGGGAGAGATATGATCTTCGATATGGGTAAAGATCGCTTTTCTAGGCGGAAGACAAGAAGGTTCTTCTAGCTCCAACAAGCGTGGCAAAACACGCCCAAAGCCACTGGCATCCAACACAAAATCTGCTTCGATTTGATAAGCCTTCTTATTTGAGTCGAGCACTTCTAATCGAGACTTTTTCCCTTCAAACACTAGATTGAGCAGTTCATGCTGATAGCGAATCTCTACGCCTTGCTCTTCAGCGCTATCTGCCAATACTTTATCAAAGCTGGCACGTTGAACCTGAAACGTCGTGCCCGGTCCTGGCGTGTATTTGTTTGTAAAGTCGAACTGGGTGTATACGCCATTACGACGAAATGCAGCACCATCTTTATACTGGAAGCCAAACTGCTTTACTGCATTGGTCATTCCTGCTTGTTCAACAACTTCCATACATGCAGGGAGTAGGCTTTCTCCTATGGAAAAACGTGGAAAAGTCGCTTTTTCTAAGACAACAACATCTATGCCACGCGATTTTAATAAGGCAGAAACGGTTGAACCTGATGGCCCCGCTCCTACGACAACAACTTGCTTGAGCTCTGTTTTCATTCTGAATTTAGTTTGCTTGTAGTTTTAATAAGGTATGACCAAGGCCAATATTGTCGGTTCTTTCAACGACAGATAAACCTGCCGCTTCGACAATTTCTAAGAAATCATCACTGCGATAAAAGCGACTATTACCGTTAGCTAAACAGGTAAAATAAAGAGAAGTGGCATTAAGGCTATAGGAAGCTCCCGCGTATTTTTGAGCATCCCAAAACAGCTCCAATACGTAAATAGTATCTCCCTTCGTTAACTGGGCTTTAACTTTTTTAAGGATATTGAGGATCTCAATTGGGGAAAAGCAATCCAAGAACTGGCTCATCCACCATACGTCAGCGTGTCCAGGCAATGTTTGTGCTTTATCCAGCATGTTTGCAGGGTATGGACGTACACGCTCGACGAACTGGTTTTCTGAAACATTCTTCATCGCTACTTCTAATTGCTGTGGTAAATCAACAATCGTCACTTGAACGTCAGGGTCATGTTTACAACACTGAATCGCCCATTTTCCCGTATTTCCGCCAATATCCACAAGATGCTTTGGCTTGCTTGCAAATACTTCTTTAAGCAGAAGTGGGAACGAGCGATCCGAATAGAAATGATCGAACTTAAACCAGCTCTGTTTGGCTTGTTCTGGTAACGTCGATAGACCTTGATAAATGGTCTCCCAATTGCCCAACTCTTTCAAACCTGACGGTTTACCTTCTTGAATTGCTTCCGTCAAATGCATCATCGCGGCGTAACAAACATCTGCCGTAAAATCCATGTTTGCATTCGTCATACCATCATGAAGAAGGTAAAAACCAAGGTTTGCAAGCGAATAGTTAGGTCGTTCCCATAAAACAATATGCGCACTAATCGCCATATCCAACAGTACTTTAACACCATATTCTGATACTCCCGTTTTCTCGGCAATATCTGTGGCACTCATGCCTTGAGCGCCAGCGCTGTCTAAAGCGGCTAAAATACCTAAATCTCGAAGCGTTTTGGCGGTCTGGAACACGATTGGTGCAAAAGATAACTTCTGAGCTTCTGTCTTCGCTTCAAAAGCATTAAAAGGGTCATTATTTTGATTTAACACGGAAAAACCTAACTGCAATTAATAGTTTTATTGTTGAGATTGATTGCCCAACAATGCAATAGCTCGCTGAATATCAACATTCAAGTTGTTTACCCAACGATTGTAATTGCGGTGGATTTTGCCATCACTTGCTTTGAGATTTACTGAGTTGAGATAAATAATTGAGTAATATTTATTATTGTATGGGATTTTTACTTCTGCAGAGTGTTTACGAACGTGGATTTTTGCAATAAGAACACCAGGGCTTACTTCTTCGATCGTCCAGCCTCGGTTAGTTGCTGATTGCACTATGGCCATTTTTACTTGTTTATTTTGAAGATCATAAGCAACTGGAGTATCCTCCACATTCATTACAGGTTGTACTCGTCCACAACCAACAAGAAGCAAAGTTAATAATAACGAGACATACAGCTTAAAACGCGACATGATAATTTCCTTTTTATTGTGAATTTGGGTCAACCCCAATTTGTATCGAGCTGTAAAATAAACAATTTAACCCAATATGCCAAACTCGAAGATCAACATTTCGTTCAATATTGATGCGTGGACAGCGAATTCATTCGGTTTATCCGAATCCAATGAATGGAAACAATGGGCAACAGAGATAAAATGGCCAGAAGATGGCAAAATCAATGTTGCAAATATTCCTGCGATGATGCGCAGAAGAATGAGCCCACTCAGTAAACTGGCGGTACAAACTGCAATCGAAATGCTTAATCAACATCAAGTTGATTACCTTGTATTTTCAAGCCGTCATGGTGAACTGCATCGCAGCGTCGCACTAGTTGAAGATATAATTAATGGAGAAGAGGCGTCTCCGATGGCTTTTTCTCAATCGGTGCACAATACCGCCGCAGGGCTTGCCACTATCGCAACTAAACAACCCATTCCCCTAACTTCTATCGCTGCGGCAGAAAACACATTCCAAAGCGCAATATTAGAAGCTTGGCTGTTTTTGTCCGACAATCCTGACAAAAAAGTACTGCTTGTTGATTTTGATGAGCCTATGCCTGACTCTTATTTAGAATATGAAAACCAACAATACCAAGGGTTTGGACTTGGCTTAATACTTTCTCATGGAGACAATTTCGCGATACAAAGCTCCATAAACGCAGAATGTTCCAGTCATCCTCTTCCTCAAGGTTTAGTATTTTTGCAACAATACTTGTTAGATAAAAGCCAGTGGACTATTTTCGCTCCGCATCAAGCTTGGGAATGGCACAAAAAATGATTCGCTTAAATCAGTATTGGCGTGTGCTAGCAACAGGCTTTTGTTTTTCAGTATTTGGGTTAGGTGGTTTAGTACTGAGCTTCATTGTTATTCCGACCATTCGTATTTTTGTTTCAGACCAAACGGAACGCGAATATAAAGTTCAAGGTGCGATTCGATATTCATTCAACACATTTTGTAAATTGATGAAGTTGAGTGGCGCAATCGATTATCAAATTATTGGCGCCGATATTCTTCAACAAGATCGTAATTGTTTAATTGTTGCCAACCACCCTAGTTTAATCGATTACGTTCTCATTGCTTCACAATTAAATCGCTGCGACTGTTTAGTAAAATCGGCAATATGGTCGAATCCTTTTATGAAGCACATCGTAAAAGCAGCCGGATATATTCCCAATGAAGCACCGGATGATTTATTAGCACTTTGTGATGAACGATTTAACAAAGGCAACGTGTTGCTTATATTTCCTGAGGGAACAAGAACAACACCAGGTGTAGAGCCGAAATTACAACGCGGTGCAGCACAAATTGCGGTAAGAACAGAACGAGATTTAAGAGTTGTCCATATTACGGTAACGCCAAGTTTCCTCACAAAAGAGAAAAAATGGTATCAAGTACCGGCAACAAAGCCCTTTTTCAGGGTTGAAGTAAAGGATAAAGTTGAGATTACCCCCTTTATAAAGCAAACTACGTCGCCGACAATAGCGGCGCGACGCTTACAACAGCACCTAGCTGAAAACATTTTTCCAGAAAACTTTTATTAATAAGCAGGTCCCAGTGGAACAGTTACACAACGACATTAAGCAACTTATTATTGATGCTTTAAACCTTGAAGATTTAACCGTAGATGATATTGAAACGGATGCACCACTTTTTGGTGATGGACTTGGCTTAGATTCTATCGACGCGCTTGAGCTTGGACTCGCAATAAAAAAACAATACAACATCGTTATTGATGCCGACGACTCAAATACGCGCGAACACTTTGCGTCTGTAGCAAATCTAGCGAAATACGTTTCTTCTCAAACTAATGAATAAGTTGTAGGTATATTCATGACTGATGTAAATAAAGATCAAGTATTTGAACAAGTTAAAGATGCGCTTGTTGAGCTGTTCGAAATTGACGCAGCCGACATTCAATCAGATGCGCACTTATACCAAGATCTCGATCTTGATAGCATTGACGCCGTTGATTTGGTCGTACACCTACAGAATGTCACTGGCAAAAAAATCAAGCCAGCAGAGTTTAGTGCAGTAAGAACCGTTGACGATGTGGTTAACGCTGTCACTGAGTTATTGAAGGAAAGTTAATGCGCCAATTGCTGACTGGTCTGTCTGCAATTGTACTGTTTGCCTACCCCTTCGCCGTCTATTTCGGTATAGATAAATTTGGCTTGAACTTAGTTGGGGGCTTGTTAATTGCTGCGTTACTTTTGCGTGTTTTCGTCGCAAATAAGACCCCACTAAAAGAGTTTAAGTTCTTGGCGCTCGTTACGGGCGCTGTTGGCATTGTCCTAATTACGCTTGGCATGGTGTTTAAACAACATGGGTGGCTTCAGTTTTACCCTGTCGTTGTCAATGTATGTATGCTGTGTGTATTTGGACTGAGCTTAAAACAGCCGCAATCGATCATAGAGAGGCTTGCTCGCTTGCAAGAACCCGACCTTCCGGCTAGTGGCGTGGCTTACACTCGCAAAGTGACGATGGTTTGGTGCGCCTTTTTTACGCTCAACGCTGCCGTTGCACTCTATACCTGTTTCCTACCAGTAAAAATATGGACGCTTTATAACGGCCTCATCAGCTACTTACTTGCTGGTGGCTTGTTCGCTGGAGAATGGATCGTGCGTCAATTTGTTCGAAAGGAACACTAATCGTATGAATACAACGTATTCGAGCTTTACCTCCCTAGCGACCTTGTTCATCGCAGAGAGGTCTGAGCAATCCCCAGTCTCTTACGAGCGCGACACGGTTATCACGTGGGGTGATTTCCAGCAGCATGTCGCAACACTTGCTCAGCAGTTAGAAACCCAACCAACGCAAAACATTGCGTTGTGTTTTGGCAGCAGCTACCTGTTTGCCGTTGGCTTTTTTGCTTGTTGTTATGCAGGAAAATCCATTGTATTACCTGGTAATTACCAACCAGAAGCACTCAAAGAGCTCAGTGAGCACTACGATTTGTTGCTGCATGATGCCGATGTCTCGGCTCCAGAAAAGGTGAGTTCACTCCTAGTAAAAGCTCAATCATTGGTAGACATCACCTTGATTCACGAGCAACAGATAGACCAACCTTTTGTTTGGCGCGAATTGAATCTGGCAAAAATACCAGTAACGTTATTTACTTCAGGTTCAAGCGGTAAACCAAAAGCCATTGCAAAAACGCTGAAACAGCTCGATATCGAAGTTGCTATTCTAGACAACCTGTGGGGCGACACGGTTGCCAACACACGCGTTGAAAGCACCGTCTCTCATCAACACATTTACGGCTTGCTGTTTCGCATATTGTGGCCTTTGTGCTCTGCACGTCCATTTTCAGCACACAACCTCGAATTCCCAGAGCAAATTGTCCATCACGCTGATGCTGACACCACGCTAGTAAGCAGCCCTGCGTTACTAAAACGACTCAGTGAAGAGCACAATCCGGTTGCGATTCGGTGTGTATTTTCTTCTGGTGGTCCCTTGCCAAACCAAGCCGCGCAGCACAGCCAGTTGTTGTTTGGGTCACTTCCTATTGAAGTTTTTGGCAGCACAGAAACCGGCGGCATCGCTTACCGTCAGCAGCACGTAGCTAGCACTCCCTGGACGTTATTCCCTGGTGTTGAAGCCGAGCTTAACCATGAAAATTGTTTAAAGCTCCGCTCGCCACACATTGATGAAAACACTTGGTACCAAACTGCGGATGAATGCTATTTCCATGATAGTATTTCTTTTGAATTGCGTGGACGCACTGACCGAATCGTCAAAGTCGAAGAAAAGCGTATTTCCCTTGTCGAAGTGGAAAAACGTTTAGAGCAATTGCCGTGGGTTCAAGAAAGCGTGGTGATCCCAATGGAAGAATCTGGTCGTCTCACATTAGTCTCGATCATCGTACTTAACGATCAAGGCAGCGATGTGCTTAATGAACTTGGTAAAGGCAAGTTTTGGCTTGAACTTCGCAAGGCACTGCGCAATTGGTTAGAACCGATCGCTATCCCGAGAAAATTCCGAGTGGTCGACGAAATTCCATTAAACAGCCAAGGCAAACGCCAAGTTGCTGAAATTGAAAAACTATTCCAATAAAGCTAGTAACATGGAAAAAAGAAAACCAACTATCCAGAATATTGAAGTGAGTGACCATACCGCGGAGCTGTCGCTGCGAGTGGATGCTGACATCTTAGATTTCCAAGGTCATTTCAATCACTTCCCTCTTTTACCCGGCGTCACTCAAATTGATTGGGCGCTGTTCTACGCCGTTCAACATTTGAATACTCCCAAGGTATTTAAAGGAATGGAAGTCATCAAATTTCAAGAGCCGATTCTGCCAAACGCCGACGTTTGCCTCTCACTCTCTTGGGACAATGAGCGCGAGAAATTGACCTTTAAGTACACATCGAAAAACGGTGAAACCTTGGTGACTCACTCTTCAGGCAAAATGAAACTGGGTGAGTCACGTGAGTGATTATCGCCCCTGCTTTTTAATTCCTTGCTACAACCACGGCAGCACAATTGCAGACGTGGTTGCGTCGTTATCCTCTTTCGCTTTGCCAGTGCTGGTCGTGGACGACGGCAGCAATGAAGACACCAAACAAGCGCTTTCTGCTTTGAGCAAGCAAGGGCTGATAAAACTGATTAGTTTGAGAGAAAACCAAGGCAAAGGTGGCGCTGTGATGGCAGGCCTACATCAAGCTCATCAACTTGGTTTTACGCACGCCATTCAAATCGACGCAGACGGTCAGCACGACCTAGAAGCATTGCCGAAATTGCTCAGCGCCAGCGAAACAAAACCAGATAACCTGATTTCGGGCCAACCGATATACGACGAGAGCGTACCTAAATCCCGTTTGTATGGTCGCTACGCTACACACGTTTGGGTGTGGATAGAAACCTTGTCACTGTCTATCAAAGACAGCATGTGCGGTTTTCGCGCCTACCCAGTGGCGAAAACGGTCGCCGTGTTGAACAAGTACAGCATTGGCAAACGCATGGATTTTGATATCGAAATTCTGGTGCGAATGTACTGGGAAGGCGTCGATATTGATTTTGTTCCAACGCGCGTGATCTACCCTGAAGGTGGCATTTCCCACTTCGACGCATTGCGGGATAACGTCAAGATAAGCTGGATGCACACTCGCCTATTTTTTGGCATGTTGCCGCGCATTCCTTCGCTACTCGCCAGAAAGCACAGTCACACAGACGACAGCAATGCCCACTGGTCGAAACGAAAAGAACAAGGCACGATTTTAGGCATCAAAACCTTGCTCGCGGTTTACCGCTTGTTCGGCAGAAAAGCGTTTGACCTGATTTTAAAATTAGTCATGCGCTACTACCACTTCACGGGTAAATCTGCCCGTGAAGCGTCTGAGGTTTACCTGCAAAACTTGCAGTACTACGCAACGCAGCAGAGCATCGCACTACCAAAGCAGTTGGACAGCTATCATCATCTGCTTTCCTTTGGGCGTACCATGCTCGACAAACTGGCAGCCTGGCAAGGTGACTTTAACGTCGATAACCTAACCATTCACGGCCAGCATCATTTCGAAGAGATGGCGCAGAAAAAACAAGGCGTGCTCATTTTAGGCTCGCACCTTGGCAATATCGAACTCTGCCGTGCGCTTGGTCGTCGACACTCTCATGTCAAAATCAATGCCTTGGTATTTACCCAACACGCTGAACAATTTAATGCTGTAATGAAGGCGGTAAACCCAAATTCGGAACTGAATCTGATTCAAGTCAGCTCAATGGGACCAGACACCGCGATTCTGCTTCAACAAAAAATCGAGCAAGGCGAATGGGTGGTGATCGTTGGCGATCGCACTTCCACCAGCAAAGAAAATCGTGTCGTTTGGGCAGATTTTCTTGGTAAACCTGCCCCATTCCCGCAAGGCCCATTCATGCTAGCCTCGGTATTAAAAGCGCCGGTCTATCTACTCTTCGGCCTACGCGACGATGAAGCGAACACTCCGCATTTTAATGTGTACTTTGAACACTTTAGTGACCAAGTCACGCTACCACGCAAGGAGCGTCAGCAGGCACTAGAACGCGTTGTTCAACAGTACGCACAAAGATTAGAACACCACACACTGCAAGCGCCGTTACAGTGGTACAACTTTTTTAACTTCTGGACTTTAAGTAATCAGCCACATGACAAACAACAATAATCACAACATCACTTTTGGTGCCCAATCTTTAACCATCGAAGATGTCGTTGCCATTGCTCAAGGTGCAAAGGCAAACATGAACACCTCGCCAGAATTTACCGCGAAAATTGATCGTGGCGTGGCGTTTCTGGAACGATTACTGAAAGAAGAAGGCGTTATTTACGGCGTGACTACGGGTTACGGCGATTCATGTACTGTGGCGATTCCACCCGCTCTTGTGGATGAACTTCCGTTGCACCTTACGCGCTTCCATGGCTGTGGCTTAGGTCAAATCCTTTCTCATGAGCAAGCTCGTGCGGTGCTGGCAACACGTTTATGTTCATTGTCGCAAGGCGTATCTGGCGTGTCTCACGATCTGTTGAACCAAATCGTTACGCTTATCAACCACGACATTGCGCCACGTATTCCACAAGAGGGCTCGGTGGGCGCAAGTGGCGATTTAACGCCTCTGTCTTACCTAGCGGCGACCTTAATTGGCGAGCGTGAAGTGCTTTACAAAGGCGATGTGCGACCAACACAAGAAGTATTTGCAGAGCTGGACATAGAGCCAATTCGCCTAAAACCAAAAGAAGGTTTGGCGTTAATGAACGGTACATCCGTGATGACTGCCCTCGCCTGTCTTGCCTACAAACGCGCAGAATACCTAGCTCAGCTATGCACCAAGATTACCGCGATGGTCTCTGTGGGTATGCAAGGTAATGACTTCCACTTTGATGAAGCGCTGTTTGCGGTAAAACCTCACCCTGGTCAACAGCAAGTTGCGGCTTGGCTGCGTGATGATCTTAATGCTGAACGTCCGCCACGCAATAGCGACCGACTGCAAGATCGCTACTCGCTGCGTTGCGCGCCACACGTAATTGGCATGGTGCAAGACTCACTGCCTTGGCTACGTCAATTGATCGAGAATGAACTAAATAGTGCCAACGACAATCCAATTATCGATGGCGACAACGAGCGCGTTCTGCACGGCGGTCACTTCTACGGTGGTCATATCGCAATGGCGATGGATACGTTGAAAGTGAACATTGCCAACTTAGCTGATTTGCTGGATCGTCAGATGGCGCAATTGATGGATTACAAGTTCAATAACGGCCTGCCGTTTAACTTAACCGGTGCAGAAGGCGAACGTAAACCGATCAACCACGGCTTTAAAGCGGTTCAGATTGGTATCTCAGCTTGGACGGCAGAAGCGTTGAAAAACACCATGCCAGCGAGCGTTTTTTCTCGCTCAACCGAATGTCACAACCAAGACAAAGTGAGCATGGGCACCATTGCGGCTCGTGATTGCCTACGCGTACTTGAGTTAACAGAGCAAGTTGCTGCGGCTTCACTCCTAGCAAGCGTTCAAGCGGTTGAGATTCGTCGCCGTCATAACGAATTGGACGAACACCACATGAGTCAGAGTTTGCGAGTAATTCGTGACGCCGTACTGAGCGAGTTTAAGTTTGTGATTGAAGATCGCCCGTTAGAACAAGATTTGCGTCATTTCATTGAACGCATTCAGCAACGTCATTGGCCACTCTACGCGGAGGTATAATGCAAGAGCAGGTTCTCTACCCATTAGAAGCGGAGGTGACTATGGTCACCTCATTCCAAGATGCTGACCCGATGGGCGTGATATATCACGGCAACTTCTTTCGGTATTTTGAAGAAGCGCGTCGTGTGCTGATGGAGAAGATCCAATACAGCTATCGCGATATGCAAGACTCTGGGTACATGTGGCCGATCATCGACACGCGCGTTAAATACGTCAAGGCGATTCCGTTTAATCACACCATTCGCATTACCGCGCAACTCACTGAGTGGGAAAACCGCTTGCGTGTGGATTACGTGATTTACGACGCCGAAACGAATCAACGTATGTGCAAAGCGCATACAACGCAAGTCGCCGTATCCATTGAAAAGCAAGAGATGTGCTTTGTGTCTCCAGCAGTCTTTTTAGATAAAGTAGAGCAATGGCACAACCATGGGAGCCTGAACTAATGCAAAAGTGGTTACTCTCTTTTTTGTTGATATTTTCTGTTCCAGCACTGGCCACACCGACAGCAAACGTAACGGATTTGGCATCGCTTCAACAGCAGTTGTCTCAGCATGAAATCGTACGCGGAGATTTTACGCAGCAGCGTCATCTGGAAATGTTTAGTCAACCTTTAACCTCTAAAGGTCAGTTCACACTGAGCAAAACACATGGCTTGTTGTGGCAACAAACTGAACCTTTCGCAGTCAATTTGGTATTGACGGAAAACAAACTTCGTCAGACTTTTGCCGACCAAGCTCCGAAAACGATCTCTGCACAAGAAAACCCAATGGCGTTCTACTTTAGCCATGTGTTTTTATCCGTGTTCCACGGGGATACTTCTGCACTGCAAGAACAATTCACACTCGATTTTTCAGTTGAGAACAATCAATGGCAGCTCGTTTTAGTGCCAAAACAGTCGCCATTAAATGCGGTGTTTCAATCCATCACTCTTTCCGGTAAAACGCACATTGATCGCCTAACCCTACAAGAGCTGCGTGGCGATAAGACCGAAATCACGTTTACGAACCAGACCTCTCTACCTCAGGAACTCACGGATGCCGAAGACGCTCAATTCCGTTTCTAAACTCAGTCTTGGCACTCATACCTTTGCTCTGGTTTGGCTCAATCTCGTTGTTTTAGCGGGCGCGTTGCTACTCAAACAATGGGTTTGGAGCGCAGAATCTCCGATTGAGACCAACATTTTAAAACTGTTGCCGAAGAACCAACAAAACCCAGTGGCTGAGCAAGCCTTTGAGTCGGTCTCGGCAAGTATGAGCGACAAAGTCATTTTCGTGATCACAGCGCCGGACAAAAATGCCCTTTTTGCAGCGGCCACTGAATTTGATAAGGGGTTACGACAAAGTAATCATTTTCGCGATGTGGTGGGAAAAATCTCACCTCAAGAGCAGCAAGCTTGGGCGAGTTACTACTTTAAGCACCGTTTCCAATTGCTGACGCCTGAACAACGAGAGCGTTTAAGCCAAAATCCAGAACAGCAAGTGCAGCATGTGATTCAATCTCTGTACAACCCGTTTTCTGGAGTGACTGGGCAAGAGTTACAAAATGATCCTTTCTTGCTATTTCGTGATTATTTAAGCCAAGTTACCCAGCAATCGTCCTCTTTCCGATTGGATAACGGCTATCTGTCCGTCGAAAAAGACGGTGCTCAATACTTGCTTATTACTGCTGAGCTAAAAGACTCGCCTTATAGCCTAACTGGGCAGCTTGCCGTCCCTGACATTCAAGCGCTAGAGCAAAGCGTCGCGCAGAAATATGGCGCTAAAGTGGCACATACTGGCGTTCTATTTTACGCCAACTTTGGTACGCAAAGTGCCAAATCGGAGATCAGTACCATCGGTGTGTTCTCTCTGCTCGGTATCATTGCATTGCTCGTGTTGGTCTTTCGTAGTGTGATGCCACTGTCTCTGGCACTGCTTTCCATCACCATTGGTTTGCTCGTTGCTTTGTCCGTTACGGCGTGGATTTTTGGAAAAGTCCATCTGTTCAGCTTAGTGTTTGGCGCAAGTTTAATCGGCGTGTCTATCGACTACGCATTCCACTACCTAACCGAACGCCTTGCGGCGGGAAATGAATGGGATAGCGAGCAAGGGTTAAAGCATATTTTCATAGCGATCACACTTGGCTTAATCACCAGTTTGATCGGCTATTTGGGCATGTTAGTGGCGCCGTTTCCTGGTTTGCAGCAGCTTGCGCTGTTTTCATCCATTGGTCTGATTGCCGCTTACATCACCGTGGTGGCTTGGTATCCGATACTGGCTCGTAACCCATCGCGCACCATTTCGACTTTACCGGGACAATCATTGTTGGCGAAATGGTTAACGCTTTGGAATCAACCTCGAATTAAAGTCGGATTACCGATGTTATGTGTGGTTGCGAGTGGTTTTTTCTTGCTGCAATTGAACTACGATGACGACATTCGTCTGCTGCAAACGATGCCGAACGATCTCAAGCAGCAAGAAACCTTGATTACGACGCTCAGTGGCATGCAATCTTCGCAGCAAATGTTGGTCGTTACCGCCGACGATGACGAAAACCTAATGAAAAAGCTGGAGTCTTTGACACCAACTTTAGAAGCATGGAAAGCGGACAGCACCATCGAAAGCTACCAGAGCCTGAGCCGCTACTTGAGCTCAGTGGAACGTCAGCAACAAGACTATCAATTGATTCGCGATCTTTACGCGACACAATCCAGCCCACTTGCTTCCGGGCTGGGCTTAAGTAAAAAGCCCAAAATGGACGCCGACTTTATCCCTGTTACGGTTGAACAGTACTTGCAAAACCCGGTATCAGCGCCTGTACGTTTTCTTCATTTGGGTAAAATTAAAGAAAAATCAGCAACGGTTGTGGTGTTAAACCAATTGCAAGACTCCGCTGTTGTTAAGGCATTTGCCAAATCACAGTCTGATGTTGTCTACCTAAACAAAGCTGAAGAAATATCCGCCCTATTTGGTGAATACCGAATCAAAATCATGGAGCTATTGGCAGCCGCCAGTGCTTTGATCTTTCTGGTATTAATCAAGCGGTACGGTCTGCAACACAGTTGGCGAGTTTTACTGCCATCATTGATTGCTTGCGCCTGCGGCCTGGCAACTGCTGTCGCGATGGGAACAACATTAAACCTGTTCAACTTGCTTGGCTTGGTGCTCATTCTTGGTATCGGGATCGATTACACTCTGTTCTTTGCCGAGAAAGCCCGCAGTGTGAGTACACTATTGGCGATCACCCTTTCGGCAATGACCACTGTGTTGTCATTTGGGTTGCTGTCACTCAGCCAAACTCACGCGATTCACAGTTTCGGCATTACGGTGTTAAGTGGTATTTTTGTCGCTTGGCTGCTCTCTCCGATTGCAATTAAAACAGAGGAAACGACGTCATGATTTTCAATCACGCCTTTCGCTGCGCGACGTTATTCGCACTGAGCCTGTTTTTAAGTGCATGCAGCTTGGTCCCTCACCAATCGACGCCTCAGGTCGACATTGCCGAGCACACCCAAGTTAGCTTACCCACTCCCGCAAGCTTGGGCTATCAGTTGTCTGCCAGTCAGTTAATTACGGCTTCTTGGGCAATAGATGGTAAAACCACATCTGAGCAACTTCCGGTACAACTGCAAGTGACCAACAACGAAGTGGTGCTGGCAGGCTTCTCATCCTGGGGGACAAGAGTACTCTCACTGTCTTACGATGGAGAACAAATTCAAACCGAAGTGCTCAATGGTTTACAAGGTTCGCTACCGCAGCCAGAACAGGTATTATTTAACCTGATGATCACGCTCTGGCCGAGTTCCGCTTGGGAAGGATCGTTAAATGAGGTAAGGTGGCGAATTATTGATAAAAATAATTCTCGCGCCATCTTTGATAGCGACGGTGAAAAGATCATTGAGATTCAATACAGCTCTTCTAACAAGTTAGAGGGTAAGATTGATTTTCATCACCTCAAACATCAGTTTTCAATTTCTATTCAAACACTGCAACATCAGATTAACTAAGAACAATTTAGAATAACAATATGCCTATTCGCTCTTCTCAACCTTTGTATATTCAGGCCTGTGGCTTTCACTCTGCCATGGGACAAGATGACGCGCTCATCCACCAGTGTTTATCGGGAGCGAAGCCATCCAACATGGTGGTTGACCAAGATATTTTAAATTCAGGCCGCCAAACAGTAATCGGTCGAATTGCACAGACGTTACCGCAATTACCGACCGCACTCAGCCAGTTTGATACGAGAAACAACCGCCTCGCACTTTCGGCTTTGCTGCAAATCGAAGGCGACGTGCGTGACGCCATGGCTAAATATGGTCGTGACCGTATCGCAGTCGTGATCGGCACCAGCACATCTGGCATTTTAGATGGCGAAATCGCATTTGGTGAAAAGCTGGCAAAGGGTAATTTTCCTGCCGACTACCATTACACCAAACAAGAGCTTGGCAACTGCAGCGATTTTATTGCCGCCTACTTTGATTTGAGCGGCCCACATTACTCAGTTTCAACCGCCTGTTCTTCTAGTGGCCGTGTCTTTTTAACCGCACAACGCCTGATTCGCTCTGGCATTGTTGATGCGGTTATTGTGGGTGGTGTGGATACCATTTGTCGCCTCACACTAAACGGCTTTAACGGTTTAGAAGCTCTATCCGATACCCTTTGTAAGCCGTTTGACCAACATCGCAACGGCATCAATATCGGTGAAGCCGCAGCATTAATGTTGCTAAGCAAAACACCTGCGCCCGTTGCTCTTCTCGGAGCTGGCGACAGCTCAGACGCACACCATATTTCCGCACCACATCCAGAAGGGTTAGGCGCAGAAGAAGCGATGAGAAAAGCGTTGGCCAATGCAGGACTTACAGTGCAAGACATTGGTTACATCAACGCGCATGGCACAGCAACGCCGTTAAACGATGCGATGGAAAGCAAAGCCATTCATCGCTGCTTTGGAGACTCCGTTCCCGTAAGCTCGACAAAGCCACTTACCGGACACACATTAGGCGCAGCAAGTGCAACGGAAGCCGCGATCGCTTGGCATATTCTCAAGTACAACCTTGATTTGCCAATACAACACTGCGAAACCAAAGCAGACGATATCCATATATCGTTAGTTGAGACGCCAACCAAACTGGGTAACAAAGCGATTCTCAGCAACTCTTTTGCTTTTGGTGGCAATAATATTAGTCTTATTTTTGGTTACGCTCATGACTAAACTTCCTCCCATCGAACAACTTTTGCCACACGACAAACCAATGATCTTGGTTGATCGTGCTTTGGATGTTCAACAAGATACGATTCACTGCCAGGTTGATATCGCAGAACACAACCCGTTCTTCGACTCGACCTCTCAAACCGTGCCAGCTTACGTTGGCATTGAGTTTATGGCGCAATCTGTCGCGGCGTGGTCTGGTTACCACGCATTAATGAAAGAACAAGCGCCACCGATTGGCTTTTTGCTTGGTAGCCGTCGATACACGTCTGAATGCGATACGTTTTCTCGCGGACAGGTGCTCGATGTGTATGCTGAAAAAGTTATGGAAGATAACGGTATGGCGGTTTTTTCAGCCCGTATTGAGCTACAAGGAACTGTTGTAGCGACTTGCCAATTGAACGTTTACGTTCCATCAGAAGAAAAATTACAAGAAATGAAAATCAGGAGTCAACAATGACCCGACAAGTCCTCGTTACAGGTGCCAGCAAAGGCATCGGTAAAGCCATTGCCGTTCAATTAGCCAAAGATGGTTTCCAAGTCATTGTCCATTACATGGGCGATCAACAAGGCGCGCAAGACACCCTAAACACCATCGAACAGCATGGTGGTAGCGGTCGTCTTATCCAATTCGACATCAGTGACCGTGCAGATTGTCGTGAGAAGCTAGAAGCCGATATCGCCGAACACGGCGCTTACTATGGCGTCGTAAACAACGCTGGCATCACAAAAGATACCGCTTTCCCTGCGATGACCGAAGAAGAATGGGATGGTGTGATTCATACCAACTTAGATAGCTTCTACAACGTTCTTCACCCTTGTGTTATGCCAATGGTGCAAAAGCGCAAAGGCGGCCGAATTGTTACGCTTGCATCAGTCTCTGGCCTAATGGGGAATCGTGGTCAAACTAACTACAGCGCAGCGAAAGCGGGCGTAATTGGTGCAACAAAATCACTCGCGCTTGAACTGGCAAAACGCAAAATCACCGTCAACTGCGTTGCTCCAGGGCTTATCGACACAGGCATGGTAGACGAACACGTGAAAGAACATGCGATGCCGCAAATTCCTTTGCGCCGCATGGGAGAGCCAGAAGAAGTTGCTGGTTTAGTCAGTTACCTTATGTCTGACATCGCAGGCTATGTAACTCGCCAAGTCATTTCGGTAAACGGAGGCCTAGTATGAACCGTCGAGTCGTTGTAACCGGAATGTCGGGCGTGACTGCGTTTGGTAACAATTGGCAATCTGTCGAGCCAAAACTGCGTGACTGCCAGAACGCGACGCAATACATGCCTTCTTACGAACAGTATGATGGTTTGAACACCAAGCTCGCGGCACCAATTTTAGATTTTGAACTGCCAAAGCACTACAAGCGCAAGCAAGTACGCGGCATGGGGCGTGTTTCTAAATTGGCGACCGTCGCAACAGAAAACGCACTGAGCCAAGCAGGTTTGATTGGTAACGACGTACTCACCAATGGTCAAACGGGTATCGCATACGGCTCATCAACAGGCAGTACTGACGCAATCGGCGCATTTGGTGTCATGCTGAATGAGAAAACCACTAAAGCGATCACCGCAACGACTTACGTGCAGATGATGCCGCATACCACGGCAGTGAACGTTGGTCTATTTTTCGGTTTGAAAGGCCGAGTGATCCCAACCAGCAGTGCATGTACCTCTGGCAGCCAAGCAATCGGCTACGCCTACGAAGCGATCAAGCACGGCTACCAAACGGTCATGGTTGCTGGTGGCGCTGAAGAATTGTGCCCAACGGAATCCGCTGTCTTCGATACCCTTTTTGCCACCAGTCTAAAGAATGAAGACCCGAAAAGCACACCAAGACCTTATGACTCCGATCGCGATGGTTTGGTGATTGGTGAAGGTGCGGGAACGCTAGTTCTGGAAGAGTACGAACACGCCGTCGCTCGTGGCGCGAAAATCTATGCAGAAATCATCGGTTTTGCCAGCAACTGTGATGCCGCACACGTCACTCAACCACAGATGGAAACCATGCAAATCTGTATGGAAATGGCTTTGCAAAACGCGGGGATTCCTGCTGAGAAGATCGACTATGTATCTGCTCACGGCACTGCCACCGACCGCGGCGATATTGCGGAAAGCAACGCAACAGCGAATGCTCTGGGCAAAGTGCCAATAAGTTCACTCAAGAGCTACTTTGGCCACACACTAGGCGCCTGTGGCGCGATTGAAGCGTGGCTAGGTTTAGAAATGATGCACACAGGCTGGTTCAACCCAACGCTCAACCTAAAAAACCTCGACGAGCAATGTGGTGATTTAGACTACATCGCCGGACAAGGCCGAGAGCTGGACGTGAAATATTTGATGAGTAACAACTTCGCCTTTGGCGGCATCAACACCTCCATCATCTTTAAAAAGATGTAATGCCCTTAGTAAATGCAAAAGCGCTGGTTAACCAGCGCTTTTTTGTTGGTTGCCTATCAGGTTCATATATCACGCTGTAACGGCAAACAAGACATTACCATTCCGCGATACAAAGGCGACTTTTAACACCACGAATTTGTAATCCCATCGCTTCAAAGACATGCTCAAAATCTTGACAAGATGCAGGCACATTAGGTAGCGACAATGAAGCCTCGGTAAAAAACGTCCGACTCAAATTATCCGTCTCTCCCCAAGCTAACTGCCACCAATCCAAAATTCGCGGCTTGGATGCGTTTAATCGATAGCTAGCAGGAATACGATCACGCTTGTTTAGGTTTTCAACCTTAGATGTTGGTAGTAAGTTCCACTTATCATTGTTGGGCCAATAAGCAAATGGCAAACAGTGATCAACGTGATACTCATTTCGTAATTTGCTTCCACTCCATACACTGACAATGTCGCAATGGCTGAGCTTCAACTGTTCAATTCTCTTTCGCACGACTCGCGTATCATGGTCTTTATCAATCCAGACCAAACAATCATGATACGTTTGCAGTGGAATACCCCGCTCTTGATTAGACCGAAATCGTTGCATTTCCATAATCCATTGGTTGACCACCAGCGGCTCAATCCAAGAGTTATACAATCGAAAACAATCCCAAAGGCTTTCATCCAACACAAACAGCCCATAACCTTCGAGGAACTCGCTATCCACAACAATTGAACGTTTTGGCTTCTTAGCTGAACGAATCATTTCAAAGTAAGGGTTTGATTTATCACCTTGATAGGTAAAAGTGACGGGACCATCTTTTATGGTTTTTAAGCTGTCTTTTATCGCTTTATCAAGCGCCACTGCATCTTCACCAAAAAATGTCGTGCCTATAGCAAGATCATCAGGACTTAAATGGGAAAGTCTGCCCCAGCCATCGGGCTTTATAAAACCTAGCCCTTTAGACGAGTTCGAGCTTTGCTGGATGTTCTCTTTATCGATTAAACGCTTAAATTGACGAATCCAATATAAGCCAACTAATCCTAATGGGATTGCAACTTTACCTTCGCTGCGATCAACCACTGCACCAGAATGAGCGTCTGCAATACGTAGTAAAGTACGTAGTAGTGCGAGCTTATAGGTAGCCGATTTGGAATCATTGACGATAATGTGGCGAACCTTATTCAGATCACCGGAACCATCATCAGGCAAAGACATCACTACAGTTTGCCAAGATACACCCGTTCGCTTTAACTGATCGTCATCGAGAGATACGTTTCTCACCATTAAAGCGCTATTCTTTGCAAACTTTTCGAGCTCTTCAACCGATACGGGATAAGCTTTACGACCGTCAGAAAAGTCACCGTGACGAAGGCTAATCACCAATCGACCATTAGGCGCTAACAAATTTGCAAGTTTGCGAAATGCACGTTCACGGTGCGTAGGCGCAAGATGCATCCATACCGCACTGACAAGAATTAAATCGAAGCGAAAGCCAAGATTAATGGTTTTCTCAAGCTTAGGTAATGCATCTTCAAGCCAAGTAACGGAATCGCCACAGTAAGACTTACCAAGCCTTAGAAGTGCTTGAGCAGGCTCAATCGCAACAACTTCACACCCATGCTCAGCCATCCATTTCGCGTCTCGACCAGAGCCCGCGCCAACATCTAACACACGATCTCCAGCCTGGGGCCAGAAGACTCTCCAACTCGCGTGGACATCCTCAAACTGGATCGATGTGTATTGCTTCGCGAAAGAGTCGGCGTGTCGGTCATAAAAGTTAGAAGTGGCAGGCATAAAGGTTAACGAAAGGTAATTAATATGCGTCCATATTAATTGCTAGAAATTGCAATGGCTAGAATGCCATTCAAAAGTTGTAGATAGAGTGGCAATTACAGCCAAAAACCTAAAAACGACAAAGCCCCGACGACTCAAAGAGTTACCGGGGCTTTTGAATAAATGGCACGCCCTATTGGATTCGAACCAATGACCACATCCTTAGAAGGGACGTGCTCTATCCAGCTGAGCTAAGGGCGCGCTACAGGGACAGGATTATACGAGTTCAAACGGGTAAATCAACGGGTTTTCATAACATTCTGATCTGAATGCCTAAAAAAAGTCCATTAAAACGCTTAATGTTCAAAAACACCACAAAGCAAACGTTTGCGTATGGATGTTGATAAGAAATTCTGCGACAATGCGCCGCAGATAATCTGCCTTCTTAATTTATAAGGAAAGTCATGACTGCTCAAAATATAGACGGAACTCTCATTTCCCAAACTGTTCGATCTGAAGTGGCTGCACGTGTTAAAGCACGTGTTGAAGCTGGGCTACGTGCTCCTGGTTTAGCAGTGGTTCTAGTTGGTGAAGATCCTGCTTCTCAGGTTTATGTCGGTAGCAAACGCCGCGCATGTGAAGAAGTTGGGTTTGTTTCTAAGTCTTTTGACCTTCCTGCGTCTAGCTCAGAAGAAGAGTTACTAGCTCTGATTGATGAATTAAACAACGATGATGAAATTGACGGCATTCTAGTGCAATTACCCCTTCCTGCGGGCATAGACACAACACATGTTTTAGAGCGCATTCACCCAGAGAAGGACGTGGATGGCTTCCATCCTTACAACGTTGGTCGTCTTGCGCAGCGTATTCCAAAGCTTCGCTCTTGCACGCCAAAGGGCATAATTACCCTACTCGACCGTTACAACATTGAGCTACGTGGTAAACATGCGGTTGTGGTTGGTGCATCAAACATTGTTGGTCGTCCAATGACACTTGAGCTGCTGCTTGCGGGCTGCACAACAACAACATGTCACCGTTTTACCAAAGACCTAGAGAGTCATGTGCGTCAAGCTGACGTTGTCGTGGTTGCGGTTGGTAAGCCTAACTTCATCCCTGGTGAGTGGATTAAAAAAGGCGCAGTGGTGGTCGATGTCGGTATTAACCGTCTTGATTCAGGCAAACTAGTTGGCGACGTGGAATACGACAAAGCACGTGAAAGTGCGAGCTTTATTACTCCTGTTCCTGGTGGCGTTGGCCCAATGACCGTCGCAAGTTTAATTGAGAACACGATGCTCGCTTGCGAACAGTTCCACACAGACAAATAACGTAAAACTTCAGATACGAAAAAGGCTCCGCAAGGAGCCTTTTTGCTAATTGTTGATATCTATTTCAATTACAGACTTAAAATCACGCCCGCAATCGAAGCGCTCATTAAGTTCGCCATGACACCAGCGATAATCGCACGGAAACCATGCTTAGAAACAAATGCACGCTTTTCTGGTACCAATGAGCCCAACCCACCAATCAGCATCGCCATGCTTGAGATGTTTGCAAAGCCACACAAAGCAAACGTCACGATTGCTTGTGAGTGTTCACTAAGTTGAGACTTCACTTCTGCAAGCTGGATGAAAGCGACGAACTCATTCACCACAATCTTGTTACCAATCAGCGAGCCTGCTGTGGTTGCTTCTTGCCATGGTATACCCAACAACCAAGCGACTGGCGCAAACACAAAACCTAGGATGAGCTCAAAACTTAAGGGGGTCCCAATAAGATCACCTATCCAGCCTAACATGCCGTTTAGCATTGCAATGACACTAATAAACGCCAGTAACGTACCACCGACCGATACAGCAATGCGTACACCCGCCATGGCACCATCGGCTAATGCTTCTACTACGTTGGTTGCACGTGGAATTTCAACTTGGCTAATGTCGATATCTGCTGCTTTATCCGTATCTTCTGGCATTAAAATTTTTGCCATCAACAAGCCGGCAGGTGCTGACATAAATGCAGCAGCAATAAGATAGTTGAGATCGACACCCAGTGATGCGTAACCAACCAACGTTCCGCCAGCAACTGACGCTAAACCACCTGTCATAACTGCAAAGAACTGCGAGTCAGTCATGTGTTTTAGGTAAGGCTTTACCATTAATGGTGCTTCAATGGTGCCAACAAAGATATTCGCCGTAGCAGACAAAGACTCAGCACGACCGATACCCAGCAGCTTTTGAATACCACCACCGATAAAGTTAATGATTTTTGGCATCACACCAATGTGATAAAGACCTGAGATAAGAGAGGAGAAGAAAACGATGATACCCAGAACATTGATCGCAAAGGTGAAGCCCCCTGTAGCCAAATTACCGAATAAAAACGCAATGCCCTCTTGACCATAGTTGATCAAATTCGACACAACACTGCTCACTGAATTCAGCGCATCTCGTCCTGCTGGTACATATAAAACCAACAACGCAAACAGTACCTGCAAAGCAAACGCAAACGACACCGTTCTCAGCTTTATATTTTTTCTATTTGTAGAAAGTAGCCATGCTAGGAATAGTATGGCTACGATACCAATAATTGAGTTCATAAAATGAATCCGACAGAAGGGGGATATGGAAGGCACCGGATTGTATAGCGGACTCAAAATGCTGCAAGTTGAGGATGTTAACAGTGTGAAAAGTTTAAGCGACCAATAACTGACCAACAAAATAACCAATTGAATTTATTGAAGATAAACGTTTGCTTATTTTAATTATTTCCATATGGAAAATATGTTTCTGATTCAGGAAAAATTTTTGTGAAGTGAATCACCTTATGTGTCGTTCTACAACGTCATTGATCCTGTTATTTAGGAATAGAGATGTAAGGCGCCAAACGTTGGTCCCAATGACAAGGGTTGCCGATCTTCTGTTTGATAAAGTTAATCACTGCGGATATTTTTTTTGGCATATGTTGGCGGCTTGGGTATACCGCATAAAACGGCATCGACTGGCTGGCTTTCCAGTCAGGTAACAGCTGTATTAACTTACCCGTTCTGAACTCATCACCCAGCAAGTAAGTGGCAAGGTAGGCAATACCCCAACCTGCAATAGCCGCATCCCGGACGGCTTCTGCCAGATCTACTGAATAGTTACCCGAGACTTTTACGTTCAATTCTTGCTGATCTTTGGTAAACGCCCACCCCGTATAGTCACGCTCCCAGCTTCTGTATATGAGGCAGTTGTGAGCAGATAGGTCATCCGGTTCTGTTGGCGTGTCATGTTTCAATAAGTAATCTGGCGATGCCGCAACAACAAACTGGCAATCCGTCAAACGCTGCGCAATGTAACCTTCAGGCAAATGCTCGTTGTTGGTTACCCATAAATCGAGCCCTTCGGCTAACATATCGACCTTATAGTCAAACAGATGTACTTCCACTTGAAGTTGAGGATACAGTTCGCGTAACTCTTGAATCGCTGGAATAATGTGTAAGGTACCAAATGATTGCGACAACCCAAGACGTACCAAACCTGCCACTTCATCCCGCTGGGTTTCCATCTCTAATGTGGCGCTGCTCACCGCTTGTACCACTTGCTCACAGTGATGAAAAAAGGTTTTCCCTGCCTCAGTCGGCGTAAAGCTTCGCGTAGTGCGTTGAACAAGCTTGATACCAAGAGACGCTTCTAACTGACTCAACTGTTTACTCACATGAGACACCGACACGCCTAAGCTCTTTGCAGCAGCTGTGAAGCTTTTGTGTTTAAGAAGAGCGGAGAAAATCACCATTTGTGCGGCACGTTCAGATAACACGCTTTACCTCGATTTGGTTATAGAAAAAACAAAGGGCTCCGAAGAGCCCTTGTATTGAAGACTGAATGCCAAATTGTTTGATGGCAGATCAGTATTTAATGCGGTCAGCCAAGTGACTCACAGCAAGTGCGAAGTAGTAAGAGCGGTTCCACTTCATCAATACGTTGTAGTTATTGTAAACCAGATACGTACGACCATTCTCGTCGTCCGGCATGATCAACCATGCTTTGATGTCTTCATCCAGTTTTGGCAACGGGCTACCGTCATATTTTGTGATACCTAATTGGCTCCACTCTTGAAGGTATTTGCCTTTTTCAGCCGTGCGCCCTTCTAGGCTGCGATCAATATTTTTAGGAACCTTAACTTGGCGACCCCAGGTATATTTATCATCCCAACCAGACTTGCTCAAATAGTTAGCGGTTGATGCAAACACGTCCGCTTCAGATTGCCATATGTCTTTTTTACCATCCCCGTTGCCGTCAGCAGCAAAACGAAGGAAAGAGCTTGGCATAAACTGGCATTGACCCATAGCACCAGCCCATGAGCCTTTAAAGTTCTCTAGCTCAATATGGCCTTGATCGAGGATCTGCAGTGCCGACATAGTCTCTTTACGGAAAAACTCTTCACGACGGCCTTCAAATGCCATTGTGGATAGTGCATCAATCACTTTAAAGTTGCCGGTAAACTTACCAAAGTTACTTTCAACTCCCCAAAGTGCCACAATAAAGCGCGGGTGGACACCGTACTCTTCGCCTATACGCTTTAGCTCGGTGTAATGCTCTTTGTAGAGTTGTCTGGCTTGCTTCACCTTCCATTCAGGCACCGCGCGAGGAATGTACTCATCCAATGTCAGTTTCTTTTCTGGTTGGTTTCGGTCCGCTTTTACTGCTCGGGGCTTGTACTCAACATTAGCAAAAGCAGCACTAATGACCTGCTCTGAGATACCTTTATCACGAGCTTCAGCACGCAGCTTATTCAAGTATTCATCAAAACCCTCGCTACTAGCAAAAGCCGAGGTACACATACCAACGCTAAGCATGGTAGCCAGTATTTTTTTCATATTGCCCTCCTTGAGCAAGGCAGAAATCCCAGATGAAAAACGATGACGTTATTCGCCTTTCTGCTGGGCTTTTTGTTCTTTGTACTTTTCTAATAGGTTCTCCGGCGGCGGTGGAACCTGAAGAAAGAAGCCATCATTTTGTAATGAAGCCTTCACTTTTTCGATATCAACTTGTGCCAATTTACGGCCATCAAGTTTAATCGTCATGACAGCGATAGGCTTACCGAACATCTGCATTAAGGTGTCAGGAACCTGTGAAAAATCATCCTTTTTCGGAATATAGAGATAAGTACCTTCTTTTTTCGAGCTTTTATAAATAGAACAAAGCATGACACGCCTTTTATGCTGATTTAGCCGCGTTGAGTGCGGATTAGGTTGTAAACGTCAAATTCTCGCAAACTTAATAGCAAATTTGAGATTAATTCACCTATTTGCCCCCGAGAGAACTTGCTGCGTCAAAGGATGAAATATAACATGACATACCTAGTTTAAGGCAACGCTCTTTCAATAAAGGCAAGAAGTCCACGATGACCCATTCACCAGACCTTAAAGGTAGCAGTTTTACATTGTCAGTTTTACACCTTTCTGACAATGAGATCGCAAAGACTGTCGAATTTTTGCAAGAAAAAGTTTCTCAAGCACCTTCTTTTTTTGCATCCGCGCCTTTGGTAATCAATATAGCAAAAGTACAAGGCGACATTGATTTCCCTAAGCTTAAACAAGGCATCTCAGATGCTGGTTTTATTCCGGTCGGTGTAACGGGCTGTAAAGACAAGCGTGTACAAAACCTTGCTTCCGAAGCTGGCTTCGCCATTATGTCGGCGAGCAAATCACCAAGCCAAGCACCTGCCAAAATGGCACCAACGAAAGTAGTTCGTACGCCTGTCCGCTCAGGACAACAGATCTACGCAAAAGATGGTGATTTGGTGGTGCTAGCGCACGTCAGTGCAGGTGCTGAAGTCATTGCTGACGGCTCTATTCATATCCATGGCACACTTCGAGGTCGTGCGATTGCAGGAGCAAGTGGTCAGCAGGAAGCGCGTATTATTTGCCACGATTTACAAGCAGAACTGGTATCCATTGCGGGTGACTACTGGTTAAGCGATCAAATTGAAAGCGAGTACTGGCAAAAGAAAGTAATGATCAGTAAAGCCGATGAATCATTACATTTAGAAGTTCTCGCGATTTAATCTAAAAAGGAAAAAAAATGGCACGCATTATTGTAGTAACGTCTGGTAAAGGTGGCGTTGGTAAAACCACTTCAAGCGCAGCCATCGCCTCTGGTCTAGCTCTTAAGGGAAAAAAGACCGCGGTGATCGATTTTGACATCGGTTTGCGTAACCTCGATCTAATCATGGGCTGTGAGCGCCGCGTCGTGTATGACTTTGTGAACGTCATTAACGGTGAAGCGACATTAAACCAAGCGCTGATCAAAGATAAGCGCACGGACAACCTATTTATTCTTCCTGCTTCTCAAACTCGTGATAAAGACGCACTGACAAAAGATGGTGTTCAGCGCGTATTCGGCGAACTTGATGAAATGGGCTTTGATTTCATTATTTGTGATTCACCAGCAGGTATCGAGCAAGGCGCGTTAATGGCCTTGTACTATGCCGATGAAGCCATTGTCACAACGAACCCAGAAGTCTCTTCTGTACGTGACTCTGACCGCATTCTCGGTATTTTAGATTCTAAGTCACTGCGTGCAGAACAAGGGCTAGAGCCAGTAAAACAGCACCTTCTACTGACTCGCTACAACCCATCTCGCGTCACTCAAGGCGAAATGCTAAGCGTTGAAGACGTAGAGGAGATCTTACATATTCCACTACTGGGCGTGATTCCAGAAAGCCAAGCCGTGCTTAACGCGTCAAACAAAGGTGTGCCAGTCACTTTTGACGATAACACCGATGCGGGTATGGCTTATTCTGACACCGTTGATCGCTTATTAGGCAATCAGGTTGAATTTCGTTTCCTTACTGAGGAGAAGAAAGGACTCTTTAAACGACTCTTTGGAGGCTAGACATGTCATTATTAGAATTTTTCCGTCCACAGAAGAAAACTTCTGCGAATCTAGCTAAAGAGCGTTTGCAAATCATTGTCGCAGAGCGCCGCAGCCAAAATGATCCTGCGCCGTCTTACTTGCCTCAATTAAAAGAAGACATCTTGAAGGTGATCAGCAAGTACGTGGCAATTGATCCAAATATGGTTGACTTAACATTTGAGCACAAAGACGACGATATCTCAGTTCTTGAGCTGAATGTGAAGCTACCAGACGAAGAAAAGTAATCAGTTTCTCTCGCAAGACGAATGCTCTAATTAGAACGAAAAAGGTTGGCATCGAGGCCAACCTTTTTCATCTTTCATTACTTTAATGCTTTGTTCATCTTGTCGCCGAGTAAATCCAAACGCCACCCTTGCATCAAATCAGGCAATACTTCTGGGTCACGATCTTTTTTCCAAACCCAACTGATCAACTGATTGATCTGCTTTTTAGAGGCAAGGAACTCCGTGGCTAAACCTGACTTCTGCGAAGCCGATTTCACCAAGTCTTTCATATTTTTGAAGACCTGCTTGTAACCCGGATAGTCCATTAAACGCTCAATTTTCGCAGGATACTCTTCAGAAGGTGTTTGCTTCGCTTGTTTAACAATCGCGGCAATCTTCGCGCCATGGCGGTTAATCGCTCGGATATCAATATCTTCTGCTTCCATCTTCTTAAAGTTCGTTAAACCAAGACGAGCGACCGTTAATAGATCACCTTCTTTGAAGATAAAGTTCAGCGCTAAATCTCGTTTGATTGCTTCACGATAACGCCACGTCGCCAATGGCTTTAAAATCGCCAGCTCAGAAGGTTTTAATTGCCAAGCGCCCTTAATATCAAGGTAGGCATTCTCTTCATTGGTTACGCGAATACGTTTCGAAACGAGTAAATCACTTTCTTGCTGTACAGCTTCCCACCAACCTGCTTGCGTCACCTTATCGAACAGCTTTTCGTATAACGGTAACAAGTAATGAACATCTGCGGCAGCATAATCTAATTGCTTTTGTGTCAGTGGACGAGCCATCCAGTCGGTACGTGATTCACTTTTGTCGAGCTCTACGCCTAAATATTCTTCCACCAGCGATGCGAAGCCTGTCGATAGGCCGTGACCGAGAAAAGCGGCCATCAGCTGCGTATCCACCATAGGGAATGGTGTACAACCAAAAGCGTTTTGGAAAACTTCTAAATCTTCACCACATGCGTGCAGCACTTTTAGCACAGAAGTATCTTTTAATAGCGCTACAAACGGCGTCATATCCGTTAATTCAGTCGGATCAATCAGCGAGAGGCGATTACCATCGAAAAGCTGAATCAGACCTAACTGCGGGTAGAAAGTGCGAATACGAACGAATTCAGTATCCAGCATCACTACGTCTGCCTCTCGGGCATGAGTGCAAACCTCTTCTAGGTCTTTGTTTTTAGTAATAATTTGATAGTTCACATACTTCTCGCTATAAAAATGCCAGCAAAACGCTGGCATTCTATCATTTTTTAAATCTCTCGACTCGACGAAATCGGCTTATGCGCTTTTCTTCGCAAGTTCAGCGTCATTCTCTTCGCGTAAAACACGACGCAAGATCTTACCGACATTGGTTTTAGGTAAGTCTTCGCGGAACTCAACCAACTTCGGAACTTTGTAGCCAGTTAAGTGTTCTCGACAATGCGCGATCACTTCGTCTTTGGTCAAGCTCGGATCGCGTTTCACGACATAAATCTTCACTAATTCACCAGACACTTCATGCGGCTGACCAATAGCAGCAACTTCAAGTACTTTGCCGTGTAGTGCTACAACGTCTTCAATTTCGTTCGGGTAAACATTAAAGCCTGATACTAAGATCATGTCTTTCTTACGGTCAACGATATGCAGGAAGCCTTCGTCATCGAACTTAACGATGTCGCCAGTTGATAGCCAGCCGTCTTCGTTAATCGTATCTTTCGTTGCTTCAGGTCGTTGCCAGTAACCTTGCATAACCTGAGGACCACGAACTTGAAGTTCACCAGTTTCAGTATTCGCAAGAGCGTTGCCTTCTTCGTCCACGATACGAACTTCTGTTGATGGTACCGGCAGACCAATAGAGCCATTGTATTCAACAAGATCATGCGGATATGCCGCAACCAACGGAGAACACTCTGTTAGACCGTAACCTTCGAGCAAATAGCAACCCGTGGTCTTTTGCCATCTTTCTGCCACTGAGCGCTGCACTGCCATGCCGCCGCCAACGGCTAAACGTAGATTACTGAAATCCAACTCGTGGAAATCTTCATTATTGACCAATGCATTAAATAAGGTATTCACGCCCGTAATCGCAGTAAACGGATGCTTTTGTAGCTCTTTCACGAACCCTGGAATATCTCTAGGGTTGGTAATAAGTAAGTTACGACCACCCATTTCGACAAACAGCAGACAGTTTACGGTAAGAGCAAATACGTGATACAGCGGTAACGCTGTTACGACTAATTCACGCCCCGGAGATAAAACCGGTCCGTACGCGCCTTTTGCCTGTAGAACGTTCGCAATCATGTTGCGGTGAGTCAGAATCGCACCTTTCGCGACACCTGTCGTCCCCCCCGTATATTGCAGGAATGCAATGTCATCCCCAGACATAAACGGTTTAACGTATTGTAGACGACGACCTTTACGTAGAGCCTGACGCATTGAGATTGCACCAGGTAAATCGTACTTAGGCACCATGCCCTTAACGTACTTCACGACAAAATCGACAATCGTACCTTTCGCTCGTGGCAGCATTTGACCAAGACTGGTTAACACTACGTGTTTGACTGGTGTTTTATCGACGATTTGTTCTAGCGTATTCGCAAAGTTAGACACAATCACAATCGTCGTCGCACCTGAGTCATTCAATTGGTGTTCAAGTTCACGAGGAGTGTAAAGTGGGTTAACGTTTACGGCGATACAACCTGCACGCAAAATACCAAATAATGCTACTGGGTATTGCAGTAAGTTTGGCATCATCAGAGCAACGCGGTCACCCTTTTGCAGTTTTAACTCGTTTTGCAGATACGCTGCGAATGCGCGACTACGCTCTTCCAATTTACGGAAGGTCATAACCGAGCCCATGTTCATGAATGCTGGTTGGTCTGCATATTTTTGTACAGACTGTTCAAACATTTCTACCAAAGACTCATATTGCTCTGGATTAATGGTTTCAGGTACGTCACTTGGATAACGTGAAAGCCATGGTTTATCCACGATGTTACTCCTCGTTTATAACTGGCTAAAAAATAGCGTCCTTTTTATTTTGAAAGCTATTACAGCACAGCGAACGTGCTTGAGCACGCAACTCTCAAACACTTGTTTAAATTTTGTTAACTACACCAAGAATTCGCGTTGCGACCTCGAGTATTTGCTCTAAATGACAGTGATGACCACCCTTGACAGAAACCACTTGCGGTGGGTTCTCTCCCCAATCAGCTTGGTTAGATGGTAAATTCTGAAATCCTTGATCGCCTAATACAATCAAATGAGGACAACGTATTTGGCTGGTAATCGAGTTAGCATGCGCTTGCACCATTCGGTAAAGCGACGCACATTTTAACTTGGCGTCATGCCGCCAATACCATTTATCTCCTCGCTGCTCTGTTCCACGCTCGACTATCGGTAGAAGTTGCTCAGCGGTTAATTGGTTGGCTTGCATGCGTAATTTTAACGCCAGATCGAAGGAGGCAATGGCTCGCTCTGGCTTGTTTTGCTGTCTTATTCGACTTAAAACGCCATCGCGAAGACGAGGCAAACTGTTAGTAGGATCCTCATGAAGAGGTCCTGCTCCCTCAATTTGCACAAGAGCTTCGACCTGCTCTGGAAACGCTGCACTATAGCAACTTGCGATTAAAGCACCAAGTGAATGCCCTACTAATATCAGTCTGTTTGGTGATAATTTGCCCAAAAACTGATACAAATCGGCAATATAGTCGTGAAAGGGGTAATAATTATCGTGAGATTTATGACTCGATAAACCGTGACCAAAATGATCGATGGCGAGGAGGTGTAAGTGAGGATTAAGTTGATTCAACTGCTCCATGAGCGCTTTAAAGCTGCCCGCATTATCTAACCACCCATGAAGAAAAACGACTGACAAGTCAGCCGTTTTCTCGTTCCCTATCTCAAGGGCTGCCATTTTGCCGGCAGGAAGCTCGAATTGACGCTCATGCATCGCAGATTATTTGACCTGTTTTATCACTTTACCGTCTTGTGGGAAATCATTACGCCACATGCGGCAGTTAATCGAGTAACATGGGTAAAAGTAGGTTGGCGAGTCATACATGCGTACACGTTCTTCAATTTTCCATAAACGGTACCCTTCCCCCTTTATTACCGGGAAGATGTAACCGTGCTCACCGATCTTTCCTTCTTCTTCCCCTGCTCCTTTGCCTACAACCGTCACCAAACGGCCTTCACTAAAGGCGACAGGCTCTAAATAGCCATCAAAATAGGCGACAAAACGCCCCGTAGGCTCTTCATCGATATCAGGTTTACCAGACTTACTGATAGGAAGGTTTACAATCTCTAGACGCGTTTTATCTTTAAAGTTATCCACTTTAGCGATGATTCCACCAAGGCGAACATCTTCACTCACTTGCCCCTGAGACTCAGCAAAAGCTTTATAGTCTGTAACGACCAATTCTGTGCTTGCATTTAGCTCCTCAGGCAACGAGCTACACGCAGACAAACCAACCGTAGCAAATAATGCGAGAAAAAACCGTCCAAAAACCTTCATAAACCACCTTTCAATACTAGTAACCCCAAGCTGGGGAGATCTCACACGTAAATATCGACACCAAGTAATTGAGCCAGTTCCTCTTTTTTAGCTCGATTCATGACATCCATGTACTGCTCCATTGCTTTACGTGCGCCCCCTTCAGGAAGGTCATATTGCACTTGAGCTCGGTGAATTTGGGACTCATCCACGTGTTTTATGGAGTGCGCCACGGCGTTAGCAACCTTTGAAGGCTGACCTACAGGCTGCTTTGTTTGTGATTTATTTACCGGCTTCTTTTGACTGGCTTTATTAGTGCGATTTGCACCGGGAATCAAAGAAGGAGGCAAGCCATTAATCGACGCCATAGCACTCCATAAAAATACAGGGCAAACGCCCTGCTTTTTGTCAGGTTAATGAAAAACGGACTATTCGCGACCAGGAAGTTTTTTCCATGTCACATTATCACGTAAATAAACAGGGCTCGAATCTTCGACCGGCACGGTATTACCCTTTTTAAATTCTTGTTCAGCAAGAATCACGATGTCTTGTGAATCAGGGTACAGAACGTCACCATGCGTCAAATTAAACGGTAGGCCTGCTAATACTTCTTGGTAAGCATCCCAACCAGTACCTGCTGTCGTCCACGTTTTGTCGTCTGCTTGTGCTTCTTCAACGAGACGTGCTGGTGGAATTACGCACTCTGCATCCACCCCTGCCCACTCACCGTTTGCTTGGCGAGTGTAACGTGCCCAGTAAACTTCACCCATACGTGCATCAATGGCCACAGCGACATCGGTCACACCATGTAAGCGATAGCTACCTTGAGCCATTGCAGCCAGCGTTGAAACGCCGATCATAGGTAAGTCAGCACCGAACGCCAAACCTTGTGCGATACCAATACCGATACGAACGCCAGTAAAGCTACCTGGACCACGTCCAAACGCTAACGCATCCAGCTCTTGTAGAGTCAGGCCAGCTTCTTTGAGTACTTCATCAACCATTGGCAGTACTTTTTTGGTGTGATCGCGTGGTGCAACCGCGCTACGTGAAATCACTTGATCATTAGCCAACAACGCAACTGAACAGTTTTCAGTCGCTGTATCGATAGCAAGAATTTTTGCGCTCATTTAACTCTCTACAACTCTCATTTATTGGGTTATGCCTCAGCACTTGCGTCTGTGACAGATTGTTCTGCTTTCAGGAATGCTTTGATTCCATCTAAGTCTCGCGTCCTTGGGATAGGTGGTAGACTTCCGAGGAAAATACCACCATAGTCTCGCGTGACAAGGCGATTATCACAAATGATCAACGCACCGTGATCCTTCTGATCTCGAATTAATCGCCCGACTCCCTGCTTTAACGTAATCACTGCATCCGGGATTTGTACTTCAGCAAATGGTTCACCGCCACGTAATCGACAATCCTCGATACGGGCTTTGAGTAACGGATCGTCAGGGGCGGTAAACGGTAATTTGTCGATAATAACACAGCTCAGCGCATCACCTCTAACATCAATCCCTTCCCAGAAAGCGCCCGTCGCCACGAGTAAAGCGTTACCCAGTTCCATAAACTCCGCCAAGGTTTTCTGCTTACTCATCTCCCCTTGCATTAACACAGGCAGCTCAAGTACTTCTCGGAACTTCTCACCTAGTTCACGCATCATGCTGTGCGAGGTACATAAAAAGAAGCAGCGACCATCATTTTCTTCAATCACCGGAGCAAGCATTCGGACTAACTTATCCGCTAAGCCGTTACTGTTTGGCTCTGGCAAATACCTTGGCACACAAAGGCGCGCTTGTTTTTGATAATCAAAGGGGGACGGCAGAGAAAATTGCTTTGTAGGCTTGAGGCCAAGGCGCTCAGTAAAGTGCTTGAAGTCGCCCGATACAGCTAGGGTTGCTGACGTGAAAATCCACGCGCCTTGTTTAATCTCTATTTGCTCATGGAACTTGTCCGCGACAGAAAGAGGCGTAATGTGCAGAGCGAAATGACGAGGTGAGGTATCGTACCAGTATGAGTAACCGGTAATATCGACATCACATACCCGGTCGATACGGCCTTTGATCAAATTGGCTCGTTCAAAGGCCGTATCCAGTAATTGACTGCGCCCTAAAGCTATTTTGAGTACATCAATCGCCAATTCGAGGCTGTCAGTTAAGCGCAATAATTCTCGCTTAATAGAACCTGATTGCAACGCCTCACGCCAGTTGCCACGAAAGCCTGGCTCACCCAATATAATCCGCATGTCCATTGCGCTTTGCATGAGTTTGTCGCCCACTTTTTGCAATTGACGCATATCTTTGGCTTCGGTGCGATAGGCTATTTCAATGTCTTTGGCAAGATCGTGAATTTGGCGGCTTGAAACTGACTGGCCGAAATATTCGCTCGCAATATCTGGCAACTGATGAGCTTCATCAAAAATAAACACATCGGCTTCTGGAATCAGTTCACCAAATCCTGTCTCTTTGATCGCTAAATCAGCAAGAAATAAGTGATGGTTCACCACAACAATGTCGGAATCCATGGCTCGCTTACGCGCTTTCAATACAAAGCAATCGGTGTAGCTCGGACACTCTTTACCTAAACAGTTGTCATTGGTTGAGGTGATAGTCGGAATGATCATGCTGTCTTCTGGTAGATCATCACAATCCCCAAGGTCACCTGTTTTGGTTTCTGATGACCAAGCACGCACTTTAACCAGTTGAGTTAATAACGTCGGGTCAGATTCATTAGTGTGGCTTTCGACCATTTGGCGGCTCAAACGATCCAAACACAGATAATTAGAACGCCCTTTTAATAACGCCACTTGGCCATAAAAACCAAGCGCATTGACCATGAGCGGTAAGTCACGATGGTACAACTGCTCTTGCAAGTTTTTCGAGCCTGTACTGATGATCACTTTTTTACCGCTCAACAGCGCAGGGACTAGGTATGCGAAGGTCTTACCGGTTCCGGTTCCTGCCTCCACCACCAACTGGGTTTGATCTTTGATCGCACTGCTGACGGCTTCCGCCATATCGATTTGTGGCTGACGAGCTTGAAAGCCAGGAATGGCCTTACCTAACGCGCCATCAGAGGAAAAAGTTTTTGCGATCATGCTTGGTATTGAGTTTGAAAAATTATCGAGAGTATATCAGAGGAATAGGAGTGACATCAGCCCACAATCTGACCAGCTTGCGGCGACACAAGGATATTTTGTTGAAACCAACGTAAGAATAGATTATTTATGGTGAAACATGGCAGTACAGTTACACCCGCCAGGGAATAATAACAAATTCGTACGCTAAAATATTAATGCATGGAAGTACCTGATTTATGGAAAAGAAAACACTGTTGACCCACTGTTCTGACGCCCCGGGTCTCATCTCGAAAATTACTAATATCTGTTACAAGCACCAACTCAACATCGTTCACAATAACGAATTTGTTGATAATACCAGTGGCCACTTTTTCATGAGAACGGAGTTGGAGGGGTACTTCAACGATCAAACGTTTCTTGCCGACTTGGACCAAGCTCTCCCGCAAGGTGCTAAGCGTAAATTGGTTGGCTCTCGCCGTAAGCGCATCGTCATTCTCGTCACAAAAGAAGCGCATTGTTTAGGCGATATTCTGATGAAAACCTACGATGGAAGCCTAGATGTTGAGATCGCCGCTGTGGTGGGGAATTACGACAAACTGCAAACTCTCACTGAACGCTTCGACATTCCTTACCACCATGTGACCCATGAAAACCTTAGCCGTGAAGAACACGAGCAGAAGATGCTAGAAGTGATCGATCAATACGATGCTGACTTTTTGGTGCTAGCTAAATACATGCGCGTATTAACGCCGACGTTTGTTGAGAAATATCACCACAAAATCATTAATATTCATCACAGCTTCTTACCTGCTTTTATTGGCGCGAAGCCATATCAACAAGCTTACGATCGCGGTGTGAAAATCATCGGTGCAACAGCACACTTCGTGACTAATGATTTAGATGAAGGGCCGATCATCAAGCAAGACGTAATTCCTGTCGACCATACATTCAATGCCCAAGATATGGCGCAAGCGGGACGCGATGTAGAGAAGAACGTATTGAGTAAGGCTTTGAATAAAGTGATCAATGACCACGTCTTTGTTTATGGGAATAAGACAGTGATCCTGTAATCCCTCCGTACTAGTTACAACGATAGTGAAACCCGTCCAACTTGGCGGGTTTCATCTTTTCAGAAGATCCCCCCTCCAATTCTAACCATCAAAGTTAAACCGATACGTTATAATTTTTCATTTCTCCACAACTATTTACTGAGAGAATGATTCCGTTTATCATTTGCCCTCCTTATAATAAACCACGTTAATATTACGGAATTAAAATGAAAAAAACGTTAGTGGCTTTTCTGATTGGGCTGACTTTACCAGCAACCACAATCGCAGATACTCTTGAGCCTGTTCAGAATGATGTATCCACTCGCATTATCGGCGGCGAACCTGCCAACACTTCCGACTGGAAATTTATTGCTTCACTGGTACGTAAAGGACAACCTACATCTATTGGTCACTTTTGTGGTGGCAGTTTCCTAGGTGGAAAATACGTATTAACTGCTGCGCACTGTGTGGAAGGTCTTAATGCGGACGATCTGGATATCGTTCTTGGTCTTTATGACAAAAACAGAGAGTCTCAAGCACAGCGCATCGCCATTAAAAATATCTATTCACATGATGAATATAACAACATAACAACGAACAATGACATTGCTCTTATTGAGTTGGAACGCAGTGTCGACAGCGCGACTATTGCTCTTGCAACGCCAGAAGTTCTAGCTAACGTACGCGCAGGAGACAAGTTGCACGTGGCTGGATGGGGAAATACGTCCACGACAGACCGAATATACCCAACCGTTTTACAACAAGTAGATTTGGAATACGTAGATCGAGCTACCTGCCAAAACCTACCAGGAAACTACTCTAATGTATCAGATGACGGCATTTGCGCTGGATACTATTGGGGAGGTAAAGATAGCTGCCAAGGAGATAGCGGCGGTCCGCTCATCGTTGATGATAACGGTATCAACAAATTGCTAGGCGTGGTCAGCTGGGGGGATGGATGTGCTCAACCAAACGCTTATGGTGTTTACGCCAACGTCGCTCATTTTCAACACAATGGATGGATAGATAGCCATCGCAATACTATCAGCTTCACTAAGTACCGAGATCTTCGTTTCGTTGAGCGAAAAGCGCAGCAAGAGACCTTTACTATTCGTAATGACGATACTATCCCATTCAACATCTACCAAAGCACAATATCATACGGAAGTACCATCGAGAAAAGCACTTGTACTGGTACCTTAAAGCCTTCGCAAAGCTGTCAAATTACCGTCGGCTACCAACCTAGCTATTCGGGATCAGAAACAACGATAGAGCTCTTTACCGATCATCCGAAACTGTCCAGACTCACAACAACTTTCGAGTATTCAGGTGTAGATAAAGCAAGCAGATCAGTGCGTAATGCCATTCCGCTAGCAGACGCAAATGTTTATACCGGTCAAAACGCTTGGACGGCTGAAAATGGTGAACTGCAATCAGCGGATATGGGAGCTTATCCTGGTGTATCTGAGCTGGTTTTGACCGATCTTCCGAAGGGCAAACTTACCATGGATCTCAAAGTAATGTCCGATGGTTTTGATTACTTGTTCATCTTAGTTAATGGTGAAATTTACGATAGCACCAACCAACTCCTCGATTATAAAGAGATCCAGATCGATCTTTACAAAGCATCTAATACGATAACGTTTGAATACGTCCAACACCCGTTTTCAAGTGGCATTTACAGCGCGCAAGCATTTGTTCGCAACATAAATATGTCAGTCAGCACAGATAATACGGGCGATGCTGGTAACGACGTTAATAAAAAGTCTAGTTCAGGCGGCAGTTTATCTATTGGCCTACTGGTGTTAATGGCTGCAGGTCCTTTCCTGCGTCGCAAAAAAGGACAATAAGATGCAATATGTACTCAAAACAATGCTGCTTGGCTTGAGCTCCATCAGTTTAGTCGCTTGCTCGGCAAATACAGAAACGCAGCAAGGTCTAGAGTCTGAAGATCAAGCCATCATGGTTGAAGCGTATCGAACTAGCGATAGTCAAATTTCATTTATCGCCGAGTCTAATGGCTGCAGTAAGAACGATGACTTTAGCTTGAAAATAGAGCAAAAATCTTCAACGGAAGCCCTGCTCACAATCGTCAGGAACAAAGTGGATCATTGTAAACGAATGCCGTTTCCAAAGACTTTCACACTCACTCTAAATGAAGAGTTGAAAGGCAAAAAACTTTCCATTACCAACCCAAAAAGCAAGTCACCGGCTAAATAGTGATTCGCTTACGAAAGGGAGCCTTGGCTCCCTTTTTGCCTATCGCAACTCAGCAATTCTCACTCTAGCGTTTTACGCCTGCTCAGACTCCACAATACGCTTAAGTGAATGCGGGTGCAGTTTGATACAAATGCCTTGGTACTTAAACGCCACGGTTGGGTTGTTCAAGCGTTCGCCATCCCCTTTCGGGCTCGACAGTTTGATCTTCACACCTAGCTCTTCCAACTCATTAAAACGCGCGCCAAACGCTGGGTAAGTGTGTTTCAAATCAGCAAGAAACTCGTCTGCAGTTTCGGCATGAGACGGAATCACAAACTCCACATGTTCCCAGCTTTCATTTGGGTAGATTTTGCCTTCCGCAGGGTATGGCAGTTCCAGACACTCAATCTTCCAACCACGGCTTTCCAACGCTTTGTCGAATTCGATAACGATGATTGGACGACCGTTGATTTTCGCTTGTGAAATCACCTTACCGTATTGATTCCATGCTTCATGCGCGGCTTTTGCTGTTTCAGTATCATTAATTCGCAGCGCAATATGGTCAGCTTGAGCAAAGCTCAGATCCAGTTTTAACAGGGATGCAAGCTCTTCAATCTTCGCCATAAATGCATCCAGATCTTGGATCATCAATTTAGGCGCTAGGCGTTTTTCAACTAGTTGAGTCGTCATTGTGGTTCTCTTTTGGGGCGATTTATCTCATTACTCTGAGCGCAATAGTAAACGCAAACCAAACCACATTTCCATTCAATCGAAAAAGTATAAATTTCCCCAATTCCTCTCTGTATGAAAAGCAATAAAGTTGTTATCATTAGCCCCATTTTTGTGAACTCCAACAGAACTCGGCACTTACTTCGCCGAGTTCTTCGTCCTTGAATTGAAGGAAACGCGTGTGAATATCCAAGCACTTATTAATGACAAAGTATCTCAGGCTCTAGAAGCCGCTGGCGCACCTGCAGGCAGTCCTGCGGCAGTACGCCAATCAGCAAAGCCACAATTTGGTGACTACCAAGCAAACGGCGTAATGGGCGTTGCTAAAAAACTGGGTACTAACCCACGAGAATTTGCACAGAAAGTACTGGATGTTCTAGACCTAGATGGTATTGCAAGCAAGACAGAAATCGCTGGTCCTGGTTTCATCAACATTTTCCTAAGCGAAGAGTTCCTAGCAAAACAAGCGGAAGCAGCACTGGCTGACTCACGTCTTGGCGTTGCAGCAGACGAAGCTCAAACTATCGTTGCTGACTACTCTGCACCAAACGTAGCTAAAGAAATGCACGTTGGTCACCTACGTTCAACCATCATCGGTGATGCGGTAGTACGTACTCTTGAGTTCCTAGGTCACAAAGTGATCCGTGCGAACCACATCGGCGACTGGGGTACTCAGTTCGGTATGCTTATCGCAAACCTTGAACGTGTACAACAAGAGTCTGGCGAAGTTTCTATGGAACTGGCTGACCTTGAAGGCTTCTACCGTGAGTCTAAGAAACTGTACGACGAAGACGAAGAATTCGCAGTGAAAGCGCGAAACTACGTTGTGAAACTGCAAAGCGGTGACGAGTACTGTGCAGAAATGTGGAAAAAACTCGTTGATGTAACCATGATCCAAAACCAGCGCAACTACGACCGTCTAAACGTGTCACTGACTCGTGACGACGTGATGGGCGAGAGCATGTACAACGACATGCTTCCTAAGATCGTTGCAGACCTAAAAGAACAAGGTCTTGCCGTTGAAGATGATGGCGCGCAAGTTGTATTCCTAGATGAATACAAGAACAAAGATGGCGAACCAATGGGCGTTATCGTTCAAAAACGCGATGGCGGTTTCCTATACACAACAACAGACATCGCATGTGCAAAATATCGTTATGAAGAGCTAAGCGCAGACCGTGTGCTTTACTTCATCGACTCACGTCAACACCAGCACCTAATGCAAGCTTGGACAATTGTTCGTAAGGCAGGCTACGTACCTGAGTCAGTATCTCTTGAGCACCACGCGTTCGGCATGATGCTTGGTAAAGATGGTAAGCCATTCAAAACTCGTGCGGGTGGTACCGTTCGTCTTGCCGACCTTCTAGATGAAGCAGAAGTTCGTGCAGCACAACTGATCGAATCTAAAAACCCTGAACTAGATGCGGAAGAAAAAGAGAAGATCTCTAAAACAGTTGCAATGGCAGCGGTTAAATACTCTGACTTATCTAAACACCGTACGACTGACTACGTGTTCGATTGGGACAACATGTTAGCGTTTGAAGGTAACACAGCACCATACATGCAATATGCATACACTCGCGTAGCTTCTATTTTCGCTAAAGCTGGTGTTGCTATGGACGCTCTCCAAGGTGACATCAAAATCACTGATGAGAAAGAGAAAGCACTTATTGCTAAACTTATGCAGTTCGAAGAAGCGGTTCAATCTGTCGCTCGCGAAGGCCAACCGCACATCATGTGTAGCTACCTATTCGAACTAGCAGGTCAGTTCTCTAGTTTCTACGAAGCGTGCCCTATCCTAGTTGCTGAAGACGAAGCTGTGAAACAAAGCCGTCTGAAACTAGCAGCGCTAACAGCGAAGACCATCAAGCAAGGTCTGTCTCTACTAGGTATCGATACTCTAGAGCGTATGTAAGCGATTCTAGAATCGAGACGATTTAGAAAGGTTGGCGTGAAAGCGTCAACCTTTTGTTTTATCTGGCGTATACTGATGTCATTCAATTCAAATCGGATAATATAATGAGTTTTGAACTGCACCCTCAATTGGCAAAAGACACTACCGTTATCGGTCACTTCCCACTGTGTGTGGCACTTCTGCATAAAGACAATGCCGTGCCATGGGTTATTTTGGTACCTAAACGTGCAAACCTAAAAGAGCTTCACCACTTGCCAATGCAAGAACAGCAACAGTTTTTGCTAGAGTCTCAAGCGGTAAGCCAAGCACTGGAAGCAACATTCCGTCCAGACAAGCTAAACCTTGGCGCACTAGGTAATATGGTGCCACAGCTGCACATTCACCATATTGCTCGCTTCAAAGATGACGTAGCATGGCCGGGACCGGTTTGGGGGAACACCAAAGGTGAATTCCGTACAGAAGAAGAGCAAAACGAATTGCTTGGTCGCATTAAAAATGTGCTGTCACTGAGCTCTATTTTCCAAAAAGCTTAACTGGAAGACTTTACAAATTCCGAGCGTCTAAGTTTAAAAAAGCCGCATCATTGCTGATGCGGCTTTGTCGTTTTTACGTGATAATTTTTAGGTGACTAATTTTGATAGTCGCTACATGGTGACTGTCAGAGACAAACCATCTTGTTTAGTCACTGAGTAGCGAACACGAGTCACGTCATGAGCTTTATTAGTGTCAACTAAGCGGCTAATTTTGCCCTTCTTAATCCACACGTTTAACATCGCGTCGGCGCCATCTTCACTCATCCCAAACTGTTTAGCCAGATCTGACTGGGAGACGGTTCCTTTGTCTGCAATGTATTGATAAAGCTCTTTTAAAATCATGCTATTTGCGCCTCTAATGCACCGTTTTGTTTCTTACCAACTTGTTTGAACACACGGTATGTGCCAAAGAAGATAGCTACGATCACAGCCATCCAAATACCACTTGTTACTGGGCTATCTGCGAAATGCGTCAATTGGTTGTAGAACGTCGCACATAGGTAAGCCAAGCCCATTGTCCAAACCGCGATAAAGCGTGCGAACTTATGACCAAACTCACGTACGTAAGCCCCCATCGCCGCCACACAAGGAGTGTACAGTAGGATAAAGATTAGGTAAGCAAATGCGGCATTGCCAGAAGCAAACTGCGATTTAATGTTACCGAAGATAGAAGCATCGACTTCTTGTTCTTCGGCAACGGCATTTGAGTCAGTTAAGTCACCCACTTCAATGCCTAGTGGATCTGAGTAGCTCAAACCGGCTAAGTTTTCAGGGATACTCATTACTGCCTCTTCTAGGCTGCCCATTAGATCAAATTCTGCGTCTTCACCGTCACTTGGCGTGGTGTATAGACTGTTAAGCGTACCAACTACCGCCTCTTTTGCGAAGATACCGGTAATGATACCAACCGTCGCTGGCCAGTTATCTTCTTGAACACCGATTGGCGCGAATACTGGAGTTACAACTTGCGCAGCTTTAGAAAGCACCGAGTTTTCGCTGTCTTCATTACCAAAACTGCCATCAGTACCCAATGAGTTGAAGAAACTCAGAATAGCAACAACGATCACGATGGTTTTACCTGCACCAAGTACAAAGCGCTTTAGCTTTTGCCAAGTTTTGATCACCACGTTTTGTAGCGTCGGAAGTTCGTAATCAGGCATTTCCATTACTAGGCTGTCACTGCTACCTGGGTAAAGCGTGTGCTTAAGGAAAAGACCTGTGAAGATCGCTGCTACAATACCAAGTAGGTAAAGTGCGAATACAATGTTCTGACCAGAACCAGGGAAAAATGCCGCAGCGAATAGTGCGTATACAGGCAGACGAGCACCGCATGACATAAATGGCGCCATAGATGCAGCAAGTTTACGCTCACGTTCTTGGTCTAGAGTGCGAGTTGCCATGATTGACGGAACGTTACAGCCAAAACCAAGAACCAACGGTACAAATGCTTTGCCCGGTAGGCCGATCTTCTGCATCACTTTATCTAGTACGAATGCTGCACGAGCCATGTAACCTGAGCTCTCAAGTACCGCTAGGAAGAGGTACAAACACGCGATAACCGGAATGAAGGTTGCAACTGTCTGGATACCACCACCGATACCATCAGCAAGAACCGTCACTAACCACACAGGCAAATGACCGTCTAACAAGTGATGCCCACCATCAACCAACAATGCGCCCACACCAATGTCAAAAAAGTCGATAAATGCACTACCGATGTTAATCGAGAACATAAACATCAGGTACATAACAACAAAGAAGAAAGGAATTCCAATCCACTTGTTCAAAATAAACTGGTCGAGTCTTTCAGTCACACTACGACTTAACTTGCCTTCGCTTCGGCGAACTTTTTTACACTGTTCATGCAGATGCGTGTACTTAGTATCCGCGACATGCAAATCGATATCCAAATCTAACGTCGTAATGACTTCCAAGACTTTGCTTCTATCAATATCAGAAAGACTATTGAGCACCATTGTGTCTTTTTCAAGCGCACGAATCGCTAGTGCACGATGAGCGACGTTTTGGTCGTTAAAAAGTGCGGAAACCGTTTGAATTGCCGACTCCATCTTCTCACCGTAATGCAAAGACAATTCTTTAAGTGGCACTCCTTGAACGATGGATTTATGGAGCTTTTCTTTAAACTCTGCCACTTGAGTTTTATTGGTTGCAGATAAACTGACAACCGGACAACCTAACGTTTTCTCAAGCTCTGCAACGTTAATCATCTGACGTTCACGCTTTAGCGCATCCATCTTGTTGAGGACAACAATCATAGGGCGACCAAGTTCGCGAAGTTGCAGCGTCATATATAAGCTGCGCTCTAAACTTGTAGCATCCACCACGTTAATAATGAGATCAGCAGGATGAGTTAGAACCGCACGCGATGCGATGGATTCATCAATACTATTACTATCATTACCACTGTCTAATGAGTAAATACCCGGAAGGTCAGTGAGCAAAAACTCATCCCCAGCATGCTTGAATTGTCCCGTTTTCTTTTCAACCGTGACGCCTGCCCAGTTACCAACTTGCTGTTTTGCGCCAGTTAAACCATTAAATAACGTCGTTTTACCACTATTAGGGTTACCTACGGTTAGCACTTGATATTGCATTACACTCGCTCCACTTCAATTTTCTGAGCAATTGTTTCTCGCAATGCGACAGACACACCACGGACTTCGACTTGTAAAGGATCGCCCATTGGCGCACGTCGAATCACTTTGACTTCTGTATTGGGAAGCAGCCCCATTACCATGAGTTTCTTTCTGATATCTGATGAAAGACCATCTAACAACCGAATCGTCACCGTATCGCCAGGATTAATCTCTGATAACTTCATAGTGGCCCTTAAGAGTATTGCTAATGAGAAATATTATTATTTAATAAGTTTAGGTTGCCAATATTACTCCCCTATACCCCTTCAATCCTTGTGTGAAATCAAAGATTCCGTAAATGTTTTCACGCTTTCAAACGTTAACTTCGTAAATTTCCTCTCGTTATTTACGTCAAAATTAACAATTAAAAATGACACCTAACGAAACAAAAATGTCACAAACCAAGACAGAAAACAAAAAATTCAAATTAAAACAATGGCTTAAGTAAAAAACCAAACGTTGTCGCTTTTCTCATATAAACATGGCGTTATTTTTATAAGAAAAATAAGTAACCTCTCGTATAGTTACTCCATCGAGAGGGCAACCTCTCTAATAAATTCCAGAGGTGGCATGGCAACATGTCACTCCGGCAGCAAGCGAAGGTGTCCTTGACACCCGTGGTATAGTCCCCCCGGCTATACCACGATATTTTTTTTCACCTCTTTCAAAACTTCTTTACCTTATTCATCTTTTCAACACAGTTTTCGTTTTCACGAATGTCACATGCCATCATTCACCCAAATGAACAACGCTCTTTTGATACAGCAATGCAACTGTCATTTATTTGTTGCAACTATCAGTAAATCATTCTCTTGAAGCCATTTATGCTTATTGCTATGAACATCGCGACTAACAGATAGAACGTGATCGTGCTTACGTGTTGAGAATGGATTTGTAGGCTAGATGTGATGAAGAAACAATGAAACTTACTGCGTTAGCAACTGCAGCAATAATAGAGCACTGTATGCAGCTCCCCAGCATCTTAACTATTAACTAGGGAGCGTGTAATGAAGGTTTTCTAGTTAATTTCTTGGCTTTCTTGAGTCAAAGCAAACTTGGAAGGGGGCAAACCAAAATGCAGCTTAAACTTTTGGCTAAAGTAAGATGGATCATTAAAGCCACAGTTAAAGGCGACGTCACTGATTTTCTCACCCGCCAATAACTGTTCACACGCCGTTTCTAAACGAACCTCTGTGACATAGTCTTTTAACGTTCTTGACGAGGCAGATTTAAAACGTCTCTGCAAAGAGCGTTCAGACATATACAGCATTTTAGCGGCTGACGCAGTGCCAAATTCAGGATCATGGTAATGCTCTGCCACTAATTGATAGACTTTTTGCAACCACTCTTTCTCTGGTGTGACTTGATCTTCTGCAATAGTTACAGGATTGAGTTCTTGCTGCGGTTCATCCAGATAACTCCTTTCCTTCGCAGATGGCCATGTAATCTCGACTTTGTTTTGAGCATCAGAAGAGAAGACAGCCAAATAACCACCACTCGTTGTCACTAGTTGGGCAAGGTGGTCAATACTCAACTCAGAGTGATTTAAGTTAGATGGAAGCCCAGTCGCGACTTTATTAGGTAATTGCGTCCCGTAATCAAGAAAGCTCAATGACACAATATCATGCCCCTTTTCTAGCATAATTCTAACCGTTTGACCCCGGAAAGAGCGCTTGATGATATTGGCAAAAATGCTATTGAAAATAACATCAAGATTAAAGCTTTCCAGAGCAACCCGGCTCTGCTTACTCTCATCTTCTAGCTCTACCAAAATACCCGCTTTTGCAAAGTCATCTTGCCATACATCAACCACTGACTGAGTTATCTGACTCAAGTTGTAGTTCTGACTCCCACCACTTACATCACTTGGAACGCTTTTGAGTTCATTTAACTGCCAATTCGTTTTAGCCAAATGATCCTCTGTCGCAGTGTCCAGAGGCATAGGTAGTTTCGCCACAATAAAGTCGACGCTTGATTTTATGGATAGAGCTACATGGTCTACGAGTAGGTTTCTAACTTGAATCTGTTTACGTAATTGCTGGTTGCTCGTAAGCAACACTCTACTTTGATGTCTTAACTGATTCGTTTTGAGGGTCACTTGAGCTGCTAGATCACGGTTAGCCTGTACAACGTAGCGCGAGCGCCAGAATACGAGTACTGCAACGACCGCAATACTAGCTACGACAAAGCCTAAAACAGCAAATCGCGATAGATACCAAGGATAAAGGACGATAAAGTGAGATTCTAAACCAACGACTCCAGCGGCAACTTGAGACTCATTACTGACCTGCAAGTGATATTCACCGGAACTAAGGTGCTCGAGTGTCAGTTGGCCCCCCTCTAACGTTTGCCATGGGTCATCGTTGTTCAATCGATAGTACAAGTTTTGACTGTCTGGTTTTGGCATCACACCGAATAAAAAACTCAGCGAAGATCCATATGGCAGTGTGAGCCCATTCAGATCGGCACTACCAACTTGCAGAACTTCATTTTCAAGCACAACTTGGCTAACAATAAACTTAGACTCTGGGGGATTAGATACAAGCAGCTTGGATGCTTCTGCTTTTACGAGTCCGTACTTCGACCCCAGAACAAGCTCTCGCTCACCAATTTCTGTCTGCTGTATAACGCTACAAATACCAGGGAGGAACTCATTGTTCATTAAGCCTGATGACGATGAGTAATGTTTCACTAACTCACCCGAAAGGTGGTAATAGCTTAAACCGACAGAGGAAGCTAACCATACACCTTGCCTGTCTCTGATCAAGCAAGCAGGTCTGGCGTTGGGCTCACTCATTTCAACAACACGTTTTTCATCGCTTCGTGTATCAGTTTTAAACACACCATAAGATGAAGCAAACCACTGGCTGCCATCAACCGCCGTGGTCATGTCTAATGATTCACCAAACTTTTCTGAAAAACGGATAAACTGGATGTTGTCATTACTGTATTGGTATACGCCATGATCGGTGCCTATTAATAGGGCATCTTCAGTATCATATAGGCGCGTAACCTTAGCAGGCAAATACTGACTTACTAGCCACTCACTTCCAAAGTTTCGTACGCTTTGTGCAGCAGTATCAACATTGTAAAGATGGTATCCGCTTGATACCCAAAGACGGTCATCACCATCAACGGTCACATGCTCTACGGCATGTCCGGCCATAACCTGTAAATAAGGAAATGTAATCTTGTTGAGACCATTTAGCTCAAATATTTCCAGCCCTTTTGAGGTTGCAAGCCAAAGCATGCCGTTTTGAAACGCAAATTCATTGATCTGCGACTCCAACTCTAAGACTTGGTTAATCCCACTCTTTCCTGAACGATAAATCTTTCGGTCATCAGCAAACCAAAGCGCACCATCAGGACCTTCAATAGTTTGCCGAATTCGTCCTGATAGGGTGTGTGAGTCATAACTACCAAAGGTCACTCGTTCAAATTTTTTACTAAATAGCGAGTAATAACGAATACCTTGGTTAGTCGCAATCCACATCCCTCCCATATTGTCACTCAACAACGAATAAATCTTCGTGTTACCTAACTCTAACTCAAGAAAACTTGCAGGCGCGACTTCGGTGACCTCACCTGAAAAAAATGAGTACAAATAAAGGCCATGCTCTGTCCCCACCCAATACTCTTGATTTGTCTCTGCGAATGTCAAAACATGTGAGCCGCCAATTCTAATCACTTCTTTATCAGGCTGGTAAATGTTGAAAATTAAAGCGCCACGCAATGTACCTATCAAAATTTCTCTTCGCGTGTGTGAATAATAGACTTTCTCAATGTAGTTTTGACCTGAGGCAGCGACATGGTCAAACTTATCACCTTCAGAAAGATAGAAGCCGGAAGTCGTTGCTAGTGCCCACTTCGTTTCAACTAGCACCGCATCATTAATGTAAACGTAGCTATTATTACTATGTTGATAGAGCTGCAATAGAGAGAAAGAGTTTAACTCGCTAGTGTCGATATTGTAGGTATAGAAATGCGCGCCATCACTCACCCAAATATAGTTCTTTGAAGACCCTATTTTTCTTATTTGTGAGCCTGGATTTAAACTAAAGACTAAACGTCGTTCCTGATTTGGATAAGTTCGATAGACCTCATTTTCAATAAAGGTCCAAAAAGCACCTTTATGATAGGCCAACTGCTTGGCCGACGTTTGTAGGAAGCTACCTGATTTAGGCAATATAGTTTGACCATCGTAAAACAGGACTCTCCCGTGTACGTCATGAATCCACAAACCGCCTTTTTCACCCAAGAACAACTTTTTAGCCGCGATAAAAGTACCCTTTGCCTGAGTTGGCAAAGGGTAAAAGATTGCATTTGCATTATGAAGCGCAAATGCTTGGTAGGATAAGACAAAGCCCAACAGAGCAAGGGCTAATTGGCGTAGCAAGACGAAAACCTTTTGTATCAATTTGTGCTCTGAAAGTGACCGTTCATCGTTTGTAAAACATGGATTGATACGGTTATTTTGAGCTGATAATTATTGGTAATGATATCTCAATTACTTTCTGAGAAAAGGCTCGCCTTACCAAAGGTTGTAATTCTTACTACTGGATCACGTTAAAAAGACTACTCCTACATTACGACAGCACTTAATCTGACTTTTTGTTCAAGCATTGCTCAAAACTATTCGCCATATTGTTGAGAAAAGTAAAGTAACTGCCAGGTTTTGCTTCAATTATACTCCCTAACGGGTCAAGCTCGCCTTTAGCGACATCACTGCCTCTCATTACGCTCTGAACGACAGCCGGGGTAAACTGAGGTTCAGAAAATACACAAGCCACATCTCCACCACTTAGCTTTTGACGAATTTGAATTAAGGTCTTCGCTCCTGGCTTGCGTTCTGGGCTCACAGTAAAATGCCCCATTTGATTTAGTTCATAACGATCTTCGAAATAACCGTAAGCATCATGGAATACAAAGTAACCTTTGTTTTTTACTGGTGCCAGCTTCTGCTTTATCTGTTGGTCAGTGTCTTTTAGCTCGAGTTCAAACTTTTTGAGGTTCGCTTGATATTGAGCTGCATTTTCCGGATCAAGTGATACAAGTTGATTCACAACAGCCTTGGCCACTTGTTGTGCTTGGCTTACACCTAGCCAAAAGTGCGGATCATGTGAGCCATGATCGTGCCCATCATGGTCATGGTTGTGCTCACTATCAAATTCACGCAATTCTAGATTTGGAATTTGACTAATAGTCAAAGTATTCGATCTATCCGAAACAACTTTCTCTAGAAACGGTTCAAGATCATGTCCGTACCAGATAACCAAATCAGCCGAAGCGACCTTTTTAACATCCGATGGACGCAAAGCATAGTCATGGGGTGATGTGTTAGACTGCAATAGCACGTCTGGTGAAGTTACTCCTTGAGTAAGCTCTGTTACTAACAACTGAATAGGTTTGATACTCGTCAGTACCGTTACCGCCTGTGCTGGCAGTGTTAACATTGCTGAAGCAGCAAGAATTAATGCTCTTTTCATAGTTTTACTTGGGATATGGCGTGGAAAGTGAGATAATGTTACATTATAACATTATTGATTTGCAAATGAGTTTCATTCATGTCTTCCTTAGTCCATCTTGAGCAGTTATGCGTCGAGTTCGATGGCCGCAGAGTTCTCGATAACATTAGTATGGAATTAGAAAAGGGCAAAATAACTACCCTAATTGGTCCCAATGGAGCGGGAAAATCAACGTTAGTCAAAGTTATCTTAGGTCTTCAAAAGCCGACTAGCGGCAAGTTGAACCGACAAAGAAAACTGAAAATTGGTTACGTTCCTCAAAAGTTGAAGCTCAATGACTCCCTTCCATTGAATGTAACCCGCTTCCTAAATTTAGCAGGAAAATACAGTAAGCAGGAGTGCATTGATGCATTAAGGCTTGTTGGCGCTGAACATTTACTTAATAGTAATATGCATCGCTTATCCGGTGGTGAAAACCAACGAGTGTTACTGGCGCGCGCTCTGCTTCAGCGTCCTCAGCTGTTGGTATTAGACGAACCAGCTCAGGGTGTGGATATCCAAGGTCAAATCGATCTCTATGACTTAATTGAGAGCATTCGTCACCGCTTTGATTGTGGCGTATTTATGGTGTCGCATGACTTACATTTAGTGATGGCGAAAACGGACGATGTTATTTGTCTGCATCACCATGTTTGCTGCTCAGGTTCACCTGCCACTATTACTCAGCACCCTTCTTACATCGCGCTATTTGGCAATGCAGCGAGAGAATCTCTCGCGTTTTATCATCACGACCATGAGCACCATCATCACGATTTATCCGGAACGCCAGTAAGCGGTGATGCGACATCATGCTCCCACCATAAACACGGACATCACCATCATGATTGAGTTTCTCCTACCTTCTATTCTTGCTGGTATTGGTATCGCGATCATTGCCGGTCCACTTGGGTCATTTGTCGTTTGGCGTAAAATGGCTTACTTCGGAGATACCCTAGCTCATGCATCGTTAATGGGCCTAGCGCTGGGCTTCTTGCTCAACGTAAATCTCTACCTTGCGCTACTCGTCTGCTGTTTAGCTCTGGCCGTTTTGCTTGTCACTCTGCAAAAGCAACAACTTGTGGCTACAGACACGTTGTTAGGTATCTTGGCACACAGTGCACTCTCTATCGGTTTAGTATCGGTTAGCTTTTTGGAAAACGTGCGCGTCGATTTAATGAGCTACCTATTTGGGGACTTACTTGCCGTCTCTCCACAAGATCTGATGTTTATTTACGCAGGTGTTGTTGCGGTAAGTGCGTGTTTGTACGTCTTCTGGCGCCCACTGCTTTCTAGCACTGTTAGTGAAGAACTTGCCGCTGTTGAGGGCGTGAATACAGACTTAGTTAGATTGGTGTTAATGCTAATGGTGGGTGTAGTAATCGCAGTAGGTATGAAGTTCGTTGGCGCGTTGATCATGACTTCGCTCCTAATTATCCCAGCAGCAACAGCACGTAAAGTCTCTTCATCACCAGAGCAAATGGCATTGTTCGCATCCATTATTGGCTCAGTGGCAGTACTGATGGGGCTTAGCCTATCATGGCACTTCGATACACCGGCCGGCCCTTCCGTAGTGATCAGCGCAACATCCTTATTTATGCTGAGCCAGCTGATTAAAAGCAAAGCATAATCGCATTGAGTATTAAACGCGAAAGACCTTGCTAACAACAAACATAAACCCACGGGAACGGAAAAAGAAAAGCCTGCGAAGTCGCAGGCTTTTTAATACTTATTAAGTAGTGTGGTCGATTACCAACCCGTCACTTCACGTAGACCTTGGCCGATCTCTGCTAGAGATTTCACAGTTTTAACGCCAGCCGCTTCTAGTGCAGCAAATTTGTCTTCAGCAGTACCTTTACCACCAGAGATAATCGCACCAGCATGGCCCATACGCTTACCAGGAGGTGCAGTTACACCAGCAATGTAAGAAACCACTGGCTTCGTTACATTTTCTTTAATGTATGCTGCTGCTTCTTCTTCTGCAGTACCACCGATCTCACCGATCATAACGATCGCTTCTGTCTCAGGGTCTTCTTGGAACAGTTTTAGGATATCAATGAAGTTTGAACCCGGGATTGGGTCACCACCGATACCAACACAAGTAGACTGGCCGAAACCTTCGTCAGTGGTTTGTTTAACTGCTTCGTAAGTTAGAGTACCGCTACGAGATACGATACCTACTTTGCCTTTCTTGTGAATGTGACCAGGCATGATACCGATCTTACACTCATCAGGAGTGATAACACCCGGACAGTTAGGACCGATCATGCGAACGCCAGTTTCTTCTAGCTTCACTTTCACGTCGATCATATCTGTAGTAGGGATACCTTCAGTAATCGTTACGATTAGCTCGATACCCGCGTCAATCGCTTCTAGAATTGCATCTTTACAGAAAGGTGCTGGTACGTAGATGACTGTCGCTGTTGCACCAGTCGCTTCTACTGCTTCACGAACTGTGTTGAATACAGGAAGACCTAGGTGAGTTTGGCCGCCTTTACCTGGAGACACACCACCAACCATTTGCGTACCGTATGCGATAGCTTGCTCTGAGTGGAAAGTACCTTGACCACCAGTGAACCCCTGACAGATTACTTTAGTGTCTTTGTTAATTAATACAGACATTATTTAGCCTCCGCAGCAGCAACAACTTTCTGAGCAGCATCAGTTAGCGACTCAGCAGCAATGATATCAACATCAGAATTAGCAAGAACTTCGCGACCTAGGTCAGCGTTAGTACCTTCAAGACGAACAACAACAGGTACGCTTACGCCTACCTCTTTAACCGCACCGATAATACCTTCTGCGATCATGTCACAACGTACAATACCACCGAAGATGTTAACAAGTACCGCTTTCACATTGTCATCAGATAGGATGATCTTGAATGCTTCAGCAACACGCTCTTTCGTCGCGCCGCCACCTACATCTAAGAAGTTAGCTGGTTTGCCGCCGTGTAGGTTTACGATATCCATCGTACCCATTGCTAGGCCTGCACCGTTAACCATACAGCCAACGTTACCGTCTAGTGCTACGTAGTTCAGCTCCCACTGAGCTGCGTGTGCTTCACGCTCATCTTCTTGTGAAGGATCATGCATTTCACGAAGCTTAGGCTGACGATACAGTGCGTTTGAGTCGATGTTGATCTTACCGTCAAGACATAGCAAGTTGCCTTCGCCAGTAATCACAAGTGGGTTGATCTCTAGCAGAGCAAGATCGTACTGAGAGAACATAGTGCCAAGACCCATAAAGATCTTAACGAATTGTTTGATTTGGTCGCCTTCAAGACCAAGTTTGAACGCTAGCTCACGACCTTGGTAAGCTTGTGGACCTACTAGTGGGTCAATTGCTGCTTTGTGGATGAGTTCCGGCGTTTCTTCCGCAACTTTTTCAATTTCCACACCACCTTCGGTAGAAGCCATGAAAACGATCTTACGGCTAGCACGGTCAACTACCGCACCTAGGTATAGTTCGTTCGCAATATTTGAAGCTTCTTCAACAAGGATTTTTGTTACTGGCTGACCATTTGCGTCTGTTTGGTAAGTTACTAGGTTTTTACCTAACCACTTCTGTGCAAACTCTTTAACGCCTTCTTTTGTATCGTGTAGCTCTACGCCACCCGCTTTACCACGGCCACCAGCGTGAACCTGACATTTAACTACTTTCTTGGCTGTACTGATACGGCCTGCGGCTTCAAAAGCTTCTTGTGGTGTATCACACGCGTAGCCTTCTGGCACAGGCAAACCGAATTCTGCAAACAGCTGTTTGGCTTGGTATTCATGCAAATTCATTTCGATATTCCGTTTGTTTTTCCCTTAAGGGATTTATTATTTCCATAACGCTGCAGTCTTGGCTGCTTGTACGTCTGTAGGGTCTTCTCAAATCAATCCTTCATAACGAGTACTCTTACTGAAGGATTAAAATGAAGGCCAAACGTTGAGCTAGTCTAGCCATTGAAATTTTTAACGTCTAGCTACCTACGATAACTAGACGTTTTAGCGATATTAAACGTCTAATAGGAGACGTGCTGGGTCCTCTAGTAACTCTTTAATCGTTACTAGGAAGCCAACTGATTCACGACCATCAATTAGGCGGTGATCGTAAGATAACGCTAGGTACATCATCGGCAAGATTTCAACTTTGCCATCCACTGCCATCGGACGCTCTTGGATCTTATGCATACCAAGAATCGCTGATTGAGGTGGGTTGATGATTGGTGTAGACATTAGTGAACCGAACACACCACCGTTTGTGATAGTGAAGTTACCGCCCATTAGCTCGTCTACCGTTAGCTTGCCATCACGACCTTTAATAGCCAGCTCTTTGATGCCTTTTTCAACATCAGCGAAACCAAGCTTGTCACAGTCTTTTAGGACAGGTGTAACTAGACCACGTGGAGTTGATACCGCCATGCTAATGTCGAAGTAGTTGTGGTAAACAATGTCATCGCCATCAATCGAAGCATTTACTTCTGGGTAACGCTTAAGCGCTTCTGTTACTGCTTTCACGTAGAAAGACATGAAGCCCAAACGAATACCGTGACGCTCTTCGAACTGATCTTTGTACTGCTTACGAAGGTCCATGATTGGTTTCATGTTCACTTCGTTAAACGTCGTTAGCATTGCCGTGTTGTTCTTCGCTTCTAGCAGACGGTTAGCGACTGTCTTACGAAGGCGAGTCATTGGAACACGCTTCTGACTGCGAGCCGCTGCCGGCACGTCAACCACTGCTGGCGAGTCTTCTTTTGACGCAGATTTAGCGTTCGCAAGATGCGCTTCAATATCTTCACGCGTAATACGACCACCAACACCAGTGCCTTTCACTTGGCTTGCTTCTAAGCCATGTTCAGCCAACAAACGGCGCACTGCTGGGCTTAATGCGTCATTACTTTCTTCGCTAAGCGCAGCTTTGTGACGCTTATCAGGAGATGCTTCAGTACCTTCTGTTTTGTCTGCAGTTGGTTCACCTGCAACTGCGCCTGGCTTCAATTTAGCAATGATTTGTTTAGAAAGTACTGTCGCACCTTCTGCTTCAACAATAGCTTCTAAAACGCCAGCTTCCGGAGCTGGAACTTCTAGCACAACTTTGTCTGTTTCGATGTCAACCAAAACCTCGTCACGCTCTACTGCGTCGCCTGGTTGTTTGTGCCATGTCGCTACGGTTGCATCAGCAACTGATTCAGGTAAATCTGGAACCAGAATTTCAATTGTCATATCTGTTTCTTCCTTTAACTTCTAATTCTTAATTCGAAGTTTTTGAGTTCACGTTCAGAGCGTCTTCAACCAACGCTTTTTGTTGTTTCAAGTGCACCGACATGTAGCCAACTGCTGGCGAAGCAGAAGCTGGGCGACCTGCGTATTTAAGATTTGCACCTGCAGGAATAGCGGCACGGAAGTTATGTTGGCTACAGTACCAAGCACCTTGGTTCTGAGGTTCTTCCTGACACCACACGAAGTCTTCAACGTTAGTGTATTGAGCAATTGCTGCTTGTACTTCTTCCATTGGGAATGGGTAAAGCTGTTCAATACGCACGATAGCAACATCGTCTTGCTCGTTGTTACGGCGCTGCTCTAGTAGGTCAAAGTAAACCTTACCAGCACAGAACACGACACGTTTCACTTTGCTTGGTTCTAAATCATCTACTTCTGGAATTGCAGATTGGAATGTACCATCCGCCAAGTCTTCAATCGTTGAAGTACATAGAGGGTGGCGCAGCAAAGATTTCGGCGACATAACAATGAGAGGTCGACGCATTGGGCGTACAACCTGACGACGAATCATGTGGTACACCTGAGCCGGTGTTGAAGGAACCACAACCTGCATATTTTGCTCAGCACAAAGCTGAAGGTAACGCTCTAAACGTGCAGATGAGTGCTCAGGACCTTGACCTTCATAACCATGAGGTAGAAGCATAGTAAGACCGCACAAACGCGCCCACTTTTGCTCGCCTGACGAGATAAACTGGTCGATAACAACTTGTGCACCGTTGGCAAAATCACCAAACTGTGCTTCCCAGATAGTTAAACCACCTGGTTCGGCTGTTGCGTAACCGTATTCAAACGCCAACACTGCTTCTTCTGACAATACTGAGTCAAAGACTTGGAATGGCCCTTGGTTGTCATGAATATTCGCTAATGGAATGTAAGTGCTTGCATCGGTTTGGTTATGAAGAACCGAGTGACGGTGGAAGAAAGTACCACGACCCGAGTCCTGACCAGAAAGACGAATACGCTTGCCATCGTCAACCAATGTAGCATACGCCAATGTTTCAGCCATACCCCAGTCAATGGCTTTTTCACCGGTCATCATTGCTAGACGATCGTTGTATAGCTTATTAACACGGCTTTGCAGTTTATGGCTTTCTGGGTACTGACACAGACGATTGCCTAGCTCAATAAGGCGTGTCTTGTCGTATTTTGAATCCCACTCCATATCCCATTCGTGCCCTAAGTAAGGGGACCAGTCTACAGAGTGCAACGCCATTGGACGCCATTCTTTAACAACCACTTCACCGCGATCTAATGCATCGCGATACTCATTGACTAACTGAGTCGCTGTCTCGATATCTGATTCATTTTTATCGATCAGAACATCTGCATACAATTTGCGTGGTGTAGGATGCTTTTTGATTTTCTGGTACATCAAAGGCTGAGTCGCATTTGGCTCATCCGCCTCATTGTGGCCGTGGCGACGGTAACATACAAGATCAATCACGACATCGCGCTTGAACTCGTTACGATAATCCAATGCAATGCGAGTAACAAAAGCAACTGCTTCTGGGTCATCTGCATTTACATGGAAAATTGGCGCCTGCACCATCTTCGCGATATCGGTACAGTACATCGTAGAACGCGTGTCACGAGGATTAGACGTCGTAAAGCCTACTTGGTTGTTGATGACGATACGTACCGTACCACCAACTTGGAACCCACGAGCAAGAGACATGTTGAACGTTTCGGCAACCACACCCTGACCAGCGATTGCAGAATCACCGTGGATGGTGATAGGAAGCACTTTGCTACCTTGATTATCACCCAAGCGATCTTGACGTGCTCGAACTGAGCCCATGACTACTGGGTTTACGATTTCTAGGTGCGACGGGTTAAATGCAAGTGCTAAGTGAACATCACCGCCAGGAGTCGCAAAATCAGCAGAGAAACCTTGGTGATATTTCACATCACCCGTACCCCAAGTTTCGTCGTGTTTACCGGCGAACTCATCAAACAGGTCTTGAGGTTTCTTACCAAGTACGTTCACCAGCATGTTCAAACGACCGCGGTGAGCCATACCGATAACCACTTCACGCATTCCACTTGTACCCGCATGACGGATCAACTCTTTCGTCATCGGAATCAGCGCATCACCACCTTCTAAAGAGAAACGTTTTGCACCTGGGAATTTCGCCCCGAGGTAACGCTCCAAACCTTCAGCGGCTGTTAGCTCTTCTAGGAATGTGCGCTTCTCATCTTTGTTGAATGATGGCTGGCCTACGACAGACTCAAGGCGTTGCTGAATCCAACGCTTTTGCTCTGTGTCAGTCATGTGCATGTATTCAGCACCGATGGAACCGCAATAAGTTTTGTTGAGGGCTTCATAGATATCTTTCAACTTCATGGTTTCTTGCCCAACAGCAAAAGAACCTACGTTGAAAGTTTCTTCGAAGTCATCTTCGGTAAGATTATGAAAAGCAGGGTCTAACTCCGCCACTGTTGGGCGTTGCCATAGACCTAGTGGGTCTAATTCTGCAGCTTCATGCCCGCGGAAACGGTATGCGTTGATTAGCTGTAGAACTTTTACTTGTTTTGCATCGACATCTGGGTCACTAACTTGGACATTGTAATGCTTTGTTTCTCTAGCGAGTCGTCGGAAGTAGTCACGGACACGTGAATGTGGTTGTTCTGCCACTTCTTCTGATGGCTTAGGCAAGCCTTCAAAAACACGTTTCCACTCCTCACTTACCAGATCGGGATCACTTAGATACAGTTCGTAGAGGTCCTCTACATACGTTGCATTGGCGCCAGCCAAGTGTGAAGACTCGAGCCATGCCTTCATCACGCCGTTGTGCATATTTTCCCTTAACCAGTAGTTTTCACGTTTGCTTCGGTCTTTGCCGAGCTATAAGAGCCGACTAAAAATACGGTCGGCAATTTTTGTATTCTTTACTCGAATATTACTGAAGCAGTGAAGCGGTCATATCGGGTGATCCGCAACACTGCGACATTCCTAAGAGCGAGTAAATTAAACCGAACGATTAACCAACATCGACTTAATGTGACCGATGGCTTTCGTCGGATTTAATCCCTTAGGACAAACACTTACACAATTCATGATGCCATGGCAACGAAAAACGCTAAATGCATCATCAAGATCAGACAAACGTTCATCTGTTGCCGTATCGCGGCTATCAATTAGCCAACGGTACGCTGCGAGAAGACCAGCTGGGCCGATGAATTTATCAGGGTTCCACCAGAATGATGGGCAAGACGTTGTACAACATGCACACATGATACATTCGTACAATCCATCTAAATGCGCACGATCATCAGGCGATTGTAGGTTCTCACGTGATGGTGGTAATGCACCATCATCAATCAAGAATGGTTTAACTTTCGCATAGTTATCATAGAACTGCGTCATGTCAACGATAAGATCGCGCACGACAGGTAACCCTGGTAGTGGACGAATAACTATCTTATCGCCTTGTAGAGCAGATAACGGTGTGATACACGCTAGGCCGTTTTTACCATTCATATTCAAACCATCAGAACCACATACCCCTTCACGGCATGAGCGACGGAACGCGATGCTTGGATCTTGCTCTTTTAGCAGAATCAATGCATCAAGCACCATCATGTCTGAGCCTTCGTCTACCTCAAGGGTATACTCTTTCATGTAAGGCTTGGTATCCACATCCGGATTGTAACGGTATAAAGAGAAGTTTAATTTCATAGTCGTATCCTCCCTTTAGTATGTACGTACTTTCGGCGGGAAAGCTTCACGATGCGTTGGCGTCATGTTCACATCACGCTTAGTCATCGCTTCTGTTTCCGGATTGTAGATAGAGTGGCATAGCCAGTTCTCATCATCACGCTCAGGGAAATCGAAACGAGCATGTGCGCCACGACTCTCTGTACGGTAGTTTGCTGCAACGGCAGTTGAAAACGCGGTTTCCATCAGGTTATCAAGTTCTAGACACTCAATACGCTGCGTGTTGAACTCTGAAGACTTGTCCGCTAGATGCGCATCTTTCAAACGTTCGCGAATCACTTTCAACTCTTCTAGACCGGTTGCCATCGCATCGCCTTCACGGAATACCGAGAAGCTGTTTTGCATGCATGCTTGTAGGTCTTTACGAATCTGAACTGGATCTTCACCACCAGTGCTGTTTTCCCAACGCATAGTACGCGCTAGAGACGCTTCAATATCAGATTCTGTTGCAGGACGAGCTTCTGCTTGCGCTGCTAGCGTTTCGCCAAGGTGCAAGCCAGTAGCACGACCAAATACGACCAAGTCTAGTAATGAGTTGCCGCCCAGACGGTTAGCACCGTGTACCGATACAGAAGCAATCTCACCACATGCGTAAAGGCCTTGTACTTCCATCTCGCTACCGTCGGCCTTCTGCTTAATTGCTTGGCCAGAGACTTGAGTAGGTACACCACCCATCATGTAGTGACAAGTTGGAATTACTGGAATTGGCTCTTTCACTGGGTCAACGTGTGCAAATGTACGAGACAGTTCACAGATACCTGGTAGACGTGATTCGAGTACTTCTTTACCAAGGTGATCAAGTTTCAACTTGATATGTGGACCCCAAGGACCATCACAGCCGCGGCCTTCACGAATTTCAATCATCATTGAACGAGCAACCACGTCACGACCAGCAAGGTCTTTCGCGTTTGGTGCGTAGCGCTCCATGAAGCGTTCACCATCTTTATTTAGAAGGTAACCACCTTCACCACGACAACCTTCCGTCACTAGAACACCCGCGCCAGCAATACCTGTTGGGTGGAACTGCCACATTTCCATGTCTTGCATTGGAACGCCTGCGCGAAGTGCCATACCAACGCCATCACCCGTGTTGATGTGCGCGTTAGTGGTCGATGCGTAAATACGACCTGCACCACCTGTAGCTAGAATGGTTGCTTTCGATTTGAAGTAGCAGATTTCACCCGTTTCCATACAAATCGCAGTACAACCCATGATTGCGCCGTCTTGGTTTTTCACAAGATCCAAAGCGTACCACTCCGAGAAGATGGTTGTTTTGTGTTTTACGTTTTGCTGGTAAAGCGTGTGAAGAAGTGCGTGACCAGTACGGTCTGCAGCAGCGGCTGTACGAGCAGCCTGCTCACCACCAAACTCTTTAGATTGGCCACCGAATGGACGTTGGTATATGGTACCGTTATCAAAACGAGAGAATGGAAGACCCATTTTTTCAAGCTCGATAACTGACTCAGGACCATTTTTACACATGTATTCAATCGCGTTCTGGTCACCGATGTAGTCGGAACCTTTAACGGTATCGTACATGTGCCATTGCCAATCGTCTTTGTGCGAGTTACCCAGAGCAACGGTAATGCCGCCCTGTGCAGACACAGTATGAGAACGTGTTGGAAATACTTTTGACAACAAAGCACATGATAGGCCTTGCTCTGAAATTTGTAGTGCAGCGCGCATACCTGCACCACCAGCGCCGATTACTACGGCATCAAACTCACGAACTGGAATAGACACTTACGCACCCCACAGAATAAATAGACCAGAGAAGACATAGCCGAATAGCACGGCAATAACACCAAGTTGTAGTGCGCCACGTAGTTTCGCGCACTTAATGTAATCAGTTAATACTTGCCACAAACCAACCCAAGCGTGAATCAGGATCGAGACAAGTGCCAACATGGTGAATACTTTAGTGAAGGTACCACCAAAGAATTGGGTCCAAGATGCGTAAGAGATATCTGAAAATGCACAGAAGCTAATCAGATAAATCGTGTATAGCGTCATAATGATTGCAGTTGCACGAATTAGTAGGAAATCGTGTACACCATTACGACCAAATGAAGATACGTGTTTTACCATACCAAGATCCCCGCCAATAATGATAATACTGCTGTTGCACCAAACGCGACTTTAGCGCTCATCGTGCCTGAATCTAGTTCTTCAAAGTGACCTAGATCCATCAATAAGTGACGGATACCACCTGCGATGTGGTAGGCAAGTGCAGTAAGAATTCCCCACAGGATGAATTTTACGAAGAAGCTATCGACGATGTCAGCGGCTTCCATAAAACCCATTGGGGATGACAGAGAAATGGATAGTAACCACAGTAATATACCCACCGCAACAAACGTAATTACCCCAGACACACGGTGTAGGATGGATGCGATTGCTGTGATAGGAAAGTGGATGGTCTGTAAATCTAAATTAACAGGTCTTGACTTTCTTTCTTTCACGGGCTTGCTCACTCAGCTCCATTGAGCATTTATTGTTATAACCAATTTCAGCTTCCAAACGTACAAAAGTTAACATCTATTTAACAAATATCGCGAGTAACCACTCAGATAATTGTAAACAAGTTGTTAACAAACGGAATCCAGCAACAAACCTCACTCTTTGTTTCTAGCCCCGAATTTATAAGGATTTAACTAAAATTTTCTTTGCCAATATACGGCGAGCAACATTCTAATACAATTGGTGTAACAAATTATGCTACATAGAACAGATTTTTAACGATTTTCATGAGAAAAATCATAACAAGTGCACACAAAGATGGAGAAAAATTGACTTTAAGCTTTAACAACAGTACAAAAATGGCACATAAACATCCTGGACGGATTAAATAATAAACAAAGGAGATTGTTATGGCGGATAAGAAAGCGACCCTTCATGTTGAAGGTCAAGCGCCAATCGAACTGCCAATTATGGACGGTACGCTAGGTACACCTGTAATTGACGTTCGTAAGCTGGGAGCCAATGGTTACTTTACTTTTGACCCAGGTTTTCTTGCCACTGCATCTTGTGAATCATCAATCACGTACATCGATGGCGGCAAAGGTATTCTTTTGCACCGCGGTTTCCCGATTGATCAATTAGCCAATAACGCAGATTACTTAGAAGTATGTTACATCCTTCTTTATGGTGAAGCCCCTACCCGAGAACAATACGAGCAATTCAAAACGACCGTTACTCGTCACACAATGGTACACGAGCAAATCGCAAGCTTTTTCCATGGCTTCCGACGCGATGCTCATCCAATGGCGGTAATGTGTGGTGTAGTTGGAGCACTTGCAGCCTTCTATCACGACTCTCTTGACATTAACAACGACGAACACCGCGAAATTGCAGCGTACCGTCTGCTGTCAAAAATGCCAACACTGGCGGCGATGTGTTACAAATACTCTATCGGTCAGCCATTTATTTACCCTCGTAACGACCTTAGCTACGCAGAGAACTTCTTGCATATGATGTTCGCAAACCCTTGCGAAGAGTATGAAGTAAATCCTGTGGTTGCCCGTGCGATGGATAAGATTTTCACTCTACACGCGGATCACGAACAGAATGCGTCGACATCAACTGTTCGCCTAGCTGGCTCTTCTGGTGCGAACCCATTTGCATGTATTGCCGCTGGTATTGCATCCCTTTGGGGGCCTGCTCACGGTGGCGCAAACGAAGCCTGCTTGAGAATGCTAGAAGAGATTGGCAGCGTCGATAACATCCCTGAATATGTAGACCGCGCGAAAGACAAAGATGACCCATTCCGCTTAATGGGCTTTGGTCACCGCGTTTACAAGAACTACGACCCACGTGCGACAGTAATGCGCGAAACGTGTCATGAAGTTCTCAAAGAGCTAAACATTCAAGATCCTCTGCTAGACGTTGCAATGGAACTTGAGCGCATTGCGCTTTCTGATGAGTACTTCGTGTCTAAGAAGCTGTACCCGAACGTAGACTTCTACTCAGGTATCATTCTTAAAGCGATTGGTATTCCAGTTTCTATGTTTACGGTTATCTTCGCGATTTCTCGTACCATCGGCTGGATTGCTCACTGGAACGAAATGCACAGCGATCCACTGAACCGCATCGGTCGTCCTCGTCAGCTATACACTGGCGAAACACAACGTGAGTTTTCTCCACTTCACGAACGTGAATGATCTTTTAGTACGAAGATAGAAAAACAAAAGGGTTGAGATTTTCGTCTCAACCCTTTTCCTTTTCAGCGCTTAACGTTACTAATAGCGAACGTTAAACCGGATTATCAATATCGATAAACTCCACATGTAGGCCGTATTCATCCGCTAGCCATTTGCCTAAGGCCTGAACACCATAACGCTCAGTAGCATGATGACCTGCAGCAAAGTAATGAATGTCCATTTCACGAGCGGTATAAGTGGTGCGCTCTGAAATTTCTCCAGAGATAAATGCATCCAGCCCGTGCTGTACAGCAAGTTCAATGAAATCCTGCCCTCCACCAGTGCACCAGCCGACTGTCTCAATCATCTTATCGGTATTCTCTGGAGCGATATGCAGAGGCTCTCTATCAAGAACTTGATTGATCTTGCTCGCAAACTCAGCACCAGACATCGTTTTTTTCAAGCGTCCAAACATGGCTACTGATTGAGGATGTCCTTCAAGTCCACCTTCTACTTCGATTTCAAGTAAGCGAGCTAATTCGGCGTTGTTGCCTAGCTCTGGGTGAATATCCAGAGGAAGGTGATAACCATATAAGTTGATATCGTTTTTGATCAGACTACGAATTCGTTTACCTTTCATACCACGAATTGGCTCAGGTTCACCTTTCCAAAAATAACCGTGATGAACGAGTAATGCGTCAGCGTTAAGCTCAATCGCTTTATCGATTAAGGCTTGAGAGGCAGTTACGCCAGTGATAATACGCTTTACGGCTGGCGTCCCTTCTACCTGTAACCCGTTTGGTGCGTAATCTTTAATTAACTGCGGTGACAGTTTGTCATTAAGAATCTGTTCTAGCTTTAAGTTATTCATTATTACTTCCAATTTCTAGCGCATGTAAACCTAAATAACCTCTCGATGAAATCAGACCGAGAGTGTGCAACCTAGTTGATACAACAACGTTTTGACATCTGGCACCTTGATATCATTTAGGTACTTAAAGTGTATCTCGAACCCTAATATCGATGCTAGCCACCCTACCCTCAAAAGCAAATTTAGTTACAATAACAAAGCTTGTCGCCTCACCATACATATAGGGATACGGATGAACCAACTGCAACGCTTTTACCAATGGATCGCCACTTCACCTCCTCTTTTCAAGTTACGCCCTCCGTTTACAACCTTAGAGGATCTTTCGGTAACGCCTTTAAATAACGCTGAGCAATACAATGGTAATCCAAGATTGGGCTTTTTATATCAGCACTTATGCACTGCAGTTCTCTCTAGTTCAGAACGATATCAGGTTATCGCGGAAGAGGTTCAGTTAAACGACATCGAAGGTAAGACTATTGGTGCTATCGACTTGGTGTTGCGGAATACAGAATCAAATCAAATAGAACACTGGGAAGTAGCGATTAAGTTTTATCTTCTTTATAACGGCGTATGGTATGGTCCGAATGCTCACGACCAGCTGCATACAAAACTGAATAGAATGCTTACTCATCAGTTGAAAATGAGCGATCGCCCGGAATTTCAAAAAATAATTCCGTTAAACGACGCTCCACAAGAACGTTTATTGATGCAAGGACGACTCTATATTAATCCGTTTACTCCAGAGCCAACTCCTAGCGAGTGCTTGGGTTATGAACTAAATCCAAGTCAGATTAGTGGTTACTGGTGCTACCAGAGCCAATGGGAGTTAATCGGTAAGCCACTTTATCATTTACACAAACCATGCTGGGCGATTGGTACGGACGATTTATCTCAACCCATTGAAAAGCCTTCAGACCGATTTGTACATGCACAAACGGAGGACGGTCAATTCTGGTTTGTGGTACCGGATTCCTGGCCCGGAAACAACTCAGTTCAGGAATCTTAAACGCAAAAGGGTTGATGCTTGCACATCAACCCTTTGTTTTCTAAATCGACTATTGAATGGTTTACAGGCCGGCAGCTGCAAACACTTGATTAACGATCTCTTGTGCTTCTGCTTCGATTTGTTTTAGGTGCTCTTCACCTTTGAAGCTTTCACAGTAAATCTTGTAGATGTCCTCTGTGCCTGATGGACGAGCAGCGAACCAGCCGTTTGCCGTCGTTACTTTTAGACCACCGATTGCAGCACCATTACCAGGCGCATGCGTGAGACGAGCCGTAATTGGATCACCCGCTAGTGTTTCAGCCGCGACCATTTCTGGTGACAACTTCTTCAGTACGTCTTTTTGTGGGCCATTCGCTACAGCTTGAATACGGTTGTATTTCGACTCACCGTGTTTCGCCGCTAGCTCTTCATAGTAGTCTTGTGGGTTCTTACCCGTTACCGCAGTGATCTCTGCCGCTAGAAGACATAACAAGATGCCGTCTTTGTCTGTTGACCAAGGCGTGCCATCTTTACGAAGGAATGACGCACCAGCACTTTCTTCGCCGCCGAAACCAAACTTACCAGTGTACAGACCGTCTACAAACCATTTGAAGCCTACTGGTACTTCACATAGTTCACGACCTAGATCCGCCACAACACGGTCAATCAGTGCACTTGATACTAGTGTTTTACCAACAGCGACGTCTTTACCCCACTCGCCACGATGACGGTACAAGTAGTCAATACAAACGGCTAAGAAGTGGTTCGGGTTCATCAAACCTTTTGGCGTAACGATACCGTGACGGTCGTAGTCAGGATCGTTACCAAATGCTAAATCGTATTCGTCTTTCAGTGCCAATAGACCCGCCATTGCGTAAGGAGAAGAACAGTCCATACGCACAACGCCGTCTTTATCTAGCGACATGAATTGGAAAGAAGGATCGATCGATTCACTTACTAGCGTTAGGTCTAGGTTGTATGCCTGACCAATTTGACGCCAGTAATCGATACCGCTGCCACCCAATGGATCTACACCAATCTTCAGGTTCGCTTTTTGGATTGCTTCCATATCGATAACGTTCACCAGGTCATCGATGTATGGCTTCACCAAGTCCATCTCTACAAACAGATCCGATGCTTTTGCTTCTGCTAGTGGTAGGCGTTTAACACCTTGTAAACCTTCAGCAATCAATTCGTTCGCACGATCTTCGATAGCTTGAGTCAACTCAGCTTCTGCAGGACCACCATGTGTCGGATTGTATTTGATACCGCCGTCTTGTGGTGGGTTATGTGATGGGGTAATAACGATACCGTCTGCTTTTTCATCGTGTTTGATGTTGTAAGTCAGAATCGCGTGTGAAATACCCGGTGTTGGCGTGTAACCGTTGTCTTGTTGGACAATCACTTTCACACCGTTTGCAATCAGTACTTCAATCACACTTGAGAAAGCAGGCTCAGATAGCGCATGCGTGTCTTTACCCACAAACAACGGGCCAATTGTGCCTTGCTCAGCACGAACTTCTGCTACCGCTTGAGCGATCGCTAAAATGTGGTTTTCGTTAAAAGTGTGCTTGTCTGCAGTACCGCGGTGGCCAGAAGTACCAAATTGAACTTTGTGTTCTGCGTTTGCCGCGTCTGGTTGAAGTAAGAAGTAGTTAGCAACGAGTGCTGGGATATTGTGAAGATCTTCCTGCTGCGCTTTTTGCCCAGCACGAGGGTGCATAGCCATGTTTGACATCCTTTCTTTAAATACAAATAAAATTAAAAAAGCCTCATAATATCCGCTCACTGCGACGCATTATGAGGCTTCTATCAGGTTTCTTAGATTGAACCTGTTACTTTTTCTATTAAGTCAGGTTGGAACCCCATGTGTGCCATCACTTGTTCAACCATCTGTCTTTTACGACTTGTATTGTTATTCGTGATAACCCAAAACGGTGTGCCAGGAATGGCTTTTGGCTTGGTCGTATTACCGTTTGCTAGCAAGGTTTCTTCATTATCTGCAAAGTACACGCGTTTGCGTCCTTTTACATTCGTAGCCTGGGCGAAACCTTCTGGATTCAATTTATGTAAGGTCGATAATACCAACATAAAGCGATCAATCGCTTTTTTTAGACCGGCAAACTCATCAGAAATAAGCAGCGAACGCATTTCTTTCACTACATCAACAGATTCCGTTTTACCCGCATCTTTACTTACTACAATCCCTTGTGGCTTCTCTACTACAGGCGCGGCTTTAGCTTCCTGCAACTGACCATCAAGGTTTAAAAGGCGTCGCAAAATATCCGAGGCGCTTTCACCGATATGCTTAGTTTGACTAGCTATATAACGGTATAGATCCTCATCAACCTCAATTGTTTTCATTCGCTTTTCACATTCTCAATGTTTAAACTCTGGGGGATTATAACGAGATCCACGCGGATACTCCACGTTAAACCCATCACGAATAAGATAAAATGTCAGCATTACTCAACTATAAGCAGGAAGGCCAAGGCCAAACAGTTGTTTTGATTCACGGATTGTTTGGTAGTTTAAGTAATCTGGGTCTACTCGCCCGCGATCTTATTAAAGATCACACGGTGATCAGTATTGATCTGAGAAATCACGGCCTCTCTTTCCACTCCGAAGTCCATAACTATACCGATATGGCAAAAGATGTGGCTCAGCTCCTTCAGCACTTAAACGTTGAGCCATCTATTGTTATTGGGCACTCCATGGGCGGAAAAGTCGCGATGGCTCTTGTGGACATTGCTCCAAATGTAGTCAAGAAGTTAGTCGTTCTCGACATGGCGCCTGTTGCCTACACTACGAACCGTCACGATAATGTTTTTAACGGCTTACATGCTGTTATTAATGAAAAACCAGCAAATCGACAGCAAGCCATGGATATCCTAGCTCAACATATTGAACTCGATGGTGTAAGACAATTTCTCTCTAAATCACTGTACAAAAATGGCGATAAGATGGATTGGCGGTTTAACGTACCGAGCCTTTTTGAGAATTATGACCAAATTATTGGCTGGCAAGAAATCACACCAACAGATATCCCAACTTTATTTATCAAAGGCGGCGACTCTGACTACTTAATGCCAGAACATCAGCCGGCAGTGAAGCGACAATTTAACCATGCTAAAGCACACATTATCGCTGGCACTGGTCACTGGTTACACGCCGAGAAACCGACAGAAGTAATGAGAGTCATTCGAAAATATATTTCGAGTTAACAAATTCGAAAAGCAACACTAGATTATTGAAATAACCCTTCTTGTAGTGCATTAACTTTACCGTTTAACAGTGGTATAGTGCGCCCAAGATTTTTCGGCATGAAGGGCTAAAATGCTTTACGACTATATGGATATGCTCGAGTCTATTGGGCTCGATCTTCTTTTTGCTGCTATCTTTTTTTTCATCGGGATGGCGATAAAAGATGTGCTAAAGCAAGGCAATGTACCTGTTTTTGGTCGTCGTATTGTGTGGTTAGTCCTTTTCCTAGGCTGTGCTGGCTTTATTGCAAAAGGTGTAATTCAGCTAACTTGGGAAGGCTCAGGGTTAGGTTAAACCCTTAGTAGCATCGCCAATAACAAACAATGTAAAGGTATAGACTCTATGGCAAGTGTAGGTATCTTCTTCGGTAGCGACACAGGTAATACTGAAGCCGTTGCAAAGATGATTCAAAAGCAACTAGGTAAACATCTAGTTCACGTTCAAGACATCGCGAAAAGCAGCAAAGAAGACATTGATAACTTCGATCTTCTTCTTCTAGGTATCCCAACTTGGTACTACGGCGAAGCACAATGTGATTGGGATGATTTCTTCCCTGAACTTGAGCAAATCGACTTCTCTACTAAGCTAGTGGCTATCTTTGGCTGTGGCGACCAAGAAGACTACGCAGAATACTTCTGTGACGCGATGGGCACAGTCCGTGATATCGTTGAGTCTAAAGGCGGCACAATTCTTGGCCATACCTCGACAGAAGGCTACGAATTTGAAGCGTCTAAAGCACTTGTTGAAGGTGACGAAAGCCAATTCGTAGGTCTATGTATTGATGAAGACCGCCAACCAGAATTGACTGACGAGCGTGTTGAAAGCTGGGTTAAACAGATCTATGAAGAGATGTGTTTAGCTGAGCTAGAAGGCTAATCAAATTGAATGATGCAAAGACCTCCACTTGGAGGTCTTTTTGTATGTATTGTCACACAGCATCGGTAAGTACTTCCTCTTCGCGATACTGAGGTTTCTTTCTTACATAAAGCTTGCGTTGAACCTCTGAAACCACATTCCCCTGTTTATCTTTTACATGAGTAATAAACTCAGGAAAACACTTTTCTCCATTCCGTGTCATTTGATAAATGTTTTCCAGCATCCCTTCAGTGACCTCAAATTCTGCAAACAAATCACTTTGCCCCGGCTTAATAAAGTTAATGCTTGCCTCTTTATCCCACACATAATATTCCTCTCGTAGAATCCCCATCAGCATCAACGAGTAAATAGGATCAGTTAAAGAGAAAATACTGCCGCCATATTGGGTGCGATTGGCATTTTTATTCCACCAGCGAAGCTTTAAACGTACCTTTACAGTACGGAAGTCTTGAGAAATATGTAAGATTTTAATACCCGCCCCCCAAAAAGGAGGCCAAATATTGAGTGCGAACTTTACAATTCCTGGTTTGTATATCTTCGCTAGTCGCCTATTCATCGCTATCCCTGCCCTCTCCAAGCTTAATGTTACACAATTGTAACTGGTCAGAGCTGTAATATAATGGACCTGTTTCTAATTTACAAAAAGATTCTATTAACCCTTTGAAGTTCGTGGTTTAATGTTCCGAACGCTTATCCTATAATGGTAGGAAGATTGAATTCTGTTAAATCGCTGCAGATGATCCAACGGGAAAGTATATGTCAGATAATAATCAGGCGCTGAAGGATGCGGGTTTAAAAGTAACCCTTCCGAGGCTAAAAATTCTAGAAGTACTTCAGCAGCCAGACTGCCAGCACATCAGTGCTGAAGATTTGTACAAAAAGTTGATTGATCTAGGTGAAGAAATTGGCCTAGCAACTGTTTACCGAGTTCTAAACCAGTTCGACGATGCTGGTATTGTAACTCGTCACCACTTTGAAGGTGGAAAGTCAGTCTTCGAATTATCGACTCAACATCACCACGACCACCTAGTGTGCCTAGACTGTGGTGAGGTAATTGAATTTTCTGACGATCTTATTGAAGAACGTCAAAAAGAGATTGCAGCTAAGTACAATGTCACACTAACAAACCACAGCTTATACTTGTACGGCAAGTGTAGCGATGGTGGTTGTAAAGACAATCCAGATGCACACAAACCAAAAAAATAAGGGTTTGTTAATTTAAAAAGTAAACGTCAGCACATGCTGGCGTTTTTTGTTTCTAGAAGTAAGTACCTTAGACGTCAGTACTTTGGTTACAGAACAAAAGCTACTAAACACCCATCTTTTTTATCCACAGTTTTGCACTTCTATATAGCACTCTGTGGGATTAGGTATAAAAAATGCCAGCGTTTGCTGGCATTTTTCATCACTCTCAGCATTAATTGAGATTATTGATTCTCAATTTTTGCCCAGGTATCACGTAAACCAACCGTGCGGTTGAATACTAGATTATCTGCTGAAGAGTCTTTCGAGTCTGCACAGAAGTAACCCATACGTTCAAACTGGTAACCTTTTTCTGCTTCTGCAGAAGCTAGGCTAGGCTCGACAAAGCCATTGATCACAACTAATGATTCAGGGTTGATAGTAGAAGCAAAATCTTCCGCTGCGCCTGGGTTTGGCACCGTAAATAAACGATCGTACAGACGAATTTCCGCAGGAAGAGCTTTATCTGCTGACACCCAATGAATAACGCCTTTCACTTTACGACCATCTGCTGGTTTTTTACCTAGCGTATCTGCATCATAAGAACAGAAGATAGTTGTGATGTTGCCTTCTGCATCTTTTTCAACGCGCTCCGCTTTGATCACGTAAGCACCACGTAAACGAACTTCTTTACCTAGCACTAAACGCTTGTACTTTTTGTTCGCTTCTTCACGGAAGTCTTCACGCTCAATCCACAATTCACGCGTGAATGGCACTTCACGCACGCCCATTTCTGGTTTATTTGGGTGGTTGGCAACTGTCAAGTTTTCTACTGCGCCTGCTTCAAAGTTTTCGATAACAACTTTAACAGGATCCAGTACAGCCATTGCACGCGGAGCGTTCTCGTTTAGGTCATCACGAATACAAGATTCTAATGAACTAAACTCGATCATATTTTCTTGCTTCGTTACACCAATACGCTTACAAAACTCACGAATAGATGCAGGTGTGAAGCCACGACGACGCAGACCTGAGACAGTCGGCATACGTGGATCATCCCAACCATTAACCAGTTTTTCAGTAACTAGCTGGTTAAGCTTACGCTTAGACATCACTGTGTATTCAAGGTTTAAACGACTGAACTCGTATTGATGTGGACGGCTTTCGATCGTGATGTTGTCTAGAACCCAATCGTACAGACGACGGTTATCCATGAATTCAAGCGTACAAATAGAGTGCGTAATGCCTTCTAATGCATCAGAAATACAGTGCGTAAAGTCGTACATTGGGTAAATGCACCACTTATCACCAGTTTGGTGGTGCGTAGCAAAACGCACTCGGTATAAAACTGGATCGCGCATGACCATGAATGAAGAACCCATGTCGATTTTAGCACGAAGACACGCTTTACCTTCTTCAAATTCACCAGCGCGCATTTTTTCAAACAACGCCAAGTTCTCTTCAACAGAACGGTCACGGTATGGACTTGGTTTACCTGGCGCCTTTAGTGTGCCGCGGTATTCACGAATTTGCTCTGGACTTAGCTCATCTACGTACGCTAAGCCTTTGTTAATCAATTCAATTGCATATTCGTAAAGCTTATCGAAGTAGTTTGATGAGTAACATACTTCACCACTCCACTCAAAGCCCAACCAGTTTACATCTTTCTTGATAGACTCAACGTATTCGATGTCTTCTTTTTCAGGGTTTGTATCGTCGAAACGCAGATTACATTGACCCTGGTAGTCCTGAGCAATACCGAAGTTCAAACAGATAGACTTAGCATGACCGATATGCAGGTAGCCATTTGGCTCCGGCGGGAATCGAGTATGCACGCTAGTGTGTTTACCATCCGCTAGATCTTTATCAATGATCTGGCGAATAAAGTTTGATGGACGAGCATCAGCTTCACTCATCTATAGCACCTCAAAAATATTAGTATTGTCAGAGAAAACGGAACCCTGTATCCAAGTATGGTTTCACAGAGTACATTGTTCCTAATGATCCACAATTCTAAGCAATTAGACAACAAGAACTCGCTCTAAAACGACAATATTTATCGAGTTAGCGTGAAAGCAAAGCAGATTCAAAGGGCCTAAACGAAAAAAGGCCTCCTGCGGAGGCCTTTTGCGATGTTGTAGTATCAATTGTTTGCAATACCAATAACAAACAATCACACCACTATTAAACAGTTAAGCTGGTAGCTGAACACCACTTAAGTCTTCATCTTTAGATACATTCTTCATCTCACCAGCAACAATCTCTGCTAGTGGACCAAGGATAACTTGTAGGTTGTTTGTACCTAGCTTCACAACTCCCATAGCTCCAAGATCTTTCAGAGTTTTCTCATTGATAACGCTCATATCTTTCACAGAAAGGCGCAAACGAGTAATACAGGCATCGATAGAACTTAGGTTGTCATGACCGCCAAGTGCTTTCAAGTACTGACGAGCAAGCTCTGAAGAATTGCTTGATCCAGCCACGTTAGATGAAGCTTCTTCATCATCTTCACGTCCCGGTGTTTTAAGGCCAAACTTAACAATCACGGTACGGAACACGAAGTAGTAAACCGCAAAGAAACCAAGACCTTGTACAATGAGCATGTACCAGTTTACCGCTAGCGGGTTACGAGTCGACAATACTAAGTCGACTAAACCAGCAGAGAAACCGAAACCTGCAATCCACTGCATTGATGCCGCGATATAAACTGATAGACCAGTCAGCGCTGCGTGAAGAATGTACAGTCCTGGAGCAAGGAACATGAATGCAAATTCAAGTGGTTCTGTTACACCTGTAAAGAATGAAGCAAACGCAGCTGCAATCATGATAGATGCCACTTTCTCTTTATTCTTTGATTTCGCAGTATGGTACATCGCTAGAGCAGCGCCTGGTAAACCAAACATCATGATTGGGAAGAAGCCCGCTTGGTACATCCCCGTAACACCTACCGTTGCCGTGCCTTCAGCTAATGATTTCGCACCGCCAAGGAAGTTTGGAATGTCATTAATACCAGCAACATCAAACCAGAACACTGAGTTTAGTGCATGGTGCAGACCAACAGGAATTAGAAGACGGTTGAAGAATGCGTAAACACCTGCACCTGCTTCACCCATACCTTGAATGCTTTCACCAAAACTTACCAGACCGCCGTAAACTGATGGCCAAACGTACATCAGGATGAACGCAATAACGATACCAGCAAAAGACGTTAGGATCGGTACAAGACGCTTGCCAGAGAAAAACGCCAGTGCTTTGTGCAGCTCTACGTGAGAAAAACGGTTGTACAACTCAGCAGAAACAATACCAACCAAGATACCGACGAACTGGTTATTGATTTTACCAAATGCAGCAGGTACTTCACTTGGGTCAATGCCTTGAATTTGTGATACTGCACCAGGGGCCAAAAGCGTTGTGACAACTAAGAAGCCCACGAAACCTGAAAGTGCAGCGGCGCCATCTTTGTCTTTAGACATTCCGTAAGCAACACCAACAGCGAACAATACTGACATATTGTCAATGATCGCTGCACCAGCTTTAATAAGAAATGCAGCAAGTGCACTGTTTGCGCCCCAGCCATTTGGGTCGATCCAGTAGCCAATACCCATGAGTATTGCTGCTGCAGGAAGTGTGGCAACCGGCACCATAAGCGCCTTACCCACCTTCTGGAAGTATCCGAGAATGTTCACCTTAAGTTCCCCCTATAGGATTAGATGTTATGTTGAATGACTTATTTCAGCCGTCCAATTTAGTCATCCTAAGTTTATGATATTAATTTTGCTCCGCAAATTAAAAGCTCACCGTTTGTGATCATAATCACCACAATTTGCCCTTTCGGAAGGTTTTTGCTAGCGAGATCATAAAACTTATTTTATTATACGAAAAAATGGCGTTTTAAAGATAATATTCTCGCACTTTATGCAAGGCAGAATCAGTGTTATTTTGGTATCTAGGCGGGTAAATCACTGTAACTTTGCTCTGAAAAAGAATCATAAAAAACCATACAATTATTACTTTTCAGTTAGTTACTATGACAATAACATCGATAAAACGCGACTTGCTGTATGTGACTCGTTATCTAATTCAGTGATACAAACTAAGTACCCATATGACTGAAGCAGTCTCTACTTAGATAACGATATAGAAATTGAATTCTCATCTATAAGGACTAGCTGACTATGTACGCGCTAAGTAACTGTAAAATTTATACCGGTAGTGATGTTCTTACCGATCATGCGGTCATCATCGAAAACGATCTTATTCAATCTATTGTGCCGGTTTCTGAGCTACCTCAAAGCATCGAAGTAAAAGACCTTGCAGGCGCTAATCTAAGTCCAGGCTTTATCGATCTGCAGTTGAACGGTTGTGGCGGTGTAATGCTAAACGATGCAATTACCCCTGAAACCATGCAAATCATGCACCAGGCAAACCTCAAATCTGGCTGTACTAGCTTCCTGCCAACACTCATTACGTCATCTGATGAAGATATGCGAACTGCAATTGCCGCAGCTCGTGAGTACCACAACAAGTATCAAAATCAATCGCTTGGTTTACACCTCGAAGGTCCTTACCTTAACGTCGCGAAAAAAGGCATCCATAACGTCGATTTTATTCGCCCATCAGACGAAAGCATGATCGACCTTATCTGCGCAAACGCCGATATCGTAGCGAAAGTAACACTAGCACCTGAGCATAACGACCCAGAGCATATTGCGCGATTAAAGGCTGCTGGCATCGTGGTTTCAATTGGCCACACAAATGCAACCTACGCCGAAGCACGTAAAAGCTTTGAAGCAGGCATTACTTTTGCTACACACCTCTTTAATGCAATGACACCAATGGTTGGTCGTGAACCAGGAGTTGTTGGTGCAATTTACGATACTCCTGACGTATATGCTGGCATTATTGCTGATGGTTTTCACGTCGACTACGCAAACATCCGAATTGCTCATAAAATCAAAGGTGAAAAGCTTGTTTTGGTGACGGATGCCACAGCTCCAGCAGGTGCTAACATTGATCACTTTATTTTTGTCGGTAAGAAAGTATATTACCGAGATGGTAAGTGTGTTGATGAAAATGGCACGCTAGGCGGCTCAGCTTTGACAATGATTGAAGCAGTTCAGAATTCAGTTGAGCACGCGGGGATCGCTTTAGACGAAGCTCTACGAATGGCCACGTTATACCCAGCAACAGCAATTGGTGTTGAGGATCGCCTTGGCCGAGTTCGAAAAGGGATGGTTGCAAACCTGACTATTTTCGATCGTGACTTTAAAGTAAAAGCGACGGTTGTTAACGGACAATACGAGCAAAATTAAGCATGAATGGCGGACAGATTGGTAATGTAGATTTAGTAAAACAGCTTAACAGCGCTGCGGTATATAGGCTGATTGATCAGCAAGGTCCTATCTCCCGTATTCAAGTCGCGGACGTGAGTCAGCTCGCGCCTGCTAGTGTTACCAAAATAACCCGCCAACTTTTAGAGCGCGGCCTTATTAAGGAGGTCGCCCAACAAGCTTCAACTGGTGGTCGTCGTGCGATCTCTTTGACTACTGAAGTCAAACCTTTTCATTCGATTGCCGTTCGCTTAGGTCGAGATTACGTACAGTTCAGTTTATACGATTTAGGTGGCACCGCGCTGGCAGAAGATCAGCATGAACTGCACTACACTAACCAAGCAGACTTAATCGCAGGACTTATCGATTTATTAAAAGATTTCGTAAGCCGTTGCGAAGACAAAATTGATCAACTCATCGCTATCGGCATCACTTTACCGGGCCTTGTTAACCCAACAACTGGCGTGGTCGAATACATGCCTAATACCGATATCGATAATCTTGCTCTCGGTGAAATTGTTGGAGAGAAGTTTAATACAGCATGCTTTGTTGGCAACGACGTACGTGGCATGGCGTTGGCTGAGCACTACTTTGGAGCAAGCCAAGACTGCCAGGATTCTATTTTGGTTAGCGTCCACCGCGGTACTGGCGCAGGTATTATCGTTAACGGCCAGGTTTTTCTTGGTTTTAACCGCAACGTCGGTGAAATTGGTCATATCCAAATTGACCCGCTTGGTGAGCAATGCCAATGTGGAAACTTTGGCTGTTTAGAAACCGTAGCTGCAAACCCAGCGATTATTCAACGAGTGAAGCAACTGATTACTCAAGGATACGAATCAAGCTTAACCGACCTTGAAAACATCACAATTGAAGCGGTATGTCAGCACGCAATGAATGGTGATGAACTTGCGAAACAGAGTTTAGTGCGAGTGGGCAACCAGCTAGGTAAAGCGATTGCGATTACGGTTAACTTATTTAATCCACAGAAAATTGTAATTGCTGGCGATATTACTGCAGCACAAGATATTGTTTTCCCTGCAATTCAACGCAACGTAGAGAATCAATCTCTTAAAACTTTCCATAACGACCTCCCTATCGTGGCTTCTCACATTGATAAGCAGCCAACGATGGGCGCATTTGCGATGATTAAACGCGCTATGCTAAACGGAGTTTTGTTACAAAAGTTACTGGAAGACTAAGTTTATACAACCAATTGAGTTACAATCTCGGGCTGCGTTTTCACAGCCCGTTTTTGTATATCAGGAATACAGCTCAACAGTATGGAAATTATTCTAATTACAGCCGCTTTTTTAGCTGGTTTTATTGCGCTTAAATGCAGCCTCCCTCCCCTCGTTGGTTTTCTACTAGCTGGATTTGGCTTGCATGCATTTGGTTACCAAAGCAATGACGTTATTGTCACTCTCGCAGATCTTGGTGTTACTCTTCTTCTGTTTACTATTGGACTCAAACTCGATGTAAAAACCCTGCTGTCCAAAGAAATATGGGGAGGTGCAACCGCCCACAACATACTCTCTACCGCTTTTTTTGCCCTAGCGTTATCCGGCTTAAAACTACTGGGCTTGACTTCGCTAGCCAGTATGGACGGCAGCCAAATCCTGCTCTTAGCTTTTGCACTATCGTTCTCTAGTACCGTTTTTGCCGTAAAAGCATTGCAAGAAAAAGGCGAAATGAACGCGACCTACGGCACACTCGCGATCGGTATCTTAGTTATGCAAGATATTTTTGCCGTAGTATTCCTGACTGCTTCAACCGGAAAAATCCCAGAATGGTATGCCATCGGTTTGTTCGCACTGCCTTTCCTTCGTCCCCTATTCTATAAGCTGCTCGATAAAGTTGGCCACGGCGAAATGCTGGTGCTGTTCGGTATTTTCTTCGCGCTTGTTATCGGTGCTGGACTATTCGAGTTGGTCGGGATGAAACCAGACTTGGGCGCGCTAATTTTAGGCATGCTACTCGCAGGTCACCCAAAAGCCTCAGAACTATCCAAGTCATTATTCAATATGAAGGAGCTCTTTTTAGTCTGCTTCTTTTTAAACATTGGTTTATCCGCCTCATTGAGCGTGAATGGCGTCGTTCTCGCCCTGCTATTTATCTTACTGCTACCAATCAAAGGACTCTTGTACTTCGTCACTATTAATCATTTTAAGTTTCGAGTACGTACCTCTTTGCTCGCCTCTTTATCACTATTTAACTACAGTGAGTTTGGTCTTATTGTTGCAGGGTTGGCCTATAAAATGGGCTGGATGCCAAGTGATATGCTTGCTGCGATTGCGGTTGCGGTGTCGGTATCCTTTGTAATTTCCGCGCCACTTAACCGCCTTAGCCATAAAATTTATCAACATTCAGGTAAGTGGCTGCAAGAGACAGCGGTAGAAAAGCTCAATCAACGCGACCAACTCATCAACCCAGGTCATGCCCAAGTATTGATCTTAGGTATGGGGCGTATTGGGACGGGCGCTTATGATGAGCTACGCTCACGCTATGGCAAAATTTCATTGGGTATAGAAATTCGTGAAGACGCTGCACATCATCATCGTTCAGAAGGAAGAAATGTTATTTCTGGTGATGCCACCGACCCGGATTTCTGGGAGCGAATTTTAGATACAGGTCATGTAAAACTGGTTCTGCTTGCAATGCCACATCATCAAGGTAACCAAACAGCACTTGAACAGCTTAAACGCAGAAAATATAAGGGGCAAATTGCCGCTATCGCCGAATACCCAGATCAATTGGAAGGCTTACTTGAAAATGGCGTTGACGCAGCATTCAATATATATAGTGAAGCTGGTAGCGGTTTTGCTCGACACGTCTGTAAACAACTTCAGCCTAAATTCACACCAATTAAATAAGCAACAGCACTGATATTTTTTGAAAGGCTTTCTATTGATAGAAAGCCTTTTTTGTATAGTTTTTATACCAAACCTTGATCTCATTCACCAAAACAACGGTTGAGTTAAATATTTTCCATACAACAAGGCCTTTTATCATTTTTTTAATCACAAAACGTTGCTTTTTTTATTAGTAATGGCAAATTTAAACCATACCGATTAGAAATTGTTTAGTTTAGTAAGGATGTAGTATGTGTTCAGTATTTGGCATTTTAGACATTAAAAGCGATGCAGCCGCATTGCGCCCTATCGCATTAGAGATGTCGAAAAAACTTCGTCACCGTGGCCCAGACTGGTCTGGGATTTACTCTTCAGAGCGTGCTATTTTAGCGCACGAGCGCTTGGCGATTGTTGGTCTAAATAGTGGTGCACAGCCGCTATACAGCCCTGATAAGAAGCTCATCCTTGCCGTCAATGGTGAAATCTACAACCATAAAGAAATTCGTGCTCGTTACGAAGGAAAGTACGAATTTCAAACCGATTCAGACTGTGAAGTCATTCTTGCACTTTACCAAGATATGGGGGCAGATCTCCTTGAAGAACTAAACGGTATTTTCGCTTTTGTGCTCTACGACGAAGAAAAAGATGAGTATTTAGTCGGCCGTGACCATATTGGTATTATCCCTCTTTATCAAGGTCACGATGAGCATGGTAACTACTATGTGGCATCAGAGATGAAGGCTCTTGTTCCAGTATGTAAAACAGTAAGTGAATTCCCTCCTGGTAGCTACTACAGCTCTAAAGATACTGAGCCAACACGTTACTATGTTCGTGACTGGAACGAGTACGCAGCAGTACAAGGTAACAGCACTAGCAAAGAAGAATTGACGGAAGCGCTAGAAGCGGCTGTTAAACGCCAACTAATGACTGACGTGCCTTACGGTGTGCTTCTTTCAGGTGGTCTAGATTCTTCTATTACATCTGCGGTAGCAAAACGCTTTGCAGCGATGCGTATTGAAGATGATGAAAAGTCTGAAGCTTGGTGGCCTCAACTGCACTCTTTTGCTGTTGGCCTAGAAGGCGCGCCTGACCTGAAAGCCGCTCGCGAAGTTGCCGACCAAATTGGTACCGTTCACCACGAAATGACGTACACGATTCAAGAAGGTTTGGACGCGATTCGTGACGTGATTTACCACATTGAAACGTATGACGTGACGACTATCCGCGCATCAACACCTATGTTCTTAATGGGTCGCAAGATCAAAGCGATGGGTATCAAGATGGTATTGTCTGGTGAGGGCGCTGACGAAATCTTTGGTGGCTACCTTTACTTCCACAAGGCGCCAAACGCGAAAGAGTTCCACGAGGAGACAGTGCGTAAACTGCTTGCTCTGAACATGTTCGACTGTGCTCGTGCTAACAAGTCGCTGGCAGCATGGGGAGTTGAAGGACGCGTACCTTTCCTAGATAAAGAGTTCATTGATGTAGCAATGCGCTTGAACCCAGCAGACAAGATGTGTGGCAACGGTAAAATGGAGAAACACATCCTTCGTGAGTGCTTCGAGCACTACCTGCCAGAATCGATCGCATGGCGTCAAAAAGAACAGTTCTCTGATGGCGTTGGCTACAGCTGGATCGATACGCTGAAAGAAGTAGCAGAACAGAAAGTGACAGACCAGCAGATGGAAACAGCTCAATATCGATTCCCATACAACACGCCAACGACAAAAGAAGGCTACGTGTACCGTGAAATCTTTGAAGAGTTATTCCCACTTCCATCAGCAGCAGAGTGTGTACCAGGAGGCCCTTCAGTAGCGTGTTCTTCAGCGAAGGCGATTGAATGGGATGAATCGTTCCAAAACTGTGTTGACCCATCAGGTCGTGCAGTACAGACCGTTCACAACGACTCATACTAATTCTCTACGATAAAGATAAGGGTCGGTTCGTCCAACCCTTTTAAAACAGACAGAAAATTAGATACGATCAAAAAGAGGTGCTTTTGCACCTCTTTTTATGTTTGATGGAATTAGGCTATTTTAAATCTAAATCACTATTGTCTATGCTGACAGGCACACGCTTGGTGATCATCTGAACTAGCATAATTGAGCGTTTCTCACCATCTTGTTCTTGGAAGATGGCATCTATGCCCGCAAATTGACCGCTTTTAACTCTAATTTGATCGCCTGGTTTTGGCATACATTCAGAAACGGTATTGTCATTACAACACTTTTCTAGCTGCATCAATTCGAAGACCAAGTCACCTTGAACTTCTTTCGGTTGAGCACCAAAACGCACAAAGTCAACAACACCTCGAGTAGAGCGGACTGAGGTGAAGTTTGGCCCTTGCTCATAATCAAAGTAAGCGAATACGTAACAAGGAAACAGCGGTTCCTCGACTTTTTGTCTTTTACCGCGCAAAATCTTCTCAACTTCTACAGTTGGATAAAAGCACTCTACACCTTGATTTTCAAGGTGTTGTTTCGCCCTAACCTGCTCCCCACGTTTACAATAAAGTAGATACCAACGTTTCATCTTTTTACTAGCCAATTCTATTTTGTTTTTATCCTAGCATTAAGCCAAAGTTGAGTCATTGATATTCAGTTTATCTATAAAAGTATGATTATACATCGCTCGCATTAACGACATTTTTCAGCAACTTACGACAAAGAAGTCCATAGGCAAAAATGGAAATTAAGTTTGTAACACAACCAATACACCATCATATAATCTGCAAATCCAATCAAAAACAGCCACTTAACAAACAAAAATAGTTGAATGGCAAAATTTTATTATTTGTCACTCGTTGAATTGCATTGTATACGTAGAAGTCGTTAAAAAATGTAATAACTATTATTAGAAGAGCTTATGTCAAACCAACATCAATATTTTGGTCATCCACGTGGCCTGTTCTTATTGTTCGGTACAGAACTGTGGGAACGCTTTTCTTACTACGCAATGCGTGCCATTCTCGTGCTTTACCTTACTGATACAACAATGAATGGCGGCCTTGGCTGGTCAACCAAAGACGCATTAGACCTATACGGCATATACACAGGGCTTGTGTATATCACGCCTCTTATCGGTGGTTACCTAGCAGATAACTATTTAGGTCAACGTCGCTCAATTTTGCTTGGTGGCGCGTTAATGGCCATCGGCCAGTTTACTCTTGCACTTCCTGCTGATGCTTTAGGTATTGGTTCGCTACACAGTTTCTATTTAGGTCTTGGCCTACTTATCACTGGTAACGGTCTCTTTAAGCCAAATATCTCAACCATGGTTGGCGACCTTTATCAAGAAGGTGACAACCGTCGTGACGGCGCATTCACTATCTTTTATATGGGTATCAACTTAGGTGCATTACTTGCCGGCGTCGTTTCTGGCTCTGTGACAACCTCTTACGGTTGGAAAGCTGGCTTTGTTGCCGCTGGTGTGGGTATGCTGGTTAGCCTAGTGATGCAAATGGTACTGGCTCAATCATGGCTTGGTGATATTGGTCGCGAACCAGCGGCGAAACGAGATCTAAACAACAAAAACGCCACCACGAAGCAGCCACTCACCAAAGAAGAAGTGAATCGACTAAAAGTAATTCTGGTCATGAGCTTATTCACTATTGTCTTCTGGGCAGGCTTTGAACAAGCTGGTGGTCTGATGAACATCTACACTCAACAATATACTGATCGCATGATTGGTGGTTTCGAAGTTCCTGCTGCGTGGTTCCAATCACTAAACCCATTTTTCATTATTACTCTAGCGCCAGTTCTGGCTGTCCTTTGGGTAAAATTGGGTAAACGTGAACCTACTTCGCCAGTGAAATTTGCGATGGCACTATTTTTCTTGGCGATTGGTTTCCTTTGTATGGTTGGCGCAGTGCTAGAACAAGGTGGAGATACAACAGTAAAAACATCGATGTTATGGTTGGTCGGCGCTTTCTTCTTCCACACATTAGGCGAGCTGTGTTTATCACCAATTGGTCTTTCATTGGTGACTAAATTAGCACCGCTTCGCTTAGCTTCACTTATGATGGGTGCATGGTTTGGCTGTAATGCGATTGCTAACTATGTTGCGGGCTATGTGGGCTCTCACGTAGGCGAGTTAGGCGCTATGGCTATCTTTAGTGGTATTGCGGTCAGCGCAACCGTAAGTGGCGTAATTTTGCTCCTATTCTCTAATACACTCGTTCGCTGGATGCATGGCGCTGAAAATACGCACAGCACGGCAGAGCAAGTAGAAGAGCAGCAAGTACAAGTTGCTTGATCTCTCAACTAAACGTAGAAAGGGTCGCTATTGCGACCCTTTTTTGTATCTAAAGTTTAGATTGAACTAACTCAACCATCATCTCGATATGAAGTTCACTATCGTTCAAACAAGGGATGTAGGTAAAGTTTTCGCCACCAGCTTCAAGGAAAATCTCTTTACACTCTTCCGAGATCTCTTCCAACGTCTCTAAACAATCTGACGAAAATGCAGGGGTCACAACATTAATATTTTTCACACCCTTTGCAGGAAGTGCCTCTAGGGTCTTATCGGTATAAGGTTGAAGCCACTCTTCTCTCCCAAATCGGGACTGATACGTCATGCCAATTTGTTGTTCGCTTAAACCTAACGCTTCCCCAAGCAAGCGAGTCGTCTCTTCACAATGCTGTGGGTAAACATCACCATTGTCAGCATAGCGTTTTGGAATACCATGATAAGAACACAGCAGGTAATCTCCCTGACCATTCTTTTGCCAATGTTCACGAACTGAATGCGCTAACGCTTCAATATATTTCGGGTGATTGTAATAATCACGAATAAAGCTAAAGCCTGGCATCACCGGCAGGTTTTTAAATGCTTTAGTGATTCCGTCAGAAACCGCTGCCGTTGTTGTGCCCGAGTATTGCGGATACAAAGGTAAAACAATGACTTCATCAACGCCTTGCGCCAATAGGGCTTCAAAGCCTGATTGCAAACTTGGGTTACCATACGTCATACCAAGCTCTACAGGTATATCAAGCTTTTGTGCTAACTTTTCCGTTTGGCGTTTAGAGTACACCATCAACGGCGAGCCCTCTTCCATCCATACTGATTGATAGAGTTTGGCAACTTTAGGAGCTCGGATAGGAAGGATAACGCCGTGCAATAGTGGACACCAAAGCCATCGAGTCATGTCTACCACTCGGTGATCATGAAGAAACTGACTTAAAAAGCGCTTTACGGCAGGAGCGGTTGGTGCGTCAGGAGTTCCCAGGTTAACTAGGAGTACACCCTGTTTATTATTCTCTTTCATAACATCCTATTCATGGTAAACGGCTTGGTTCATATATTTAAGTAACCTCGAAGTAACGAATAGCCGAGCTGAAGTTAATTAGATATATGTTTACGAGTAAACTAAAAAAAGCGACCACTTGGGCCGCTTTCAATATATCAAAATATTAAATTTTTGACTTCAGCAAATTAAGATAGTGCTTTCTCGATATCCGCACTAACTTCAGCTACTTGCTTAGTACCATCAAACTTAAGGTACTTAGTCTTGCCTGCTTCAGCTTCTTTGCCGTAGTAGTTGATTAGCGGCGCAGTTTGCTCGTGGTAAACACCTAGACGAGCACGTACTGTTTCTTCTTTGTCGTCATCACGAACAACAAGATCTTCACCAGTTACATCATCTTTACCTTCCACTTTAGGCGGGTTGTAAACCACGTGGTAAGTACGACCAGAAGGAAGGTGAGCACGACGACCAGCCATACGCTCAACAATCACATCGTCTGCAACGTCAAATTCGATAACGTAGTCTACGTCTACGCCCATTTCTTTTAGGCCGTCAGCTTGAGGGATAGTACGTGGGAAACCATCTAGTAGGAAACCGTTTGCACAGTCTTCTTGAGCGATACGCTCTTTGATAAGACCAAGGATGATTTCATCAGAAACTAGCTGACCAGCGTCAATAACAGCTTTAGCTTGTTTACCAAGCTCTGTACCTGCTTTGATAGCAGCACGAAGCATATCACCAGTAGAGATTTGTGGAATACCGTATTTTTCCATGATGAAGTTTGCTTGTGTGCCTTTACCTGCACCTGGAGCACCTAGAAGAATGATGCGCATGATTTATCCTCTTTAATATTTAAGATTTATACCGAAGCTCACAATAGCTGACCTCTTAGACATCAAACCTGAGAAGCACCTGCAACGATAAGTTTCGGTATAACGTATATAGGCGAGCAAAAATACACGCCTTATTACTCACATTCAAGTCGCAGATTCTATCACAGGTTCTCTGAGCAAAGAGTGTATTAAGACTAAAGAATGTTAACAGTACCCTCTTTCACGCCCTATTGATTATTAACTCAGCACTTGAGATGCAAAATTTTGCGACAACAAACAAAAAGCTCGCGAAATGCGAGCTTTTTGATTTGCAGAGGTTATTACACCTTAGTCAAAAGTTGATTAACGGCTCCTAAGAACTCTGTTGGATCCTCAATAGAGCCTCGCTCCGCTAGCATTGCCTGACCAAGCAGAACTTCAACCCAGCGACCAAACGCTTCTTCATCGGCTTCGTCAGCCATACGCTTAACCAATTCGTGCTCAGGGTTTAGCTCAAAGATGTATTTCACTTCCGGCACAGCTTGACCAGCTGCCGCAAGAAGCTTCGCCATTTGAGTGCCCATTTCGTAATCGTCCGTTACCACAACAGCAGGCGTAGATGCGAGTTTGAAGGTCGTACGAACTTCTTTCACACGATCGCCTAGGTAAGACTTCGTGCGCTCTACAACCGACTTGAACTCTTCTTCGGTTTCTTTTTGCTTCTCTTTTTCTGCTTCATCTTCAAACTGACTTAGATCAAGCCCAGCTTTAGTGATTGACTGGAACTGTTTACCATCAAACTCAGTTAAGTAGTTCATCAGCCACTCATCAATGCGGTCGTACATCAAGATAACTTCAATGCCTTTCGCTTTGAACTGTTCTAAGTGAGGGCTGTTTTTCGCAGCTGCATAGCTGTCTGCCGTCAAGTAGTAGATCTTATCTTGACCTTCTTTCATGCGCTCAACGTAAGACGCCAAGCCCACAGTTTGCTCAGAAGAGTCCACTTCAGTTGAAGCAAAGCGCAATAAACCTGCAACTTTCTCTTTGTTTGCAAAGTCCTCCGCAGGGCCCTCTTTCATCACAAGACCAAACTCTTTCCAGAATGATTGGTATTTCTCTTCGTCATTCTTGGCCATACGCTCGAGCATCGTTAGCACGCGCTTAGTACAAGCATTACGTAGAGACTGAGTCACTTTATTGTCTTGTAAGATCTCACGCGATACGTTTAGCGGTAAATCGTTTGAGTCTATTAAACCACGTACGAAGCGTAAGTATGACGGCATAAATTGCTCTGCATCGTCCATAATGAATACGCGCTGTACGTAAAGTTTCAAGCCTGATTTGTGGTCGCGGTTCATCATATCCCAAGGTGCTTTCGATGGGATGTATAGTAAGCTCGTGTAGTCGTTTTTACCTTCTACACGGTTATGACTCCAGACCAATGGATCGGCAAAGTCATGTGATACGTGCTTGTAGAACTCTTGATACTCTTCTTCTGAAATGTCAGATTTGTTACGCGTCCACAGTGCTTGGGCTTTGTTGATTTGCTCCCACTTCTTCTCATCCGTTTCCTTGCCTTCGTCATCACGAACAACAGTTTGGATTGAAACAGGAATGCCGATGTGATCAGAGTACTTACTGATAACGTCACGTAGACGCCACTCATTCAAAAACTCTTTACCCTCTTCACGCATATGAAGAATGATGTCGGTACCACGTGACTCTTTGGTAATGTTTTCGATGGTGTACTCACCTTCACCCGCTGAGTACCATTGTACCGCTTCATCAGCGGCTAGACCCGCAGCGCGAGTGCGCACGGTAACGGCGTCAGCAACGATAAATGCCGAGTAGAAACCAACACCAAACTGACCAATAAGCTGAGAGTCTTTGCTCTGCTCTTCAGATAGCTTTGAGAAAAACTCGGCTGTTCCAGATTTTGCGATTGTTCCTAAGTGCTCAATCACATCATCACGGCTCATACCGATACCGTTATCAGAAATGGTTAAGGTATTTGCGCTTTCATCAAACGACAGTTTCACGCAAAGGTCTGCATTACCTTCGTATAGATCTGGGTTAGATAACGCCTGAAAGCGCAGTTTGTCTGATGCATCTGATGCGTTAGAGATCAGCTCGCGCAAAAAGATCTCTTTATTTGAATAAAGAGAATGGATCATTAAATGCAGTAGTTGTTTTACTTCTGATTGAAAACCACGAGTTTCTTTATTTTGAGATACGGTTTCGCTCATGTGTGCTCCATAACATCTAAACTAATTGGCTTTTTCATAGGGACAAGTTTGTGACTTTCCCCTTGAAATCACCTTACCGAGATGTCATTTAACATGTGGCTGACAAATGTAAATTCAAGGTCAATATTGCTAAAAACGGTGTTTTTTTAGAAAATTTTAATTATCCTACCCGTCTAAAAGCATCTAAAATGTCGTGCGCACTCCAAGCGCCCCGGTAATTTTGTGACATAAATCACCATAATTACAACATCATCCATCTAAGAAGAACTAAATGACTAACATTGGCACCAAATTTCTACTTGCTCAAAGGTTCACCTTTGATCCAAATAGTAATTCGCTCGCTGACCAACAAAACGGCAACGACGTTGTACGATTAGGAAGCAACGAAAGCCGTATACTTCTGATGTTGGCAGAGAGACCAAACGAAGTTTTAACCCGTAACGAGCTTCACGAGTTTGTTTGGCGTGAGCAAGGTTTTGAGGTGGATGACTCAAGCCTGACTCAAGCGATTTCTACTCTGCGTAAGATGTTGAAGGATTCAACAAAATCTCCAGAGTTTGTTAAAACGGTACCTAAACGTGGCTACCAACTCATTTGTTCAGTGGAACGCTTGAGCCCATTTTCTACTGACTCTAACACTGACGTTGAAGAAACCGCTTCTGAACAAGAAGCGCCAGCAGTGGAGTTAGAAGCGAGCGATACACCACCAACAGAGATAGTGACCGATACTACTGCTGATCTTGAGCCTCAAGTAGAGCCGACTAAAACTCAGCCGAAGCCAGCATCTAACACGATTAACTGGCTACCGCGTGTCATTATCTTTTTGTCTCTGCTGCTTCCTGTTTGCGTATTGTTATTCACGAACCCTGCGGAATCCCAATTCCGTCAGATTGGTGAGTATCAAAGTGTACCGGTGATGACACCTGTAAATCACCCTCAAATCAACAACTGGTTGCCTTCAATAGAGCAATGCATTGAGCGCTACGTGAAGCACCATGCAGAAGACTCGTTGCCAGTTGAAGTGATTGCCACTGGTGGACAAAATAACCAGCTGATTCTGAACTACATTCATGACAGTAACCACTCTTACGAGAACGTAACACTGCGTATTTTCGCAGGTCAAAACGATCCAACAGACATCTGCAAATAAAGGAGGCCAATATGAAGATTAAATTAGCATCTGCGGTTTTGGCCGTATCCGTTCTTTTCAGTAGTTGGTTGTATTGGGGAAGTGACCTAAAAGTGGAGCAGCTCCTCACAGCAAACGAATGGCAGTCGACCATGGTGACAGTCATTACAGACAGCTTGCCTGACGATACTGTCGGCCCACTACGCCGAGTTAATGTTGAATCAAACGTGAAATATCTCCCTAATGGTGACTATATTCGCGTAGCAAATATAAAACTATTCGCTCAAGGTTCAACCGCAGAATCAACGATAAATATCTCGGAAAAAGGCCGCTGGGAAGTAAGTGACAACTATTTGTTGGTCTCGCCTTCGGAGTTTAAAGATATTTCATCTTCTCAATCAAAAGACTTTTCCGAAGCACAGCTACGTTTGATTACTCAAATTTTTAAGCTAGATGCGGAGCAAAGTCGTCGTATTGACGTCGTGAACGAAAAAACACTCTTGCTCACTAGCTTGAACCACGGTTCTTCGGTACTGTTTAAAAACTAATTTTGATTGGATGATAAGGGGGCAAGACGCCCCCTTTGTTTTGCTTATGGATTGGCTAGATACCACTACTCTCTTTTTCGGTTCACTAATCGCCAACACGCTGGCTTCACTTTCCGGTGGCGGAGCAGGCTTGCTTCAATTCCCTTTACTCATCTTTCTCGGCTTACCGTTCTCCGTTGCGCTAGGCACACATAAGGTGGCTTCGGTCGCTTTAGGCTTAGGCGCAGCAAGCACGCATTTGAGATCAGGCACTATTAAATGGAAAATCGCGCTCTACCTTATCTTGTCCGGTAGTATTGGCGTGATTTTAGGGGCTAACTTAATTGTACAGATCCCTGATGGTATCGCGGAAAAGATGCTCGGCACGATGATCCTAGCGCTAGGTATCTACTCGCGATTTAAGACATCGCTAGGCCAAGCTGAAGTAATACGTAACCGTCATCCTATCGGTTGGGTTATTGGTGGAATTGGCTTACTGTTTATCGGCATCATTAACGGATCTCTTACCGCAGGTTCTGGTTTGCTCGTGACACTATTTTTGGTGCGCTGGTTTGGTTACGACTACAAACAAGCCGTTGCTTACACCATGATTTGTGTCGGCCTGTTTTGGAATGGCATTGGAGGCATTGCCGTCGTACAGGCAGGGGCGCCTATTCACTGGGCTTGGTTACCTGTTTTATTGTTAAGCTCATTTCTAGGCGGCAGTTTAGGCGCATGGGCCGCGACTCGATACAGTAACAGAGTGATTAAAGTTGCATTCGAAATTCTCACGTTTGCCGTGGGCATCAAGTTGCTGGTTTAAAAAGATTAAAAGGAAAGTTTCATGGATAAAGCAATCATTGATATTTATTACTGCCGCCAGTGCAACTGGATGTTGCGTTCAACTTGGCTATCGCAAGAATTACTGCATACTTTTAGCGAAGAAATAGAAACAATCAGCTTACACCCAGACACAGGTGGTCGCTTCGAAATTTTCTGTAATGGCCAACAAATTTGGGAACGGAAAAAAGACAGCGGCTTTCCTGAAGCCAAGGTGCTAAAACAGCGCGTTAGAGACATTATCGACCCAGAACGCGATTTAGGACATTCAGACACAAAATAGGGAGCAATTCGCTCCCTATTTTTTTACTTAGTAAAACCGTTAAATCATGGTTTGTGCTAATACTTCGCCTTCTGGCGTTTTTACCGTTAGCTTATTGTCTTCTAGAGTACCAAAGCTTCTCGGTAAGCCATTACGTGGGAATGTCATCGAGCCTGGGTTGAATATAATGGCTCCGTCTTGCATCTCTGCGACGGGAACATGTGTATGACCGTGGGCGATGATATCACCTTCACGCAGTGGCGGCCGTTTTTCAGAGTTGTACAAGTGACCATGAGTCAAAAAGATTCTCTTGCCAGATTCAAGTAGCACCCATGAGTAATCCATCATCATTGGAAACTTCAATAGCATTTGGTCCACTTCACTATCACAGTTGCCACGTACAGAAATAATTTGATCACTGTATTGGTTCAATAAGTCTGCTACCTGTGGAGGGTTGTAGCCTTCTGGAATAGGGTTTCGCGGCCCATGGTTTAGCGTATCTCCTAGCAAAATCAGGTGGTGCGCACCAGAGGCCAAAAATAGATCAATGGTTTCTTTAGTTGCTGGCAAAGAGCCATGCAGGTCTGAGGCAAAAAATAGTTTCACGACATCGTCTCCTCAAAAAGTATGAGGTCATTCTACGGCATTTTTTTAGCAGCTCAACCTACGACGGTTTGAATACTACTGATAGCGCAATGATTCAATGACCATAGGCAAAACATAGAACCATGCTGCATACGCTGTTCCAACCAACACCAGTATCCAAAACACCATCGACATAAATTTTGATTTGGCTAGATGGTGCAGCGGATCGGGCTCTCCGCATCCTGGACATGCATGAGCGCGTTTTGAGATTTGTTTCTCACACACGGGGCAAGAGACTAAAGGCATGATACAGATTCCTCGACATTAGGCTTAGGGCGCAAAGAATAATGGTGAATTAACACATATGCAACCTAACATATATTAAATATTTTAGTTCTTTGTAACAGTCGCTGACTTGAGAAAAAATTCGTTGATTTTTCATTTATATCAACCTATTACACTTCTTCTCGCACCATACCGTTGATGACAATATTGTTATAACTCACCATCCCAATGACCTCGCCACTTTCAATGACCGGCGCTCTGCTTATGCCAAATCGCTCAAACAAACGTGCACAATATTTTACGTTCATATCTGGTTCGACACACAAAGCGGGCTTGGTCATGATTTCATAAATATTTGTGCGCTGAGGAGAACGATTATTCGCCAGCACCTTTTTGGCGATATCATTCATCAACACGATGCCATATTCATCATTATCATCTCGCTTTTTCACCACCAGCGCTTTGACTTGGTATTTTTTCGCTAGCGTTATGCCTTCGTATACGGTCATCAGTCCATCAACCATTACATACGTTGCCGCCATAACATCTCGAACTCTAATTATCGTTTGATCACTCATAATTCATCCTCGACTACTTTGGTCAATGTCTCGACTTGATGCGCGACACCGACTGCATCTTCAATATCGATCTGAACAGCAATCCCCTGTCCCGACTCTCTGTCAAATTCACCAACCTCATTAATGGTCTCTAATATGTGTCGAGATAGATGTTCCTCGACCACAAACAGCAGCACATCTTTTTGCACTTCTAGCGTTAAACCAAAAAACGTTCGCTTTTGATTTAAACCTTGCCCGCGAGCATTGTTAATCACTGTTGCACCGGTCGCACCAGCATCGCGTGCAGCGTCCAACACCTTGTCTGTTTTGCTGTCTTCAACAAACGCAAGTATCAATTTAAAGCGCATTTTCTTCTTCCTCCGAGACGTCTTTATTCAGCCACTGGGTTATTTGCGCATAGCCCATCACAGAGATCATAGGAAATAGACTGGCAAACGCGATCAAGCCAAAGCCATCAATCATTGGGTTTCTTCCAGGGACGGTCGAAGCAAGCCCTAACCCTAATGCAGTTACAAGTGGGACAGTGACGGTAGAAGTTGTTACGCCTCCAGAATCGTAGGCGAGTGGAACAATAAGCTTAGGAGCGTAAAACGTTTGAATCACAACGACGATGTAACCCGCGATGATGTAATAATGAATGGGATCGCCCACGACAATCCGGTAACTCCCTAATGCAATACCAATTGCCACCCCAAACGCAACGGCTACGCGCAAGCCGTTAATACTGATACTGCCTCCAGAGACTTGGTTTGCTTTTATCGCTACAGCGATTAAAGAAGGCTCTGCAATCGTGGTACTAAAGCCTATAAAAAAGGCGAAGGTGTAAACCCAATAATAGTCGACCCACATTAAGGCTTTCCCTACCGATACTTTGAACTCTTGTAAAAACTCCGGCGCCGTTAATTGCACAGCCATCGTCTCCCCAAGTGGAAACAACGCCATTTCTAATCCAAGTAAAAAAAGAGCTAACCCGAAAATCACATAAACGAACCCAAGCAAAACTTTCTTAAGGTTGCTAACAGGACGCCTTAACACCGCTAACTGAAAACCAAAAATAATGCTGGCGATGGGAACGACGTCTCGAACGGTCGATAACAAAGTGTCTAGGAAATGATCAATTGAAATCATGTTACGACCATTCCGTAAACCATCACAAACATCATCGGTAACAGCGAGGCAAAAGCGATTAAACCAAAGCCATCCACCATAGGGTTACGCCCTTTAATAGAAGACGCTAAACCGACACCCAGTGCAGTGACCAAAGGTACTGTTATGGTGGACGTGGTTACACCTCCGGAATCGTAAGCAACGCCAATAATGGCTTCAGGTGCAAACCACGTCAGTATTACAACGCCTACATAGCCACCAATGATCATGTAATGAATCGGCCACCCTTTTAAGATACGCAAAACGCCGATAACGATGGCTATCCCCACAGAGAGAGCTACTGTTACTCGAAGTCCTTCTCCGTAATCCTGCATGGACTGCTCTGAGTTAGCGATCATTCCGCCCTCTGCCGCAACTTCTGAGGCTTCTTCCGCTACCGCGGTTAATGCAGGTTCAGCTATCGTGGTGCCAAACCCCAAACAAAACGCAAAGACTAATAACCAAAACACGCTGCCTTTTTTTGCAAAGGCTTGAGCCATACTCTCTCCGATAGGAAAAAGACCAAGTTCTAGGCCAAAGATAAAAAAGGTTAATCCTAAAACGACAAGCAACAAGCCAAAAAGAATGGAGACCAGGTTGGGCAGCGGCTCTTGCAAAACGACTAATTGGAAAAAAGTGATAACAATGATGATGGGTAATAAGTCACGAGCACTGTTGAGGAGCGCTCGAAAAAGCGCAACAAATGCTTCCATGCCTATCCTCCTTGATTGTGCAAACTGATTACGCTCGTTCCAATGAGCGATAACTTCTAGTCTGGCATAGATTTCACTCTTCTACCGTGAATGCACTAGCGCCATCTATAACATTTAGTTACATATTTTCTAATATGTGAAGTTAATAGTATCTCTGCCAGCTTGTCACTATCCCAGAAATAATGGTGTTGAGATGATCAAGCTAAGCACAAAACGACTATAATGTTCTAATACGTGTACATTCAAAGAGATAACATGAAGATATTACTCACAGGTGGCACTGGGTTTATTGGCTCGGAGTTGCTCAAGCTGCTATCAACTCACCAAGTTATGCTACTTACACGCTCTCCAGAGCGAGCAAAACAACGCCTACAGCATGCTGATCTGGGTAATATCGAATACCTTGACTCGCTCGAGTCGTTCGCCGATCTCAATCACGTTGATGCCGTCATTAATCTTGCAGGTGAGCCTATTGCGGATAAAAGGTGGACCAGCGAGCAAAAAGAAAAAATCTGCAAAAGTCGTTGGAAAATTACCGAGCAAATTGTTGAGCTGATCCACGCAAGTACCGAACCTCCCTCTGTTTTTATTAGTGGCTCGGCAGTTGGCTACTATGGTGATCAACAAGACCATCCGTTTGATGAGTGCTTACATGTTAATAGCGACGACTTTCCTCACGAGGTTTGTGCAAAGTGGGAGCAAATAGCCAAGCGCGCAGAGTCGGAGCAAACTCGGGTTTGTCTAATGAGAACTGGCGTGGTACTCGGCCTTAATGGTGGTGCGTTGGCAAAGATGCTATTACCTTACAAGCTTGGCGTAGGCGGCCCACTTGGGAACGGTAATCAGTACATGCCTTGGATTCACATCCTAGATATGGTCCGCGCCATCATGTACTTGCTTGAAACACCACATGCCCACGGTGCATTCAATATGTGCGCCCCCCATCCTGTGACTAATCGTATATTCAGCGGCACACTAGCTAAAACGCTAAAACGTCCGCATATCTTGTTCACGCCTAAATGGGCGATGGAACTCCTAATGGGAGAATCTTCCTGCTTATTGTTTGATAGCATGAGAGCCAAACCCAAAAAACTCACCGAACTGGGCTTTAAATTTAGCTACTCCAGAATAGAGCCAGCACTCAAGCACTTGCTTCATGACCGGAGCTGATGAATGATGGCTCTAATCAAGGTTTCTGAGTCTTAAATTAAATTATGAAAAAGTCGATTCTTATTACGGGTTGTTCAACCGGCATCGGTTACGTGTGCGCTCACGCCCTACAAAACAAGGGATTTAATGTCATTGCATCTTGTAGGAAAGAACAAGATGTCCAGCGCCTAATTAATGAAGGGCTAACCTGCATCAATCTAGACCTAAATAGCCCAGAAAGCATTTCTTCGGGCGTGAAGCAAGCGCTAGAGTTAGCAGAAGGTAAGCTTTACGCAGTGTTCAATAATGGTGCCTATGGTCAGCCCGGAGCACTGGAAGACTTACCCACCGAGGCTCTTCAAGATCAATTTCAGACCAACTTTTTTGGTTGGCACCAGTTGGTCAGAGAGGTGCTTCCTCATATGCGCCAGCAAGGCGAAGGACGCATCATACAAAACAGCTCTGTTCTTGGTTTTGCCGCAATGAAATACCGTGGTGCCTATAATGCATCAAAATTTGCCTTAGAAGGCTGGACAGATACGCTCAGGCTAGAGCTTGCGGATACGAATATCAAAGTGGCATTGATAGAACCAGGACCGATCGAAACTCAATTTAGAAACAATGCATTACGAGCCTTTGAGAAGTGGGTTGATATTGAATCTAGCCCCCATCGTCATGCTTATGAAGGACAAAGAGAGCGACTCAACAACGACAAGTCTAATAATCGATTTGTTTTGCCTGCAGAGTCTTGCATCGCACCAGTTCTTCATGCATTAACTAGCGTTTCACCGAAAATTCGTTATCGAATTACTACACCGACTAAATTATTCGCAGTCTTGAAAAGACTATTACCAACCCGTGTACTTGATAAAATTTTGCGACAGGCTGCATAAAAAAGTTTTGTCGAAATGTAATTTCACCGTAACAATGTGATGTCATTATGAACATGTAGGTTAAAAAAACCTCAACTAAACGAATCAATTTCTACGCAATTCAGCGGGGATTCTTTCGCCCAAAGTGATTGAGTTGCTTAGATTTGGTATCGCCACCCATTACGTTTTGTAGCAATGTTTATACTACTGCGAGGCAACAATGACATTAAATCAGCTTAACTGGCTTAGTGTGGGTGTAGTGTTGACCATGTTCATCCTATTTTGATACCGCACTAACAAATAGCATTAGAATTGCGCTGCTTCGGCAGCGTTTTCTTTTTATCTAACACCTGAGCAGCAATAACCTCACTCTATTACCTCACGTTTTCTCAAAATAGAATGATTCATTATTGATGGTGAATGTCGCTTGAATTTCACCTAAATCAACTCCATATCTAATATCAACGACAAGACACAAGGCAAGGATACTCTGATGCAATCCCCATTTATCGTTGAGATAACAGAACAGAACTTTCGCGAAACGCTTGAAGGATCAATGAACACGCCCGTTTTGATCCACTTTTGGGCCAACGCTCAGCCAGAAAGCGCACAGATACTCCCTGAGTTGCAATCTCTTGCTCAACAGTACAACGGTGCATTTACGCTTGCTCTACTAAATTGTGAAGATCAGCCCGCTTTAGCGTCTCAATTTGGCGTGCAAGTATTGCCAACTATCGCGCTGTTTATAAATGGTCAAGCCGTCGATGGTCTGGGAGGCCCCCAACCAATTGATGCCATTGCTACCATGCTACAAAAGCATTTGCCAAGCCCAGATGAACAACTATTAAAACAAGTCAGTGAACTTCTTCAGCAAGGTGAGCATGCTCAGGCTTTGAGCATCATCCACACTTTGCCGCCAGAGCTGCAAGAGCGTGGTGATGTGAAACTCGCGATGGCTGATTGTTTGCTAGAAACCAAACAATTTGATATTGCCCAAGAACTACTGAACGCTATCCCTCTCGAGTATCAAGATAACTACTACAAGAGCCTAATAGCCAAGCTCGAGCTGCATTTGCAGGCTGCAGATAGCCCTGAGTTACAGCGACTAGAACAAGCATACGCAGCAGACATGGCAAACTTCGAACTCGCTTGTGAATTGGCGGTACAATACAACCAAGTTGGTCGGGATGAAGAAGCGTTGGAACTGCTGTGGAATATTCTTAAAAAAGACTTGGGCGCCCAAGACGGTGACGTGAAGAAGACTTTTATGGATATTCTCAGTGCGCTAGGTCAAGGTAACGCATTAGCAAGCAGATATCGTCGCCAGCTTTACTCAATTTTGTACTAAGCGCCGCATTCTTCTAGGAATAAGACAACAAAGGCCGGGATTTCCGGCCTTTGTTTTTTGTTAGAAGTCGCTATACAACGTTGGTGCTGCTGGCGGATACTCTATTGGTTGCCAACGATCATTAAAGGTGTACTTGGCATAAAGCATGAAATGGTTTGGTGTATAAAACTCAGAACGTTGTACATCGACTAACGCACCAAGATACCAACGTTTGCTGACTCGCTTTTCCACCGCCGCTTGCAACGACGTACCAAAACCACCACCTTTGTCTGACTCCGCTACTGTCGATAAGTATGGCGCGTCTTCCTTAGTCCAAGAGTTAGAGACGGATGCACTCAATTGATATGACCAAGAACTGTTGTATCGGCCATAAAAGTTGATAGGTAAAGACACCGAGAAGTAACTTTGCGGGCTGTAGTAGCCACCGTGACCTAGCGTGTACTCACCCAGATTTTTGTCGTAATCAAGGTACATTAAGTTCGTACCTATACTTAAACGCTGGTCATCCGTTGCAATTAACTTGTAGTACGCTCCACCTAGCACGCCTAAACGAGTGTTGTCCTCAACCTTTTCACCAGTCAAAACATGATACTGCAAGCTACTCCAAAAACCGTAAGGGCCACCAATGTCCCAACTTGAGCTCAACTTCACACCAGTACGAGCAACTCCGCCCCATTTAGTCCCTTGAGGGTCAGTCGTGCCGCTAGGGACAGACATTCCAGCATAAGAAAGCGCGCTACTGGTCTCTGGGCGACGCGAAGCTTCTGCCGTCCAACCGAACTCACCCAGGTCCCCATTGATGCGCACACCACCAACCCATGTGGTATGGTCGAAACCAATTGGTGTCGTGCCGATATCGACCAACCAATCTTCAGCCTGCCAGCCCACTCCAAATGCCATACCTGATGCGTCATTTTGGAACGAAGTGCTGTCAGAATCGGTGGTTTTTTCATAATAGTCCAACTGACCTGAATCGATAGAAACATAATCGGCTTTTAGCAATAGGTGCCCATCCCAGCTCTCTATCGGGATTCGGGCTTCTATGGGCACTTGATTCGAAGTATTACGGCCATCTCGTGCACTGTAATCCCAGCCAATCATGACATGCCCATCACTCCGATCATGCAGTTTATCGATGTCCGATTTGACGTTACGAGTCAACCAGTAGTCGTCAGCAGTATCATATAGCTCGCGTAAGCTTAGGGGTTCTTTTTTCGCCTCTTCAGGTTCACGATTTTTATCCATTCGGTCACGATTTAAGGCTTGATAGGCGCGTGTTTCAGCTAACGCCCACTGTTGATTTTCCATTGCTATAGACATGCTATTGCGAAATGCTAATGCGTCAGCATCAGGCATCGCATCCAACAACTGATTTAGCGCATTAGCGTCATTTCGATAGCCTTGTTGATTAAACACCGCGGCCACTGTCATCAACTGTGCCGCAGTTAAGCTATCGCGCTTTTTATTCAAAATGAGGTGCATGTCGTGATACGTCGCTTCATATCCAGTCAAAGCACTAGCTTGCAACATGCCAATTTCTGCTTGAGTTTTAAATGGCTCAGGCTTTAAAGAAACTTGTTCATACAAATCCAACGCAAGCTTAGGCTGTTGATTAACCAGCATCAGATCCGCTTGACTCAACAGTCGACGGGTTTTGAGTTCATCAAGCTGTAATGCTTCCGAAGCACTTAAATCTTGTGTTGCGGAATTTAATGCTAAGTCCGCGTACCAACGATCAAAATCTTCAAAGTGATTCAAGCTTACCATCATGCTGCCGTAAGCCAGTTTGTCATCGGTTGACCAATCTTCTGAAAGCGAAATGTTTTGGAAAATCCTCTCAGCTTCCTTAACTTCATCAATGTCTAACCACGCACTCACTAGACGAGCGAGCGGTTGAATTTGACCTTGATAATCCGACTCTAGCGCACGTAATGTCGCCATTACTGATTCGGGAGAAGCTAAGTAACGCGTTTGAATGTCTCTCAACTGAGCATCAAGCTTCAAGCGGGTTAAATTGCGCTGCATTGCGTCTGTCATATCATGTTGTGCGATACTCTCTAGCTCAGCGATGGCCTCATTCACGTTGAAGTCCTGCGCGAGATAAAGCGCGTAAGCAAATTTCATTTCAGGGTCATTACTAGATGTAGCCCAATCGGACATCAGCGTATCCGCGCGTACTTTGTCGCCCATTGAATGAACCACGTCAGCAATATCAAGCCTTAACCATGGGGAGGTTGGCTGTAGCGCAATCAATTCCTCTACGGACGCTTTCATCGTTGCCTGATCATTTTGAGCGATTGCGATCCGCAGACGAGTCAAAATAACTTCCGACTTGATGCTCGCTATTTTTTCAGCGACCACTTTCTGCTGTGGGGCTGAGTAACTGCGCGCGAGTGCTTCCGCGCCAGACCAATCTTGCTGCTGAATACGAACATCTAAGCGACCACGCAATGCAGAGCTATTGCTGCTATCCAGTTGCAAAGCTTGTTTGAAAACCTTCTCTGCCGCGGCATAATTTTCTTGTACCAGATACAAAGAGCCTAATGATGAATAAGCATAAGGTTGGGATTTATCTACTTGAATCGCTTTTTGATAAGCGCTTTCTGCTTGCTTAAACTGGCCTTTTTCGACCAAGGCATCACCTTGATCAAGATACGCCCAATATTGAGAAGTCTCGATTAGCGCTGCCCATTTTGAGGCCGAGTCAGGATTATGATCTAAGTGCTGAGCCTGTTTAAAGTATCCGAGCGCTTTTTGTTGCTGCCCTCTACGTAGATAAACCTTACCCATAGCACCAAGCAATTCAGGATCTTGCGGACGAGTCGTCAACGCATAACGCAGCTGAGCTTCTGCTTGGTCGGTTTTATCTTCCTCGAGCAACGCTAACCCTTTGAGCTTGGCGAGATAAGTGGGGTCTTTGCGTAGTTCCTTTTCCTTTTTCCAGCGATCTTTCGCGCTTTGATTCGCTCTTTGTATCTCCATGTCAGACGGGTAGTAGCTAGCTAAGATGGCATATTGCTGAACAACTTGATCTGAAATAGGCAATTGATCCAATGCACGCAACCACGACGTTGCCGCATTTGTTCCAACCGAAGGAGCAAGCGCTAACTTTTTATAGGTATCGAGAATCCATGGATCGGCAGGATTCTCTTTGCGAATGTGGTTGGCTAACGCGAGTTGAAAAGACGGAACACTAGGATAATTTGCATTTAAACGTTCCAGTCCCTGTTTTACCGAGCTCCAACTGCCTGGCAAATTACTTTGCAACTGTAGGAATTCCAGTTGTAACGCTGGTGATGGCATTCCATTTGGGAAAAGGGCTTTGTAAGCTTGAATCGCTTCATCGTAACGACCAGATTTTGCAAGCAACTGAGCGCGCTGATAATCCGCTCTTTTCTCTCCCTGAATAGCCATAATCGATGACAAGTTTTTCGCTTGAGTCGAATGAGGCGCCTGTCTGATTAAGCGCTCAAATACCAGTTTTGCTAATTCTGGCTGCTTACGTTTCAGATACATATTCGCTTGATAGAAAAGCCCCGTTGGATTGCTTTCTTCAATCGCGAACAGCCTCTCCAGAGTACTCTCGACAATATCATCTCGGCCAATCGCATCCGCCAGTTTTAGCTGCTCAACCAACCACTCAACCGAGTCAACTCGTGCTAATGATGTGGAAAATTGAACCAGCTCGATAGGCTTGTAGACCTGTGCGAGCTGCGACTTTGTCAGAGGTGTTGAGCTAAAGCTTTCTGCATGCACAGTGCCGACGCCACCAGCCGCCAAAGCAACCAGTGGAATCCACCATAACACGCGTCCTGTTACTGACATCTCTCGCTCCATACAGGAAGCAATTCACCTTGCACACCAAAACGGTAACGTTCTTCATGCCAACCAAGTCCAAATAGACTTAATACGTTGTCGTAATAATGATCGTTTTTGTCCACCACAAGTTCATTTTGAGCACGACGAAACTGCGTCTCCAACAGCGTAGATTCACCAGAAGCCGCGAGTAACGGAAGAGCCGCAGCAGAAAAACCTGCGCTTCCTGCTTGGGTATATTTACCCGTTTCAGTATTTACTTCTCTCGCTGGCGCACCAAGGGCTTTGGTTGCCGCGACAAACGGCTGCATTTTTTGTACTAATACTGCTTTTTCTGAAACTTGGTCATTTAGCATACCCGCCCAAAGATAAGTGCGGATGGCGTTGTAACTGCCCATCGGCCCTGTAACCACATCTGAGCTATAACGACCATTTCTCAATACTGCCCAGTCTGGGCTAAAGCCTGCTGGCATCGTTTTCTCTAGCATGTGAACACTTGCCTTATACATTGAGTCCCAGTTGTATTGCGGGTACAGCGACTGCATACGAGCAATCAGTTGTAACGGAACATAACTCGGATTCACACGGTACTGGCCGTCGGCATCAAAGCCCGTTGGAGCTGGCAACAATACCGTTCCAACTCCCGCTATGTTGACGGTTTCTTCACGTAAAATACGACTCGCGATCAGATGTCCAAGGGTCTGATAGTAGTAGTTATTCCATAACCTCCCCGCCTCAACAAGAGAGTAAGCTATCCACAAATCAGAATCTGACGCTGGGTTAGAATCCAACACTCCGAACTGACCATTTTCTTTTCTTCCCCACAACCAAGCAGGAAGCCTTGCCGTCAAGTCCCCACCAGCTAAATGTGATTGAGCCCATTTTAAAACCTGATCGAAGGTTTTAGGGTCATTGGCAACCAAGGCAAAAAACAATGCGTAAGATTGGCCTTCCGAGGTTGTAATCATACGCTCGTCACTGCCATCAACGACTCGGCCTTGCTCCATGTATACAGACTTAAATGTTTCCCATTGTGGCCACTCGCAGGTGTTAGCCCACAAGTAAGGAGACACGAACAACATAAGGAATGAGATGAGTTTTTTCATTATTCCTCTTCCTCAGTTTTTTCTAAACGTCTAGACGCGACTTGACGTAATACGCGCCAAAGCACAATGGTTACAATCACCACTAGCAAGGCGGCAAAGCACGCAACGATGACTGGGTGATTAGAGAAGTGATACCAAACGAGCTGCCACACAGGAAGCTTACCAACATAGTAGTGCGAACCCACGTTGTAGCTAGCTACTTCGTTATTTCTCAAAGTCACTACCGAGCCAAACATGTGCTCCACTTTACCGGAGTCAGCCAACGCGCGATCAACCGACGCAAAATCTGACGGGTGAGCCGCCATAATAGAAATGACGCTGCGTTTTTTCGTAAATGGCGATTCTGCACCATAAATAGCAGCAAAAGAGCCTTCTGCCTCAACAGAAACATAATCCGCGGCCACTTGACGAGCATCACTTGGACTCATCCAGTTCATTCCGAGCTGCTTTTCATTTTTGCTTGGCAGGCGAATTTGTCTCTGACCTTCTTTAACCACTAAGTTAACTTGGTCAGGGTTATTAGCGGCTTCTTCTAGTGCATCCACAACACCAATCGTCAGGATGTCTTTATTTTTTAGTTGCTCAGCATTCCATTTATCTGTCAAAAGCACCTGAATACCTGGGTACCCAGAATCACTTCCTAACGAGCCCATGACGTTTAAGAAGGTCTGCAACACTTCTTTTGGAGCTCTCTCTGGAACAACAATCGCAGTTTCTGACAAATCGGCCATGCGTGTGTAAGGGAAGCCAGAAGTAGCAAAAGCGCGCATATTTGGCATTTCGATGTAGTGAGGGAAACCACTAAAATCAACCGTAGAGTCACCATCAATGACCGCGTATTGCTTACTTGGCTGCGTCACCTGACATTGCCCATCAGTCACCGACGCAAAACCAAACTCAAACTCGATTTGGTTTTTACTGCCAACTTTAAATGCCGGAATACGAACAAGCGCATCACCACTCAGAATACTGTCATCTAGCAGAGGAACACGCACACGGTTAGACTCACCACCTTGGCCTTTTGTGGTTAAGTTAAACGCCTCAATGAACTGGTCATTGATGCTCAAAGTCAGGCGAGAACCAGAATGATCCGCAGCAGGTGGCGAATACCGATAGTTAAGATCCATCGGTATACCACGGCTCTGCCAAGTAAAGAGATCGGGTGGTAAGCGCAAACTCACATTGATTGGAGGAGGCGTTCGGCCTTCCACTTGCAACATGCTTTTTTGTTCGACTAATTCAGATAATGCAACGGGACGAGCCGTACTCACCCAGTTTGGCGCATCGTACGGGACTCGTGGTTTGATTTGTTTGACTTCATTAATCTTCGCGATTGGCCCAGTAAGAAGTTGGTTTCCCAACGCCAAACCTTGCACCGCAACGTTAAGATCCTTACTGTCACGGCCTATCACTAGAAGAAGCTTCACGTACGGGTCCGTTGGGTGAGTGATGACTTGAAGACGAGGCCCATCCGTGTCTGGAAAATCTCTCAGAAACTCAGGTTTGTTGTCATTGGTAACAAAGACAATGGCGTTGCGCTTAGGTAACGTGTCGACACTAAAAGGGAATTGAGCGCCACGCCAACCCGCAAGAGCACCAAAGTAAGAGCTCAAGACACCGGCAGCTTTGACATCATCCAGATCGTATTTGCCGCCCATAACGACAGGTAGATTTAACTGGCTAAAATCACGGACATCAAAAAACGGCGCTGGCAACAAACTCAAGTCGCTTTCCAGTATTGTCTTTTGGGCAAACATTTCAATTCGACTGCTTTGGCTGATCTCAGCCCAAATGCTCGAGTCATTTGGATTGGCACACTCTTTCTGAGTATTCCCAATCAACTCAAAGCGAATTTGGTTGTAGTTACTGAAGTAACGAGTATCCAGCGGCATCGATAAGCTCAATTTTTTACCTTGCTGACCATCGACGATTGACGCCACTCCCATAAGCTCGTTGTTCAAATACACTTTGACGTGAGAAACCAAAGAGAGCAACGCTGGTGAGGGTGTGATGTCAAAGTACAACGTGGCTTTAGACACCACCTCATCGAGTCGCGAACCGAAACCAATATAAGCACTGGCCTCACTACCTTGAATAGCAATTGAACCACTGTACCCCAATTGACTAAATGGAATGACACGCTTAAATACGGTCGAATTTTCAGCATCTTGCTGTGCCAAAGGCGTTGGTTGTTGCTGACTTACTTCTTGTGCCGCGAGACTGCCCGACATACACATGAGAGTGATAGCCGTCGTCAACGCTGTTAGTTTTTTATTATTTAGCATGACTTGAGGTCCTGATTGGGACATAACGAGGTCTTAGTGACCAAATAAATTCGATACACAATAAAAGTGCATCCACACTGGCCTGAACAAATTTAGGGCAATGTTGCAACAAGCGTTTGTATCCATTAAAGCCGACTTGCAGTACAGCCTGCATACTCGAGAGAGGCTTATCTGATTGATAGCCTTGTTGCCATTTCGCCCACGTATCTGCACGTGCAAATGTACATTGGACGTATTGGATTTGTTGTTGATGAGACAATTCGTTGAGTTGTAAACCAAATATCCCCTTATGAGCATAGGCAACCGTCATCGGGAACACGAACTCTTGACCACCGCGATTGAGGATCACTTCTAAGGTTTGGCCAAGTAGGTACGCACAGGTTGGTTCATCGACTCCGTCTATTTCAATGCGCACGCCACCCAAAGAGAAATCCTTCATCTGCGCTTGAATCAAGTGTCCTGAGTGAAGCCTTACCGCGACAGGAATCGCCACCTCTACTCGGTGATCTTTTCGCACTTGCTTGGCTTCTACCGCAACGGCGACAGCAGCACCTAAAATCAACAAGTTGTACATCGTCCAAACGAGATTCACGATAACCGTACCGATTTCGTCTTGAGGCCCCCACCCCATTCGGTAAATCCCTACAGCAAAGCCCAGAATGTTGAGTGCAACCAAAACCAAATATGGTCGAGAGATCACCCAATCGTAGTGAGACTTTTCAACCAAACCGCCTTTTGCCGTTACGTTGAATGTCCCTTTATGGGGCGCAAACAAAGCCACCGTTGTTGGCCTTGCGATATACCAAGCAAGCACGGTTTCGTATACCTCACCCCAAAACGAATAACGGTAGTCACCCTGCATACGAGAGTTGGTCATGCTGGCGTGAATCATGTGGGGTAATACGTACAAAATGATCGCCAGCGCTGGTGCATAAATCACGTAGGAATGCAGCAACAAATAAGCCAAGGGTGCGATCAGGAATACAATCCTCGGGATACCAGATAGAAAGTGCAGCATGGCATTGACGTAACAAAGCCGTTGAGAGAGCTTAAGCCCCTTTCCAGTCAATGGATTATCTACCCTAAATATCTGCGCCATCCCGCGAGCCCAACGAATGCGTTGCCCAACATGTGCAGACAATGTTTCTGTCGCCAAACCAGCAGAAATCGGCTGCTTAAGATATGCAGAACGATAGCCTAAACGGTGCATGCGCAGAGACGTGTGCGCATCTTCCGTCACGGTTTCGACTGCAATACCACCGACTTCCTCTAAAGGCTCTCGACGTAAAATAGCGCACGAGCCACAGAAGAAAGTCGCATCCCATAAGTCGTTACCATCTTGAATCAGGCCGTAAAACAAGTTGCCTTCGTTTGGCACGTTACGAAAGTTCGATAAGTTACGCTCAAAAGGATCCGGTGAGAAAAAATGGTGCGGCGTCTGAATAAGCGCCAACTTTGGATCTTTCAGGAACATCCCCATTGTGAGCTGAAAAAATGCTCGTGTAGGAATATGGTCACAGTCAAAAATCGCAACAAACTCACCGCTGGTCTGCTTCAACGCATAGTTAATGTTACCGGCTTTCGCATGTTCATTCGTTGGGCGGCGGATGTAGTTCACCCCTACACTTTTGGCGAAATCTCGGAAGCTATCACGCTTGCCGTCATCCAGAATATGGATGTTAAGTTTGTCTTTCGGCCAATCGACACCTAACGAGGCATAAACCGTCGCTTTCACAACATCGAGATCTTCGTTGTAAGTAGGGATCATCAAGTCAATGGTTGGCCAAGTTGACTGATCCGGTGGCATCGATACTGGTTTGCGATTCAATGGCCAGATATTTTGGAAATAGCCAAGCATTAGCACAATCCAAGAATACGTCTCAGCTAGAAGTAAAACGCCCCCTAGAAACAAAGCAACAGGATCGTCCCAGTTCAGGGTAGACGAATAACGCCACCACAAGTATCGACATGAGGCCGTAACCGACAAGATGATCAAAAGCATGGTAGGAAAACGACCCGGCATGCGACGGACCATCATCGCTAATGCCCAGAGTAACAGCACAAAGACAGTCTGAGCCTGATAACCAAATGGCACCGTAAAACAAAGCAAAGCGATTAACACCACGAAAAACAGCAAGGTGTAGTTCAACGCCATCGCTGGCTTACTTGCTTTAATACGCTCTCGAACTTGCGGATCTTTGATGTTGTTCGCTGTCTGTTCTAACCAGCGGACGCCTTTTGCAACCAATTCAAATGGCAAGTAGAACGCATTGCGAATTTGCTCGGCTAAAGTCATCGCTAAGCTGCTGGTTTTTTTGGACCATGCTGTATTAACGTTTTGCTTGAAGCAAAGCAACCACACGCTTTGGATAATAAAACGTACAGGATCAAACCATCTTGGCGCAGCAAAATTAACGTTTGGATAGTAAACCAAAGGTAGTTTCCATGAGGGAACACCCGAAATAACTGGCTTTAAAAATACAAAACTCAATGAAAACCAAAAAGACAAAGCACACTCACCAACCCAGTTTGTTTTGCAATTCCAGGCTTGCTCGTAAGCGTTCTTCTGCAGTCTGAATTGGTCCACGACCCAACGTTGGAAAATCAGATTAAGACTTCGCATAAATTAGCTTTGGTCCTGAGCGCTTGATAACGCGGATACACACCAAAAAGCAAAAGACTGAAAATCTTTTGCGGCTTGGCTCGATGGCGAATAGTGTTGAACGGTCGTCAGGTTTGCCACACATTCAAGCAATGCCGTATCTCGATGAATCGAAACAGGAATCAAGGATTCGCTAAGTTCCTTTTTCAGCACCAACATGAAATCACGACCAATTTCGGTTTCTGGCTGATACTTATTCACCAAAAAACGTAATTTGTCAGAGCGAAGCAATCTCGATAGCTCTTCATGTTGTAGCCAAGATTGAAGAGTGAGATAACTCAGGGCGTCTGCCGTTACCACCACCACAATCATATCCATTGAGTCGACAAAAGATCGCACTTCAGGATCAGTAAGCTCTGCTAAGTCGGCGTGAAAAAGCAGCCACTGCTCACCACGGTTTTCGCTCACTTGCAACGTCATTTCACCTAGCATTGACAGGTAGTGAGAACGCTCGTTAAAAAACGCTTTTAACTGCTCAGAATTCAGATGGCCAAACGGTAAAAAAAGTGCACCTTGTGGGCTTTCATAACCAGCCTGGGTCCAAGGTTTATCTGAAAGAAGTTGTTTCGCCCAGCCATCTTTCTCTTCCTGCGGCAAGCCAAGATGAGTTTGCAGTAAACTGTTAGGCACCACCTCAATGGCCAGTACCTGTTTGTTTATCTTAACTAATGCTTGTGCCAAGTTCGCAGCGACGGTCGTTGAGCCACAACCACCTTTTAAACTAACAAAAAGAAGGCGTTTCATATCGCTTCAGTCTCTAAACCTGTCTGCTTAATACGCACTTGAAACAGAGCATTACGAGCACCGTTGGCTTGAAAGACCAACCACTTATTTTTAGCTTGCACGTAAGACTCGTTTTCTGTTGTTTCAATATACTTATGTTGAGTTAAGTTATAAGAAGAGTAGATCGAATTAATATCTTTTGCAGACTCAGTCACAACATTTTTTTCACAATATAACGGTGTTTAAACTGCGGTAATGGCAATCCCGCCAATTACTCTTTGCAGTATAAATTCCATTGTTAAAAAATTGACGCATCGAACTATGCGTCTCATATTTACAGAATGCTAATGAATGTGAACAGGGCTGTTTATTAGTTCACATAATTAATAAATCCCTAAATGATGTTTGACTTCAGAAACAGGGGTTATGAAGGTGAATTGTAATTATCCATTTACGACATATAAGTGCAATAAATAATTTACAGCAAAATCATATGCTTGAAAATTATTGAATTTAAACTTATAAACATCATATGAAGCATATGCTATAACTATTTTAATTTTTGATCAATTTCGTTTAATATCTTGGCGTCATTTTCTTGTCGCTAAGAAAAGTTAACATTGTAACGATTAGCATACAGCGGATTGTAAGCCACAACGCACAACGACAGTAAACTATTGAATATAAGGCCTTTTATGTCAGCAATCTCCGGGTTATCCGCTATTACTTCTGAAAAAGAGATAAGTTCTGTTTATGTAAACTTGTTTACACATAAGCAAATGGTCATTGATTATTTGTTCAGTACGCTACCAGAAAATAACAACACTTCACTTACAAGCTTTACAGACAAGGAAACTTTTTTGTCTGCATTGAATGATGAAGCCTTATGCAAATTCAATGAGTTATCCACACTCCATATTGAACAGTGTTTCTTTCTTAGCAACAAATTCACAAATAAAGCGCCGAACGCTATAAATCTTGTGAGAGACATTCGCCAAGCAAATATAAAGAAACTCTCCACATATATATTAGTAGTTCCAGATTCACTACTATCATCAAGTGATGATTATTTTGTAAGTATTTTCCTACGAAACTTAAATGAACTAGCAAATAATAAAAAACTCACTATTAGTGTTTGTATATATGGGCATCTGACGACTTCACTATTAAAGCCCATTCTTATTTCTCATAATAGATACATCGCCGGTTTGGCGACCATGACATCATTAGATGATGCTCGCTACTGCTATCTTGTGGATTTTTGGTCCAATAAACACGGTGTAATTTCCCAAGACGAATACCTTCTCTCTAACACTAAAGATAAGAAGCTAAAAGCAACGTCTTACGAAACGCATCAGCCTCGTGCCATACAGGAAGACAAATCGGATAGTGATAGAATATATATCAGCAGAGGAGCCTTCAGAGAAAGCGAGAAAGCCCCAAAAGGGATGAGTATGGCTGAGAGTAATCAAGAGCTCATAGCGATGTTAAACAACCCTCGCTCTTCAACTATTGTTTTCAGCTGTGATAACCAAAGCGAAGTTCAACAGATCGCGTTAGATTGCTACCGTGTAAGGTCCGCGTATGGCCGTCAGCTAAAGATTATTGTCAGGGAGACCCAACAATGTCTGAGATATGCAGATGAAAAGTTCTTACTTCGCTCGGGGGCAAACTTCATTTCTCACGCGCAAATCCCCCCAATGCGCTTTATGACTCAGGTTGAAGCAATTCAAGGCCAGATGCTTACGCGTCCAATTCCTGACAGTTTAGAGGCGCTCTTAAAGTATGACCTTAAGTTTGGTAGCAAAGGCTACTTACAAAACCAGGACTTTAGCCAATACTGTATTGACGTCATTTCCCACTCAACACACTCAAATGTGAACTTTGCGCTTATCAAGCTGAACTTATTACCAGGCATGACGGCAGAGGAATGTTTACGTCTTTGCCATATTCGAAGAGATGGCGACGTCGTGACAGCCTGCAACAAAGCTCTATATGTCTTGTTCAGTGCTATTCGACATAGCGATATTGACATTGCACTCAACAATATATTTGAGTTCCCAGTGAGAGACTTATTTCACTCGACTCACACGTTTGATACTCAATTAGATATCGAAACAGAGTTAAAATTCATCGTTCAAGATGAAGCCGTCATATCCGACGACGTTTCAGCTCTGGCGACAGAGAGGAAAATATTCCATAACGCCATTAATTCTATGGTTGATGTTCCTCCTTTGTTTGCTGTGAAAAAAACCATTGAGCTCAAGGAACGTTCATGAATATTAACGATTTTTTACTGACCGTGAGTATCAGTTCAGGTATTGGCCTACTCCTAGGGTACTTTCTACGTGACCTAGTAAACGCTACCCGACGCTTTTACCACAAACACTTAAAACGCTCGCGCTATTTTGAGCTAGATGCATCAGCCACTAACACCAAGAAGCTTAAGTAATGACATCGCATTCTCATGACTCTACCCCCCTCACTATAGGATTGGGCTGGTGGAACATTTACTTTATCGCAAAAACAGCGCTCTATTTTCAAGGAATCATCGATTTCCATCCAATGGAAAACTTTGCGCTGTTGATCTTCATCCTGCTTCCTATCTCGATGAAAAGCCTAAATGCGGTGCGCCATATCGTTTCATTTGTCGCCGCAGCGTGGCTCTTGCATTACGATTCTTACCTACCTCCTCTAGACCGTCTTTGGGCTCAAGCGGGACAGTTAATGCAGTTTGAATTGAGTTATCTGGTCGAGCTTTTGGGACGATTTTTATCATTCCAAGCAATACTCGGATTGCTCGCTTTGTGTGGTGCGTACTTTATTTTGAGCAAGTTTGTTAGGGTTTCAGTCTTTGTGGTTATTGCGATGATCTATATAAGTATTCCTATGACGACTGAACCTCAGACAACAGTGGCTGCAGAAGTAGCCCAACAACAGCCAACAACCGAGGTTACTGCTAGCAAACAACCTCAAATAACGGAAATTAATGATGCCAGTCTCAACACGTTAACTGCAGATTTCTTTTCTAAAGAAGCTTCCCGACATGTAACATTCGATACCAACAGCGCAATGGATGCTCCTTTTGATTTGCTGTTCTTGAGTATTTGTTCGGTCGCGTGGGATGACATCGAAATTGCAGGACTGGCTGATCATCCTCTGTTCAAAGAGTTTGACATCATGTTCGACAATTTTAGCTCCGCTACGTCATACAGTGGGCCTGCGGTCATTCGTCTGTTACGAGCCAATTGTGGTCAACAAGAACACAGTCAACTGTTCCAGCCAGCACCATCAAAGCAGTGCTACTTGTTCGAAAGTTTGAAAGAACTAGGCTTCACAGAAAATTTACTGATGAACCACAATGGTGTCTTTGATAGCTTCCTTGAATTGATCAAAAAAGACGGCGACTTACAAGGGGCTCTTATGTCTCAAGAAGGCTTAACTCCTTACCAAAAATCTTTTGATGGCTCTTCGATCTTCCGCGATAAGCAAGTATTGGATAACTGGTGGCAGCAAAGACTTAACAGTAGTGACGACAAAGTCGTGGCACTCTACAACTCAATTTCACTACATGATGGCAACAGGATCATCAATGCGAACTCAAGCACATCTATTGCTAGCTACAAAATGCGCCTTAAGAATTTGCTTGATGACCTCCACGCGTTCTTTAAAACCTTAGAGTCCTCAAAACGCAACATCGTTGTCGCTTTGGTACCAGAACATGGTGGTGGTATGCGAGGAGACCGCATGCAAATTTCAGGTATGCGAGAAATTCCTGCGCCGACAATCATTCATACACCGGTAGGAATTAAAATCTTCGGAGAAGGAATTCAGCGTCAGGGCAACACCGAACACGTAAGCGAGCCATCTAGCTATCTGGCATTGTCGCAGCTCGTTTCGAATATCCTGGATAAAAACATTTATCAAAGTAAGACGTTTAGCCCTTCAATATTGACAGAGAACCTACCAGAAACACGAGTTGTCGCGCAGAACTCAGGCTCTACTGTGATTGAAGTACAAGGGAAGTATTATGTTTCTCTTGATGGTTCAAGTTGGATTGAATACCCCGCGAAATAGCGAGAGTAAAACCATGCAATGACAAAGGCCGGTGTTTCCGGCCTTTGTCATATAAAAAACCAATAACCTCTCAAAGGTCTCAGAACTTCAATTGTCTATTGTCTATAAATAGGTAAAAATGGATCGAACATTATGCACTTAAGGGAATAACTCATGCCAATTGATTCACTGATCACCATCGGTATTTTCGTCGTTCTTGCTGTCGTTATCTTATCTTCAGCCATTAAAACGGTTCCGCAAGGAAACAACTGGACAGTTGAACGCTTCGGACGCTACACCCACACATTAAAGCCGGGTTTAAACTTGATCATTCCATTCGTTGATAAAGTTGGTCAAAAAGTAAATATGATGGAGCGCGTTCTCGATATTCCTGCGCAAGAGGTCATTTCAAAAGATAACGCTAACGTGGTTATTGACGCTGTCGGATTTGTTCAAGTGATCGATGCTGCCAAAGCGGCTTATGAAGTCAACGATTTAGAACACGCTATTAGAAACTTGACCCTTACCAACATTCGTACCGTTTTAGGTTCAATGGAACTGGACGAAATGCTGAGCCAACGCGACATGATCAACTCTAAGCTGTTGGCGATTGTTGACCAAGCAACAAACCCTTGGGGCGTAAAAGTCACACGAATTGAGATTAAAGATGTCCAGCCACCAGCCGATCTGACCGCTGCAATGAATGCGCAAATGAAAGCCGAGCGTAATAAGCGTGCGGAAATTCTTGAAGCAGAAGGGGTTCGCCAAGCTGAGATATTAAAGGCCGAAGGTCATAAACAATCAGAGATATTAAAAGCTGAAGGCGAAAAGCAGTCTGCTATTCTCCATGCAGAAGCACGTGAGCGTGCCGCGCAAGCAGAAGCAAAAGCGACTTACATGGTTTCCGAAGCCATTGCAAAAGGTGACATGCAAGCCGTCAATTACTTCATTGCACAGGGTTATACCGAAGCGATCAAGAGCATTGGTCAAGCCGAAAATGGTAAAATCATTATGCTTCCATTAGAAGCAACCGGACTAATGGGCTCGGTTGCAGGGATAGCAGAGATGTTTAAACAACAAGATAAAGAATAATTTATGGACTTTTTTAGTTTGTTGGAAGGTATCTCTTTCTGGCATTGGCTAGCGTTTGGCTTTGCTCTTTTAGCAGTTGAGCTACTTGGTACCGCTGGGTATTTTCTCTGGCTCGGGATGTCTGCACTTATCGTTGGAGCACTCATGACCGTTTTGCCAATGAGCTGGCAATTGCAATGGCTTTGCTTTGCAAGCTTCAGCTTAATCACCACCTGGCTTTGGTGGCGACGACAATGGTCTAAAGACAAGCAAGAAGACCAAGAAAGAGATCTGAACCAAAAGTACAAGCAGTTAATTGGGCGTACTCTTATCCTTGAAGAAGACTTTTCCGTCGGGCTCAATCGCATCAAGGTAGCCGATACCACATGGTCCGCACAATCGGATCAAGCACTTCCAGCCGGTACCCGCGTAAGAATCACCGATGTTGAAGGTATTATTTTAATCATTGAGCCTGATTCTAATTAATTTATGCCAAAGTAATGGGGCAAATCATGCTCCATTACTTTAATCTAAACAACTGCTTTCATTTCATTACCTTAATTAAAATCGAGAAAAAAATAAGTATTAGTAATATTATTAATACCCTACCTACCATTTCCTATTATTTAATTATTCAACACACGACAATCAATAAGATAGAAATATATCTAGGTAAATTATCGATCTAAATTTATTTTAAAAAATAAAACTTTATTGAATTATTTTTTGATCTTTTTATCCTCGGATACATACTTAACGCATAAGCATTTAAGTTGAGTGCTTTTTATTTGGTAAGTAAGAGGATGTACTATGAATAAGCTTCTCTTTTTAATGTTGTGCGGTATTTTTTCTTTTTCTTCCTTTGCCTACAACAACGGAAACGGCGGTACAACTAATTTGGGACCTATAGTCGAATGTAAGATGCCAAGTGGCGACGTTACGAATATTCCAAGTGAAATGTGTCGATTTAGAGGTGGGGAATGGGAATAGTAAAGAAGTAAGAGCTTAGTTTGATATAAGAGCCCTATTCAACCTTGCCTTTCTGCGTAGTCACGGTTTATACAAGCACGTAGATATTTAAAGTTTATATTAAGGTGATTATTATGAGATTTTTATCTGGTCTATTAGTAATATCTTTTGCCATAATTCCGTTAACCACTCATGCTAATGGTGCATCCGGTGGTCGTACGTTAGGCCCAGAGATAAAGTGTGAGTTGCCAAACGGTAATGTACATATGTTGCCACCGTTATATTGCAAAATATACGACGGCCGAGAAGTGAAATAGAAAAGGAGCCTAGCGGCTCCTTTTATTATCTAATTAAGTATTAGTGGAAGCTGTAAGGGATAAGAACTTGTAGACGTAAGTCTGTTTCATCCGCATCGCCAGCACCTGCGTACTCATCACGTTCTAGGATTGTACCGTGTAAACGAATGGTAGAACCTTTAAGCGCGCCACTTTGTAGTGAGTAAGATACTGTTGCGTTAACTGCGTATTCGCTTTCGTAATCCCAGTCACCTGATGCTCCGCTTGCTGCAGAGTCAGCGCCAGTACCGTAACCAAAGCCTAGGTAGTAGTTCCAGCCGTTACCTTGGTTGTAAGATAGACGGTTGTACCATGCTAGCTCACCCGCTTTGTTCCAGTCAGACAGCGCGTCCCACCACTGAGACCAAGTACCATTGTTCATACCATATGTATGAATAGTACGAGGAACGAAGTCCGCACGGTTATCTGTGTCTGTGTAGCGCAACTCAGACATCCAAGCTAGCTTGCCGAAAGATTGATTCAAAGATAGACCAGTGTGGAAACCTAGACCATCGTATTTCACATCATCGTCAACACCGTAGAAATCAAATGCTAGAGTTGTACGGTCACTAACAGTGTACTTCAAGTAAGCCTTGTAAGAAGTGTTGTCAGTTTCGTTGTGGTAGCTAGTTACTTGACCTGCACCCCAGTCAACACCATTTGCATATTGAACGCCAGTAGCTTGACCCAAACCAAGTTGCATAAACAAGCTGTCAGTTAGGTTACCGTTTAGGCCTAGAGAGTGTAGGTAGCTCCATGAAGTGTCAGACCAAAGCGCTGGTGCGTAATCATCTTCGTGAAGCAGCCAAGGTGCTGTAAATTGGTCTGCGCCAAAGTAGCTTAGGTTGAAATCACCAAGTTTAGCGTTTAGTTCGAAACCACGGTAAGTACCAGGTACAAAGCTCCAAACGTTACCGATTGTACCGTTACCACCAGCCTGTAACATACCGAAACGAGCATTAAAGTTTTCGTTTGCTTTGAATTTCAGCGCTGCTTTGTAAACTTTAAGCTGCTGACCATCACCTGCACCCCAGTCTAGGTTGTTACAAGTTGAGATTTCGTTACATAGGTAGCCTTCGTTTGAATTGTAAAGACTATCGTTGTAAAGATCGCCAGAGTAGTAAGCCGCAACATCTGCGCCCACCCAACCATCGTGGTAGCCAGAAGTGAAGTCTAAAATTGCGTTGTAAGAAGAGTAGTTTAGACGACTCCAACGGTCACCATTTTCACCGCCGGGCTTACCTGTTGTACGAGTTCGTGAACGAGTATCAACTATGAATAATGCATTCAGACTTGAGTCTTGCATAAATTCGTTCACTTTCTCTACGTACTCGCCACCTGCTGCACTTTCAGTAGACGCTGTAGCTGGAGCGACAGCAACAACACCAAACATTGCTGCGGTTAACGCTGAAACCTTAAAAAATTTGTCCATGGAAAAACTCCTAAAAATGGATATAGCTGTATTTTTCTATCTCACCTTTAGTTGGCCGCCGAAGGAGAGAAGTAAATTCCTGATCAAACCTCATTATTTCTAATTTGGCTTTTTTTAGTTCCTGCATACACACCGTGTATCCACGTGATTAAGACTAACTTCGCAGCTAAAAACATCCAAATGGAACTTATTTTTTTTCTAAAAAAATATGAGCCACTCCAAAGTTCCATATAACTTATTGATCCAGATCTTATTTTTAACAACATCAACACAAAACAATAAATTATTATTTAAAATCAAACACTTAAATTGAACTTAAAAGTATCAACTTGAAGTCACTCGCAGACTAAAAAAGCCAAAAAAACCAATAACCCAAGGTTCGATCTTGATCACTGAAAAGAACAAAGGCATCAATTACTCAATAAAAAAACACTTAATTATGAACAATAAAAAGCCCCGCATGCTTACCATACGGGGCTTTTAGTTATTTTTTAGCTTTTTTGAGAAGACTTAATTCATCAGTTCGAGTAAGTCTTGTTCTGTTTTAATTTCGATACCCAGTTCTTGTGCCTTTGCGAGCTTCGAACCTGCATTTTCACCAGCAAACAAAATATCGGTTTTCTTAGAAACACTACCCGTCACTTTAGCCCCCAGTGCTTGGAGGGCTTCTTTGGCTTCTGTACGCCCCAGTTGAGAAAGTGTTCCCGTTAATACTACTGTTTTACCTTCTAATGGTAATTCCCCCACCTGCTCAGTAGTATTAATCTCTGACCAATGAATTCCTTGTTCAAGCAAATCTTTAACCACCGCTTGGTTCTGTTCTTCACTAAAGAAAGTCGTAATATGTTGAGCAACCACAGCACCGATGTCTTGCACTTCAATCAACTGCTCTTCGGTAGCATTTTGGATCGCTCCCAACGTTTTAAAGTGCATTGCTAAGTTTGCTGCGGTTGCCTCGCCAACTTCACGGATCCCCAGTGAATACAAAAACCGAGGTAAAGTTGTTTCTTTGGATTTTTCTAACGCATTCACAATATTCTGCGCAGACTTTGGCCCCATGCGATCTAGTACGGTTAAAATCCCCGCTGATAACTTAAATAAGTCAGCAGGAGTTTTCACCATCTCACGATCAACAAGCTGCTCGATCACTTTATCGCCTAAACCGTCAACGTCTAACGCTTTACGAGAAACAAAGTGTTTTAGCGCTTGTTTGCGTTGGGCTTGGCAAACTAAGCCCCCCATACAACGTGTTACCGCTTCTCCTTCGATCCGCTCAACATGCGAACCACAAACAGGACACTGAGTTGGGAAAACAATATCTCGAGCTGTTTCTGGTCGACGCTCTTTGATGACAGATACGACTTGCGGAATAACATCGCCAGCACGGCGGATCACAACGTGATCACCAATCTTGACCTGCAGACGTTCTATCTCATCTGCGTTATGAAGCGTCGCATTACTTACCGTTACCCCGCCAACAAATACAGGCTCTAGTTTAGCAACAGGTGTAATCGCACCAGTGCGACCGACTTGGAACTCCACTTCATTCAGTGTCGTCATTTCTTCCTGTGCTGGGAACTTGTAGGCAATCGCCCAACGTGGAGCGCGAGCAACAAACCCCAGACGCTCTTGCACGGCAATATCGTCAATTTTAATAACGACACCATCGATCTCATAAGGGAGGGCATCACGACGCTGCAATATATCTTGGTAGTAAGCTTTTACATCCGCCAAGCTTTCAACTCGCTTAGTTTCCGGACACATTGGCAGTCCCCAAGATTTGATTTGCAAAAAGCGTTCGTAATGACTTGCTGCCAATTCTGCGCCTTGCACCACGCCTACACTGTATGCATAGAAGCTAAGCGGACGAGAAGCCGTAATACGTGAATCCAATTGTCGTAAGCTACCTGCCGCAGCGTTACGTGGATTAACAAAGATTTTCTCGCCTTTCTTCCTTGCTAATTCATTGAGCTTTTCAAACCCAACTTTCGGCATAAAGACTTCACCACGAACTTCAAGACGATTTGGCCAGTCATTACCTCTGAGTTTTAAAGGAATGGCTTTAATCGTACGCACATTCTCTGTGATGTTTTCACCCGTAGTACCATCGCCTCGAGTGGCCGCCTGAACTAATACGCCATTCTCATATAACAAACTTACGGCGAGTCCATCCAATTTAGGCTCACAACAGTATTCTTTCACACTCTGGCTGCCCACGCGCTCTTGTGCGCGCTTGTGGAAACTATCAAGTTCACTATCATCAAACGCGTTATCAAGCGAAAGCATCGGTACTTCATGTGTCACTTGGCTAAACGCAGAGAGAGGTTGTCCACCGACACGTTGGCTTGGCGAGTCTACGGTTATTAAGTCAGGGTTCTCAGCTTCAATATCCAGTAACTCTCGCATTAAACGGTCGTACTCGGCATCAGGGATCTCTGGGTTATCTTCCACGTAGTAACGCACAGCGTGGTAATGCAACGACTCTTTTAGTTCTTCTAGTCGCTGAAGTACTGATTCAGACATAGTAAAGCCCCGTGTATTTTCAATCGGTGAGGTTGGGAAATCCAAGAAAAAGGGCTCCATCCGGAGCCCTATTATTATTTGCTGTTAAGATTATGCGTTAGCGGCATTAAACTCAACTATTTGACGTCGATAAGATGCTAAACGATCTGGCGTCATTAAGTTGCGCTGGTCATCAAGTACGTTACCACCTAAGTCATCAGCAATTTGCTGCGCAGTTCGGAGCATTAAGTTGAAGTTCTGTTCAGCCTCGCCATAACAAGGCAATGTCATGAAGAATGAAATACCCTTCGTTGTAAACTCAGCAGGATCAGCATGCTCAAACGTACCAGGGTGCATCATATTAGCGACGCTAAACAGCACTTTGCCGTTACCGGACAAGTCAACATGACGATGGAAAATATCCATCTCGCCATAAATTAGACCGTTTTGTTGCATACTTTCAAATAAAGCAGTACCAACAAATGGCTCTTCACCAGCACAGTGCACATTCAATACAATCACTTGCATTTCAGGTTCTGGCTTTGGCTCTTCCTTAGGCTCTGCAACGACAGGCTCACTAACCGTTTCGACTTGCTGTTCTTTCTCCGTAATATCAAACGCGGCGGGAATAACGTCTTCTTCCACAGCAGGCTGGAATGGCTCTTCAGCTACTGTTGCTTGAACAACAGGCTCAACGTCCTCTTCTTTATCTTTTTCTGCAACAAATGAAGGGATGTCATCCGGCTCCTGCTGCGTCTGTTTGACTTCAGATGGACCACCGAATAACGGGTCAGATTCAAACTTGTTGTCGAAAGAGCTCGCCATCCCAAAATCTGGTTCTTTGCGATCTTTGCGAATGATCTCAAAGTCATCTTCAGGAGCGGGAGCGAAGTCTCGTTCTTTCGCAACAAGATCATTTTTGTCTTCTTGGTCAACATCCAGCTTACCAAGTGGCTTGTTACCAAACTTTGCTTTGCCTTCTTTTTTACTGCTCCATAAACCATGAAACAGTAATGCCGCGATGGCTAATGCGCCAACAACAATGAGTACGAATCGCAATTCCTGCATTATTTACTCTCAATATACTTGTTTTTACTACTCGCAGTTCCTTGAGCAGCAACCCAAGTGCAATAAATCTGAATGATACGTTTACTTTACCAAAACTATATGTAGATTTAGAACAACTTAATGCAAGAAGTTCCGTTTTTTGTTGTGATTCTTGCCACGATTCCACTTAACAAGACGTCATTTGTCAGGGCATTGAAAGAAAAGTCCTCACAGGTACAATGAGTTTTCATTTACACGAAGCCAAAATAGACATGAAGCAAAACAATCAGCAGAGAACCGGGTTCGGTTATTTTCTATACGGGATACAATTGGCACTTGCCCCTAAAATCAGGCGCTTTGTCATCTTACCTCTACTTGCAAATATCTTGCTTGTAGGTGGTGCCATCTTCTATCTATTTTCAAACCTTAATATATGGATAGAAGACTGGATTGGGCAGCTGCCTGAGTTTTTATCCTGGTTAACTTACATTCTTTGGCCTTTACTCGCTCTGACAATACTCGCTACCTTCTCCTATTTTTTCAGCACACTCGCGAACTTTATCGCCGCGCCATTCAATGGCCTCTTAGCTGAAAAAGTGGAAGAGTACTTAACGGGACAAAAAGTAAATGATGATGGTTTCACTGCCGTCCTGAAAGATGTTCCTCGCGTTTTAGCTCGTGAGTGGAGAAAGCTCCTTTACATATTACCTAAAGCAATAGGCCTATTCCTATTATTGCTCATCCCTGCCCTTGGACAAACAGTAGGCCCATTTTTATGGTTTATCTTTACCGCCTGGATGCTCGCGATTCAATATTGTGACTACCCGTTTGATAACCATAAAATCCCATTTAACGACATGCGTTACAAATTGAAACAAAAGCAAGGTAAGGCCTATGGCTTTGGGGTATTGGTGTCTGTGTTTACGACGATCCCAATTTTGAACCTCATTGTCATGCCTGTAGCAATATGTGGTGCAACCGCTATGTGGGTCGCGGAGTTTAAGCACCAACGATAGTCGATTAGAGATGAAGGAAAGGGATCAGCGCCAGCTTTTCCCTTTTCTTTTATCAAGTTCTGGGCCAACCTAATAAGATATAACTTTTTAATCCTTTTCCCTTTTTTTCATACCGCATATTCTTCTATCCATATTCACACAACGTGTAATGAAGGAACATCACTATGAGCAAAATCTACGAAGATAACTCTCTTACTATTGGTAATACACCTCTCGTTCGTCTAAACAAAGTAAGTAAAGGCAAAGTTCTCGCAAAAATTGAAGCGCGTAACCCTAGCTTCAGTGTTAAGTGCCGTATCGGTGCAAACATGATCTGGGAAGCAGAGAAAGCGGGCCTTCTTAAGCCAGGTGTAGAGCTTGTAGAACCTACCAGTGGTAACACTGGTGTTGCTCTAGCATTCGTAGCGGCTGCTCGCGGTTACAAGCTAACATTGACCATGCCTGAATCAATGAGCCTAGAACGCCGTAAGCTACTAAAAGCACTAGGCGCGAACCTTGAGCTGACTGAAGCGGCGAAAGGCATGAAAGGGGCGATTGCTAAAGCAGAAGAAATCGTAGCAAGCAACCCTGAGAAGTACCTACTTCTTCAACAATTTGACAACCCAGCGAACCCAGAAATCCACGAAAAGACTACGGGCCCTGAGATTTGGGAAGCGACAGACGGTGAAATCGACGTATTCGTTGCTGGTGTTGGTACGGGCGGTACTATTACAGGTACTAGCCGTTACATCAAAGGTGAAAAAGGCAAAGCCATCACTTCTGTTGCAGTTGAGCCAGCAGAGTCTCCGGTTATTGCACAAGCACTTGCTGGCGAAGAAATCCAACCTGCCCCACACAAAATTCAAGGTATCGGTGCTGGTTTCATCCCTGGTAACCTCGATTTAGACATTATTGACCGTGTTGAGCAAGTTACCTCAGAAGAAGCGATTGAGATGGCTCGTAACCTAATGGAAGAGGAAGGTATCCTAGCTGGTATCTCATCTGGCGCAGCGGTTGTTGCAGCGAACCGACTTGCGGAACTACCTGAATTTGAAGGAAAAACAATTGTAACTGTCTTGCCAAGTTCCGGTGAGCGTTACCTAAGTACAGCACTCTTTGCAGGTATCTTTACCGAAAAAGAGAACCAACAATAATATGTGTTCAAATCAATTTTTAGTTTAAAAAAGCCCCGTTTAGGGGCTTTTTTGTTGATCCCTGCCCTACCTTTGGTAATATCAGGGTGTTTTATTTCTAGCTTCAAAATAAAGAAGCAGAACACAAAAAGGTTTCAAAGTGATTACGCACGCAAACAGTTGCGTAGTTACCAAACTTTTGACTAGTATCAGAACTGACGCGCTTTGAACTCTTCCCGTGCTAGCGCACAAGATGTAAAGCAGTTAAGCTAAAATCTGGTCACAAACTAACAAAAAAATACATTTATTGGGGTATATCACATGTACGAGAAGCAAGTAGAAATCACAGCAGAAAACGGCCTTCACACTCGTCCAGCTGCACAGTTTGTTAAAGAAGCAAAAGCATTCGACGCAGACATCACTGTGACTTCTAACGGTAAAAGCGCTAGCGCTAAGAGCCTGTTCAAACTACAAACACTAGGCCTAGTAAAAGGTACTCAAGTTACTATTTCTGCTGAAGGCCCACAAGCTCAGCAAGCAGTTGACCACCTAGTTGCTCTAATGGACCAACTACACTAATCCGGTCTCCTACTCCAGAAGCCATTTTGTGAAAGCAAAATGGCTTCGTTGGAAATAGGCTCAAAACTAAGCTAAAACTATTCGTTAGCGCACCCATTATTCTCCCGTTTTATAAAGTTGACCAAACTTAAGGTAAGGCTATGATTTCAGGCATCCTAGCATCTCCTGGTATTGCAATCGGTAAAGCACTACTACTTCAAGAAGATGAAATTGTCCTAAACACAAACACTATTTCTGACGATCAAGTAGAAGCTGAAGTTCAGCGTTTCTTTGACGCTCGTAACAAATCTGCAGCTCAGCTAGAAACTATCAAGCAAAAAGCGCTTGAAACGTTTGGCGAAGAAAAAGAAGCGATCTTTGAAGGTCACATCATGCTTCTTGAAGACGAAGAGCTAGAAGAGGAAATCCTAGCACTTATCAAAAACGACAAGATGACTGCTGATCACGCTATCCACTCAGTGATCGAAGAGCAAGCATGTGCTCTTGAGTCTCTAGACGACGAATACTTAAAAGAGCGTGCAACTGACATCCGCGATATCGGTTCTCGTTTTGTTAAGAACGCACTAGGCATCAACATTGTTTCGCTTAGCGATATCAACGAAGAAGTAATTCTTGTTGCTTACGACCTAACGCCATCTGAAACTGCACAAATTAACCTAGACTACGTGCTTGGTTTTGCTTGTGACATTGGTGGTCGTACATCTCACACTTCAATCATGGCTCGCTCACTTGAGCTTCCAGCTATCGTTGGTACTAACGACATCACGAAGAAAGTTAAGAATGGCGACATGCTGATTCTTGACGCAATGAACAACAAGATTGTTGTTAACCCATCAGAAGCTGAGCTAGAAGAAGCGAAAGCGGTTAAAGCAGCATTCCTAGCTGAAAAAGAAGAGCTAGCGAAACTGAAAGACCTACACGCAGAAACGACTGACGGTCACCGTGTAGAAGTTTGCGGTAACATCGGTACAGTGAAAGACTGTGACGGTATCCTTCGTAACGGCGGTGAAGGTGTTGGTCTGTACCGTACTGAATTCCTATTTATGGACCGTACTGCGCTACCAACTGAAGAAGAACAGTACCAAGCGTACAAAGAAGTTGCGGAAGCAATGAACGGTCAAGCTGTGATCATCCGTACTATGGATATCGGCGGCGATAAAGATCTCCCATACATGGATCTTCCAAAAGAGATGAACCCATTCCTAGGCTGGCGCGCTGTACGTATCAGTCTAGATCGTCGTGAAATCCTTCGTGATCAGCTACGTGGCATTCTACGTGCTTCTGCACACGGCAAACTGCGTATCATGTTCCCAATGATCATCTCTGTCGAAGAAATCCGTGAGCTTAAGAAAGCGATCGAAGAGTACAAAGAAGAGCTACGCGCTGAAGGCCACGCGTTCGACGAAAACATCGAAATCGGTGTTATGGTTGAAACTCCTGCTGCTGCTGCGATCGCACACCACTTAGCGAAGGAAGTATCTTTCTTCTCTATCGGTACAAACGACCTAACTCAGTACACACTAGCGGTTGACCGTGGTAACGAGATGATTTCTCACCTATACAACCCACTATCACCTGCTGTACTTACTGTGATCAAGCAAGTTATCGACGCTTCTCACGCAGAAGGTAAATGGACTGGTATGTGTGGTGAACTTGCAGGTGACGAGCGTGCAACACTTCTACTTCTAGGTATGGGTCTGGACGAGTTCTCAATGAGCGGCATTTCAATCCCTAAAGTGAAGAAAGTAGTTCGTAACTCTAACTTCGCAGAAGTGAAAGCAATGGCTGAAGAAGCCCTTTCTCTACCGACAGCAGAAGAAATCGAAGCCGTGGTAGAAAAGTTTATTGCTGAGAAAGCTCAGTAATCGGTAGTACCAAGTAATTCAATACTTAATGGCCATTAGACGGCGAAAAAAGTCGTCTAATGAGCTATATTGGTATACTATAATTCGACAGAATAAAACCAAACCTTAGGAGCATGACACAATGGGTCTGTTTGACAAACTTAAGAAGCTTGTATCTGATGACAGCGCTGACGCTGGTGCTATCGAAATCATCGCGCCACTTTCTGGTGAGATTGTAAACATCGAAGACGTGCCAGATGTTGTTTTCGCTGAGAAAATCGTTGGTGACGGTATTGCTATCAAGCCAGCAGGCAACAAAATGGTAGCTCCTGTAAACGGTACTATCGGTAAGATCTTCGAAACTAATCACGCGTTCTCTATCGAGTCTGACGACGGTGTTGAGCTTTTCGTTCACTTCGGTATCGACACAGTTGAACTAAAAGGCGAAGGCTTCACGCGTATCGCTGAAGAAGGTCAAACTGTTAAAGCTGGCGACACTGTAATTGAATTCGATCTAGCTCTTCTAGAAGAGAAAGCGAAGTCAACGCTAACTCCAGTTGTTATCTCTAACATGGACGAAATCAAAGAGCTAAACAAGCTTTCTGGTTCTGTAACTGTTGGTGAAACTCCAGTTCTACGTGTAACTAAGTAATTTTTACTTAATCGAACACGAAAAAACGCTGCCATTGGCAGCGTTTTTTATTACCTGAAATTTTGTTTCTGATCGACTTACATCAATGAAATCCGCTCAGCTAAGTAATCCAAGTGCCGAACTCTGCCTTTGCTTTGCCTGAGCCAATAATGCTGTTGTCGCATCTTGGAGCACTTGAGAACGCACCATTTCCGTAGATTCTCTTGCGAAGTCTGTATCTCTTATTCGACTCTTGGACTCTGTAACACTCCGATTCACAGTATTTAAGTTATCCATCGAGCCGTTTACACGGTTCTGAAAGCTGCCAATTTCACTTCGGTGCGAATCAACGTACTTAATTGCTGTATCAATCACCCCAATTGAAAGCTGCGCCTTACCTGCCGTCGACATATCGATGTCATCCATTGTGACTAATTGACCAGCGCTCACATCAAGCTCATCCGCTAAACTCCCATCGAGAACCACACCCTCTGGCGCCTTCATCGTAGAAGCGAAGAATTGCAGTTCGTTGTTTTCCGTTACTGAAGCATTCACTATCGATTGTTGAGCATTGATGTAAGTGGCGACCTGTTCTATACGGTCACCCAATTTGAGTCCAATGGATTCCGTTTGGGTTTGCCCTTTACTGTCTTGGTATTCGACTTTTAGGGTTTGGTTATCTTTAGTGACTCGCCAATCTTTATCGACCGCATCACCAACATAATGCTGCCCTCCCATCTCTGGGATATGGCTACGCATGTTACGTAACGTCAAAGAGATTGAATTAGCGTTCGCGCCAATATGGAAACTTTGTGAACCGTAAGATCCATCAAACAGGTTTTTATCCGCAAATGTTGTCGTGATCGCGACACGATCAAGCTCATCTTGCAGCGCTACGACCTCATATTGAATACTTTGCCGATCACTTGAGTCATAACTGCCGTTTGCTGCTTGAAGCCCCAGAGAGCGTAAGCGTTGCAATATGTCACTGCTTTCGTGCAATGCTCCCTCCGCTGTTTGAGCAACAGAAAAAGCGTCGTGTGCATTTCTTAAGGCGACATCAAGCCCTCTCGTTTGTACATGGAGAGTATTCGATATCTGTAAACCTGCCGCATCATCGCTCGCCGAGTTGATTCGAAACCCCGAAGTTAGGTTGCGTTGTGACTCAACATTTTGCGCAGCTGCTTGACTCAGGTGTCTCTGCGCCACCATCGCAGAAACATTGGAATTTAAAGAGATCATCTAATCGATATGAATGCCTTATCGAACATACTGTCAGGACACATCTGAATCGTTATAGCCAATAAGCAAAAAGCCAGGGATGAGCCTGGCTTTGGTTTCTTGCTTTGTTAAATTGATTAACCTAGCAGACTTAGCGCTGAGTTAGGCGCTTGTTTCGCTTGCGCAAGGATTGAGCTTGACGCTTGCGATAGAATTTGTGATTTGGTCATTGCCGTCGTTTCTTTCGCGAAATCTGTATCTTTGATACGGCTCTTCGACGCATTCACGTTCTCGTTAATGTTGTCCAAGTTGCTGATTGCGTGGTTGAAACGGTTCTGGAAAGCACCTAGCTCTGCGCGGTGGCTGTCTACATATTTCAGTGCCGCATCGATGATGGCAACAGATTCTTGTGCGCCACCAACTGAGGTTACGTCGATAGTATCTACCGTTACCTTTTTGCCTTCGCCCAAACCTAGTTCACCAGATAGACCACCTGAAAACTCGACCTCGCCCTCAACTTTGTTGTTGCCAGCGAAGATTTGCAGTTTACCATCTTGGTCTACTGATGCTTTCACTAGGTCAGTTTGGCCGTTAATGTAAGTCGCAAGCTCTTCGATATCGTCACCCGCTTTTGCGCTGATGTTGATTTCTTGCTCTTGGCCGTAGCTGTCCGTTAGGTTGATTTTTAGGTCATTCTTACCTTCAGCAACGTTCCAATCTTTACCTTTACCGCTTTCTGCTTGGTAGCTTACACCGCCCATCATTTTGTTGTCTGAGCGCATGTCTTTTAGCTCAAGCATTACCGCTTCGCCGTTATCCGCACCGATTTGGAACGATTTCGCGCCGTGAGTACCGTTTAGCAGCTTGTTACCACCGAAAGAGGTTGTTTCTGCGATACGGTTTAGTTCGTCGTTTAGCGCGGTCACTTCTTCTTGAATCGCAACACGTTCTGCTTTCGAGTTTGAGCCGTTTGCTGATTGCAGAGACAAGTCACGCATACGTTGAAGAATATTAGTGGTCTCATTCATTGCACCTTCAGCAGTTTGTGCAATCGAGATACCGTCGTTCGCGTTGCGAACCGCTACATCTAAACCACGGCTTTGTACGTTCAAACGGTTCGAGATTTGTAGACCCGCAGCGTCATCTTTTGCGCTGTTGATTTTAAAACCTGAAGACAAACGCTCCATAGAAGTTTGTTGAGCTGAGTTTGCGTTGTTTAGGTAACGCTGAGCGGTCATCGCTGATACGTTAGTGTTTACATTCACTGCCATGGTGATTTCTCCAATTGATTTTCCGGTGTAGCGGTTTCCGACGTCTCGGAAAACCAAGTAGTTCTCTCAAAGTTACCTCTATTAACGACACCAAATTCAGAAGCTTTAGAAAAAAGTTTAAAAAAATAACATTGCGAGATTTAGCTAATAAAATTGAAGAAAAGTAAGAAAAAGTGCTCAAGTTTCCACAAATCGAGCCGAGAGGGCTAAATTGTATAGAAAACCAGCAAAAGGAAACAATTAAAGGTAAGTTCGCAGACGATAGACGTGAAAATTAGAAAAGAAAAAGCCCCTTTTCCTTTGAGAGAACTGGGGCTAGGTTGGTCGCCAGAGCCTATGTGGAGATCAAGAGAAATGAACACATTTCCGGCATACCGAGTGCAACTTTACATTGAAAATGATTGGCAGGTGAGAGATGAGAGAGCCGCTCATTCTATTGTAAAGCTGCTTGCCAAAAGCCTGCATTCCCATCCACGTCTGAATGTATTGAGTACAGGCTAAGTAAACTACTGCAATAGTGACATTGCAGAGTTTGGCAACTGTTTCGCTTGAGCAAGAATCGATGTACCTGCTTGTTGCAAAATTTGTGCTTTGGTCATTTGCGTGGTTTCTTTCGCAAAATCTGTATCTTTAATTCGGCTGTTCGATGCGTCAACGTTTTCTTGGATATTCGCCAAGTTGTTGATGCTGTGACTCAAACGGTTTTGCTTCGCACCTAAGTCTGCACGTTGCGAGTCTACGTATTTCAGTGCCGAATCCAGCACAGAAATCGCGTTTTGAGAACCTTGTACCGTGGTCATATCAATATCTTGTACTGACGTTCTGATAGGTTCATCACTCAGGCCAAGCTCAGATGCTAATCCACCAGAAATAGAAATCTCACCCTGAACGTTTGGATGCGCGACAAAAACTTGCAACTTGCCATCTTCACTTACAGACGCATTAATCATATCAGACTGACCATTAATGTAAGTGGCAAGCTCTTCGATGTCGTCGCCCGCTTTGGCATTAATGTTGATTTCTAGATCATCAACATTGCCGTCTTCGTCTTCACCCATACCTGGTAGCGTGATCTTCAAGTCAGATTTAGCTGGGTCAACGCTCCAGTTTTTATCTTTACCGTTCTCAGATAAGAAGGTCACACCGCCCATGCGCGTATCGTCCGCACGAATGCTGGTGAGTCCCATGATCATGGCTTCACCTGAGCTCGCACCAATCTGGAATGCTGCTTCACCGAATGAGCCGTTCAATAGACGACGACCACCAAATGAAGTGGTTTCTGCAATACGGTTTAGCTCGTCAATCAATGCCATTGACTCTTCGTTGATCGCCTGACGCTCAGCTGGAGAGTTAGTACCGTTCGATGATTGAATCGCAAGGTCACGCATTCGTTGCATGACAGAGGTTGCCTCATTCATCGCACCTTCAGCGGTTTGTGCAATCGAGATACCATCGTTCGCGTTACGCATTGCGACATCTAGGCCACGAGACTGTGCAGTTAAGCGGTTAGAGATCTGTAGACCTGCCGCATCATCTTTTGCACTGTTAATCTTATGTCCTGAAGATAAGCGCTCCATCGACGTGTTTAATTCATCAGTCGCTTTGTTTAGGTAACGCTGCGCGGTCATCGCGGAGACGTTAGTACTAACTGTTACAGCCATTTTGCTCTCCTGTTGAGTTCGCAAGCTTTTGCGAAGCGGCCAGCTTTACTCTCATTTGGATAAGCACTGACCGTAAAAGTTACTTGCTAAATCTGCCTTAAACGCAGGGTTTAGAATCTCTAAATCTGTTCTGATATTTTCAATACAATTTGTGTGCCAACTTTCGTAAATTATTTAACCACTTTTAAAAGAATCAAATAAACAATAAGTTAGCTTTATCATTAAGCTATTTCCGGTTTGTCAGACTCATCTTAGCCCAAGAGTATTGAACGCTGCCCTGTTGCCGCCCGACTTGCCTCCCGCATCATTGCCGCTTTGGGTAAAATCGTGCCGCATGACATCTCAGACTCTCAGGTTACGTCGACTTATCGCGCTTAAGGCTTTGCACATAAGGCATCAAAATCAGACAATGTGTATGAGTGTCATACTAGATGTAGTTAAACAACGTTAGATCTTTGGTCTTACCGAATGCTTGTTGCGATGCCTGTAACGCTCGCGAGTTTTCACTGAACTCGATCACGGCTTTGGAGTAATCCAAATCCTCAAAGTTGCTCTTCGCTTTTGCCAGAGACAAATTAAAGTCTTCATGATTTTGCTCTTGGATATCCAGCGTACTCAATCGAGCACCGGCATCTGTACGCGCTTTATTCAAATGGATAAAAGCAGCGTGGAATTCTTCTGTCATTTGGTGCAATTTGGCGGTCGCCGACGTATCCGAAACCGATTTGTCTGACCATGCCATTGCATCCTTGAAGGTATCGAAAATGCTGAACTCTGCCCGCTTTTCGATCTCAATGCTGTCACCAGGCGTAATTTGGCCTTTTACGTGCACTTTCAGGCCTTTGTATTCAATCCCTTTCTCTGGAGAAAACTCATCGGCATCCACTACTTTGCCGTTACGCTCTAATTGGTAACCAAATTTGCCGTTATTCATATCGACAAATGTCACGCGATACGCCGCATCATCCTTAGCGTCAACGTTAGTAGCTTTGTTTAGCAACAGCTCAGAGCCATTTTGTAGATCGTAATTCGGCTGATAGTCGCCAAATGGGTTTGGTATCTCCATAAACAGCTTGCTGCCAGGATCGTTCATTGGCATCTCAAGCATGCTGGAGACTTTCATTTTGCGCTGATAATCGTCCCCAGCGTATTGCACGCTACCGTCTTTATCGCGATAAAATGGTTGGCTTTTTGGCTTAGTGCCAGCAAACACGTAGTTACCAGATTCATCTTGCGAGTTCACCAAGTTAAGGAAGTTGTTCGCAATCTCTTCTAGCTCACGCTTCTTTGCTTGTCGGTCTTCCGCAGAAAACGCACCGTTAATCATCTCCATCGTTAAGCGCTTCGACTCGTCGGCAAAATTCTCCGCATTGGCGATATTAACTTCGTGGTTTTCTAGACGATTACGCACCAACACTATCGAGCTAAGATATTGTTGTAGCTGTTCTTGTTGCTGACTAATGTTTTGGATGTAATGCGCAGCGAGGGGGTCGTCACTAGGTTTCAGTAACTTTTTCCCTGAAGCAAGCTGCTCTTGGTTGTGGTGAACCTTATTCTCTTGACGACGCAGATCATTTTGTACGGACTGATAGTTATGGAAACTAGAAATTCGGGTTAGCACTTATCTCTTCTCCTTACCTCAGTTGTAAAATGGTATTGAAGGTATCATTCGCCGCTTGCATCACACGTGATGAAGCCATGTACGCTTGTTGAAACTTCATCATGTTGGCCGCTTCTTCATCGAGGTTAACACCAGAAATAGAAGCAACGCGCTCTTGCGCCGCTTCATGCTCTAAACGAGCGACAGAGGCTAAACGGTTTGCTGTAGAAGATTTCAGTCCAACTTCAGTATTGAGGTTATGATAAACATCGATCAAGGTACTGGATTTTCCATCCATCATCTTGTCTGTTTGGATCTTCTGCATTTTTCTCAAGTTGCCGTTACCACCTTCAGAAGGCACCAAGTTTGCGGTGAATTTATCATTCATCAGTGCGCCTTCGCTCAACTCAAACACGGTTGCATCGCCGTTTTTATACAGCGGATGGCTTTTCGGCACTGAGATTTCAATCATCGGGTTATCTTTATCTAACGGATATGAGTATTTGTCCGATAGTAAATTACCCTTGTTATCCGTGATCTTTAACCACGGCTTATCATGCTTCTCGTCGGCTGGTTGTACGGTAACCTCAAACTCTTTAACATCCCCCGCCTCACGAATTTTAAACTTGGCGTTACCTTGGGCAAAAGTGGTTGAGGCTTCATAACTTTGTGCGGCAATAGCTTTTGCGTCATTGGTTTCCATCTTTATGATGGCTGCACCACTTCTCGTTGGGCGTAGCAATACGCGCTCACCGGCGGCAAGGCCTTCACCAATTTGCACTTTCATACCATCCAGAACAAACGACGAATCCGAACGGTCGATGTTCAACGACATTTGCTCACCTTTCGGTGTTGTCACGCTGTATTGGTCGCCATCATAACGCAGCGAATATTCACCACCTTTGATCGCGGAAATGTCCTCGATGTAAACCGCAACATCAGCTTGGGAGTCAGGCGCAGCAAAAACTCGAGATTTTGCCACCAGCTCAGAGTTCACGTCGGTAAATACTTCTTTACCTATCTTACCGTTGAGATCCAGACCTTGAGATTGCAGCTGATTAATTTTGTAGGAAAAGCCCGTCGCTAAACGGCCCATTTCATCTTGCAGTTGTGGGATGTGTTTGTCGCGCATTTCAAGTAAAGCGCCGATTTTGCCATCCATATCATCAGACTTGATCGCTTTAATGCCATTCCCTTCCACCATTGCTAATCGTCTTTGATGAACATCCGGATAGCCATCGATCATTTTGAGCTGGCTTGCTTCCGTGCCAGAAACAAGAGTGTGTCCATTGCCGATATGAACATTAAACCCTTCCGCATTTTTGCGTGGGGTTACGGTAACTTTGGTGTACTCTGACAGCTCAGTAACCAGCTTTTCATGCTGATCCATCAGGTCATTATGTGGACCGGGGGTACGCATCATCAGTCGATGAATATCTCGAATTTCCAACGCAAGTTGGTTAACGCGCTCAATGCCCATATCCAATTTTTTATTGGTGACATCAGATTGCAGTCGAACGGTTTCGTGGAAATCATTTAATGTATCAGAGAAGATTTTCGCCTTTTCCAATACCACTTTTCGTGCCCCTAAATCGTTCGGGGTATCTGCCATGGTTTTTACCGCATCGAACCACTCATTCAGGTTCTCAGGAATTTTCTTCGATGCCACTGAACTCAACATGCTAGAGAGCATATCAAGATTGTCTTGGGTATCCGTTTTGTTGGCATTGTTGGTCGACGACAGGTTCAGTTCATTCACGGCAAACTGATCCCACGAGCGGCGAACATTTTCCACATGCACACCCATGCCGTAGGTAGAACCACCGAACATGCGCGGATCATTCGTGCCTTGGATAACAGACTGACGGCTATAACCCTCTGTATTAACATTAGAAATGTTATGACCAGTGGTGTTTAATTGTCTCTGAGCAGTAAGCACACTTTGAGTACCTACATTCAGAAGATCTGACGCCATACATGCCCCCAAAAACGAAATATAAATCGGCAAAACCGATCACCTAGACACATTAAAAGCAAAAGATGTGCCAAGTGATAGAAAGGCGTAGATGTTCAGATAAAGTGAAGGCTTGCACTATGGCAAGCCTTCGAGAACGTCATAAATTGTCGCAGAGACATTACATACTTTCGATTTTATCCTTCACCTGCAGGACTTTATCTGCGTAATTCGGATCGGTCGCGTAACCCGCACTGTGGATACCGCGAATAAACGACTCTGAATTCCCGCGTTGCTGCAATGCTGTATCGTAACGTGGGTTGTCATTCAAAAATCGTACAAAGTCATTAAAGCTGTCTTCGTAACTTGAGTAGGAGCGAAACGCTGCCGTCTCTTTCACTGGCGTGTTATCGTGGAACTCTAAAGTTTGAGTCGTCACTTTGTCACCCTGCCAGCTTCGATCTGCTTTGATATTAAATAAGTTGTTGCTGCTGCCACGCGCGTTCTTCACGACCTTTTGTCCCCACCCCGTTTCCAAAGCGGCTTGCGCAAGTAGCAAAGATGGCTCGACACCTAGGGCTTTCGCAGCTTTCTCCGCGTATGGCTTCATCGAGTTAACAAAGGATTCTGGTGAATCGAATCGAGTGGGTTCATTGCTTGGTCGAGATAGTTGACCAGATTCAATCAAGCGCTGTTCAATCTCGCGCGCTTTTTTCGGGTCAACACGACGATATTCCGCAGCATTGTTTGCCGCATCACGCATAGCCGTTTCTTTTTTGTCGTTCCCTTGCCCAGCCGTTAATTGCTTAACAATCATATCGGCCAGTCCCATTGAACCAGACGAACTCAATTCACTCGCCATCTGTTCATCCAACATTTGTCGGTAGAACTTCTCGTTTTGGCTGTTCATCATGTTGGACTCAAAGCCCTCATTGGCTTCACGCATGGATTTCAACATCATGGAGGTGAAAATAGATTCGAACTGACGAGCAGCCGCATGCAATGCTTCTTGCTCGCCATCTTTTCCCTCTTTCACTGCTTTTTGACGCAGAGTGTCCAGAGAACTGATGTCATGGATAAAACCAATGTCGTTAGGATTGTTCATTATACCTACCTCCTAACCATTAAATGATGATCAACTGGCCTTCAATGGCACCAGCTTGCTTCAATGCTTGTAAAATTGCCATCAAGTCCGAAGGCGCAGCCCCGACTTGGTTCACGGCACGGACCAAATCATCCAACGTTAAGCCTGGTTCGAACTTAAACATTTTTCCTTGCTCTTCGCTGACTTCGATATCCGAGTCTGGTACGACTACGGTTTGCCCACCAGAAAAGCCGTTAGGTTGGCTAACATTCAGGTTTTCTTTGATCGCAACCGTCATGCCGCCATGCGTTACTGCTGCTGGTTTAAGACGTACATGCTTACCAACTACAATAGTGCCCGTTCGTGAGTTAACGATGATTTTGGCTGCACCATCTGCCGGGTCGAATTCTAGGTTTTCGATTGCCGATAAGAACGCAACACGCTGACTGACGTCACGAGGAGCACGCACGCGCACTGATGTCGCGTCAACAGCGCTCGCCATTTGTGGGCCAAGGAAGTTGTTTACAGCATCCGCCATACGTTGAGCCGTTGTGAAGTCTGACTCAAGCAAGTTGAACGTGATGTAATCGCCACGACCAAATGGGTTTGGAATTTCTCGCTCTACTGTCGCACCACTAGAGATAAGACCAACGGTTGGATTGTTACCTACGATTTTAGAACCGTCAGCGCCTTCAGCACTGAAGCCGCTCACCACTAAGTTACCTTGAGCAACCGCGTAAACTTGACCGTCGAGACCTTTGAGGAACGTTTGTAGTAGCGTACCACCACGCAAACTTTTAGCACTTCCGATGGAAGAGACAGTCACGTCCACTTGCTGACCCGGTTTAGAGAAAGGCGGCAACTCTGCCGTAACCATGACTGCGGCAACGTTTTTAATTTTTGGCTTTGTGCCCGGCGGCATCTGAATGCCGAAGTTTTGCAGCATGGCGGCGAAACTTTGCTCTGTAAACGGGTTCGCTTCACCCGTACCAGGTAAGCCTGAAACCAAACCATAACCCACGAGTTGGTTGCTTCGTACACCTGCCACTTGCGCGACGTCTTTGATACGTGCGGCTTGGGCTACGGTAGAAAACAGAGCAACGCTCATCAGTACTAAAAGGAGTTTTTTCATGCTTACTTATCTCTTGCAGTCAAATTGCCGTCAGCACGGCGTGTTATAGCGCTACATTAAAGAATCGTGCCAAGAAGCCTGGCTCTTGCATATCTTGTTGCAAACCAGTCCCTGAGTATTGAATTCTTGCGTTAGAAACGCGATTTGATGCAATGGTGTTGTCGAAATTAATATCATCCGGACGAATAGTGCCACTTAAACGTATGTACTCATCACCCGTATTTAGCGTCATCCACTTCTCACCGCGGATCACGAGGTTGCCGTTTGCCAGTACTTCGATCACCTCAACAGTGATGTAACCACTGATGCTGTTGCTCTGCTTTGCAGAAGAGTCACCTGCAAATGAGTTGGAGTTGTTTAGGTCATAAGAGAAATTATATTTTCCGCCAATTTGCAGCTCTTCTCCGCCCACTTGAAGCGGGTCCATTTGCGCTTCATTGGTTTTCGATAAATCGGCATTTGCGCTTTTCGTCGCACTGGTTGTCTCATCCAGTGTTACGGTAATAATGTCGCCAATACCACGTGGTTTAGAATCGTCGTAGAGATCGGTAATGTGCTCGGCGCTAAACAACGAACCTGTTGCAGCAGCGTAATGCTCAGGCTTGTTTTTCGGATGAATTGGAGCCCACGCAGGGTCGCCAGCAACCGGATCACTTCTACCACGTAAAGTATCTACAATACCGCTGCTCTCTTCTTTCGATTTATCGCCTTCTACTGCGTCGACCACAGTGGTTGCTTGTGTCACTTCATCCGTTTCAATCGGTTCCAACATGGCACAGCCCGACATCGTAGCAATCAAAGCGAGTAGGCAAATACGTTTCATCGTGAGCTCCTCAAATCTTGCTCTTAATCGTTACAATTGCTGGTTAACGAAGCTCATCATCTTATCGACTGACGAGATCACTTTTGAGTTCATTTCGTAAACGCGCTGGGCTTCGATCATGTTGACCAACTCTTCTGTTACATTCACGTTGGACGCTTCCAGCATGGATTGACGAATTTCCCCCAAACCGTCCAAACCAGGAACACCCTCTTGTGGATCGCCACTGGCACCCGTTGGTAAGTAAAGGTTCTGACCAATTGGCTCTAGGCCACCCGGGTTAACAAAGTCTGTAATGGTTAGCTGACCAACGACTTGGTTGTCTTGCTGCCCTCGGACGCGAACCGACACTTCACCATCCGTACCGACAGTAATAGAAATCGCATCTTCTGGAATCACAATTTCAGGCTCTACAGGGTAGCCAGAGCCCGACGTGACTAACGTGCCTTCACCATTGAGCGTGAACTGACCGTTACGGGTATAACCGATGTTGCCGTCCGGCAATGTCACTTGGAAGAAACCGTCGCCTTCCACCATCATGTCCAATGCGTTAGTCGTTGTCTGTGCATTGCCGTGCGTGTGCACTTTTTGCGTCGCAACCACTTTAGAACCCGCACCTAGCATCAAGCCACTTGGCAGTTCCGTGTTCTGAGATGACTGGCCGCCAGGCTGGTTTATGTTCTGATAGAACAGATCTTCGAATACTGCACGGCTCTTTTTGTAGCCGACAGTAGAAGCGTTCGCCAAGTTGTTCGAAATCGTGGCAATGTTGGTTTGTTGGGCGTCTAGACCTGTTTTACTTACCCATAGTGCTGGATGCATAGTGAACCTCTAACTCTGTTAACTCATACGAAGCAGTGAATCTGAAGATTTATCCATTTCTTCAGCTGTGCTCATCATCTTGACTTGCATTTCAAACTGACGTTGTAAGTCAATCAATGCGGTCATTTCACCTACGGCATTCACGTTACTGCCTTCTATCGCTCCCGTCTGGAGACTAACAGTCGCGTCTGATTCGTAAGGTTGGTTTGGAGTTTTATGGCGAAATAAGCCATTGGTGTCTTTAAACAAGCTTTGATCATTAGGCTTAACGAGCTTAATGCGATCAACCGCTTGGAATTCTTCTGCCGGGGCACCTTGAGGAAGTACAGAGATGGTGCCATCCCGACCGATTTCAATTTTGGAGAGAGGGATAGGCAAAGTAATCGGCGCATCGTTTTCACCCAGCACCAAATGACCACTTGCGTTGGTAAGCATGCCATTTTGATCGACTTTTAGGTTGCCGTTACGGGTCAACCCTTCTTTCCCTGTGTGATCGAGTACCGATATCCAGCCGCTGCCTTCAATCGTCACATCCAGATCACGCCCTGTTGTAATCACGCTACCTTGAGCAAAGTTATGCCCTGGACGCTCTGTCATGCTGAACACACGTGAAGGATGGCCTTCACCATAAGCCTGCATTGAGCGAGCCTGTGCTAAATCAGCCCGAAATCCGGTCGTGCTTACGTTAGCCAAGTTATTAGCGCGCAATTGTAGTGCCTGCATATTTTGCTTGGCGCCACTCATTGCGAGAAACAGTGCGCGATCCATAAATTACTCCAAAAAATCTCTCTGTACACGGAGTAAAAGCAATAGTTATGCCAAAACAAAAATAGACTTATAAATCAATACTTTGAATTAACAATCAACAATTAAAAGAGGTCAATAGGGGCAGAAAACTGTAACGAGAGGCAAGGTTTTGATCCATACGGCGGCAACAGCGGCAAATCGTAGATCAAAGCATGCTTAGCCTGAGTGAGGTGTATTCAGGCTAAGCATCAGATGAATGTCATGATGAAAATGAACAAAGCGGTAATTACTAAGAAGCAATCACACACCATTGCTTACTCAAGCAGAGTATCGAATGACCCAGCTAGTGATCTAGCGGATCTGTAAGATATTCTGTTGTAGTTGGTTGTGTACTTCTAGCGAACGTGAGTTTGCTTGGAAGTTACGCTGAGCAGAGATCAGGTCCACCAACTCCTGCGTCATATCAATGTTTGACTGTTCCAGCATACCGTTATTGATGGTGCCGAAAGAGCCTTTATTTGATTCACCCCAGATCTTGTCACCAGAGAACTGCGTTGAATCCCATTGAGTTCCGCCTTTCTTATCCAGACCTTGCTCGTTTGGAACACGTACGAGAGCAACACGACCCAATGTAACGTTTTCACCGTTTGAGTAAGTCCCCAATACGCTGCCGTTTTCATCGAAGTCAACTTTGGTTAGGAAGCCCGTTGTTGCACCGTCTTCGTCAAACTTAGTCAGTTCGAACGGAGCCGCAAACTGTGTTGCTGAGCCTAAGCCGAAGTTAAGCGTCTGCGCAGGATCGGCACCATTCATATCGACTGGTGTCGTGTTCGTCGCCGGATCGCCCAGAGCCACAGAAGTGATTGGCTGACCATTGTTCAAGCTCGCCAACGTACCATCGTTGTTGAACTTCATGGTATGCCCCACATGACCTGTTGGCGTTTGCGCATCACCAGCCGCAACATTTAAAGGCTTTTCACCTTCTTTATCTGTCACGGTGTAGTAAGTGTTCCATGTATTTGGCTGAGTCTGATCTTTCAAGTAATACGTCGTTAGCTTGTAAGACTGACCCATCGAGTCATAAATTGTCGAAGAGGTTGAACGGTTGTATGTATCTGGGTCTGAAAAATCAAACTGCGTTGGATCTTTCAAATCGCCGTTCGCTGGCAAGTTCACACCCACTTCAATGTTTGCTGTTTGTTTTGGCTTACCAAATTCAGCAGGAATATTGATGGGTTGTGGCTCGTATGAAGAAACCTCACCAGAGCTTGGGTCCACTTGGTAACCTAATAAGAACTCGTCGTTCGCGGTCACCATGTAGTTTTCTTTATTTAAGTGAAATGCACCATTACGTGTCAGTTCATTCTGTTGTGGAGTTAGACGCTCTTTCGCTACAGCGAAAAAACCTGTCCCCGAAACACGCAAATCCATTGGGTTGTTGGTGTAAATGCTAGAGCCTTCATGGAACTGCTGTGCCACTTGGCTTGCTTGCGCACCACCACCCGGTGTGGTTTTTGCGTTAGTAAATAAAGAGTTAGAGTAGACATCAGCAAACTCAGCACGGGACTCTTTAAAGCCGTACGTGTTGGCGTTCGCAATGTTGTTACTGGTGGTGTTCAAATCCAGTTGGGCGGCGGACAAACCGCTTAAAGATACATATGACATTCCAAAATCTCCTAATCTAGCGAGCTATGACTACGCTTTGCCGACTTCCAATACTTCTGCAAGTCGAACTGGCGATTCAAAACCAGCCAGATTGAGTAATACGTTTCCGTCACCTTTGCCAAGCAATACGCTGTTTACGTTGGCATACGTCGATACTGGGAACTCTTGCGACTCCCCTTCAACTAAGCCAGACGCTTTCACTTTGTATTTGCCAGCTGGCAGTGGATTTCCGCTTTCATCTTTACCGTCCCAAAGCACACGCGTGTCGCCGGCTGGTTTCGCCCCTACCTCAAAGGTACGAACCAGTTGGCCAGCTTCATCCTCTACACGAACAAACAGATTATCGATAGATTGTGAAAGCTTAACCATTGCCGCCATTGGTGCGTCGTCCTGCTTCACACCTGCTGCTCCTGGTACCAATACGTCACGCCCTACCAAAGAGGAAGCTTGTAACGCTTGATTTGATGTCATTGACGAATTCAAACTCTCAAACTGAGTGTTCATCTTGCCAATGCCATCAACGGTCGCAAATGAAGCCATTTGCGCAATCATCTGGTCATTACTTACCGGCTTAAAAGGGTCTTGCTGAGACAGTTGCTTCGTGAGCAATGATAAGAAGTCTTCCTGTTTTAGGTCCTGCTTACCCGTGCTCTCTTCCGCTTTCTTGTTACTCTCTTGTAGACTTTTAAGCTGGTCGATATAGGACAAGCCGCTTTGACCAACGTTGTTAATTCCGGCCATACGCTACCCCCTTATCCTTATTGACCCATCTGCAGCGTACGCAGCAGCATTTGTTTACTAGAATCAGCGACTTGTACATTAGTCTGATATGCACGAGAAGCTGAAATCATGTTTGCCATTTCTTCCATTACATTGACGTTAGGCTTGTAGATGTAGCCTTCTTCGTTTGCAAGGGGATGGTCTGGGTTGTACTCCGCATTCAGCGGTTTATCACTTTCTACAATACCCATCACTTTCACTGGCACCGTATCACCGCCACGCATGGCGTTACTTAACTCTGCACCAAACACTGCATGACGCGCTTTGTAAGTGTCTTTCGCAGAGCTGCTGACACTGTCGGCGTTTGCCAAGTTGCTTGAGGTAGTATTCAGACGAACGGATTCAGCGCTCATTGCGGAACCTGTCACATTGAAAACGTTAAATAAGCTCATCTAAATTATTCCCCTTTGATTGCTTTGGTTAAGTTCTTGAATTTGCTGCCTAGAAAGTCGAGTGATGCTTGGTGTCTGATTTGGTTTTGCATAAACAAGTTACGCTCTAAATCCAAGTCTACCGTGTTGCCATCTCCCGTATCTGGTTGCGTAGGAAGACGATATAACTTGTCCCCAACCAACGTTGTAGTGGCAGGAATATGCCGACCATCTGTGCGACTAAGACCAATGCTTGCCCCAGATGTTGCCGCTTGCAATTCCTTCGCAAAGTCTAAACCTCTTGCTTTGTAACCAGGCGTGTTTGCTTGTGCGATATTGGTGGAAATCACCTCTGCATTGCGCTCACGTACGCCCACCGTGTGCTGGTGGATGCCTAGTGCATTGTCAAAAGATATAGCCATGTTTGCCTCTACAATTAAGAACTGACCGTGATTGATAACCAAAAAGCAATTAGCATGCCAAAACCTAAAGCATTACACCAACCGAGTGGTTACCGTGAATTGAAATAGCAATAAGTGAGCCAAAGTAACTGGAATGTCATGTCGTATTACTTTGCTCACTTAATAAAGATACACCGTGTTGAGGGCACAAGGCAAAAACGCGCTTCAACTAATTGAGTGATACATGAAGCGCTCGGCGCAGAAAGGTAACAAACAAAAAAGCCTGACACGAAGTCAGGCTTTTCTATCAATGAAGAGATACCGCTATTTAAGCTTGTAAATGATGCCCGGATTACAGCGCACCATTTCAAATTTATCAGTCAGACCAGTTAGCGACTCTGATGCCCCTAACAGCAAGTAACCACCAGGGTTTAAACTGCTCGCCATTTGGTTAAGCACTTTAGATTTCATTTCTGGAGAAAAGTAAATCAATACGTTACGACAGAAAATGATGTCGAACTTACCCATCAGTGCGTAACTGTCCATCAAGTTTTGTGGACGAAAGTTCACCAAACGCTTGACGTTATCTTTGACTTTCATGCGACCACCGTCCGCATTTTCAAAGAAGGTGCGACGACGTTCTGGTGAAAGCCCGCGACCCAAAGCCAAGTTGTCGTACACCCCTGCACGACACATCTCGAGCATACTTGCCGAAATATCTGTGGCTGTAATGGACACGTTTGGTAACAAGCCCGGCTTGCGCTGTTGCGTTTCCAGGATCGTCATTGCAATAGAATACGGTTCTTGGCCCGATGAACTGGCAGCAGACCAGATCTTAATTGGGCGCTTGCTTGCCGCTACTTCTGGCAATAATTTGTCAGCTAAAACCGTGAACGGATAAGTATCTCGAAACCACAAGGTTTCGTTAGTCGTCATCGCATCCACAGCGGCGACTCGTAATTCTCGATTACGCCCTGTAACAACATCACGTAGCAAATCTGATAACGATGCGAGCTTAAACTTCGTCACTAAAGGACTCAGTCGGCTACGCACGAGGTATTGCTTGCTATCACCTAACACGATGCCACATTGCGATTCTAGAAAACGGCTAAAGTCACGATACTCTTGATCACTGATTGTAATAGCAGTCATTAATGTCTCTTTTATTGTGTTAATGCAGATTTAACCGCGTTACCCAACTCATCTGGGTTAAATTTCGCAATGAAGGTGTTGGCACCTACACGCTCAACCATAGCTTGGTTGAATACACCACTTAATGAAGAATGGAGGATAACATAAAGGTCTTTCAAATCGGCATGTCTGCGAATTTCAGCCGTTAAGGTATAGCCGTCCATTTCTGGCATTTCAATATCGGAAATAACCAACGAAATTTGATCGTAGATATTGCCTTCTTGAGCCATTTCAATCAACTTATTGTACGCTTCTTTGCCGTCTTTGACAGATACGACCTCAAAACCGATGGATGTAATCGCACGCTCTACCTGTTTACGCGCGACCGTCGAGTCATCAGCAATCAGTATGCGGCGTACAATAGGCTTTTCTTGTTCTGCTTGTGCGATTTCTTCGCCAATAGCGGAATCCATCGTTTCATCAACTGGCGCAATTTCTGCCAGGATTTTTTCAACGTCAAGGATTTCAACCAGCTCATTGTCAATGTTTGTCACGGCAGTCAAGTAGTGCGCTTTACCTGCGCCGTCTGGCGGTGGCAAAATCGCTTCCCAATGCATATTGATAATACGCTCAACCGATGATACCAAAAATGCTTGGATCGTACGGTTAAATTCTGCAATAACAACAAAACATTTATCTAAATCAGTGGTTGGGCGGCCACCAATTGCCAGGCTCAAATCAATAACGGACACGGTATGGCCGCGGATATGAGCGATACCTTTAACCAGAGGGTGTAGATTTGGCATTGAAGTCAGCTTAGGGCACTGTAGTACTTCTTTCACTTTGAATACGTTAATGCCGTAGCGCTGTCGGCCCATCAGTCGAAAGGTCAATAATTCCAATCGGTTCTGACCGACGAGTTGCGTACGCTGATTCACCGAGTCAAGAATCCCCGTCATATGCTCATCTCCATCTCAAACTTTTTGTTTTTAAATGATACTCTACCACTGGCAAGCACGATACCAGGGAGACAGTATGGCGTATTTCACTTTCACTTCGACACCATTGACTATGACAATATGTAGAGCGCTAATTACAAAGTACGCTAAGTCTATCGGCATTTTGCTCAGTATGTTTAGCTTTTTTGTTCATTCAGCTTCAGATAATCAGATCGAGCAAATAAAAACAGCAGCAGAACAACATATTCTTGCTACGGTTGATCAGCCTGATGGTGGCGAGCTATCTGTTAATGCGGCAGAGATCGACTCGAGAATAAAAGCAACGGATTGCCCTGTTCCGTTAGATACATCTGCCTCTTCCACCAGCAGCACGAGAAGTAACATCAATGTGTTAGTGGAATGCCAACCGGATGACTGGAAAGTCTATGTCCCTGTGAGGATCTCGGTATCAGTACCAATGATCGTCGCGACACGAACACTAGGGAGAGGAGAAATCGTCAGCGCATCGGATGTTACCACTTCCATGATCGAGCTACAGCGCTTTCGTAAAGATGGATTTTCTAGCTACGATCAAGTGGTTGGGGCAAAGCTAAAGCGTAATGTTCGCTTAGGCGATGTCGTAGAGAGAAATGATGTTTGTGTGGTATGCCGAAATGAAAAGGTCACTATCAAAGCGGTGAATTCTGGCATGACGATCACAACGCAAGGCACAGCATTGCAGGATGGTTCAGCTGGCGATCAAGTAAGAGTGAAAAATGATAAGTCACAACGTATAATAGAAGGCATAGTGACTGACATTGCGGAAATCACTGTTAATTTTTAATACCCACTGGTAGCGTGTTTAAACTGATCAATAAAAATGCAAAAAATGACTAAAGTTATTTTTGCGCTGGTCGATAGTCTGGATACCAGTATTACGATACAAGGCAAAGGTTAAACATGGCAGGTATAGATAATATACGTTCAGGGCAAATGATGACGACAACAAGTCGCGCACCTGCACGTAACGATTCCAATGCTACCAGCACGACAGAATCAAAAAAGGCGCCAGCGCAACAAGACGCAGTATCACTCAGCCAGCAAAGTAAAGCCGTCAGTAAACTCCAGAAGGATATGGCAGCTTCTCCGGCATATGACAGCGCCAAAGTTGCAGCAATCAAAGAAGCTATCACAAACGGTTCATACAAAGTCGATCCTGAAAAATTGGCTGACAACATGATTAAGTTTGAAAACGAATTGCAAGGCAAAAGCTAACTGACTTAGGCCGAAGGTAAGTATTTTATGGCAGCATTAGTCGATCTCGTTAATTTCCAGCTAGAAAATGCTAAGGCACTTTCCGCTGTTTTACGCCAAGAAACACAAGCAATCACGGCGCGTGTCTCTACCGAGATTGAGAGCATTGCCAAACAGAAGATGACGCTCATTGATCAGCTCAGAACAACTGATCAGCGAATCGCCTCTCACCCGCACGTCAATCAACTTACTGAAGATGAGCACCTAAGTCAGGTTGTTGCTCAAATCCAATCGATCGTCCTCGACTGTCAACAAGTTAACCAAGTAAATGGCGAATCGCTTAGTCGCGCACAGCTGAGCTTCAATAAACTCAACAACATGCTTCAGCGAACTCATGGCAAAGTCGGCATGACCTACAATGCGGGCGGAAAAACCCACACCATCTCGACGCTTGGCACCAATATAAAAGCTTAAACGTCATTCTTACCCTCAATTCCCGCGCTCACGTAGATATAAAAAAGCGACTCATTGTTACCAATCAGCCGCTCAAAAAGATTATCTGTCTAGTGAAATGGTTTAAAACAAGGTTTGCTGACGCTTCTCAGGCACCTGCTGAACTTCTCCATAATCACGTAGCTTATCCATCTTACGGATATCCAGACGCAGCTCAGTCACATAACTGTCTTCAACAAGATAACTACGCACAACTTCTGCACCACGAATTACACCATCGACGGCACCAGTGGTGCTTTCAATACCCAAACGCTGGTCTTGCAGCTCTGCTCGTCCACTAACACGCATGCCATAAACTTGCTCTGCTAGCTCACGATAAGCATCAATTTTTGATGCGCGCATTGCTCGTACACGCTTTTCTTCTACTGTGCGGCCTGTCTGCTCACTGACGCTGGCGTAACCCACCGCCACTAAGATTTCATCTTGACGCATCTGTTGTAATGGCTGACACCCCACCAATATCAGTGTGGCAACAATAAATAATAACTTCTTCATGCTTCTATCCTATGGACGGAGAATCACAGTGTACGGCTGACGAATGGTAGGGTCAGAACGAATCAACACACCATCTTGTGTGCGGATGCTATTTAACGTATCTAAGTCACGCCCAATACGGTCAGCCGGAAGGAAACCTTGCGCTGTCGCTACAACTACACGGCTTTGCATGCCAACCACGCGTGCATTGACAAGCACTCCGCCCTCTTGGCGCAGCATTGTTCCGGTCAGTACATACTGAATTTGCTGCTCTTGAGCTAAATCTTGCCAATCACGACTTAAAGCAAAATCGCCCTGCTGCGTCACTTGAATAGAGCCCGTAGTTTTGAAATCAACCACTTTAAACCCTCGGCGCTGAAACTGATGGATAAAACCTTCAGAGACCGAGTTACCTAACCAGTTTGTTGCATCCATATTTTGTAGATCAACAAACGAGGTAATCGCAATCGGTGTCCGCGCTGATACTGCCACATTAGAAACCATCAGGTCTTCTGTCATGCTCTCAATGAAAAAGTCCATCGTATGACGCGGACTATCCATCAGCATGAACTGGCTTCCCGAGTAAGGTTCTTTACCATTGTAAATCGGTGAGTACGCGCACGATGTCAGAAGCGTCATCATCGATGCGGCGACAAGCCACTTTTTCATGGTTTGATTCTCCAGATAATCTTAGGTGATACCGTTCTTTATTAATTCCTTTCCAAGAAAGTGAATATTGGAACAGTCTTTGCTTTTCTTTGTTTGCCTAACGAAGAAAAACCCACCAAACTTCACTGAATTTGTTAAAGCAATATTTATACCCGAACGGTTGTAACCAATGAAAAAAATATTAAACAGTCTGTTTTCAATCACTTTAGTGATGCTTGTGCCTTTTAAGGTCATGGCATCTTGGTATGAAGTCACAGGCGTTGCCACCATCGTTTCTTCAGAAGAGACGGCAAGGCTCCATGCGTTGGAAGACGCGCTGTTCAAAGCCGTCAATTTTTCGGGCGCAGATATTGGCAGTATTAGCAACTTGATGCCGCTATTAGAAGAAAGCCGCAACGAATACCAGTTTACCAATCATGAAGTCCGTTACATTTTGGTCGAGTCTGAACGCAAACGTCGCGGTAAAGTCGAGGTAAAAATCCGCGTTGATATTTATCCATCGGCAACGGGTTGCCACACCGATCAATACAAAAAGACAATGCTGGTCGGCAATATTGAGGTCGCATCACCACAACAAGCAGTGATGGGACAAATTTATCAAGTTGGTGACGATTTTAGCCACGTAGTGAACCGTCAACTTGATCAAACCTCACGCAGCTTTGTGTCTGTTGGTACAACGGACTACTCAATAAGCAGCAACTATCCTGCTCGCACTCAAATGATCGCGCAAGACAATGGCGCACAATACATCATTGGAGGGGTCATTACCGATCTCACTGCAACGGTCGAATCTCAACTATTGCAAGATGACATCATCAATCGTCAGTTTGCGTTAGAAATGAAAGTATTTGATGGTAAAACTGGCCATGAAATCTTCAACAAAGCCTACCGTGAGGTCGCGCGTTGGCCATTTGCTAAGACGAGTCAAGTGGACACTCGTAGTGCACGTTTTTGGGCATCGACCTATGGAGAGATGATGCTTCGCGTTAGTCGCAATATTATGTTGGATCTGGAGTCGGAGCTATCTTGCAAAATTACACTGCCAGAGGTTGTGGCAGTCTTCGGTAATACCGTAACGATGGATCTCGGCCGTATGCACGGCGTAAAAGAGGGAGACAAATTACAGCTTTGGCACACCGCGTCGTTTATCGACCAAAATGGATTGCCAAGAAACAAAGTCTCGCAAAGCGAAATTACATTAACGGTATCACGCATATACGAACACGAAGCGGAACTGACGATTGATCAGCCAAATTTAGCGTCTAGCGTTCAAATTGGCGACGTAATGAACAAGATCCTATAAAAGCAAACATTAAGTCTTGAGATATGCTCACTTTTGAATATCATAGGCAGCGCATCTTATTTGATTATACCAATGACCGTAGCGAATCGTTCAACGTGATGCTGATACAGATCTGGTAGATTGCTAGATTTGAACTCAGTAAAACAGTGCAATGAACTGCAACTATTGGTATTACGCCCCCATGGCACAGCTGGATAGCGCAGTCCCCTCCTAAGGGACAGGTCGTAGGTTCGAATCCTACTGGGGGCGCCATATCATAGCCTTAGCTCCCACTTGAGCTAAGGCTTTTTTGTATCTTCAATTTCAAGCCTCGCATTGCTCCCCCTAGTACATCGTGTTAGATAATCTTCCCAGTAATCAATATGATCGGATCGGGTGTTTCGGTTACGAGATAAAACCTTCTACTGATCTGACTTCTTCCCCTTGAAATCATTTCAACAAGCCCTATTTACAGTTTTGTATTTTATTACTTTAATTATCTATGAGTTTTGCTTACCCTTTTAGCTATTAATAAAATTATTATTTAGCACTATGTCTAAGAGCAATTTAATAACTAACACTGGACACCGCTTTATTTCTAAAGGCAAGACAGCCTTTAAGATACATATCCATACCCCCGAGGATACGGTACTACACCGCTCGGTAGGATTTGTTCGTATTGGAGAAAAGAAAGGCTTACAAAAAGCCATTAAGCTGAGAAACGAGTTAGGCCGGCAAATGTGGGGCAAATTCTGGCGACGTCTTTTGAAAGACCCTTACCTAATGACCAGGCTTCCACATAGCGTTGAGCCTAAAATCGTTCACAAGCCTAACCCTACTCTTGAAAACCCTGACAACCGAGATACGTGTTACATCGCCAAGTGGCGAGAGTTCAATGATGACGGTGAGTATAAATATAAAACGGTGGTTCGCTCTATTAGTAAGTACGGCAAACTTGCCGCCTACATGCAAACCAAAAAAGCGTTGTTAGAAGCACATAAAGATAACTTGGAGATCCTGACATTCATGGGGCGTTTAAACAGCATTGATCTTAAGTAATACCTAGCCACTTTGAACATTTCAGTCAGTTTTTAAAGAGAAATAAAAAGCCCCAAAGAGCGAACTCTTTGGGGCTTTCAGCTTCAGTCTTCTATACTACGGTCGAATAGGAGCTTATTGCTGAACTTGGTATTCAAATTCTGGAACAACGACTTCTACGCGACGGTTTTGCTGACGACCTTCACGAGTGTCGTTTGAAGCGATTGGGTTGTTTTCACCTTCGCCACGCGCTTGAATACGTGATGAATCAATGCCTTTTTCAACAAGTGCGTTAGCTACAGATTCAGCGCGTTTCTCAGAAACTTTTAGGTTGTAAGCTGCTGGACCAGACGTATCTGTGTAACCTACAACTTCAACGTTCGCTTGTGGGTGCTCGTTTAGGAAAGCAACTAGGTTATCAAGTTTTGCAGCGCTCTCTGGTTTTAGAGTTGTGCTGTTTAGATCGAAGCTACCTGTACCAATTGTTTGAGTTTCGAATGTTTTCGTAACTACAACTGGCTCTTCTACCACTTCTTCTACAACCACTTCTTCAACAACAACTGGCTCTTCTACGATTACTGGCTCATCGTTGCCGCCGAATTTGAAAGAAACACCTAGTGTTGCAGTGTTACCTGTCGCACGAGTTACATCGTTGCTGATGTCAGTCAGTGTTTGGTATTCCGCACGAGCAGTTACGTTTTGGCTTAGGTTGAACTCAAGGCCAGCTGCGCCTAGGTAAGAGTAATCATCTTTGCCATCAAACATTACGTAAGCGCCACCCACTTTACCGTAAAGTGCGATGTCTTCAGTGATTGGTAGGCTGAATTTAGGTGCAAGAGTGATTGCTTCTACATGGCCACCGAAAGAAGTTTGGTTAAAATCACCGATGTTGTCGAAACCCGCTTCTACTGCGAAGTATTTATTCATTTCGTAACCAACAAAAGCGCCAAGAGTAGAATCGTCTTTGTCACAAGCCTGGCCCGCTACACAAGCGTCTTCCATCCATGACTTACCCATCTTACCACCAACGTATACTTCTGCTTGTGCTGCTGAAGCCATAAGTAGAGACGCTGAAATTACCGCTGCTAATTTTTTCATTATTGATTCCTCTAAAGAAGTTCTTTTGTTAGATGCCGAAATGCGCCGTCTGACTGACGTTGTATTTCAATTCTTTTTATTCATTCCTTGAGTGAGATACTTAGTCAGCTTCTTTTTATGCACATGCATTTTTTTTATGGAAGCAACTTACGTACATTTCCTGTTCAGTGATACACATCGCCATCTCGGTATCGCTGACGGGATGAACTATAACGCTAAGAAATCGCGAGAAAAATCCCAATTCTGTCAATTTATTGTCATCAAAAATCTCGACAACATGTGATCTTAAGCAAAAAAATCCCCACGCAATCACGACGCAAACGTTTGCTTTGTTTTTTGGAACAACATAGCTAAAGCAAAGGTTTTTCTTAAAAATGAGACAAATAAAATGGAACTTTAAGGAACATGGATAAAAATCAATCAGATATTTGATATATAATCGCTCGTTTTTTATTCATTCCAACGATATTTGGATTAAAAAATCTTATCCATATTGAGGTAAGTTACAGGTGAAACCATCTCTTCATTCACCAATATGAGAGAAAGTTTCTCGTTATCTAAATTGAAGATACAAAAAAGCCGCGGTTGCTCACCGCGGCTTTGTGACTATTTATTCAAAAGAACGTTCAGTTCAAAGCAATTATGCGTTTGCTTCACGCTCAGCAATGAACTCAAGCGCCATCTTAATGCGAGCAATACAACGCTCTTTTCCAACCAGCTCCATTACTGCATCGACAGAAGGAGACTGACCACCGCCTGTTACAGCAACACGTAATGGCATACCGATTTTGCCCATGCCGATTTCCAACTCTTCACATACTGCTGCGATAACGCCATCTTTGATGTTCGCTGTCGTCCATTCAGTTAGTGCTTCCACTTTCGCTAATGCAAGTTCTAGAGGCTCTTTAGCCACGCCACGCAGGTGTTTCTTCGCTGCGCCCGCTTCAAACTCAGAGAAATCTTCATAGAAGTAACGGATTTGCTCAGCTAGCTCAACTAGCGTGTTGCAACGCTCACCCACTAGCTTGATCACGTCAGTGATAGCAGGACCATTCGTTACGTCTAGTTTTTGTTGATCTAGATGCCATTGTAGATGCTCAGCAACATACGCAGGGTCTGAGTTCTTGATGTAGTGGTTGTTCAACCATTGCAGTTTGTCAGTGTTAAAAGCAGACGCTGACTTAGATACTGCGTTTAGGCTAAATAGATTGATCATCTCTTCTTGAGAGAAGATTTCTTGGTCCCCATGAGACCAACCAAGGCGCACTAGGTAGTTGTTTAGTGCCGCAGGCAGGTAGCCCATATCGCGGTATTGCATGACTGATACAGCGCCGTGACGTTTAGACAGTTTCGCGCCGTCATCACCCAGGATCATTGCACAGTGTGCAAATGTTGGTACTGGCGCACCTAGTGCTTCGTAGATGTTGATTTGACGAGGCGTGTTGTTGATGTGGTCTTCACCACGAACAACGTGAGTGATACCCATGTCCCAGTCATCCACTACTACACAGAAGTTGTAAGTAGGTGAACCGTCAGTACGACGAATGATTAGGTCATCCATTTGATCGTTGCGGATTTCAATGCGACCACGGATTTGATCATCAAATACTACGCTGCCTTCTTTCGGGTTACGGAAACGGATAACACATGGATCGCCATCTTTTGCCGCTTCGTTTGCTGCTTTGATTTTTGGATGGTTAGCATCGTAGCGAGGCATTTCTTTATTTGCTTCTTGCTCTGCACGGATTTCATCTAGCAGCTCTTTAGACGCGTAACATTTGTAAGCTTTGTCTTCAGCAAGAAGCTTATCAACCATTTCGTTGTAACGGTCAAAACGTTGAGTTTGGTAGTAAGGACCTTCATCCCACTCCAAGCCTAGCCATTCCATGCCTTCAAGAATTGCATCAACCGCTTCCTGAGAGTTACGCTCAAGGTCTGTATCTTCGATACGTAGAACGAATTCACCACCTTGGTTTTTAGCGTATAGCCAAGAGTAAAGTGCAGTACGCGCACCACCAACGTGTAGATAGCCAGTTGGGCTAGGAGCAAAACGAGTTTTAACCGTCATTTGAGTTCCTTAGGGGTAATGAGCAACGAGAGATCTCTCGCTGTAATGTCAAGGATAAAAGTGGCGACATTTTACCACCGTAAGTCAATTCTACAATCGGTTTGACAACAGAAATAAAAACAGGGCAGAACCAAAAAGGCACAGCCCTGCTATTTACTGTTAAAGCACGAGACGAAATTACTTCAGGTTACGCATTGCCCATTGCATAAATTCTTGCTGCTCTTCACGGCTCAATTCATTAAACGATGCTTTGATTGTTTTGGTTTCCGCTGGAGAAGACGCAATGCTTGCCTTAGTCGATTCTTTATTCATTGCGTTGTTATAGTCGGCAACTTCTCGTTCGTAATCACGAAAACCTTGCAAACCACCTTTACGAAGTTGAACCATAGAGAATGCCACTTCTTTTCCGTTTTTGTCTTTCAATACCACTTTAGGATCGAGTTCGAAGGCTCTCGCCTCTTCAATAGTACGGAATGTTTGATAAGTCAGAGAAAGCTCGGTGTCTTTTTCTGCATCAAACTCTAATACCAGCGGCTGCGAATCGAATTTACGGCGCTTTCCATCTTCAAATACAATTTGTCCAACCGTTACCGCTAATTGGTTTTCCCCATCCTTTAATTCCATGCTGTTGTTCTTGGATATCCACTCAGGGTAGACGAACTCGCCGTTGAGAACGCGAGGAACTAATTCAGATTGCAGAGTGAGTTGAGCAGCAAAAGCTGGCGCCGAAAGCATTGCGCAAAGTCCTAGAAGTGTCGTTGTTTTTTTCATCATGGTTTCTCACTTTATACCAATTTAGATAAGCCTCTAAAATTTACAGGCCAGTCATTTCAAAGGCTTATTTGAATAAGTATCAAGATAAAAAGGGCGTTTCCGCCCTTTTAGCTGCTTCTTTAGTTAGAAGTAGTATTCAACACCTACAGAGAACTCGTCGTAGTCAGCAGACTTCCAACGTGCTTCTGTTGGTTTATCTAATTGAGACGCACCGTCGCCAAAGTCTAGAGTACGAGCACGTACGTACAGCACTGCCGATGGGTCTACGAAATACATAACTTGTGCTGATAACACATCGTCCGCTGTATCGTTAATTTTCTTACCATCACGCTCGAGATCAAAGTTAGCGGCGTAAGCCAGTTTGTATTGCCAATCACCCGTGGTGTACATGATAGCGGCAGACATTGCATCTTGCTTTTCACTCACACCATTGCTTGCGTCCGCTTCCATATATTTGTATTGCGCGAAGAAAGAAATACCGTTATCAAACCAGCCTTGTGCCCCTACCAAGTACGTGTTGTTTTCCCACGTTTGGCTTTCCATCTTGATATTACGGTTACCTTCATATGCCGCATCTAACTGGATAGGACCAATTTTGTAGTGTGCTGCGATACCACCCCAGTAGTCATCCCCTTCACCTAGACCTGCTTTATCACCTGCACCAGCTGCGATATCTAGGGAGAATTTGTCAGCAAACATTGGAGAGTCCCAGCGGATAGTGTTTGATTGACGGTCTTGGTACTTGGCGCCACCAATAGCACCACCCCAGTCGTATACATCGCCCAGGCCAGGGTTAGATGCTGGCCAGTCAACCAATTCGTACATAGGTGTCAAAACGCGACCCAGGCGAATTTGCCCCCAAGATGCACTTTCAAAACCGACGAATGTGTCACGTTCACCAAGACCTGCGCCCTCGCCACCAAAGCTAGGGTCTACATAACCGCCTTCGATTTGCCAAATAAAAGTAGGGTCGAAGTTAGCAAATTGTTTTTTACCACGGAAACCAATACGAGATTCGTTGTTTAGCTGCATGCCACCCAAATCATCGTCCGTTGCTTTGCTGCCAGAATCGTAATCGCGGTACGCGGCCTGCATCGCGATGATCCCGTAAACTTCATAAGAAAATGAATCTTTGGTTAGAAACTCTTTTGCTGCGTCACTGTTTGCACCATCAGCAAATGCAACACCACTGAACATCATGCCGGTAATTGCCGTGGCAAGTAGGCTTTTCTTTAGGTAAGACATTATAAACCCCTATATTTTTAGTTTTTTCCATTTTCAAATTCACTAACTAGGACATGGCAGGAACTTGAAACAGTGTTTGGACGGGGCAAATATGACAAACTTTTTTCGCACTAAAAAACTTTCCCTACAGCAATCTGAGCGACTTCAAAATGAGAAGATCAAAAATAAAATAAAACAATAAAAAACAATTACTTAACATCAAATATAAAAAATAAAAAACGTTAAAAGTACGTTTTGACACTGAACTGACATTGAGAGTATCTAAAAAACGTGAGCGACTTCATTCATCTTTTAGGTGTTTTAACGGAACTTTATATTCAAAGAGAAAAAACCTTGAGATCACTCGCAAGTAAAATGACCGTGCACTTGTGGGATTCGAGAGATTTTGACGAAATTGTTGTGAGTAGCAAATGGGTATTGACCTTACCCTTGCAGGAAGGTTTAAGCTCATAGCATCACTACTATTGAGGTGCAGATTATGTATCAGTTAGTTATACCTTTATCAGGGCTCAACTGCATGGGCTGTGCGAGAAAAGTTGAGAAGGCTTTACATGCAAATCACGATGTGGAGATCCTCAATTTGTCCCCGACGCAAGTAGAGGTCAAAACCGAGTCTTCTCTTAAAGAGCTCGTCTCGTCGATTGAATCTCTTGGTTACCAAGCAGGAAATCACTACGAGTTAAACCTTTCAGGCTTAAGCTGTGGCGGCTGCGTGAAAAAACTCTCGTCTTTATTAGACTCTCATCAAGACGTTATTTCTTTTGAGGCTTCAACAACGCACTTAGAGATTCGTACCCTCCTCTCCGAGCAACAAGTGATCGACTTAATAGCAACACTCGGCTATACCGCCAACCTTGATTCTGTTGAAGTAGAGAACGAAAGCTCACCAGAGACCGAACAGGTAGAAAAGCAAAGCAATATTAAAGATACGCAGGTGCCACCAGCGAGTATTCAATTGCAAATGCTGATTCAAGGCATGACGTGTGCGAGTTGCGTCTCTTCAGTAGAGAAAGCACTTACTAGCGTAGAAGGCGTTGAAAAAGCACAGGTCAACCTTGCAGAACAAAGCGCACTAGTATTCGCAAGCCAAGACTCTGATGACCTCCTTAACGCAATTGTTGAATCGGTAAAACAAGCCGGTTACCAAGCAGAGATCCTACAAGACGCCGCAACCCAGCAAGAAAAGCAAGCACAGCAACAACGTCAGCAACAAAAACGCTTTAAACTGGATGCTATTGCTGGCCTTGTCGTCGGTGCCCCTTTAATGATTTGGGGCGTTGCTGGCGGCAATATGATGATTCGCAACACCAACGACCAATTAGCTTGGGGCGCGATCGGTATCGTATGTTTACTCCTTCTTGCCACAGCAGGGAAACACTTCTTCAGTAACGCTTGGTTAGCGGCTACTCACAAGCGCGCCACCATGGACACGTTAGTCGCGCTCGGTACTGGCGCAGCGTGGTTCTATTCGATGCTTGTGGTGATTTTCCCAGACTGGTTCCCTCTTGCTTCACGCCACGTGTACTTTGAAGCGAGTGCAATGATCATCGGCTTAATTTCTCTTGGTCACTATATAGAAGCAAAAGCCAAAGCAAACACAACACGCTCATTGCAAGCTCTGATTAACCTGCAACCTCAGCAAGCTACGGTAATCACGGAACAAGGCGATCAACAAATAACGGTTGAGCAAATCACGCTAGGCATGAAGCTGCGTATCAAACCAGGCGAGAAAGTGCCTGTTGATGGTGTTGTGATTCAAGGTGAATCATACATTGATGAGTCGATGCTCACTGGTGAACCAGTACCAGTGTTAAAAGCACAAGAGGCTCAAGTGTCTGCCGGGACATTAAATACCGATGGTGGATTAGTCATTGAGGCAACGGGCATTGGCGCAAATACCATGCTGGCTCGTATCATCCGCATGGTGCGCACAGCGCAAAGCAGTAAGCCAGCCATCGCGAAACTGGCAGACCAGATTTCATCGGTGTTTGTCCCTGTCGTTGTTGGCATAGCAATACTGGCCGCGCTCGTTTGGTTTGCCGTTGGTCCAGAGCCAAAAGCGAGTTATATGCTGGTGGTCACCACAACCGTCCTGATCATCGCCTGCCCTTGCGCTCTAGGCTTAGCAACCCCACTTTCTGTCACGGTGGGAGTGGGTAAAGCCGCAGAGCTCGGCATTCTGATCAAAGACGCCGACGCCCTTCAATTGGCAAGCAAAGTCGACACGGTTGTATTCGACAAAACTGGCACGCTTACCCAAGGTAAACCTAGCGTTCAGCAAGTGTTTACTCACGCCACCAGCCAAGAAGATCTATTGGCTTTAGCGTATGCGGCAGAGCGTCAGTCTGAGCACCCACTGGCAAAAGCGGTATGTGATTACGCCAAACGACACGACGCAAAGGATGTCTCATTAGACAAGTTTGAGAACGTTCGCGGGCGCGGCATTTGGGCGACGTATCAAGATAAACCGCTGCTCATTGGTTCGCTTCAATTTATGCAAGCAGAGAACGTCGAGACCAGCGCACTAAAACCCGCCATCGATGAATGCGCAAAAAATGCGTGGACTCCGGTAGCTGTGGCATTGAACGGCGAACTGATCGGTCTGATCGCCATTGCCGACCCGATCAAATCAGATGCGAAGCAAGCGCTCTCTGCATTAAAATCGCAAGGCATCAAAACGGTAATGCTGACGGGCGATAACCAACACGTTGCCAATGCTATCGGCCAAGAACTTGGTATTGATGAAGTGATTGCCCAAGTAATGCCAGATGAGAAAGCTCAGCACATTGAGCAACTTCAATCTCAAGGACATGTCGTGGCAATGGTGGGGGATGGCATTAACGACGCCCCTGCTCTCGCGTTATCCAACCTAGGTATTGCCATGGGTAGCGGCAGTGATGTCGCCATTGAAAGTTCGCAAATGACCATCCTGAACACGTCACCAATGGCGGTAGTACATGCGATTGAACTCTCTCGCGCTACACTTAAGAACATGAAGCAAAACCTATTTGGTGCCTTTGTTTACAACTCGTTGGGTATTCCAGTTGCCGCTGGTGTGCTTTACCCAGCGTTTGGATTTTTGCTCAGTCCTGTTGTCGCAGGAGCGGCAATGGCACTGTCTTCAATTACTGTCGTTAGTAATGCAAATCGACTACGACTGTTTTCAGTAAAATAACCACTTCTTTTTGAGGGTATTATGAAGTTGAAACTATTGACCTTTGCAATGCTTGCGACCGTGTCCGCCAACGTATTGGCAGCCGATGTCATTAACCATAAATCGCCATACTGTGGCTGTTGTGGAGAATGGACAAAACACATGGAAGAGAACGGCTTTACGGTCGAAGAAAAATTGCACGATGACATGAACGCCATCAAACGCGATCTAGGCATCAAGAATGAACAGCTTTACTCTTGCCACACGGCAGAGATCAACGGCTATCTGTTTGAAGGTCACATTCCAGCCGAAGACATTAAAGCGTTTTTGAAAAATCCACCACGTAACGCAAAAGGCCTATCAGTACCAGGCATGCCAATGGGCTCCCCTGGTATGGAATATGGCGACAAAAAAGACAGCTACACCGTTTACGCCTTTAACGAAAAAGGCCAAGTGTTCGAATATAGCCACCACGAAGGCAACGACCAATAAAAACAAAGCCCAGCGAGATAAACCGCTGGGCTTTTTCTTAATGGACAGTTAAGACAAATATAAAATTAGAAGCCGTAAGAGGCACCAAATACAAAAGCGTTATTCACTAGGCTGTCACCACTCGCGTTTTCTGCACCGTGTGCTTGACTACGGAACTCAAAGTAAGGTTGAACACCTTTACGAGTCCACGTTGCACGAAGCTCGTGGTCCATGGTTTCCGCTTCAATCATGTAGACGTTGTTGTAGCTTAGCGTCACATCCTCATTCATCACGTAACCGATGCGGTTGTCCATGCGGTAATCTGTATCCGCATCTGCGTCTGTCGCATCAATGTGCGCACGAGTACGGTTACTTAAGGAGATGCCGTTATCGAAGTTGTAACCGATCTTAACCAATGGACGGTACTGTACATTCTCGCCAGCAGAGAACAGGTGTTGGTAACCCGCGGCAACCCATAAATGATCGGTAATATTAAATGACTGCTCACCACCCACAGTGATTGCTGGTGTTGTGTTACCTGCGCCACCGTTTTCTGTTTCCAGTTTACCCAACTGAATACCATCAAATTCGGTGTAAACCGTAAAGCCGCCGAATTGGTTATCAAAAGTATGACCAGCTTCCAGTGTAGACGTAACGTCCGAACCATGAATTCGACCATCATCGTGGAATTGAACATTACCTGTTACGTAAGAAGAACCAGCAAAAGCGCTAGAAGCGAAAGCGAGAGAAAGAGCACTCAGTGCAAAAATGTTTTTCATAATTACTGCCTTTATTTATTCACGTTATGCGATAGTTTTAGAGGGCATCTCTTCCCTTTTATCGCAAACTTTGGAATGTGCCTCCTTGGCGTTCGCAATATTGTTTTAATTAATTCGCGATGGAAAATAAAACATTTTAAAAAGTGATCTTGTTCAAACCGAAGCTCAACAACCCTGATAAAAACATGGGAAATACAGGCACTTATCGTATTTTTATAAAATTATTCAAAAAATAGAAGTGTGATCATAAACAGGTTGTTTATTGATATTTAGCAGATTAAGTCGATCCAGTTCACAATAACCTTGACCATTACAACCAAAAACTTATTTATCAATGAAAAATAATTAGACATCGATCACGCTTAATTTCCTCAAAAAATAAAGAAAGCCCCAACATGATGTTGAGGCTTTGCCAAAAAATTAACTTACAAGAATCGAGTTATTTCACGCTGGTCACTCGACTTGCTTTCTCACCGGTTGCTGACACAGAACGGATAAACACTTCACCTTTCACATTTGGACGAGCATTATCTGCGTAAGTTAGCCAGTTCTTGCCGTCTAGAGAGTATTGAAGCTTCACACCCGGGAACTGAACGTTCATTGCCAGTTTACCCTCTTCAACTTTCGCGCCTGGTACAGGTAGGCGGTAGTCGATACCCGCTTTTTCTAGCTTAGCCAGTTCGCGTTGGCCAAGTACGTTCGCAAAGCGGTTGTAGTCTTGGTTTAGCGCAGCTTTGTTTACTAGGTTAGAGTTTTGCGAGTATTCAACACCCACTTTGTAGTCGTTTTCCCAATCAGCACGGTGCCATGCACGTTCAGCGGCTGCCAGTACGCGAGGGAATACCATGTACTCGTATTGCTCGTCGTTACGTACTGTCTCAGACCACAGCTGTGCTGATAGACCATAGAAAGGTTTCGCTTTGATTTCACCTTTACCAGTGAAGCCGTTACCATCGCGGTCTACAGAGGTTTCTGCGTTCTGAGGCATGTTCTCTGGTGCAAAACCAAACATCTTACGAGTATCTGTTGCACGCGTCGCCCAGTAGTAACCACGCTCTTTCGGGTCAACTTCGTACGGCATGTCCATGTATACGTAGTCTGGGTTAGAAACGATAACGTCGTAACCTTTCTTAGACCATTCGTACACTGATGATGTGCCACCCCAGTAAAGAACGTCCCAGAAGTTAACACGTGTGTTTTCTGTTGCGAACGCTTTCTCACCTTCACTGTACTTAAGGCCATCTTGCCAAGCTTGGAAGTTTGGAATGCCTTTCTCTGCCACCATCTTCGACACTTCTTCTGCAAAGTGGCTTGGTAGATGAGCAAAATCGCTTACCGTACCGTCTGCAATTAGCGTCTGACATTGTGGTGACTGTGCGAATGGCTTGTCTTGCTTAGACAAATCAATGTTACCCTTCCAGCTTACTTTGTCTTCTGCGTTGATGTCTTGCAGACCAGCGCCTAGCTTGATGTTCTTCGCTTCGTCACCACCAAAGTGCCATGTTGTTAGCGGCGTGCCCGCTTCTTGGTGCATTGCTGCTACTTCTGAAATCACTTTATCAACAAAGCGAGTTGAAGATTCCATACATGGGTTGATGAAGCTTTGCTTATTGTAGAACTGAACCGTCGTTACGTTCGATGTATCTTGAGGATCCATCAGGCGGTACTCGTTTGCTTCTGCTTCTTTACCTTCTTCCATTAGACGGTCGTAACGTGCTTCCATTGATACCACTGCTGCACGAGCGTGCGCTGGCATATCGATTTCAGGAATCACTTCGATGTTACGCGCTTTCGCGTACTTCAAGATGTCCACGTAGTCTGCTTTGCTGAAGAAGCCAGAACCAAAGTTGTCTGTCGTTGCACCTGAGCCAAGCTGAGGCAGTAAACAGCTTTTCTCTTCCAAATCGAAACAACGGTTAGCACCCACTTCAGTCAGCTCAGGCAGACCCGGGATTTCTAAACGCCAGCCTTCATCATCCGTTAGATGAAGGTGTAGTTTGTTCATCTTGTACGCGGCCATTTGGTCAAGCGTTGCAAGGATTGCGTCTTTAGAGTGGAAGTTACGAGCCACGTCCACCATCACACCACGGTAATCAAAACGCGGCGCATCTTTAATAGACAGTTGTGGTAGAGAATCAGCATTTTTGCTATCTACCAGGCCAAAGATAGATTGTACTGCGTAGAAAGCACCTGCTTGGTCAAACGCTTTAATCGCAATACCGTCGCCTTTGATGCTCATTTCGTAAGCACCAGATTTTGCCAATTCACCGGTGAAGTCAGCAGGAACAACAGTGATGCTTACAGGAAGATCACCACGAACATCCACACCTACCACTTCTGCACGACCTTGAATTGCTGCGTATTGAGTCGCATCGAATGCGTCTTTAGGCAGCGCAATACCCGCCGCGATATCTACCGTACCGTTACCTGCTTCAACAGACAGTGGCGTTGGTAGTAACGTGGTTGATACGTCTTGTTTTGCTAGATCTTCGTTCTTCTCGAAACGAGACACAGCGTTTGCAAATACGTTGTTGTCATCTGGCGTACGTTTTAGGTTGTTACCCTCAAGGCCAGTCACGAAAGATGCAACGTCTTCTGTGTTAAGAGAAGCGATCATCTTAGGCTCTGCATTTGGTGCAGCAACGAAAGCGCCTGGCATGAAGTCAGTTTCAAATAGCTGCCAATATTCAGCAACAAGAGGAAGCACAACCTCTTCACCCGCAGCAAAACCATCAAACTTATCTGTTGGTTCTAGTTTGTGTAGATCACCCGTTACGCGAGAGATTTTAAACTGTTCGTTTTCAACATCCAGAATCAAACGAATGCTATGGAAGTAAATAGCCCAATCTTTTGAGTCAACCGCTTCACCTTGGTTAACCAGCGTCATGTTTACCTTGTTACAAGACGCCCACTCAGCCCCTAAGTCCTGACAAGCAAGACCTTCGTTTGCACCGTGGTTAGTCAACACTTGGTATTGAATATCAAGATTATTAGCCAACGAATTTACAACTTGTTGTTCAGAGCTTTGCAGCGCAGAGCAACCTGCTAATGTAGTGATAACAGAAACAGCAATCAGACTAGGTTTAAACATCTTACTTCCCCAAAAAAGTCAGTGGTTCAAAACGACAATGATAAAAATCTCGGCCCCTCAAATGCGAGGTGCCTAACCGTTACATTCAACATACAACCTGTTATTTCTAAGCGTAAAATAAATAGAAATAGGAAGTGATCCAGTTCAAAAAATGACACTCAGAAAAAATAATAAAAACCTAATTTTCATGGAGTTACAATACACGTCAAAATCGAACAACTTGTTTTGACGAGTTTGCTGCGATCTAGGTCACTTATATTCATGAGTTACGACTGATTTTGTAAGATTTGGATCACGCCTAATTATTTTGTGAGCCATTAGTAAGCGAATTACCTATTTACCTTTCGTGAAGTGACTCTCATTTATTCGTCGTCAAAACTCGTCAATATTTTTAGAAATGACGATTTTGTCGAATACCCCACTGGAGAAATTGCACTTAACCTCACGCTATTTTGCGTATAAAGTTTAAAGGTATCTTATCTGAGGACCATTCTATGTTTCGTCTCTTGACGCTCATATCATCTCTACTTGTTACTTTGACTCCTTTTTCATCTTATGCAGAGCCACAGCATTGGTTAGCAAAAAAAGGGGAAACCGAACTTATGATTATTGGCTCGGTACATGTGGGGGATAAAACGATGTACCCACTCCCTAGAACGGTCATCCAGCATTTAAGCCAAAGCGCAGGGTTGATTATTGAAGCAGACGTCAGGAATTCTGAAGGCTTGGTTTACCCACAAACAACCATTCTTTCTAAAGATGTTTTAGACAGAGCTCAACGTCGCCACTTAATTGAAATTGCCCAAGATTTAGGTTTGCCAGAAACTCAACTCCTAAATTCCCCACCTTGGATGGCCGCATTCACCATCCAACTCGCTTTAGTCAACAAACTGGGGTATGTCTCTGATAAAGGGGTCGACATGCACTTAATAGGACTCGCTGATAAAAAGCAAATCCCGGTCATTCCACTAGAGTCCGTGCAATTCCAAATCGATTTAATCGCAGGTCAATCAGAAGGCGGTAAAGAGATGCTCCTCTCATCAATTGAAGAATATGATGGCGGAGAAGAGTTGGTTCAATGCTTGATAGAGAGTTGGAAGAGTGGTGATGGTAGCATGTTGGTCGAAGCCTCTTTGACCGATCATACAACAGAAGAGTTTAACCAAGCCTTTTTATACGAGCGTAATCGAGATTGGGCTAAAAAACTCGACACTGGCAGTGTTCTACCTCAACAATCGGGTCGCTACACCGTTGTTGTTGGTGGCTTGCATTTAGTAGGTAAAGATAACCTGATTGAACTGCTTAAAAATCGGGGATTTAACATCAAACCACTGGGTAAGACGCGCCAAGCAAATTGTGATATCTAGTGATTGTTTGAAAAATGCCATTTAAATACAATTATTTAAATACAACCATTTAAAATTCATTCAAACTTTCTTATTAAAACGCCGTTAAGCTAAGTGGATACAAAACAACTCATATGAAATTTAAATATTTATTCCTATACACGATGGGAATTATGCTCACTTCTTCGTTGTCTTATGCTAAACCGCCATGCAACGTAGAATCTTTTCAAGCTATTGACATAACTCCGGAAGTAAAAGGCGGTGTTTTAGATAAAGAGAGTGGTCAATTTCTTATTACCGAAAAACCAATGATGCGTTGCGCGAACATCACGTTTTCAACAGCCCACACTCGAAATCGCGTTGCACATATGATGAACCAAGGCTTTGAAGCGGTTTACTATGATGGAAATACAAGCAAATCTCACTCAGTAACGTTTGATGAAGACGATTTAAAAGCGGGTTACGTCAAGATTGGTCCAAATCACCCAAAGACCGCTTATGTCTGTTTCACTACTTCTGAAACTCCTATCAATACTATCTCGTGTGACATCAAGTAATAAATTTACTCGCTCTAAAAAATGAAAAGGCCCTACATTTCTGTAGAGCCTTCCTCTCAATACGTATCGGTGAAGTGCCATATTCGAACGTCAGGCGAACCCCAATTTGATTCGATACTATTGAAGTCTAAAATTACTAGCGCCAAAAACGACGAAAGCCTGCTCATTGAGCAGGCTTTCTAAAAGTGATCGGTGAAGTAGGGATTCGACGCGACTAGGCTTCCAGAGGACTGGCATTCCAGACCCCGATCCTCTGGTTCCAAATAAATATCACCAAATACGAAAAAGGCTCTACATTTCTGTAGAGCCTTTTTCTCAATATGGTCGGTGAAGAGGGATTCGAACCCCCGACCCTCTGGTCCCAAACCAGATGCGCTACCAAGCTGCGCTATTCACCGAGATGTTTAACTGAGGAATTGTCCCCGTCAACGAATGCGTATATTACGGATTCTGAACTGTGGCGCAAGTGCTTTTTACAAAAAAACCTTAGGTCTTAATTCGTTTGATGAATAACTGAACACTAGCACGTAAAATGTGACTGATAACTCACAACAAAATACAGTTTATTAACCTTAGCAACATAATTGATCCAGATCAGTGTGCAACAAGACACCGCCATTTAGTTTATTCCTGTCGGGAACATCTTGGAGGAAACGTATGGACTTTTGGCTTGATCTCCTATTTGGTAATGCAGTGGGTCTATCGTCAATGATAGTAATTTTTGGGGCAATTGGTCTGATGTTATTTTACGGCGGTTTCTTCATATACAAGATCATGAACGACAAATCTCCTCACTAGATCTCGCTTAGCTCTAGAAACGCTTTGCACCGGAGTCGGTTACTTGCCTACTCCGGTTTTTTATTTGATCTCAATGCACCACTCATTGATATAATCCTATTACTCTTCCCTGTTCTTAATGAGATTACTGCTATGTCTCACGACGACGATTTTGATCTATTTCAACAGATGATGGGCGATGTAAAGCCAATCACTCAAGACACCACCGAACACAAAAAAGTACACCAAGTAACAGAAGCACAGCTCGCAAAACGCGAAGCAGCAATCTGGTTAACGGAAGATGACCCAGAATACCTATCACTTGATCACGCTGAAATGCTCAAGCCAGAGGACTTTGTTGAGTTCAAACGTGATGGTGTACAGGACGGGGTTTACCGCAAACTTCGCCTTGGTAAGTATCCAATCCAAGCTCGCTTGGATTTGCACCGTAAAACATTGAAAGAAGCACGTGATGAAGTCGTGACGTTTTTAAAGCAATGCCTATCAATGGACATTAGAACGGTCGTTATCGTCCATGGTCGAGGAGAACGCTCAAATCCACCTGCAATGATGAAAAGCTTTGTTAGCAGTTGGCTACGACAAATAAAGGAAGTCCAATGCGTCCATAGTGCGCAACGCTTTCACGGTGGAACTGGAGCCGTTTACGTCCTACTTAGAAAAAGTGCGGAAAAGAAATTAGAAACCCGCGAACGTCACCAAAAACGGTTAGGCTAAATTTCACCCTAATGCTAGAATGCCCGCCCTTATTCTTCCTTCCCCTTAGAGGAAGGGAGCTTCATTCGCCGTTGTGAAACGTTAGGAGACAAAAATGTCACAAGACAAGGCTAAACGATTAAATAAATTCATCAGTGAAACGGGGTTTTGCTCACGCCGTGAAGCAGACAGACTGATTGAGCAAGGCCGTGTCACCATTAATGGCAACAAACCTGAAATGGGGACAAAAGTGCTACCTGGTGATGATGTTTGTGTGGATGGTAAGCCAGTGGCAGCAAAAGAGAAGCCGATTTATATCGCTCTCAATAAACCAACAGGCATCACCTGTACAACTGAGAGAGACGTCCCTGGAAACATCGTTGATTTCATCGGCCACCAAAAACGTATCTTTCCGATCGGCCGCTTAGACAAACCCTCTGATGGTCTGATCTTTTTGACCAACGATGGCGACATCGTGAACAAAATCCTTCGCGCAGGCAACAGCCACGAAAAAGAGTACGTCGTACGCGTGGACAAGCCAATTACAGGCGAGTTTCTCAAACAGATGTCGAGTGGCGTTAAGATTCTCGACACAGTCACCCTACCTTGTAAGGTAACGAAAGAAACTAAATTCTCTTTCCGTATTGTGCTCACTCAAGGACTTAACCGTCAGATCCGTCGCATGTGTGAAGCGCTGGGCTATGAAGTATTCAAGCTGCGTCGCGTACGCATCATGAATATCTCTCTTGATGGTATTCCCAATGGGAAATGGCGTTATCTAAGTGACGAAGAAGTGGCAGAGATCCTAGCAATGTGTGAAGGCTCGGTAGGTACAGAAGAAGCATCAAAAACAGACTCTAGAGGTCGCAACATTCGTAAAGCGACCGACGCGAAGCTGTTTGATAGCCGTGAAGAAAACCAAGATTCTACTGCTCGTCGTAACCAGAAGACACGAACTTTCCGTGGTAACAATGCTGATGAATTCCGTCATGCACCAAACTCGAAAAAAGGTCAACAAAAGCGTCGTCAGCGTGATGATGAAGGCGGACGTCCAGCTAAAGAACATTACAAAGCGAAACCACAAGGTGAACGCAGCAGACCGCAAGGCGAGCATGGTAAATCACACCGTAAACCAGATGCATCGAGCAATACGCATTCAGCAAACAAGCCTCAATCACCGAGTAAGCCCAAGCAGCATTACATGAACCCAAATGCCGCGAAACCAAGTAAACCAGCTAAACGCACTGGTGGTACATTGAGTCTGAAGAAGTAACGCTTCACTGACAGGCAAGATCAAAAAAGGACGCTCATGAGCGTCCTTTTTATTTGTCATGAGTTTACAAACAAAGAGGTGCAAACTGACCGCGAGTTAAGCTCAGCAAATCTCTCGGGGCTAACTCAATTTCTAAACCACGTTTACCAGCACTCACACAGATTTTGTCTTGCTCTGCTGCGCTTTTGTGCAAAAAAGTAGGTAAGGCTTTCTTCTGCCCTAGTGGGCTAATTCCACCAACGACATAGCCTGTGGTCTTTTGGGCGATTTCCGGATCAGCCATATCGGCCTTTTTGCCCTTCGCTGCTTTCGCCGCCAGTTTTAGGTTCAGCTTTTGATCAACAGGGATAATCGCAACCGCAAGGTTCTTTGGCTCCCCGTTCAAGCAGAACAGCAAGGTTTTAAATACTGTTTTCGGATCCTGCCCCAGTACTTCAGCAGCCTCCAAGCCATAACTATCGGCTCTAGGGTCATGCTCATACTGATGAATCGTGTGTGGAATTTTTTTCTTTTTCGCAAGATTAATGGCCGGAGTCATCAAGATTCTCCTCATAAAAACAAAAAGCGCAGACTGAATTGGATCTGCGCTTTTAGTTAATGATATCAGCGAGTTTGAGTCAATCGCTTTTTCTCTGTTGGGTTACTGATCAATCGCCGTATCAACTAAATACGTGATTTCACCTGAAGGGGCATACTCATTAACATCAATAGGGCTGTGTGTTTCTAAATAATCCTTCAGAACCTCAGCATCGGTAAAACCTGTATTTACATACCCTGGATGATCGTCGATTTTAGGGTAACCATCTCCACCAGCAGCATTATAGCTTGGTACGGTAAAGCGGTAATTACCATCTAAGCGAAGTTGCTTATTACCAATGAACACATTGGTTACCTCACCATTATTGATACTCATCGCAATGCCGGCAAACTGTGCATAAGCCCCAGAGTCAACAGGCTTAGTTGCAACGACATTTAGATAATCTAATACCTCTTTACCCGTCATATCAACGTAAGAAACCATATTGCCAAATGGCTGAACAGTGAGCACGTCTTTATAAGTAATATCACCCGCAGCAATCGAATCTCGAACACCACCAGAATTCATTACGGCGAAATCTGCTTTCGCACGTTCCATGTGAGCCGTTGCAATTAATCGGCCTAAGTTTGTTTGCTGGTAACGAACCACATTGCGGTCACCCTCAAGCTTACCGTTAGATTCTGCAATCTTCACGTTTAGTTTGCCCTGACCTTTTTCTTGATAAGGACGAAGAAACTCAAGCATCATTTCGTCTTGTTTAATCTCTTCTTGGATCAAGACTCGTTGCGACTGACCATCAACTTTAACTTTCTTTTTCAAGTTTACAGGGATTAGATCGTAGCTCACCATCGAGAGTTCGCCATTACGAAACTCGTAATCGGCGCGTCCCACATATTTCCCCCACTCATGTGCCTGAACAATAAAGGTACCATTTTGTTTATCGGGCTGACATTCATCACCTGGTTTAAAGCTCTTTTTGATAACGTTTGGACCTTCCATGCACACAGGTTCTTGTGAGTGTCCTCCAACGATCATGTCGAGATCGCCGTCATTCAAATAACGAGCTAACGCCACATCGCCAGGAGCATTGATGCCTCTATTACCATTTTCATAGTGTCCCATATGCGTGACAGCAAAAATCAGATCTGGATACTCTGTTTCTTTCAGTTCTGCAATCAGCTTCTTGGCTTCTTCTTTTGGGTCACGGAAGTCAATTTGTTCAATGAATTCAGGGTTGCCAAGTTTCGCTGTGTCTTCGGTTGTAAGACCAATGACCGCAATTTTAATGCCCTGCTTGTTAAACATCGCGTATGGTTGGAATAAACGCTTGCCAGTATTTTTATCGTAAATATTGGCAGACAACATCGGAAAGTTTGCCCACTCTTGCTGCTTGAATAGCACGTCCAATGGATTATCAAACTCATGATTACCTAGAGCCATCGCATCGTAACCAATTTTGCTCATGCCTTTAAAATCCGGCTCGGCATCTTGTAAATCAGACTCAGGTACTCCTGTGTTGATGTCACCACCAGAAAGCAATAACACGCTCCCCCCCTCAGCCTGTATTTCTTCGCGCAAATCATCGATTAACGTTTTACGCGCCGCCATGCCATATTCACCGTATCGATTTTGCCAAAAGCGACCATGATGATCGTTAGTGTGCAACACGGTCAATTTATAGGTTGTATCGGCATTCCATTCTGGTGCAGGTTGCGTAGCACACCCAGCTAACGAGGCCAAGATAGCGGCACTCAAAACAGTTTTGATCATCAGACGCTGATTCATTTATTTACCTTTTTCTTATTGGGATTACTGACGCACATTTTAAGCATTCGATCTATTTGAAAACCACGTGCACCCTAACACATTGATTTAATAATTATGATGCATTGTTTAGCAATAACAAATTCATCAGTAACAAGTTTGAGAATTTACAGTTTTTCAGATAAAAAAATAGCCAACACTCGGTTGGCTATAGTATTTGTTACCACCAGTCATCTGGCGTTTACTTGATATCTATATCTGCAAAGCTCTTGATTAGATCATCAAGCGATTTCATTTGTGCTAAGAATGGCTCTAACTTGTCTAGAGGCAGTGCAGATGGGCCATCACAACGCGCTTGGTCTGGGTTTGGGTGCGCTTCGATAAATAGACCTGCGATGCCTGTCGCTAGACCCGCTTTTGCAAGCTCAACTGTCTGCTCACGACGGCCGCCAGATGCTGCGCCTGATGGGTCACGCATTTGTAGTGAGTGCGTTACGTCAAAGATGATTGGGCTACCTTTTGAAGCATTTTTCATCACACCAAAACCAAGCATATCAACCACTAAGTTGTCGTAGCCGTGGCAAGAACCGCGCTCACATAGGATGATCTTGTCGTTACCGCATTCTGCGAACTTCTCAACGATGTTACCCACTTGACCTGGGCTCATAAATTGAGGTTTCTTCACGTTGATAACCGCACCTGTTTTGGCCATAGCTTCAACAAGGTCAGTTTGACGAGCTAGGAATGCAGGAAGCTGAATAACGTCTACCACGTCAGCAACAGGTTGAGCTTGTGCTTCAGTGTGAACGTCCGTGATGATCTTTACACCAAAAGTGTCTTTCAGCTCCTGAAAGATTTTCATACCTTCTTCCAGACCTGGACCACGGTATGAATGAACAGAACTGCGGTTTGCTTTGTCAAACGACGCCTTAAATACGTAAGGAATACCAAGTTTTTCCGTTACTTTTACGTAGTGCTCACAGATCTGCATCGCAAGATCACGAGACTCAAGAACGTTCATACCTGCAAATAGGGTGAATGGCTTGTCGTTAGCAACCTGAATGTCGCCGATATTAACGATTTTCTGTTCCATTTTGATTCTCTTTTTCTGTCCACGATACGCCACAGTTCGGCACATCGATAAAATTAGTGAAGTGTGACGTGCGTTTCACTCATCACATTAACTTGTGATTTTAGTAGCTCAGAAGCCGGATCGTCAGGGCATTGGTCAATAAAGTACTGAAAATCTGATACCGCTACTTGAGGGCACTCTAGCTGTTGGAAAATAAAACCACGGTCACGAATTTCGTATGGATCATCTGGCACAAACGTTAGAGCAAGATTCGTACAACGTAATGCCAGCGTATAATGCTCTTCGCGCAACATCGCACTTTTAATCAATGCCAACCAGCGACCAATAATTGTTGGGTTGTCAGCTTCCTCAAAATGTTCAGGCTTTAGCTGAGCTAGCGGTCCTTCCTGGCCAATAAGCCAAGCTTGAAGAATCCTTTCACCTACATACTCACCATTAAATGGGTTGACGTAGTCTGGCTTCTTATGCATCCAGTCGACTTTTAACAGGAACTGAGTAGGGAAAGTAACTCCCTTCAATGGGAACCCCAGCTTTTTGCCTAGGTATAACAAAATCGAACCTAAGCTCACAGGAATACCTTTTCTGCGCTCCAACACTTTATCGATGAAGCTGTTGTCCGAAATAAAGTATTCCTGCTCGTCGCCTTTGAACCCCCACTCGTGGAAAAACAGTCGTAGGAATGCATCAAATCGTTGCTCTTCATCGGTTTCATGAACAAGCGTGGCTTCTGCATCTTTGTAAAGACGCTCTAACTCTTGTTTCGCCCAATGTACTTTGGTTTCTGGGTTAATCGCTTTGTTTAGCTCAAGCGCACCTTCCACCAACGGTATATTGTCAAAATCTTCGTCAAAAAACTCTAACATGACGTCTTATCCAAATAACGTAGGGCTCTTAGACACAGCAATGTTTGCAGCCATGACCAACCAACCTAATGCGCCGAAAAAGCCAAATATCTTCAGTAGGTTGTTTTTCGCAAGTTTCAATGAGAAGAATCCAAGCGCAATGTACGCCAGTACGCAGGTGATTTTGTTTGTTAACCACGGTGCGGCATCGGTAAACGGGATGAAACCAGTAATGAAAATAAGCGCGATACCTGACACTAGCAATGCAGTATCAACGATGTGGGGAAACCCTTTCAAAAAGCGATTATTTCGCTTCGGTGAGTTCATCATCATTAACACGAATCGGATCGATAGTAGCGTCGCGCTGAGAGCGATCGTCACTAAGTGTATGTGTTTTAGAGCTACGTACATTTTTCTTCTCTTTTTAGTTAGTGTTTGCTGACTTCCATGATTAACTGGCGAGACAACCAAGCGTTACTCGATCGTTACCGCCATAATCTTTTTCCGTAGCGACCTGTTGGTAACCAAAGCCACGCATTATCTCACGCACCGCCTCACCTTGATCATAACCATGTTCAAATGCCAGCCAACCGCCCACTTCAAGGTACTGACGAGCAAGATCCGAGATATGACGAATATCAGCTAAGCCATTCTCTTTAGCAACTAATGCAGATTTTGGCTCAAAGCGCACATCACCTTGGGATAAATGTGGATCTTTTTCATCAATATATGGCGGGTTGGAGACAATTAAAGCAAACTTCGTACCTTCTGTAATAGGCTCAAACCAACTGCCTTGAGCAAAGGTCACATTTTTGATGTTTAGCTGCTTAGCATTGTACTCTGCAAGTGCTTTCGCTTCTTGTTTGAGATCTACGCCCATCACTTGACGTTTTGGCATTTCAGATGCGAGTGCGATAGCAATTGCCCCCGTCCCCGTTCCAAGATCTAAAATAGGTCCTGTTTGCTCATAGGTCTTATCGAGTGCAACCTCGACCAAACGTTCTGTATCCGGTCTTGGGATCAAGGTAGAGGGAGAAACTTTGAACGGTAAAGACCAAAACTCTCGCTCACCAATAATATAAGCGACGGGTTCACCAGTTAAACGTCGTTCAAGTAGAGCGTCAAACTGAGATTTTTGCTCTGCTTCTAATGCTTTTTCTGGCCAGGTCAGCAGGTAAGTTCGTGGTTTGCCAAGGACATGGCAAAGGAGTACAGCTGCATCGAGAGAAGGCGACTCTTTGCCGCCTTCTGCCAGTTTCGCCGTCGCACTTTTCAGTGCTTGCTCAATCGATTGAACTTGGCTCATCGATTAGCCGTTCTCTGCGAGCGCCGCAAGTTGGTCTGCTTGGTGCTCTTGAATCACAGGATCAATCAAGCTCTGCAGGTCACCTTCCATCACTTCGTTCAAACGATAGATGGTCAGGTTGATACGGTGATCAGACACACGACCTTGTGGGTAGTTGTATGTACGAATACGGTCACTACGGTCACCAGAACCTAGAAGGTTACGACGTGTATCAGACACTTCTGCGGCACGACGCTCTTCTTCCGCTTGAACGATACGAGCAGCAAGAACCGCCATTGCTTTCGCTTTGTTCTTGTGCTGTGAACGCTCATCCTGACACTCTACTACCGTACCCGTTGGTAAGTGGGTAATACGGATTGCAGAATCCGTGGTGTTAACGTGCTGACCACCCGCGCCAGATGCACGGAACGTATCGATTTTCAGGTCTGCTGCTTTGATTTCTGGCAGATCCGCTTCAGGGATTTCCGCCATTACTGCTACTGTACAAGCAGAAGTATGCACACGACCTTGAGACTCTGTTGCTGGAACACGCTGTACACGGTGACCGCCTGACTCAAATTTCAACACGCCGTACGCACCGTCGCCGCTTACTTTCGCGATCATCTCTTTGTAACCACCGTGCTCTGCCTCGTTTGAAGACATGACTTCGATGCGCCAGCCACGCTTTTCTGCGTACTTGCTGTACATACGGAATAGATCACCCGCGAAGATACCCGCTTCGTCGCCACCCGCACCTGCACGAATTTCTAGGAAACAGTTACGATCATCGTTCGGATCTTTTGGCAGAAGAAGAATCTGTAACTCATCAGTAAGACGCTCAATCGTCGCTTTCGCTTCTTTGATTTCTTCTTGCGCCATTTCACGCATTTCTTCGTCGTCTTCGTTTGCCATCTCTTCAGCGGCGACAAGATCTTCTTGTGCTTGTTGATAAGCTTGGAAGCACTTGGTTACTTCTTCTAGCTGAGAGTACTCTCTTGATAGAGCACGGAATTTGTCCTGATTTCCAATTACATCAGGATCACCAAGAAGATGTTGAACTTCTTCGTAACGTTCTACTAGCGTTTCTAGCTTAGTCAGAATAGAGGCTTTCATAGTGTCGTTTTCTTAATAAAAAGCGTGAGTTATAGATCATCCAAGCCAAGTGTTTGGCGGATAATCGTTAATTTTGCTGGTTCGCCTTGCTCTGCTGCACTTTGCAATGCGCGAGTTGGAGCGTGAATCAGTTTGTTGGTGAGTTTATTACTTAGCTCGCGCAGCACTTTCTCCGGATCTGCGCCTGCCGCTAAAGATTGCAAACTTTTGCTCAGTAACTCTTCACGAATTTCGTTGGCTGATTTGCGATAGTCGCGAATACTATCGACGGCTTGCAGTGAACGCAACCATGTCATAAACGCAGCGCTTTCTTCACTAACAATCGCTTCAGCTTGAATCGCTTCGACTTTACGCTGCTCAATGTTGCTGTCGATGATAGATTGCAAGTCATCAACAGAATACAGATATGCGTCGTTCAGTTCACCGACTTCCGACTCTACATCTCGCGGCACCGCAATATCGACTAACAAGATAGGTTGATGTCGGCGCTGCTTTAGAGCCGTTTCGACCATACCTTTGCCAATAATAGGCAATGGGCTCGCCGTTGAGCTAATCACAATATCCGCTTTCGCCAAATGTTCAGGAATTTCGTTCAAACTGATCACTTCTGCGCCAAATTGGTCCGCTAAGCCTTGCGCGCGCTCTTTAGTGCGGTTCGCGACAATCATTTTTGTGCAACCGTTGGACGCTAAATGCTTCGCGACCAATTCAATCGTCTCACCCGCACCAACTAAAAGCACGGTTGAATCTGATAACGACTCAAAAATATGTTTTGCCAGTGTACATGCCGCATAAGCCACGGACACGGCATTACCACCAATATCTGTCTCTGTTCTCACCCGTTTGGCGACTGAGAACGTCTTTTGAAACAGTTTATCAATCGAGGCATCGACAGCTTGATGATCTCGCGAGTCAGAAAATGCTTGCTTTACCTGCCCCAAAATTTGAGGCTCACCCAACACCAGAGAGTCAAGACCGCACGATACGCGCATCAAATGCTTTATTGCAGCTTGTTCTTCATGAACATACAAACTCGGCATTAAATCTTCGCGGCTCACTTGATGAAATTGAGCAAGCCAATCGATCAACTTGTTTCGCGCTCCTTGCTTAACATCGCAGTACAACTCAGTTCGGTTACAGGTTGAAACAATCACACTGCCGTTAACTGCTTCGTGCTCTCTAAGTTGCTCGAGTGCAGGGCCGAGTTTATCCGGACCAAACGCCACCTTCTCTCGCAAGTCGACAGACGCTGTATTGTGATTAATTCCAATAGCAAGCAAGGACATCTAACGTGGTATCTCTGGGATAGGTTATAAAATAGGTCCAGAATTTTACTGTAAGCACGCATTTATTGAAAGGGTAAGCCGGATTTGTTTTCCTAAGTGCGACTTTTCAATGCTATAGTTGTGAGCGATTCCCGATGAAACTGATTAATAAGCCATCAAACATGACGTTACGCTCCTTTATTCTTTTTTTCTTGTCGAGCTTACTGCTCGCTGGTTGTTCGTCCGTTCCTGAAAGTGTTACCAGCGTTGAATGGCAAGCTCATGAGCAGCGACTCGAAACCATCCAAGATTTTCAAGCAACGGGGAAACTTGGTTATATTGGCCCAGACCAAAGACAAAATTTAAACTTCTACTGGAAACATTCTTCAGCACTAAGCCAGTTGCGTTTAACAACGATTCTCGGACAAACGGCATTAAAGCTCACCATCACCCCACAAGGCGCCACAGTAGAAACTTACGACGATCAGGTCCTTTCTTCTCGCAGTGCTAACCAGCTGATTTACCGTCTTACAGGGTTGATGATGCCCGTCGATCACATGCCTGACTGGCTATTAGGTCTACCGACCGATGCCGACAAATTCCAACTGTCTCCAACCAATACACTGCAAGCGTTAAACAAACAAATTGGTTTAAATGATTGGAGCATTGCATATCAACGATATGGCGACGTTCAATGGCATGAACAGTCTCTCCCTCTGCCAAATAAGCTGAAACTCACCACAGCTGATGTCAAAATAAATCTAGTGATCACAAAATGGAACATCACCCAATGATTGAACTTTCAACACGCTGGCCATCACCAGCGAAATTGAATCTCTTTCTATATATCAACGGCCGTACAGAGAATGGCTACCACGAGTTACAAACCTTATTCCAATTCGTCGATCACGGCGATGAGCTCACTATTCAAGCGAACTATTCTGGTGATATTACGATTTCTCCAGAGATAGAAGGTCTGCCTCTTCAAGACAATTTAATTTGGAAAGCAGCAACCGCGCTTCAAGCTTACTCAAACTGCCCTTTTGGCGCGCATATTGAGCTACAGAAAGTGCTGCCTATGGGTGGAGGCATTGGCGGAGGCTCATCGAACGCAGCTACAGCATTAGTGGCACTGAATTACTTATGGCAACTGAATCTAACTGACGACGAACTGGCTGAAATTGGTTTAAAACTGGGCGCAGATGTGCCCGTATTTGTGCGCGGATTTGCAGCTTTTGCTGAAGGTGTTGGTGAAAAACTCTCTCCTGCTTATCCCGAAGAAAAATGGTATTTAGTCGTCAGACCGAATGTATCTATTGCAACCGTCGACGTTTTTTGTCATCCAGATTTGACGCGAAACACCCCAAAACGAGATCTAGAAACACTTTTAAATACGCCAAGCGTAAACGATTGCGAAAAAATTGTACGAATGCTCTACCCAGAGGTTGATAAGCAACTTTCTTGGCTGCTACAATACGCGCCGTCAAGATTGACGGGGACAGGATCTTGCGTTTTTGCTGAATTTTCGAGCAAATCTGAAGCAGAAACTATCCTTGCACAACTCTCTGATAAAGTCTCGGCATTTGTCGCTCAAGGGCGCAATATTTCGCCATTAAAAGAGACTTTGGCTGAATACCAATCAGCCTCACACCGACCTATTTAAACTGGACGCAAACCCGAGGTTTCCACCGTGCCTGATATGAAGCTATTTGCTGGTAACGCAACACCTGAACTAGCCCAACGTATTGCTGATCGTCTTTACATCTCTCTTGGTGATGCATCTGTTTCTCGCTTTTCTGATGGCGAAGTTGCAGTTCAAATCAATGAGAATGTTCGTGGTAGCGATGTTTTCATCATTCAATCCACTTGTGCACCGACTAACGACAACCTAATGGAATTGGTTGTTATGATTGATGCAATGCGCCGTGCTTCAGCAGGCCGTATCACTGCAGTTATCCCTTACTTCGGCTACGCTCGCCAAGACCGTCGTGTACGTTCTGCGCGTGTGCCAATTACTGCAAAAGTTGTTGCTGATTTCCTATCTAACGTTGGTGTTGACCGCGTTCTAACTATCGACCTACACGCAGAGCAAATTCAAGGCTTCTTCGATGTACCTGTAGACAACATCTTCGGCACGCCAGTGCTACTTGAAGATATGCAGGCTCGCGGTCTAGATAACCCTGTAGTGGTATCTCCTGACCTAGGTGGCGTTGTTCGTGCTCGTGCAACAGCAAAAGCACTAGGCGACATCGACATCGCAATCGTAGATAAGCGTCGTCCACGTGCAAACGTTTCTGAAGTAATGAACCTAATCGGTGATGTTGAAGGTCGTGACTGTGTGATCGTTGATGACATGATCGACACAGGTGGCACACTATGTAAAGCAGCTGAAGCACTAAAAGAGCGCGGTGCTAAGCGTGTATTCGCTTACGCTACTCACGCAGTATTCTCAGGCAACGCTGCGGATAACATCAAGAACTCAGTTCTTGACCAAGTTATCGTAACTGACTCTATCTCTCTGTCTAAAGAGATGGCTGCAACAGGTAAAGTGACAACACTAAGCCTATCTCGCATGCTGGCTGAAGCGATTCGTCGTATCAGCAACGAAGAGTCAATCTCTGCAATGTTCAACTAATACGAACATTTCAGTTACACTGATTTCAAAAGCACCCCTCTTTGGGGTGTTTTTTATTTGTACTGATAACTAGAAAATCCCTTGGTCGCCCACCGCGAGTTTTCTGTGCTATCATACTGCGCTTTTTGAGATTCCAGAGAGATCCTAACCTTGAGTCAACAAATCAAACTTCTTGTTGGTCTTGCTAATCCAGGACCAGAATACGCCAGAACTCGTCACAATGCGGGCGCTTGGGTTGTAGAAGAATTAGCACGCGTTCACAACGTTACACTGAAGAACGAACCAAAGTTTTTTGGTCTAACAGGACGCATTATGGTCAATGGCCAGGATCTCCGTTTGCTTATCCCAACCACCTTCATGAATCTATCAGGTAAATCGATCGCAGCGCTTGCGAAATTTTATCAAATTAAACCTGAAGAGATCATGGTTGCTCATGACGAGCTAGACTTACCGCCAGGTGTCGCTAAGTTTAAAAAAGGTGGGGGGCACGGTGGACACAACGGTCTGCGTGACACCATTAGCAAACTGGGCAATAACAAAGATTTTTATCGTCTTCGTATTGGCATTGGTCATCCGGGACACAAAGATAAAGTGGCGGGTTTTGTATTAGGTAAAGCGCCAGCTAAAGAGCAAGAGCTTTTAGATGCAGCAGCTGATGAGGCTGTTCGTTGTCTAGATATCCTGATTAAGGATGGCCTATCTAAAGCACAAAATCGCCTCCACACGTTCAAAGCTGAATAAGGTTACTATCATGGGTTTTAAATGTGGCATCGTTGGTCTACCTAACGTAGGTAAATCAACTCTGTTCAACGCACTAACTAAAGCGGGTATCGAAGCAGCAAACTTCCCGTTCTGTACCATTGAACCAAACACTGGTGTGGTTCCTGTGCCAGATCTACGTCTAGACGCACTAGCTAAGATCGTTAACCCACAGAGAGTTCTTCCAACGACGATGGAGTTCGTGGACATCGCTGGTCTTGTTGCTGGTGCATCACGTGGTGAAGGTTTAGGTAACAAATTCCTAGCTAACATCCGTGAAACAGACGCGATTGGCCACGTTGTACGTTGTTTTGAAAACGAAAACATTGTTCATGTTTCAGGTAAAGTTTCACCTATTGAAGATATCGAAGTGATCAACCTTGAACTTGCAATGGCTGATCTAGATTCTTGTGAGCGAGCGATTCAACGTAACGCGAAGAAGGCAAAAGGCGGCGATAAAGACGCAAAATTTGAACTAACCGTACTAGAAAAACTGTTACCAGTACTAACTGAAGGCGGCATGGCACGCACAGTTGAGCTATCTAAAGAAGAGTTAGCAGCAATCGGCTATCTAAACTTCCTAACACTGAAGCCAACTATGTACATTGCAAACGTAAACGAAGATGGCTTCGAAAATAACCCATATCTAGATGCGGTTCGTGAGTTCGCTGAAAAAGAAAACAATGTCGTTGTACCTGTATGTGCAGCTATCGAATCTGAACTATCTGAACTGGAAGATGAAGATCGCGAAGAATTCCTAGCAGATATGGGGATCGAAGAGCCGGGCCTAAACCGTGTAATTCGCTCTGGTTACGAACTACTGACTCTACACACCTACTTCACAGCAGGTGTTAAAGAAGTACGTGCTTGGACAATCCCTGTTGGTGCAACTGCACCTCAGGCGGCAGGTAAGATCCACACTGACTTCGAGAAAGGCTTTATTCGTGCAGAAGTAGTCGGTTACGACGATTTCATCCAATTCAATGGTGAAAATGGCGCAAAAGACGCAGGTAAATGGCGTCTAGAAGGTAAAGACTACATCGTAAAAGATGGTGATGTTGTACACTTCCGCTTCAATGTTTAATTAAATGAATGAATTCTAAACACTTCATTTACACTAAAAGCCAGCTGTTAAGCTGGCTTTTTTAATACCTTAAGTAAATGAACAAAAATAAATTACGCAACTGCAAGCTAATTTATTTCCAGTTTTAGATCATAAACACGCCTCTTTGTTTAAAAAGGAAGCGAACGAGGTTTTTTCCGAAATTTATTAAAAAAAACTGTTGACGGATCTCACTCAACTTCGCATAATGCGCGCCGTTCCCAACGACAAGGCAACAAAGCGTTGAGAACAAAAAATATGGTTTTGGCTACGTAGCTCAGCTGGTTAGAGCACATCACTCATAATGATGGGGTCACAGGTTCGAATCCCGTCGTAGCCACCATGAACAACGTTATTTAGGTTTTTACCGATTACCTTGATAACTACAGAATAAGTTGCGGAAGTGGCGGAATTGGTAGACGCACCAGATTTAGGTTCTGGCGCCGCAAGGTGTGAGAGTTCAAGTCTC
>NZ_JAWOUO010000005.1:219848-397173 GCF_033339435.1 Vibrio sp. 378
GAATTGGTAGACGCACCAGATTTAGGTTCTGGCGCCGCAAGGTGTGAGAGTTCAAGTCTCTCCTTCCGCACCATTATCGGAAAACCCAGCATGACTTTGCTGGGTTTTTTCTTTTTTTTGGTTCTGGACTCGGGAAATCATTAGATTTGCCGAATTAAAAAAGCGAGCTCATGGCTCGCTTTTTTTCTATCTGTGATTTGAGTAGCTTACTACATACCTAACGCGTATTTCAGTACTTGAGCCTTAATTGGCCCTGAGTTTTCAGCAAGCTTCAATGCAGCATTACGTACGAACTTCAATGGCCCAAGATCGTTGCTAAAACCTTTATAGAAAAAGTCCATGCCCGTCTGCATGAGTAAGTTGTCAGGTCGACGTGCGCGTTCGTATTTCGCGAGTAAGGTATCTTCCAGCTTTTCTTGGTGTTCTGTTACCGAAAGGAGAACGTCTACATCTTTGAAGCCTAAGTTTACCCCTTGCCCTGCAAGCGGATTGATCGTATGAGCAGAGTCACCCACTAACACGCAATTTTTGCTTGAGTAGCTTTGCGCATGACGACGAGTGAGTGGGAATGAGCCAAACTGTAAAACTTCAATATCGCCTAATTCAGCAGGGAAATGACGTAAGATTTCTTCCCTTAGTTGAGGTTTACCCATCGCACACAGTTGTTTAATACGTTTAGGCGAGTCATACCAAACCAAAGAACCTTGGCCTACTACTTGACCATCGTCGTTACTCAAAGAGCACAGAGGTAAAAATGAACGTGGGCCTGAAGGTGTAAATTGTTGCCAAGTAATATCTTGCTGAGGCAATTCTGTTTTCACGTTAATCAACATGCAGTGTTGTCGGTAATCCCACGCAGTTACACCAATTCCAGACAATTGACGAACTTTAGAGTTTGCACCATCAGCACCAATCACCCAGTTAGCTTCAAACTGCTCCCCACTTTCTAGTGTCACAAGGTTTACATCTGCAAACTCAATGGCTTTTAATCGCTCAGGACACATCACGGTTAGATTTTCATACTGAGAGAAGACTTGCCAAAGACCTAATTGGATTAGGCGATTTTCAACGATGTAACCTAGCTGATCCAATGACAATTCATCAGAGTGAAAACGAGTACGGCACTCTGGGTGCTCCCAAGTTTCTAAGCGCCGATAAGGACAAACTCGCATGCTCTTGATCTCTGACCATGCTCCGAGTGAATCAAGTAACTCCACCGACTGGTGCGAGATTGCAGATACACGAATATCCATCGCCTGAGCGGCATCAAAAACTTTAGGTTTTGTACCTTCGACCAAGACAACGCTTCTGCCCTGCTTGGCAAATCCAACAGCGACGGCTGCCCCAACCATACCGCCACCGATCACGGCGATGTCATACTTGTTCATTTTTCACTCTTCATCGTGCTGATTAATTGGCGTTTTTTATTGTACTTTCCATGGCTATTTTTACAAAATTGTTTAACAAAAAACCTTGTTCTGCATAGGGCGAAAAACTAGATTTCATCAGGCTTTGCAGAGAATTAGCTAGATCACTAGTCAGGTGCTTTTTAAAGCAGTACAATACGCCGCTTACCGCCGTGATGGCGGCTATAATTTGAGCAATAGCTCTCCGATTTAAGTACAACTGAACGAGCGAAAGTGAGATGAGTAAGAAACTGCTAATTAAAACCTGGGGCTGCCAGATGAACGAATACGATTCATCAAAAATGGCCGACCTGCTTAATGCTGCAAACGGCTACGAGCTGACGGAAGAGCCAGAGGAAGCAGACGTACTTCTACTTAACACCTGTTCGATCCGTGAAAAAGCGCAAGAGAAAGTTTTCCACCAGTTAGGCCGCTGGAAAACACTAAAAGATAAAAAACCTGGCGTAGTTATCGGTGTAGGTGGTTGTGTAGCAACGCAAGAAGGTGACCATATTCGTGAACGTGCACCATACGTTGACGTTATTTTTGGCCCACAAACTTTGCACCGCCTACCTGAGATGATCAAACAATCTCAGTCCGATGATGCACCAGTTATGGACATTTCGTTCCCAGAGATCGAAAAATTCGACCGCCTACCTGAACCTCGCGCTGAAGGTGCGACAGCATTCGTTTCTATTATGGAAGGCTGCTCTAAGTACTGTACTTACTGTGTCGTACCGTACACTCGTGGTGAAGAAGTAAGCCGTCCAATGGATGACGTACTGTTCGAAATCGCCCAACTTGCTGAACAAGGCGTACGTGAAGTAAACCTTCTGGGTCAAAACGTAAACGCGTACCGTGGTCCTATGCACGATGGTGAGATCTGTTCATTTGCAGAACTGCTTCGTTTGGTTGCGTCTATCGATGGTATCGACCGTATTCGTTTCACGACGAGCCACCCGTTAGAATTCACAGACGACATCATCGCAGTATACGAAGATACGCCAGAACTTGTGAGCTTCCTGCACTTACCTGTGCAAAGTGGTAGTGACCGTATCCTAACGATGATGAAACGCCCTCACACCGCTATCGAATACAAATCGATCATCCGTAAACTGCGTAAAGCTCGTCCTGATATTCAAATCAGTTCAGACTTTATTGTTGGTTTCCCTGGTGAGACAGACAAAGACTTCCAAGACACCATGAAGCTAATCAAAGATGTAGACTTTGACATGAGCTTCAGCTTTATTTTCTCTCCACGTCCAGGTACGCCAGCAGCGGATTACCCTTGTGATGTGTCAGAACAAGTGAAGAAAGAACGCCTTTACGAACTACAGCAAACTATCAATGCTCAAGCGATGCGTTACTCTCGCTTAATGCTTGGCACAGAACAACGTGTTCTAGTTGAAGGTCCTTCGAAGAAAAACCTAATGGAACTACGCGCTCGTACAGAAAACAACCGTGTAGTAAACTTTGAAGGTAGTGCAGACCTAATTGGTCAGTTCGTTGATGTAAAAATCGTAGACGTATTTGCAAACTCACTGCGTGGTGAGCTAGTACGTACTGAAAAAGACATGGATCTTCGTAGTGTGATTTCCCCAACGCAGATGATGGCGAAAACACGTCGCGAAGATGAGCTGGGTGTAGCTACTTTTACGCCGTAAGCTCGTATAAATAGCCATGGAGAGCCTGGTCGTTATCAGGCTCTCACTAAGTGGCAAAAAATGAGAGGCAACATTGAGCAATAAAATCGTAACTCTAGAAATTAACCTAGAACCTTCAGACAACCGCCGACTAGCTAGCCTGTGCGGTCCATTCGATGACAACATCAAGCATTTAGAACGTCGTCTAGGCGTTGAAATTAACCACCGTAGTGACCACTTTACGATTGTCGGTAAACCTCATACCGCATCAGCTGCGCTGGATATCCTGAAAACTCTATATGTTGATACCGCACCTGTACGAGGTGAGATCCCAGATATTGAGCCTGAGCAAATCCATCTAGCGATCAAAGAGTCTGGTGTTCTTGAGCAGAATACTGAGTCTAATATCGAGCATGGTAAAGAAGTCTTCGTCAAAACCAAGAAAGGTGTGATCAAACCACGTACGCCAAACCAAGCGCAGTACTTGGTTAACATGGTCACGCATGATATTTCTTTTGGTATTGGCCCGGCTGGTACAGGTAAAACCTACCTTGCTGTAGCAGCAGCTGTTGACGCACTAGAGCGCCAAGAGATCCGTCGTATTCTACTTACTCGTCCAGCGGTTGAAGCTGGTGAGAAATTGGGCTTCCTGCCTGGTGATTTAAGCCAGAAAGTCGACCCATACCTACGTCCGCTATACGACGCTCTATTTGAAATGCTGGGCTTTGAGCGCGTAGAGAAGCTGATTGAACGTAACGTGATTGAGGTTGCCCCTCTTGCTTACATGCGTGGTCGTACTCTAAACGACGCCTTCATCATTCTTGATGAGAGTCAGAACACCACTGTTGAGCAGATGAAGATGTTCCTAACGCGTATTGGTTTTAACTCTCGCGCGGTTATCACTGGTGATGTCACGCAGATTGACTTACCTCGTGGTGCGAAATCGGGTCTTCGTCATGCTATTGAAGTACTAAGCGAAGTTGACGACATCAGCTTTAACTTCTTCTTGGCCGACGACGTTGTACGTCACCCTGTGGTTGCTCGTATCGTTAACGCGTACGAGAAGTGGGAAGCACAAGACCAGAAAGAGCGTAAAGAGTTCGAGAAACGCCGTCGTGAAGAACGCGATGCGAAGTTACTAGAAGCAGCAAAAGCCGAACTGAATGCACAAGTTGCTTCAACTAAGGAATAATCATGGCGATTGAACTTGATCTGCAACTGGCAGTCGAAAATGAAGAAGGTCTGCCTTCGCAGCAAGATTTCCAATTGTGGCTAGATAAGACAATCCCTCTCTTCCAGCCACAAGCCGAAGTCACCATTCGTATTGTTGATGAACAAGAAAGTCATACGCTCAACCATGAGTATCGCGGCAAAGATAAACCAACTAATGTGTTGTCGTTTCCATTTGAAGCACCTCCTGGTATGGAAATAGATTTACTTGGTGATTTGATTATTTGCCGCCAAGTTGTTGAAAAAGAGGCGGTTGAACAGAGCAAGCCTCTGCTAGCACATTGGGCGCATATGGTTGTACATGGCAGCTTGCATCTGCTAGGTTATGATCATATAGAGGATGACGAAGCCGAAGAGATGGAGTCCCTCGAAACCGAAATCATGCAAGGTATGGGTTATGAAGATCCTTACATTGCTGAAAAAGAGTAGCTATTGGCCACTCGACAGGGAAAGGCGAACCACCTAAATGACTCTCGTGTTCGCCTCTCTATGTGTGCTATCACACTTCTGATAGCGTTACTTAATTGAGAAACAATGAACGAAGATAATTCTCCCTCTTCTAACGAAGATAAGAAAGAAAAGGCAGAAGGTCCGAGTAGAAAGTCCTTCTTTGAACGTCTAGGTCAACTATTTCAGGGCGAACCAAAAGATCGCCAAGAGCTTGTGGATGTTATCCGCGACTCTGAAGTTAACGACCTGATTGACCATGACACTCGCGATATGCTTGAAGGTGTTATGGAAATCTCCGAAATGCGTGTGCGTGACATTATGATCCCGCGTTCGCAAATGGTTACCGTTGAGCGTACTCACGACCTTGATACCTTGGTTGCTTTGATTACCGATGCTCAACACTCTCGCTACCCTGTAATCAGCGAAGATAAAGACCATGTGGAAGGCATACTTCTAGCGAAGGACTTACTTAAATACTTAGGCTCAGGCAGCAATCCATTTGATATCGAAGAAGTCATTCGACCAGCGGTTGTAGTACCGGAAAGTAAACGCGTTGATCGACTGCTGAAAGAATTCCGTGAAGAACGTTATCATATGGCCATTGTTGTCGATGAATTCGGTGGTGTTTCTGGTCTTGTAACCATTGAAGATATCCTTGAGGAAATCGTCGGGGATATTGAAGATGAATTCGATGAAAGTGAAGAGACGGACATTCGTAAGCTGAGCAAGCATACGTTTGCTGTCAGAGCGCTGACAACCATCGAAGAGTTTAATGAGACATTCGGAACCAACTTCAGCGATGAGGAAGTTGATACCGTTGGTGGTATGGTCATGACTGCCTTTGGTCACTTACCTTCTCGTGGTGAACTGGTTGAAATTGAAGGCTACAACTTCAAAGTCACCGCTGCCGATAACCGTCGTGTCATTCAACTCCAAGTGACGATCCCAGACGAAGAAACCCTGGTTGAAGCCACTCAAGAGTAACGCGATACCCATTGGGAATCTCAGAAAATTACAATGATGAATGAACTCTTTCATCGCCTTAAGCGGCCCTTAGTGGCCGCTTTTGTTGGCGCCTCTACTACACTCGCTTTCGCTCCTTACCAGCTGTGGCCTATTGCCATTCTTAGCCCAGCAATTCTACTGATTCTTCTTGCTAACCAAACTCCGAAACGCGCACTATGGATTGGTTATGCTTGGGGGTTAGGTCAATTTGCAACTGGCGTTAGCTGGGTTTACGTCAGTATCTCAGGTTTTGGCGGTATGCCGCTCATTGCCAATTTATTTTTAATGGGCTTACTTGTTGCCTACTTGGCTGTTTATTCAGGCTTATTTGCTTGGCTCAACAACAAGCTGTTTCCTCAATTTACGCTCACAAAAGTACTTCTCGCTGCACCTGCTTTATGGCTGATCAGTGATTGGTTGCGTGGTTGGGTGATGACCGGCTTCCCTTGGTTATGGCTAGGCTATAGCCAGATAGATGCTCCACTCGCAAGCTTTGCACCAATTGGCGGCGTAGAACTGCTTACTCTATTTATCCTTATCAGCGCAGGGGCGTTAGCCTATGCATGGATTCATAAGCAGTGGCTGATGGTGATTATCCCTGCGGTACTACTCAGTACTGGCTTTGGGATTCGCAACTACGATTGGGTAACACCCCGACCAGAAGACACGACTAAGCTCGCGCTGATTCAAGGTAACGTAGACCAGAACCTAAAGTGGCTACCGAGTCAACGCTGGCCGACCATCATGAAATACGCTGACTTAACTCGTGAAAACTGGGACGCTGACATTATCGTTTGGCCAGAAGCAGCAATTCCCGCTTTTGAAATTGAAGTGCCTTCATTTTTGAGCAATATCGACAGCGCTGCAAAAATGAATAACAGCGCAATCATCACCGGTGTCGTCAATCAAGCTGAAGATCGACAGTTCTACAACAGTATTCTGTCCCTCGGCATCACACCATACGGTGACTACAGTTTCGACTTGAGCGAACGCTACCATAAGCATCACCTATTACCGTTTGGTGAGTTTGTACCATTTGAAGATATTTTGCGCCCATTAGCGCCATTCTTTAACCTACCGATGTCGTCGTTTAGCCGTGGGGCTTTTGTGCAGCCAAACATCGTTGCGAATGGCATGCACATGGCACCAGCGCTTTGCTATGAGATCATCTTTAATGAGCAAGTGCGTCAAAATGTGACTGACGAAACAGACTTCATTCTAACGCTTTCAAACGATGCATGGTTTGGTCACTCTATCGGTCCTCTTCAGCATATGGAGATCGCCCGTATGCGTGCCTTAGAGTTGGGTAAACCGCTCATCCGCTCGACTAACAACGGATTAACAGCGGTAACCGATCACAAAGGTAAAATCGTTGAGCAAGTACCGCAGTTTGAAACTGCAGTACTGCGCGCAGAGCTCACCCCAACCGATGGGAAAACGCCATATCGAATCCTTGGTACTTGGCCATTGTATATTTGGGTTGGGTTAAGTTTAGCGCTGACTTTCGGTTTAAGAAGAAAACAGAGCTGATAACAGCTTGAAAGTAGAAAAGACAAAAAAGAGGCGACTAAGCCTCTTTTTATTCATTGCATTATACAGTCGTTACTCGCCATTTATGGCTTTAATGACTGACGAGTAAAGCCTTTGTGACCACACTTAATACACGGAATGATTACTGTTGGGTGGTTATACGTTGTCTTGTGACCACACTCATCACAGACTAAAGTGCCTAAGCCTATCACCTCTCCTGCTTCATATAGCCCTTGATGCTCTAAGTCATCGAACAACTCAACCCACTCAACTTTAGTTCGGTCTGTAATCTCTAACAGCCCTTGCCATATCGAATCCGCAATCGTTAAGTAAAACGGGCCGCTTTTGCTATCCTCGTAACTCTCTGAAAACTCTTTTAAGTCTGCTTTAAGGTACGCTTTGATTAAAGCCAACTCATCTTTGGTCAAGTCATTAGCAGCATCCACCACTTTGCCCGACGTCTCAATCGCTTTGTTAACTTCTTCCGGACTGTGCTTCAAGGTTTCAATCACATCCTCGAGCATTTCCTCATAACCTGTTTTACGTTTAGGCATAACTGACCTCCATCTTTCTCCTACCTGCGTCACTTAAGGGCGCATGGGTACAGATTGGCTATTGTTGTGATCCCTAGCTTTAGGTATTCTATGACGATCTATTTAAGTCTGTTCTAACCGAACTCACAAATTCCAAGATAACGGATACCATCGATGCAAGAACAATACAACCCACAAGATATTGAACAAAAAGTTCAAAAGCACTGGGATGACAACAAAACCTTTGTTGTAAGTGAAGACCCAAATAAAGAAAAATTCTACTGTCTGTCCATGTTCCCATACCCAAGTGGTCGACTGCACATGGGTCACGTGCGCAACTATACTATCGGTGATGTAGTATCTCGTTTCCAACGCCTACAAGGCAAAAACGTGATGCAACCAATCGGTTGGGATGCATTCGGTCTACCTGCAGAAAACGCAGCAGTAAAAAACAAAACTGCGCCAGCACCTTGGACTTACGAAAACATCGAATACATGAAGAACCAACTTAAGCTTCTAGGCTTTGGTTACGATTGGAACCGTGAATTCGCAACATGTACACCGGAGTACTACCGCTGGGAACAAGAGTTCTTCACTAAACTTTACGAGAAAGGTTTAGTTTACAAAAAGACTTCTTCTGTTAACTGGTGTCCTAACGACCAAACTGTTCTTGCAAACGAGCAGGTTGAAGACGGTTGTTGCTGGCGTTGTGATACGCCTGTAGAGCAAAAAGAAATCCCTCAATGGTTCATCAAAATCACTGAGTACGCTCAAGAGCTACTAGACGACCTAGATAAGCTTGAAGGTTGGCCTGAAATGGTAAAAACCATGCAGCGCAACTGGATTGGTCGTTCTGAAGGTGTTGAACTGAAGTTTGAAGTTAAGGGGCAACAAGACCTAGAAGTTTACACAACACGTCCAGATACGCTAATGGGTGTGACTTACGTGGGTATCGCAGCTGGTCACCCTCTTGCAGCTCTTGCAGCAGAGAACAATCCAGAGCTTGCAGCGTTTATCGACGAATGTAAGAACAACAAGGTTGCAGAAGCTGAGCTAGCGACAATGGAGAAGAAAGGTATGGCGACTGGCCTTACTGCTATTCATCCATTGAACGGCCGCGAAGTACCAGTATACGTAGCAAACTTCGTACTGATGGACTACGGTACAGGCGCGGTAATGGCTGTACCTGCGCACGACCAACGTGACTACGAGTTCGCAACGAAGTACGGTCTAGACATCGTGCCAGTTATCAAGCCTGCTGATGGCAGCGAGCTAGACATCTCTGAAGCGGCATACACAGAGAAAGGTGTACTGTTCGATTCAGGTGAATTCGATGGCCTAGAATTCCAAGCGGCGTTCGATGCAATTGCAGCGAAGCTAGAAGCAGAGGGCAAAGGCACTAAGACTGTAAACTTCCGTCTACGCGACTGGGGTGTATCTCGTCAACGTTACTGGGGCGCACCAATCCCAATGGTAACGACTGAAGACGGTGAAGTTCACCCAGTACCTGCTGACCAACTACCAGTGATTCTTCCAGAAGACGTGGTAATGGACGGCGTAACGAGCCCAATCAAAGCAGACAAAGAGTGGGCGAAGACAACCTTTAACGGCGAACCTGCTCTACGTGAGACAGATACGTTCGATACGTTCATGGAATCTTCTTGGTACTACGCGCGTTACTGTTCACCACAAGCGGACGACATCCTAGACCCAGAAAAAGCAAACTACTGGCTACCAGTAGATCAGTACATCGGTGGTATCGAGCACGCTTGTATGCACCTACTGTACTCACGCTTCTTCCACAAACTACTGCGCGATGCGGGTTACGTAACGTCTGACGAACCGTTCAAGCAACTACTGTGTCAAGGCATGGTACTGGCTGATGCGTTCTACTTCGAGAACGAGAAAGGCGGCAAAGAGTGGGTAGCTCCAACAGACGTAGCCGTTGAACGTGATGGTAAAGGCCGCATTACTTCTGCTAAAGACACTGAAGGTCGTGATGTAACGCACTCAGGCATGATCAAGATGTCTAAGTCTAAGAACAACGGTATCGACCCTCAAGAAATGGTAGACAAGTACGGCGCTGACACAGTACGTCTATTCATGATGTTCGCGTCTCCAGCGGACATGACACTTGAATGGCAAGAGTCTGGCGTAGAAGGTGCGAACCGCTTCCTAAAACGTGTTTGGAAACTAGTGAAAGAGCACACAGCGAAAGGCGCAGCAGAAGCAGTAGATACCGCAGCGCTTTCTGGTGATCAAAAAGCACTTCGCCGCGACGTTCACAAAACTATCGCGAAAGTGACGGACGATATCGCTCGTCGTCAAACATTCAACACCGCGATCGCAGCGATCATGGAGCTGATGAACAAACTAGCGAAAGCGCCTCAAGAATCTGCGCAAGATCGTGCAATCCTTGACGAAGCACTGAAAGCTATTGTTGTCATGCTTTACCCTATCACTCCGCATATCTCATACGAGCTATGGGCAGCACTAGGTGAAACAGACATTGATAACGCGGCATGGCCGACGTTTGACGAAAAAGCGCTAGTTGAAGACGAAAAAACCATCGTTGTTCAAGTTAACGGTAAGCTACGTGCGAAGCTAACAGTCCCAGCGGATATCTCTAAAGACGATATCGAACAGCTTGGTCTAAACGACGAAAACGTGGTTAAGTTCACTGATGGCCTGACTATTCGTAAAGTCATTTACGTTCCAGGTAAACTGCTGAACATCGTTGCAAACTAATCACAGCTTGCAATTTGTCTCAGTTTAGCGAACTTATTTGTTAACCAAGAGTCATTAAACAGGGTAGTTCGCTACCCTGTTTATTTACCTCAAACCATTCACATGAGTGGTTTAAGGTAAATAACCCCTTCAATTTAGGATGAATACAATCAATGCGCTTTTTCTCTTTGATTAAACTACCAGTGGTATTGGTATTAGCGGGGCTTCTTTCTGCCTGTGGTTTTCACCTTCGCGGCGAGTATTCCGTACCGGAAGAGCTGCACACTATGTCTTTCTCCAGCTACGATGAATACAGTGAATTAACTCGCTATGTACGCTCTCAACTCGAACTGAACAAAGTTGAACTTGTTCAACCATCATCGACGGTACCCAACCTTCATTTGACGGAAGCGACAATCGATGAGCGTACACTATCGCTTTATCAAAATAGCCGTGCAGCAGAAAAAGAGCTGACATACGTAGTAAAATACCGTGTGACAATTCCTGGCTATGGTTCTAAAAACTTTACGACAACAGTAAACCGCAACTACCTAGACAACCCGTTGACCGCACTTGCAAAATCTGTTGAGCGTGACGTAATTGAAGACGAGATGCGCTTGCAAGCTGCAAAACAGATGATGCGCCAGTTGGGCCGTATTCGTGCCGAATATGAAGCAGGACAAATCTCTGAGCCAGCGAACAAAAACTCTTAGTCACTATGCGAATTTATGCCGATAAGCTAACGGATCATTTAACTAAACAAGTTAAACAGGTTTACTTAATCTTTGGTAATGAGCCGTTACTGATTCAAGAAAGCCGCCAAGCCATCCAAAAGGCAGCGTTTCAACAAGGTTTTGAGGAAAAACACCGTTTTGCTGTGGATGCTAGCATCGACTGGAACCAAGTTTACGACTGTTTCCAAGCGATGAGTCTGTTTTCAAACCGTCAATTGATTGAGCTTGAAATTCCTGAAAGTGGCGTGACAACCGCCGTCAGCAAAGAGCTGCAAACACTGTGTGATATGCTTCATGATGACATCATGCTCGTCATTGTTGGTAGCAAACTGACCAAAGCCCAAGAAAATGCGAAATGGTTTAAAGCATTAAGCTCAAAAGGCGATTGGGTAAGCTGCTTGTCGCCAGACCTTCAACGCCTACCTATGTTCATTCAGACACGTTGCCGCACGTTGGGACTAAAACCCGATCAGCAATCACTGCAAATGTTGGCTCAATGGCATGAAGGTAACCTATTTGCATTGACACAAAGCTTAGAGAAATTGGCCCTACTCTACCCGGATGGTGAGCTGACCATCATACGTTTAGAGGAAGCCCTAAGTCGCCATAATCACTTCACTACCTTTAACTGGATCGACGCCTTACTGGCAGGTAAAGCAAACCGTGCACAACGTATTCTTCGCCAACTTGAGGCGGAAGGGGTTGAGACCGTGATCTTGATTCGAAGTGTACAAAAAGAGTTGAGCCAACTTTTAAATATGCATCAAGACTTAAGTCAAATGGGAATGAACCAGGTATTTGAGAAATATCGAGTTTGGCAAAACAAGCGTCCACTCTATAACGCAGCACTGACCCGCTTATCAGCGAGTCGTATTTGTGCATTGCTCTCCTTGTTGGCTCAAGCCGAGATAAAAGCCAAAACTCAGTATGACGAGTCTGTATGGCCAACTATTCATCAGTTGAGCTTAGAAACCTGCTCTCCTGATATTAAGCTGGCAATTTAAAAATCAAAGCGTGATATAGTGCGCGACCTGTTTTGCAAGCAAGAATGTAAAACACTGTAGAGATAAGAGACAAACCGAGGAAAACCGAGTGCTTCGCGAAGAACTGAAAGACTTTTTAGCTGATAAAGCCGACGACATGAAAGCGGAAGACATTATCGTCCTAAATGTGGAAGATAAATCAAGCGTGACAGATTACATGATCATCTGTACTGGTACATCCAAACGCCACGTTTCATCCATCGCTGACCATGTTGCAACAGAGGTGAAAAAAGCCGGTCTTGAGCCACTAGGAATGGAAGGTGAAAACGAAGGTGAATGGGTAGTCCTAGATATGGGCGACGCCATGCTTCACGTGATGCAAGAAGAGCACCGCGAACTCTACCAGCTAGAAAAACTCTGGGGTTAATCTTTTGAAAATTCAACTAATTGCTGTTGGCACAAAAATGCCAAAATGGGTTGAGGAAGGCTTTCAAGAATATCGTCGCCGTTTCCCGCATGATATGCCGTTGGAGTTGATTGAAATCTCTGCTGGCAAGCGTGGTAAGAATGCCGATATCGCTCGCATCCTGCAAAAAGAAGGAGAAGCGATGCTCGCGGCGGTACCAAAAGGCAACCGTATCGTCACGTTAGATATCCCTGGTAAAAAATGGGACACTCCTCAACTCGCTGAGCAGTTAGAAGCTTGGAAATTAGATGGCCGTGATGTATCAATATTAATCGGCGGTCCCGAAGGACTCGCTCCTGCATGCAAAGCTGCAGCAGACCAAAGCTGGTCATTGTCTGCCTTAACGCTACCCCACCCTCTAGTGCGTATCGTAATGGCAGAAAGCTTGTACCGAGCGTGGAGCATCACCGCTAACCACCCTTATCATCGCGAATAATCGTTGTTTAACTTTAGAGCCAAGCGTTAATGATTCGTAAACGCCGCAGTCAAATCCGAGATTATCAAGCCGAAGCGCGTCTGTTTGCCAGCCGCGCTATTGTTGCTTTTATCGGCATTGTTGTCTTGATGGGAGCTCTGGCTGCCAACATGTACAACATTCAGGTGAACCAGTTTCAAGACTATCAAACCCGCTCGAACGATAACCGCATCAAAGTAGTGCCTATCGCGCCTAACCGAGGTCTAATTTATGACCGAAATGGCGTTTTACTGGCAGAGAACCGTCCCGTCTTTAACTTAGAACTGACCCCAGAAAAAATTAAAGACATTGATGCAACCATCCAAGAATTACAAACTATTCTGGAAATTACACCAGACCAGATTGAACGTTTCCACCACGAGCGTAAACGGACTCGTCGATTTAAATCGGTCCCACTGCTTACCCAACTGAACGAAAAACAAGTAGCGGTATTCTCCGTCAATCAGTACCGCTTTCCAGGTGTGGAAATAAGTGCGACCTTAAAGCGCTACTACCCTTTCAGCGAAGTCTTAACCCACGTGATTGGGTATGTTTCTCGAATCAATGATCGCGACATGCAGCGCCTGATCCGAGAAGAAAAAGACGCAAACTATCAAGCCACTCGCGACATTGGTAAGCTGGGTATTGAAAAATACTACGAAGACCTCTTACACGGTACAGCCGGATATCAAGAAGTCGAGGTAAACAGCCGCGGCCGAGTAATTCGTACCTTAAAGTACGTTCCACCTGTACCCGGAAAAGACATCGTTTTAAACCTTGATATCAACTTGCAGTTGTACGTACACCAATTATTGGACGGCCGCCGAGGCAGTGCTGTAGTGATCGATCCTAGAGACAACGGCGTACTGGCTATGGTTTCGAGCCCTAGCTACGATCCTAACTCGTTCGTGCACGGAATCTCAGGTAAAGACTATCGCGCCCTTTTGAACGATAAAAACCGTCCTTTGGTCAACCGCACTACACTTGGCATTTACCCCCCTGCGTCTACCATCAAACCATTTATGGCGGTAGCCGCGCTGCAAGAAGGTGTCGTCACACCTAACACCACACGAAATGACCCTGGTTATTGGCGCATACCAAACTCCAACACACGCCCGTTTCGTGACTGGTTGCGTTGGGGGCACGGGCGCGTCGATATCATTAAGTCGATCGAAGAGTCTGTTGATACCTTCTACTATCAAATCGCTTATGACATGGGCATTGACCGTATTTCGAATTGGATGATGATGTTCGGTTTTGGTGATTACACTGGCATTGATATCTACGAAGAAAGTAAGGCGAATATGCCGACTCGTGACTGGAAAATGTCTCGCCATAAAACCCCATGGTATAAAGGTGATACGATCCCTGTGGGTATCGGCCAAGGATATTGGACAGCAACACCAATGCAAATCGCCAAAGCAACCTCCGTATTAGTAAACGAGGGAGAAGTGATCGCACCTCACTTGCTCAAAGCGACGATAGAAAATGGTAACGACTTCGAAGAGCAGCAAACGACAGAATACGTGACTTACCCACCAATCAAGAATGTGCCGAAAAAGTACTGGGATATGGCGAAAGAAGGCATGCGTCGGGTAAACCATGGCACGCGCGGAACAGCTCGCCGCTCATTCTACAAAATGAATTATGAAACAGCGGGTAAATCAGGTACTGCACAGGTCTTCGGTCTGGGTGAAAACGAAGAATACAACGCCGATGAGATCGCCGAGCACTTACGTGACCATGCGTTATTTACTGGCTTTGCACCATTTGATGATCCTAAAGTGGTCGTCACTGTAGTACTAGAAAATGCCGGTGGTGGTTCTAGTAACGGTGCCCCAGTAGTAAGGAAAATTTTTGACCGAGTCGTTCTTGGTCCAGAAGAAATTGAGCCTGAAAACAATGCGAAGAAAGAGGTAAAACAGTAATGAAGATGGATCCCTCTACAGGTAAAAATCGCGCCCTGTTTGAACGCTTCCATATCGACTTACCACTCCTACTTGGCATACTGGCCCTGATGGGGTTTGGCCTGGTGATCATGTACAGCGCCAGTGGCCAAAGTTTACTGATGATGGATCGCCAAGCCATGCGAATGGTGCTTTCACTCGTTGTGATGCTCGTCCTTGCGCAGCTTTCTCCACGAACTTACGAAAGCTTGGCACCTTTGATGTTCGTTGGTGGCGTTATACTGCTTTTCGGCGTGCTGTTTTTCGGTGAAGCATCGAAAGGCGCGCAGCGTTGGCTTAACCTCGGTTTTGTGCGCTTTCAACCGTCAGAGCTATTGAAGCTCGCAGTGCCATTAATGGTGGCTCGCTATGTCGGTAGACAGCCCCTTCCACCAACGCTAAAAACACTCATTGTTGCACTGATTATGGTCTGCTTACCAACCATTCTCATTGCAAAGCAGCCTGACTTAGGTACCTCGATCCTGATCGCCGCTTCCGGTATTTTTGTTATCTTCCTCGCCGGCATTAGCTGGAAAATCATCGCTGGTGCTGCGATTGCATTAGGTGGTTTCATTCCAATTCTGTGGTTTTTCTTGATGCGAGAGTATCAAAAAGTGCGAGTTCGTACTCTATTTAACCCGGAATCTGATCCGCTAGGAGCGGGCTACCACATTATTCAGAGTAAAATTGCGATTGGCTCCGGTGGTATTTCCGGCAAAGGTTGGTTGCAAGGTACGCAGTCACAACTAGAATTTCTTCCAGAACGACACACTGACTTTATCTTTGCAGTAATTGCTGAAGAATGGGGTATGATTGGCTTCCTTTGCCTTTTAGCCATCTATCTATTTATTATTGGACGAGGTTTATATCTCGCCAGCCAAGCGCAAACCGCATTTGGACGAATGATGGCAGGCAGTATTGTACTCAGCTTCTTCGTGTATATTTTTGTAAATATTGGCATGGTAAGTGGCATCCTACCTGTAGTAGGTGTACCGTTGCCACTCATCAGTTATGGCGGCACATCAATGGTAACCTTGATGGCTGGTTTTGGTATTCTGATGTCGATTCATACGCACCGAAAAGCATTCTCTAAGGCGACCTAGACATGCAAAAACGCGCTTTATATTCCTTGGTTTTCTCTGCTCTTATTTTGGCAGGCTGTTCATCAACTAGCCAAAAAGAACAAGAAGGCCGTTACGAACTCGAATCCGATGTTGCACCGGATACACCGCTTTCAGTCGAACACATCGAGGATGCGCATCCTAAATATGAACCGTACAGCCTAGGTGGGAACAAAGATTACCACTTGCGAGGCAAAGACTACAAAATAGTTCGCAATGCGAAAGGCTTTAAAGAAAAAGGCCGCGCATCTTGGTATGGGAAAAAATTCCAAGGTCATTTGACTTCTAATGGCGAAATCTATGACATGTACTCAATGACGGCAGCGCATAAAACGCTACCGTTACCAAGTTACGTAAAAGTTACCAATACTGACAACGGCAAAACCACCATAGTACGAGTTAATGACCGAGGTCCTTTTCACGATGGCCGTATCATTGATTTAAGCTATGCCGCCGCGCACAAGTTAGATGTCATAAAAACAGGCACCGCGAACGTGGAAATTGAAGTGATCAGTATCAATCAGCCCACGGACAAAAAGTCATTAGAAGCGCACCCTAGGTACGTTATTCAAGTGGCATCATCAAAAAATGAAGAACGCGCGCGAACTTTAGGTACCGAGCTTGGTCAAAAATTGGATACAGAAACTTTCCTAGAGAGTGCGAAAGAGTCTTATCGCTTGTTGTTAGGGCCATTTACTGACTATTCCCTGACGCAAGCCACATTAGATAAAGTAAAGTTGCTCGGCTATTCGTCTGCATTTATTAAAAAACACAACACTGCCAAATGACCTCGTGTCATGAATTTCTCTTTGATCCCCCTCTTACATAACTAGGGATTCTGATAAGATGTCTGCAGTTAACCCAAAAATTTGAATTACCATGAATAAAAATAAGTTTGTGAAATCTATTCTCGTTTCTTCGGTTGCCCTTTCTGCAACTTTCGCTCAATCTGCTCTTGCATCACCTATCGTTGTTCCAGATGCCCCTCAAATCGCGGCGAAGGGCTACGTGCTGATGGATTACCATTCAGGTAAAGTACTGGCAGAGAAAGAGATGAACACAAAATTGTCTCCAGCTAGTCTGACTAAGATGATGACCAGCTATGTAATCGGCCAAGAGCTAGCGCGTGGTAATATCTCAGAAGATGATGATGTCACCATCAGTAAAAATGCGTGGGCGAAAAACTTCCCTGATTCATCAAAGATGTTCATTGAAGTAGGCACAACAGTTAAAGTACGTGACCTGAACCGAGGTATCATCGTCCAGTCAGGTAACGATGCCTGTGTTGCGATGGCAGAACATATTGCAGGTTCAGAAGATGCGTTTGTTGACCTAATGAACGCTTGGGCCAACACATTGGGTATGACTAACTCGCACTTTGCCAACGTTCATGGCTTAGATAACGCAGAGTTGTACTCAACACCATACGACATGGCACTGCTGGGTAAAGCACTTATCCGTGACGTACCAAATGAGTACCGAGTGTACTCAGAGAAGAAATTTACTTACAACGGCATCACCCAATACAACCGTAACGGTCTACTTTGGGATAAGAGCATGAACGTTGACGGCATCAAAACGGGTCACACAAGTAATGCGGGTTACAGCCTAGTAAGTTCAGCAACTGAAGGTCAAATGCGCTTGGTTGCGGTCGTTATGGGTACTAAAGATGCCAATGCTCGTAAGTCAGAAAGCAAAAAGCTGCTAAGCTACGGCTTCCGTTTCTTCGAAACAGTGGCACCGCACAAAGCAGGTGAAACGTTCGTAGAAGAAAAAGTGTGGATGGGTAACAAAGACACCGTAGCACTGGGTCTTGACCAAGATACTTACGTAACACTACCGCGTGGTGAAGCGAAAAACCTAAAAGCAAGCTTCGTCCTTGAAAAAGAGCTAGAAGCCCCAATTAATAAAGGTGATGTAGTTGGTAAGCTATACTATCAGATCGATGGTGAAGATATTGCCGAGTACCCACTAATGGCACTAGAAACCGTAGAGCAAGGTAGTCTATTTAGCCGTATGTGGGATTACATCGTATTGTTATTCAAGAGCTTCTTCTAAAAAGAACGTTAGAGTAGCAAACTTATTCACAAAGCCGCCTGAATGGGCGGCTTTTTAAGTTTGAGCTCCTCGTCTTGAGTTCCCCCTAATTTGACTGTACTATTTCGCACCGCAACGAATATCTACTGGAGTTATCGATATGCTAACCATCAACTCTGATGCAAAATTAAAAGACCTGCTTGAGTTCCCTTGTTCATTTACTTACAAGGTAATGGGTCATGCAAAGCCTGAACTTCCAGAGCTTGTTCTTGAAGTTATTCAGCGCCATGCTCCAGGTGACTACAGCCCGACCGTTAAACCAAGTGCTAAGGGCAACTACCACTCTGTGTCAATCAACATTACTGCAACCTCTATCGAGCAGGTTGAGACACTGTACAAAGAGTTAGGTGAAATTGACATCGTACGTATGGTTCTATAATTTTTTGATAGATTAAATTTTTTTTGAAAGCAGCCTTGGCTGCTTTCTTTTTATTTATCAAAGAGATAACGAGGCTTTACATCGCTTTCAGTTAAAAATCTGTTACGCAGCGGTAGAGCATCAGGGTTATCCGGTTTATAATCCAAAAACTTTATATATTAGCAACAGGAATTCCCATGCAACACCAACTTGTTGTAAAACGACTTGGCCGCCAAGACTATGAGCCTGTATGGAAGGCGATGCATGAGTTCACCGACCAACGCACAGAAGAAACCCGTGATGAAGTCTGGTTGGTAGAACATAACCCAGTATTTACGCAAGGACAGGCAGGTAAAGCTGAGCACTTGATTAACACTGGCGATATTCCTGTTGTACAAAGTGATCGCGGAGGCCAGGTTACGTATCATGGCCCTGGTCAGTTGGTCGCCTACTTCTTGATCAACCTACGCCGTAAAAAATTAGGTGTACGAGATCTCGTTACCACAATCGAGAACCTCGTGATCAACACGCTAAAAGCATACAATATTGACTCAGCCGCACGACCTGACGCACCAGGTGTCTACGTTGCCGGTAAGAAAATATGCTCTCTCGGTTTACGCATTCGTAAAGGATGCTCGTTTCATGGTTTAGCCTTGAACGTAAATATGGATTTAACACCGTTTCTGCGTATTAACCCTTGTGGTTATGAAGGTATGGAAATGGTTCAGGTCAGCCAATTTGGCGGCCCAGACAATGTAGAAGCCGTAGAAAAACAATTAATAGAAGAACTCGTTACTTTGCTCGATTATGAGCAAGTAGAATTCAGCACAGAAGCACCTTCTCAAGGTAATAAAGCATGAGCAAACCAATCCAGATGGAAAAAGGCGTTAAATATCGTGACGCCGATAAAATGGCATTGATTCCCGTAAAGAACATGCCTACAGAGCAGAAAGAAGTGCTACGTAAGCCTGATTGGATGAAGATCAAGCTACCAGCCGACAGCCAACGAATTCAAGACATCAAAGCGGCGATGCGTAAGAATAAACTTCACTCCGTATGTGAAGAAGCATCTTGCCCGAACCTAGCGGAATGTTTTAACCACGGTACAGCAACCTTCATGATCTTAGGTGCTATTTGTACTCGTCGTTGTCCTTTCTGTGACGTTGCTCATGGCCGCCCATTACCACCGGAAGCAGAAGAGCCTCAAAAACTGGCGAAAACCATTGCCGATATGAAGCTGAAATACGTAGTAATCACTTCTGTTGACCGTGACGATCTGCGTGACGGCGGTGCACAACACTTTGCCGATTGTAACCGCGAGATCCGTGCGTTAAACCCGCATATTAAGATTGAAACACTGGTTCCTGACTTCCGTGGTCGCATGGATGTAGCGCTTGATCTAATGAAAGACAATCCGCCAGATGTCTTCAACCACAACTTAGAAACCGCGCCACGTCTTTACCGTAAAGCTCGCCCAGGTGCGAACTACAAATGGTCACTTGAGCTCCTTAAGAAGTTCAAAGAGCAGCATCCAGATGTACCGACCAAGTCTGGTTTGATGATGGGCCTTGGTGAAACCAAAGAAGAAATCATCGAAGTACTGAAAGATCTACGCGCACACGGCGTAACGATGCTGACTCTAGGCCAGTATTTAGCGCCAAGCCGTCACCACTTGCCAGTAGAACGTTACGTTCCACCATCAGAGTTTGACGAGCTAAAAGAAGTTGCACTAGAACTTGGCTTCACGCATGCAGCGTGTGGTCCATTTGTGCGCTCTTCTTACCATGCCGATATGCAAGCTCAAGGTATCGAGATTAAATAAGCTCTCGCTTGTTTTGAAAAGCTTGTTTTGAAGAGAAAAGGTTGGCTCAGTGCCAACCTTTTTTGTATCTGGCAAATGATGATAAAAAGCCATTCTACCACCGTCATTCTGAACAGCGAGGTACGAACGTGATTCAGAATCTGTTTTCAGAATACTGAGGATTTTTAGGGAAACTCTGAGTAAAAGAGTGTGCCTCAACAAGATTCCTGATCTCGCCTCGGCTCGTCGGAATGACGTGGTTTGGGTATATTGAAAAGGGACAGTGTTGGTAGCCATCCCCTTATCACACTCTCTCGCTATATCTCATTCCAAACGCCAGACAAACAAAAAGGCCCTCAAATGAGGACCTTTAGTATATCAATGTTCAAAATAGACGAGTCGAGTTCTAGGAGAACACACGGAGTTTGCGCGAGCAAATGAGTATGTTCGACACCGAAGTCGACTCATTCTATGAAGAACAGTTAGGCATAAACCGGTAGACGCTTACAAATTTCTAGCACTTTCTGTTTTGTCGCTTCGATAACTTCTTCGTTGCCGATGTTATCTAGAACGTCACACATCCAGTTTGCTAGCTCTTTTGCATCTTCTTCAGTGAAGCCACGGCGAGTGATCGCTGGCGTACCTACACGAATACCAGACGTTACGAATGGGCTGCGTGGGTCATTTGGTACTGAGTTCTTGTTTACAGTGATGTTTGCTGCACCTAGTGCCGCGTCTGCGTCTTTACCAGTGATATCTTTGTCGATTAGGTCAACAAGGAACAAGTGGTTTTCTGTACCGTTAGATACGATTTTGTAGCCACGCTCTTGGAACTGACCAACCATTGCTTTTGCGTTTTTCACTACGCGAGCTTGATAAGCTTTGAACTCTGGCTCCATCGCTTCTTTGAACGCTACTGCTTTACCAGCGATAACGTGCATTAGAGGGCCACCTTGACCACCAGGGAACACTGCTGAGTTCAATTTCTTGTACATATCTTCGCCAGCATTTGACAAGATAAGACCACCGCGAGGACCTGCTAGTGTTTTGTGCGTCGTTGTTGTTACCACGTGAGCATGCGGTACTGGTGTTGGGTATTCACCGGCAGCGATAAGACCAGCTACGTGCGCCATATCAACAAATAAGTAAGCACCTGCTTTGTCAGCGATTTCACGCATGCGTTTCCAATCAACGATTTGCGAGTAAGCAGAGAAACCACCGATGATCATCTTAGGTTTGTGTTCAAGTGCTAGCTGTTCCATCTCGTCGTAGTTGATTTGACCAGCTTCATCGATACCGTAAGGGATAACGTTGTAGTGCTTACCAGAGAAGTTTACTGGTGAACCGTGAGTTAGGTGACCACCGTGCGCTAGGCTCATGCCTAAAACTGTATCGCCAGGGTTAAGAAGCGCCATGTAAACTGCGCTGTTTGCTTGAGAACCTGAGTGAGGCTGTACGTTAGCGTACTCACAACCAAATAGTTGGCATGCACGCTCAATTGCTAGTGCTTCAGCTTTATCTACGTACTCACAACCGCCGTAGTAACGCTTACCTGGGTAGCCTTCAGCGTATTTGTTCGTTAGCTGAGAACCTTGCGCTTCCATTACACGTGGGCTTGTGTAGTTTTCAGAAGCGATAAGTTCAATGTGTTCTTCCTGGCGAAGAGTTTCTTCCTGGATAGCTGCGAACAGTTCCGCATCGTAATCTGCGATGTTCATATCACGCTTAAGCATCTGTATCTCCTGACTCAGATTAGTACTGAAAGTTGCAAAAAAACTGTTGAATGACCCGACGCAAACGTTTTCGTCACCCTAATGGCGCGCATTCTACATAATTTGATTTAGGTCATAAAGAGAAATTTACAATTTTTCTCATGCAGTTTTTTCATGATGACAAGCAATGTTTATCATGCCAGCATTGCAATCGCATAACGACAATCTATTGCCTGTCAAATTTGTGCTTTACACCCTGTAAAACAGCAATTACATAGGTTTACCGTAAATTTTACCCTCTAGCTACCGAAAAGATCATCTTTTTACTACTATGCACGCCTTATTTATCACTAATGACTGCAACATTGATGGAAAAACACTCATTAAAAGAAGACTGGATAGCGATTCTCACGGGTACCTTTTTAGTAGCTCAAGGCGTTTTCTTTCTCCAATCCGCGAACCTTCTAACGGGAGGCACGACTGGATTGGCTCTGCTTATTAGCCAATTTACACCTTTTACCTTTGGTGTGCTGTACTTTTTAGCAAACAGTCCTTTTTACTTACTAGCATGGAAACGCTTCGGCCGTCATTTCGCCATTAATAGTGCCATTTCTGGCGCGTTGGTTTCTATCTTTGCCGATCATCTTTATTTGCTAATCTCGCTCGAATCGGTAAATGAAGTTTATTGCGCCGTCGCAGGCGGGCTTTTAATGGGGCTCGGTATGCTGATCCTATTCAGACATCGCTCCAGCTTAGGTGGCTTTAACGTGCTGTGTTTGTTTATCCAAGACAAATTTGGCATTTCAGTTGGCAAAAGCCAAATGGCAATCGATGCATGTATCCTGTTTGCTTCATTCTTCTTTGTCACACCAGAAGTGATTGGCCTTTCAATTTTGGGGGCGTTTGCACTCAATGTCGTGTTAGCGATGAACCACAAACCGCACCGCTATTCCGTGACCTACGGTTCATAAATTTTTGATAATGATTGAAGCGCGATTTATAAGATTTCGCGCTCCAATCGCTATATAATACTTCGCGATTTCCAAATAGATCGGTACGGTATGCGCGACTTTCTGCAACAAGCTAAACAGACTCACAGTTGTATTGCGATTGGAGAGCTGATCTATAACCCGAAGACACAGAGCCTTCATCAAGATGCTATCGCGATTGATCTTGAACCTCGCACCGTTGAATTATTAGAACTGCTGTTAACAAGCGTTGGCCACCCACTCTCTGCTGACACCATTATTGAAACCATTTGGCAGAGCAAGTTCATCTCTAAGAATGTGCTCACGAACCGCATTAGCACCTTACGTGCACTGCTACAGCAGTACTTACCCGAATACGATGCCGCTAAGCTTTTAGTCACTTACCCCCGCAAAGGCTACTTTCTTAACCCTGCCAATATTCGTTTAGTGCCACCAGCGAAAAACCATCGGCGCGTTATCTCAACCCAGGTGGCGAGTAATAAGAACTTCAAGCTGATTTTCGCTTACAGCTTATGTGCCATACTTGCGGTATGTAGCATGACGCTCGCAAGCTTGTTATGGCAACGCCAAGAAATCTCAACACAACAAACGCGTCATCAACTACTGATTCCCAAAGTCGAGCTACTACTCAACCGTGTCGATTCAATCGGCTCTCAGGCGCGAAAATACCGCATACTGGTCAAAGCCATCTTGCTGCAACAACAGGTCGAATATCCATACACCGACATCGCCAACCAAGATGCTCCCAGTTACTTTCTTGATCCTATCGGTCATACGCCATATTTCCCTGGCGCACGAAACATGCAGACCAGCGACTACGAGCTCAATATCGAGTTAAAAGACGGCACAAAACAGGGCATCTTGAAAGCGCAGATGAACCTTATTTATCCTGCGACGGGCAAGTTGGCGTTTCGCAATGAGTACACACTGCGTTTATCTGACTTACAATCGGATATTTTCCAAATGCATTCGGATGTCGCGCAATACTTCAATCTGCCTGCACCTTCGGCAAGTTCGTGGCAGCTTTCGAATATTCACAAAAAAATGTTATTCGAGAATGCCTTTTCTAGCCAACCTCTCAGACAATCTGATGAGTTTGCGGCTATAACAACGGCAAGACATCTCGCCTTATACGAGCACGAACATCAAAAGCTGGAAGCGTATTTAACTCAAGTACAATCGTCGTTTGATGTTTTGCCAGATGAGCTGAGCCTCTGGTTAGGTCTATTGCATTTCAAATTAGGTAACTTAGACAGGGCAAAAGCTCTGTTAACGACACCAGATGGCGACTCACGTATCCAAAACGCACTGATTTATACCTTTGTGTCTCACATTGCTTATAAGCAGAACAAACTTGAACAGTTCCGTCTCAACTACATGGAATCACTGGTGGCGCTGCTGCGCGTTTTACCTTCCGAAACCTTGTTTGAGCGTCTTTCTCAATCTGAATCAAAAGAGACTTGCCTCCAACCGTGGAAAACGTTGCATGTTAGTGTGACCGATCAAGAAATCATAAGCCGATGGAAAGCGCTCATTAACGAGTATTGCACTAACGTAGCCAACGAAATAACCCCAAATAAAACAAAGACCTAAATATAAAATTAAGCTTTCATTAACCCCTGTTATCTTTTGTTTTTTGCCCTTTTTCTCTCACTGAACTTAGCATGCTCGCATTCAAGCAACGGCCCAACATGAAGCGGCCTTATCAATCAGGAATGTAAACCATGCTAAACAAAATGACGCTTATCGCAGCAGCAACTCTGGCTCTTTACGGCTGTGGCGGAGGTTCGTCTTCTGGCAGTGCGAATCCAAACAAAGTGCCTCAAGAAAGTTTCGACGTCTCGATTCACAACTCAATCTTCGCTCCCACGCCAAGCACACAGCTAAACTACGCATTTAGCTTGGATGGCCAACCAGAAGGCGACATGAAACTGAGCTTCCAAGCGATGGATCGCGAGCAAATATTGGCAGCATTGGCACAAATCCCAAACAGCGAGGCAATGGTCCAGTTGGTTAATGACTTGGTGAACTACGGCGCCGAACAGTTCTACTATTCAGACGAGCAGTACAACGACGACGAAGAGAGCAATACGCTTTACTTTGTAGGATCAGATGGTGCACTCCATGAAATCACTGACGCTTATTTCATTGGTCATCAGTTTATTGCCATGCTTATGCACAGCAGTCCGATTTTCCGCCTAAACGGTGACGACGTAAAAGAGAAAAGCCCGAATATTGACATCGGTGAAGAAACTATGTCTCTGCAAACCACTCTTACAGGCTACGCAGTTCACAACCTTCTAGACCGTTTTGAAGATCATGAGTGGGTACAAAACCTTCCTATGACAGCATCTTGCCAAGTGGTTTGGCAACAGCAAATCCGAGAGACTGGTGTGCGTAAAGCGTTCTCGATCTCAGGCAAGAAAATTGAAGCGGCATACCTGATGGAAGAGAACATCTACAACCTAAACTGTGATGATATGGACTCAATGGAGTTCGCCACTTCGGCAGAACGTTGGTTTAATCCGAGCTTAGGTCTGATTGAACAAATTGAACTGCTGAAAGTACAACAAGTACAAATCAACGAAGAGAAAGTGCAGCTAACAGCGATTGAAACAAAATAAGCTCGCATTTTTTAGAGATATCTCAATAAAAGAAGGCTTTGGGGAGCACACCAAAGCCTTCATCTCGAACATCAATCTTAGGGGTGATGACACCCGAGTTTATTCTTCTATCAATAAAATACGAGTTTCGTAAGGTCGTAACACTTGATGGTTTGACGCGACTGCGCTCGCTGAGTTTTGATAGTTAGATAGCAAGTTTTTCGCCTTACTCATATCAAAACGTTCTGGCAGAACGCATTCCACCTCTTCAGCGTAGTAGTTATTGATACACAGCAGCGTTTGCTTATCGTTCTGACGAGCGTAAGCGAAAATACGTTTGTGCTCTGGCAGTAAATCTTCATAACGGCCATCGGTGATGACTGGAACCTGTTTACGCAGTTCAATCAGACGCTTGTAAAAGTAGAACACCGAGTTCAAATCGGCAACCGCAGCTTCAGCATTGATTTCAGAGTAATTCTGCGCCACTTCAAGCCACGGCGTGCCCTCAGTAAAGCCCGCGTGTTTTGCACTGTTCCATTGCATTGGTGTACGTGAATTATCACGCGACTTCTGCGCCAAGATCGCCATCATATCGTCATGAGATACACCATCACGGTTGACCATGATGTCGTACATGTTAGTACTTTCAACATCACGATATTGGCTGATTTCGGTATAACCCGGGTTGGTCATGCCGATCTCTTCCCCCTGGTAAACATAAGGTGTGCCTTGCATCATGTGCACTGATGCCGCAAGCATCTTGGCAGATTCAACACGGTATTGCTCGTCGTTACCTAATCGGCTCACAACGCGTGGCTGGTCGTGGTTACACCAGAACAGCGCCCCCCACCCTTTGCCATTTAAGCCCGTTTGCCAATGATTGAAGATCTGTTTTAACTGAATGAAATCAAACGGCGCTTTGGTCCATTTTTCACCATTTGGATAATCGACTTTCAGATGATGAAAGTTGAACACCATGGATAGCTCTTTGCCGTCCAGCGAAGAATATTGCTGGCAGTGCTCTAGCGTGGTGGAAGACATTTCACCCACCGTCACGCTGCCGTATTTTTGAAACACAGATTCGCTAATCTCTTGAAGGTATTCGTGCACACGTGGACCATCCGTGTAGAAACGACGACCATCACCAATATCGTCACTTGGAAAATCTTGCTGCTTGGAAATCAGGTTGATAACGTCGAGACGGAAACCATCCACTCCTTTTTCTGCCCAGAAGCTGATGACTTCTTTCACTTCTTCACGCACTACTGGGTTTTCCCAGTTTAAGTCCGCTTGCTCTTTAGCAAAAAGGTGCAAATAGTACTGGCCTGTTTTTTCATCCAGCGCCCAAGCGTTGCCACCAAACTTTGATTGCCAGTTGTTTGGTTCAGCACCATCTACCGGATCTTTCCAGATGTAGTAATCACGGTATGGGCTGTTTTTATCACCCAGTGCGGATTGGAACCACTTGTGTTCTGTCGACGTGTGGTTCACTACAATGTCCATGATGATACGAATGCCCAACTGATGCGCTTCTGCTAGCAAAGTATCGAAATCTTCCATAGTGCCGAACTGTGGATTGATCGAGTAGTAATCGGAGATGTCATAACCGTTGTCGATCATTGGCGATTGGTAAACCGGCGTCAGCCAAATCGCATCCACACCAAGATGCTTAAGATAATCCAGCTTAGAAATGATCCCTTTGATGTCGCCCGTGCCTTTACTGCCACTGTCACAAAAGCTTTTTGGGTAAATTTGATAGATGGTTGCGGTTTTCCACCAGCTCTCATCATGCTTGGTCATAGCCATTTCTAACACTCACTTACCAGTAATCGGAAACTTAAAATTTGAAAAGAAAAATAGGAGGAGGCAGCCAAGTCACTGCCTCAAATAGAATTACGCGTTTGCAGGCTCAAGCTCACCTTTGGCTTGTGCACGCTTATAAAGAATTAACGTTAATGCAGCAGGTACCAGCATTGCGACTAACATAGCCAAAGCAAAAATGCCCCAGAACTGCGGTTGGATAGACAAGATGCCCGGCAAACCGCCCACACCGATACCGTTCGCCATTACGCCCGCACTACCACAAATAGCAGCAGCACACGCACTACCGATCATCGCGCTCAACATTGGGAACTTGTATTTCAAGTTGATGCCGTACATCGCCGGTTCAGTCACGCCAAGGTAAGCAGAGATAGCCGCAGGCACTGAGATATCACGCTCGCCGTGTTTTTTACTGATGATAATGATGCCGACGACCGCAGACGCTTGAGCAATATTTGAAAGCGCAATCAGAGGCCAAATTGGCGTGCCGCCTAGCTCTTGCATTAATTGAAGGTCAACCGCGTTGGTGGTGTGGTGAATACCAGTAATGACCAATGGCGCGTATAGGAAGCCGAAGATGGTTGAGCCAATCATTGCGAAGTCACCCGTCATGGCTGCTTTTGCTGCGAATGCCACGCCGTCACCCAACATACGACCGAATGGACCAATGATAGAGTGCGCAAGAATCACAGACACAATGATTGAGACAAACGGCACGACCACTAGGTAAAGGTAAGACGGAATGATGCGTTTTAAGTTGGTTTCAATAAACGCCAGAGCCATACCAGCAAGCATTGCTGGAATCACTTGCGCCTGATAGCCCACTTTCTCGATGGCAAATAAGCCAAAGTCCCACACTTCGGGTACTTGCTTACCAATCAGGTAGGCGTTCATCAACTGTGGCGAAACCAATGTTACACCAAGCGTGATACCCAGAATCGGAGTACCGCCGAGCTTTTTCACTGTCGACCAACACACGCCAACCGGTAGGAAGAAGAAGATCGCCTCACCAATCAGCCATAAGAAAGAGTGTACCGTTGCCCAAAACTGGCTGATTTCCGTTAGCGTTTGACCATCAAACATTTTGATGTCGCCAATCACGTTACGGAAGCCAAGGATCAGACCACCGGTAATGATCGCAGGTAGCAGTGGTACAAAGATTTCTGCAAGGTGGGAAATACCACGCTCAACGATATTCATGTTTTGACGAGCAGCGTTCTTCGCTTCGTCTTTGCTGGCTTCACTTTTACCCGTCAGTCCGATCAGTACCTTGTAAACTTCATCCACTTCAGTACCGATAACCACTTGGAACTGGCCTGCGTTGGTAAAACAGCCCTTCACCATCGGTAATGCTTCTAACTGTTTCGTATCTGCTTTGTCCGTATCATTTAGAACAAAACGCAAGCGAGTTAAACAGTGACTTACACTGGCAATATTGTCCGGCCCCCCGACCAGCTCAATAAGACGCTCCACGTCTTTACGCGCAATCTTACTCATAACTTTGTCCACCCTGTATTGGATACATTCGATTCATCATTTTGTTTTTATAAATGGGAACATTCCCATTTCTTAATTTTAATATTGCCATTCGAAGACAAAAAACAAAATGGGAACAGTCCCATTAATTGAGAATGATCACAGTATAATTTTAGAGCAGATCGTTTTAGTGTGGATTAACAAACGATAGGCTGTTGAGTAAAGTGAACCACTTCCTCATCGCCATTTAATTGATTGATCAGCATGTTAGCGGACTTCTCACCTGCAAGGGTATAACCTGGGTCGACACTAAATACTTTAGGGAAAAGGAAAGAGAGCAATTCATTACCACCAACACCTGTCACAACCACGTCTTCACGTCCTAACTCTTGAAGACGCTTAATCACGCCCAACGCGATAGTGTCACTGGCGCACACGATGGCCTGAGTATCAGATTGAAGGACTTTGTCTACCAACTGATAAGCACTTTCATGGCTCAACTTACCCGTTTGGAAACAAGGTGCAATTTGCTTGCGTTGACACCAAGCTTTATAAGCATTTAGACGAGCTAAGCCAGTGGTTTTGTCTTCAGGATCAACACCAATATAAGCAATGCGAGATAAAGATTGCTGCTCAAGGTGAGACAAAGCCATGTCTATCACACCTTGGTTATCGTAGTTGATCGAAGAAACCATTTGCGTGTCCATCGCGATCACGACGATACGATTACCCCACTCCGCCAATGCTCGCTCATCACATCCAGTAAAACCAAACACGATCACCCCATCGACGTTGCGACGTTTAAGCACATCCAAATGCTCATTGGTTTTATCGCGATCGAATTGGCTCTCCATGATCACCGCATCATAACCAGCGGAATACAAAGCATTGAGCATTGTACCAACGGCGCGATTTTCTGATGGTGAGTCTAAACGGGAGATGATAACCCCAATGACTTTTTGGCTGCCGCCACGCATTGATTGCGCAGATTTGGACGGCACATAACCAGATTCACGAATGATTTGCTCAACCTTCTCTCGCGTTTGGGGTTTCACTTTTGGATCATTAGTAAGCACACGGCTTACTGTTGATTTGCCCACGCCTGCCAATTTTGCGATATCAAGAATGGTGAGTTTTTTGCTCATAAGTGTTCAGACTAAAAGAAGGAATCAAACAAAAGGGAAGCAGTGGCTTCCCTTATCTCAGTCAGTAATGAAGATTACTTGTTTAAGTACGCAGGCACATCTGCAATGCTATCTAATACTACCGTTGCAATGGCTTCGCCCTGTTCCGTTACTGGCTTACCAGTGCGAACCAAAATCTTAGTGCCAACGCCTGCCGCTTCTGCTGCCATCATGTCTTCAGCTTTATCGCCGATCATCACAGATTTCTCCATGTCGATCTTCAAGAAGTCACGCGCAGAAATGAACATGCCTGGTTTTGGCTTACGGCACTCACAATCTTGCTTGTACTCGCCAATGCCATGTTCTGGATGATGTGGACAGTAATAGATACCATCGAACTCAACACCATTATCAGCAAAGTTCCAATCCATCCATTGAGTCAGAGACAAGAAACGGTCTTCACTGAATTTACCGCGTGCGATGCCCGATTGATTCGTCACTAACACTAGAAGGTAGCCTTTATCTTTTAGCGCTTTCGTCGCTTCAAATACACCATCAATGTACTCAAAATCATGTTCGTCATGAACGTAGCCGTGGTCAACGTTTATCACGCCATCACGATCGATAAAAACAGCAGGTTTTGCCAAAACGTATTTCTCTATTAACTCGGTTTAATCAGATTATTACATACCTTATAAACTTCAACACTATCTAATTCATTCTTGGCCTCGACAAAACGGTTGATTTGTTGGGCAAGAATCGGTAAATCTGAGGGTGCCCTGCCGTCTACCTCCTGCTTGTTATCTATACATCTTCGTTTCAAAACAGAACATCCATACATTTAGACGTCTAGACGTAAAAATATCTATTGACTTCATTCTGCTTAACCCATAGCATCAACTGAAAATTGAGATAAAGCTCAACATTAAGTTCTGTCAAAGGCCGTTTTTGACAGCGAAGTTCCCCGTATCTTTGGGCAGGTTGAAACATGATAGAAATAAAAAACGTCAATAAAGTGTTCTACCAAGGCAGTAAGGAAATCCTTGCCCTGAAAGACATTAACCTACACATCGACAAAGGCACCATCTTTGGTGTTATCGGTTCATCAGGTGCTGGTAAAAGTACGCTGATCCGCTGTGTCAACATGCTAGAAGCACCGACCTCTGGTTCCATCATCGTTGATGGTGTGGATCTAACCAAACTCAGTAAAAAACAACTAGTCGAAACACGCCGTAACATTGGCATGATCTTCCAGCACTTTAACCTGCTTTCGTCTCGTACTGTGTTTGATAATGTGGCATTACCCCTAGAACTGGCAGATAAAGACAAATCGCAAATCACAACAAAAGTAACTGAGTTGCTAAAGCTTGTAGGCTTAGCCGACAAACACGAGAGCTACCCATCTAACTTAAGTGGCGGACAAAAACAGCGTGTGGCAATTGCTCGTGCATTGGCATCCGATCCTAGCGTGCTGCTTTGTGATGAGGCCACTAGCGCACTAGATCCAGCAACAACTCAATCTATCCTTGAGTTATTGAAAGAGATCAACCGCAAACTCAACATCACGATTTTACTTATCACTCACGAAATGGAAGTCGTAAAAAGCATCTGTCACGAAGTAGCAATCATCGGTGGTGGTGAGCTGGTGGAAAAAGGCACCGTTGGCGATATTTTTGCGCACCCTAAGACAGAGCTAGCGCACCAATTCATTCGCTCAACGCTGGATCTTTCCATTCCTGAAGATTACCAAGCACGTCTGCAAGCAGAGCGTGTTGATGGCAGCTACCCGTTGGTTCGCTTAGAGTTTACTGGCGCAACCGTCGATGCACCGTTAATGTCGCAAATTTCTCGTAAATACAATATTGATGTGAGTATTTTGAGTTCCGACCTTGATTACGCTGGTGGCGTGAAATTCGGCATGATGGTCGCAGAGCTATTTGGTAACGAAGAAGATGACAACGCAGCTCTTGAATACCTGCGTAAGCACAACGTAAAAGTAGAGGTACTTGGTTATGTCCTTTAATACGATTTCTGAATGGCTGAGTTTAAACAGCAAACTACTTTTAGGTGCAACGTGGGAAACGCTTTACATGGTTGCGGTTGCCGGATTAGTCGGCTTTGCTGTGGGTATTCCATTAGGCGTAATCCTCCATATTACTAAGAAAGGCGGCCTACTTGAAAACACCAAACTAAATAGCGGCTTAGGCGCTATCGTTAACATTGGTCGTTCTGTGCCATTCCTCGTACTGATGGTTGCGATTATTCCAGTGACAAAAATGCTGGTTGGAACCTTTATCGGTACAACCGCAGCAATCGTCCCACTGACTATTGGCGCCATTCCTTTTGTCGCTCGTCTTATTGAAGGTGCTTTATTAGAAGTACCGACAGGCTTGGTGGAAGCAGCGCAGTCAATGGGGGCGACTCCAACACAGATCATCACAAAAGTTCTACTACCTGAAGCAATGCCGACTATTGTTAACTCAGTAACGATTACCTTGGTCACTCTCGTTAGCTACTCAGCTATGGCGGGTACGGTAGGCGGCGGCGGCCTAGGTGACGTAGCCATCCGTTACGGTTTCCACCGCTACGATGTAACTATCATGGCCGTGACTGTCGTGATGTTGATTGTTCTAGTACAGATTATTCAGTCTATCGGCGACGCAGTGGTGCGCCGTGTAGACCACAGATAAGCATCAAAAATACAAATTATAAGGAGATAAAGATGAAATTTAGCCTTAAAGGTCTTTTGACTGTAGCAACGGCCGCCTCTGCTCTTGCTCTAGCGGGTTGCGGCGACAAAGAAGTAGACGTAAACAAAGTAAAAGTTGGCGTTATTGCTGGTGCTGAAGCACAAGTAGCCGAAGTTGCCGCTAAAGTAGCAAAAGAGAAATACAACCTAGATGTTGAGCTAGTAACATTTACCGATTACGTAACACCAAACGCCGCTCTGGATGATGGTTCAGTAGACGCGAATGCGTTCCAGCACAAACCATACCTAGACCAACAAGTGAAAGACCGCGGCTACAAACTGGCTATCGCGGGTAACTCATTCGTTTACCCTATTGCTGGTTACTCAAAGCAAGTAAAATCAATTGATGAAATTCAAGATGGCGCACGCATCGCAGTACCAAACGACCCAACGAACCTAGGTCGCTCACTACTGCTTCTTGAGCAACAAGGTTTGATTACGCTACGTGATGGCGTTGGTCTACTCGCTACAGTACGTGACATCGTAGGCAACCCTAAAAATATCGAAATCATTGAACTAGAAGCCCCACAGCTTCCACGTTCACTGGATGACGTAACGCTATCTATCATCAACACCACTTACGCAAGCTCTATCGACCTATCGCCAGAGCGTGACGGCGTGTTCGTTGAAGATAAAGACTCACCATACGTAAACCTAATTGTCGCTCGCGAAGAAAATGTTAATGCGCAAAACGTACAAAACTTCGTAAAAGCTTACCAAACGGAAGAAGTTTACGAAGCGGCAAAAGAGCTGTTCAAAGGCGGTGTTGTGAAAGGTTGGTAATCCCACTTTTCAAAACATGACTGAAAACAACGTTCTAAACATAAACGTTCTAAACCTAAAAGGGCTGATGTAAAAACATCAGCCCTTTCTATTTGTCTATCTACCCATTTAAGTAGCTTCAATTCGCTACTTAAGATGGTCCCAAGAGATATTCGACACGATTCGGCAGTCATCACACTTAAAATGAAATATGTCATGTAGTGGCTCATCGAGTAGCCACTCGCCATCGCATTTTGGACACTTGCGCGCTTTCTCGCTCTCCAGCGACTGACCGCCGACACGATACTGGTAATAGTACGTAGGGATCTTCGTGATGTATTCGATACGGCCACGTAAGTCCCAACCTCGGCGAAACAGCACACTATCCACATCGCAAATTTCGTGGAGCGCCGCATGTTCCGCTCGGCAACCCCCTGCCATTTGGATTTCATCACACGCTTGCCACTCAGTCTGCCACTTAATGACGGCTTTATGGTCTCCATTAAGTGTTGGCTCATTACGATACAAAGGAATTGGCAACAGGGTTTCACCACTTCGCAAAGGCGAACACGTATGAACATAAGTCGTGTACAACACTTGCCAGCTAGGTGTCTCTTCTTCGGCTGCTTGTTCTGAATTCAAATCACGCCCCAGCATACGCATTTTCGGAGCAAGCAAAGACGCATCCGACAAACGGTTCATGCAAACTTTGACGAAATCTGAGTGATAACGTGGATGCAAGCTGTCTTGTTCTGGGCAAACAACACGAACGAAAAATTCACCTTCTCCCATCACTATCGGAAATTCACGACCTAATACTTGGCCGTTGTAACGCAGAGCATCCATCAAGCCATTAATGGCTTTGTCTACCGCGCTGACGGTGGTGTTATCAAAACACTCAAACTGCAACTCAACAACATACATACTTAGACGGCAGCCTCTAACTTATTCAAGAACTCAACCAATGAATCTGCCAATACATCACGTTTAGAGGTGCCCAAACGCTCTAGAATCACATTGCCAGTGAGGTTACAAATAGAAATCACATCCATTTCCTCATCTGTCGCTGCGATAAATATTGTTGGTTTAAGTTTCAAGCGGCGCTGCGTCACCAAATGACCAAGAATATTTTCTTGTAGACGCACGAAATCGTCATCGCTCCAGACTTGCAGCAGCGTCAACGAATTACCTTGCCAAGTTGCCTCCATATCGGCGCAGTATTGAGAACCATAAAAGGCTTTAACATCATCTTGCAGTGACAACTCAATCGCATTTTCCACATTGGTGAAATCGGCCATGTCATCACGTGCGACCGCTTTCCAAAGCACCTTTCCATCACGCTTCTCTTCGACACAAGGAGAAACAAGCTCTGCAAGCTCTTCACTGCTTGGCAACTCATTGTGCTTAGCTTGCCAAGCTTGTTGGTAGCGCAGGCTGAACTCTTGTAGCGCCTGAGTAACGTTTGGGGTCATGAAGGTCTCCTCATTCCTTATTTATCAGATAGCCGTGCTTGCCGGATGGCAATTGACCAGCGGATTCAGTAAAATTCTCGCCATTCTAATCGAAAACGACCACAAAGTATGAGCAAATATTCTGACGCTAAAGAGCTTGCTGGCTTAACACTAGGTAAAACGACCGAGTATGCGAACCAGTATGACCCAAGCTTGCTGCAACCAGTCCCTCGCAGCCTGAACCGAGATGACCTCCAGTTAGGCGATACTCTGCCTTTCATGGGGCACGACATTTGGACGCTGTACGAACTGTCTTGGTTAAATAGTAAAGGTTTACCACAAGTGGCCGTTGGCGAAGTATACATTCCAGCCACCAGCGCAAACTTGATTGAATCGAAGTCTTTCAAACTGTACTTAAACAGCTATAACCAAACCCGCTTTGCAAGCTGGGAAGAAGTGACTGAGCGTTTAACACAAGACCTGTCTGAATGCGCAGGTGAAAAGGTGCTGGTTGAGGTGAATCCAGTGACCCACCATACCAATCAACCTATCGTAACAATGGACGGTGAATGTATTGATGACCAAGACATTAACATCACCAGTTACGATTTTGATGCCGATTTGCTTGAAGGTGCAGCAGGTGAAGTACAAGTTGAAGAGGTGCTACATAGCCACCTATTGAAATCAAACTGTTTGATCACTAACCAACCCGACTGGGGCAGTGTAGAAATTCGCTACCAAGGCGCAAAAATAGCTCGTGAGAAGCTGTTACGTTACTTAGTGTCTTTCCGCGAGCACAATGAGTTCCACGAACAGTGTGTAGAGCGTATTTTTACGGATCTAATGAAATACTGCCAACCAAGCAAACTGACCGTATTTGCCCGCTATACGCGCCGTGGAGGCTTGGATATCAACCCTTACCGCTCAACGGAACAAGATAAGCCAGCTCACAATCACCGTATGGCTCGTCAGTAAGCGCATAGGCAACAGAAATAAGTTCGGCAATCTAAAGGGTTGCCGGACGTTTTTATTGTCCAAGCATGTTACTATATCAAATGGCTTCAACCCGCATTTAAACGGCTAATTGAGGCTTTTCGCCGTTATCGCCATATCTAAAAACAGTTCGAGGGAACGAAAGGATGTTTTGGGACAGTTCGCGTCTATTCAAATTGATTGGCTTTCTTTGCTTGCTGTTTGTACAGCCACTTCATGCAACCATTTTATCGTCCGCGTTACTCAACGAAGCACAACAATTGGCGGAAATAGAACCATCACAAGCAAAACAAGCGGCAACCAACTATTTGTCACAGCGTGAGCTAACAGAACGCAAAGAAAGTGACAGCCCTTCAGCCATGTCTCGCGACGAAACAGATCGTAGCGTTCGCACACCAAGCAGCACCATCGAAGCGCACAAGATTATCGCTCAGGCAGATTACGCCATGGGTAATGTTCGTTCGGCTATCGAGCACCTAAATAAAGCGGAACGCTTAGCGCAAGAATATCAATTGCCGTACATGGACTTAGATCTCCAGCTGATGCGCAACCAAATGATTTGGATGTACGACGAAAACTACTCAAAAGCGGAAGACACGCTTAACCAAATTGAACAACAGCTCGATGAAGCCGATGCCGTATTACAACGCACCGACAGCGTTCGCTACCGACTAGTGATGCAAAGAGCACTCCTCGCTTCACATAGTGGCGATATCATTAAAGCGGAAAACTTGTACTCTGAAGCAAAGACCATGCTTGACGATAGCCGCTCTGAGTTAGCCTTGATCGACTACTACACAGCCGTCGGCGAGTTTTACCTCAATAGCAAGAAATACAATTTGGCTTTGTCAGAGCTGCTATACGGTTATTGGCAATCTATTGAAAGTAACAGTGGTGCAAGATTAGCAAAAGTGAATCGCCTTTTGGCTAGGCTCTTCCAGGAGCGACGAGTGTACGACAAAGCGATCGAATACTTATCTCAAGCCGCAGATTTTTATGACTCTTACCCTAGCTCTCCGATCCTAGCGGACGTCCTAGAGCAAATGGGCGACATCTACTTTTATCAGGGTAAGTTTAACCTTGCGTTAGTGCATTACTTCAACGTGCTTGACCATGAAAGTACCAGTAAGAACATCAATAGAATCATTAAAATTCGCTTAAGCTTGGCGGCTACCTACCTACAACTCTATAACTACGCGCTAGCAGAGCAGTACTTAGACCGCTCTAAAGAGCTTTTAGAATACACCAATATTCCTAAGCTTGAAGCAAAGGCTGCCCTGCTTCAGTCAGGTCTGGCTTATCATCAAAATGACAGTAAAGACGTCATTACTAATGCTAAGCTGGCGTTAGCACTTGCTGAAAAGTCACCTGAAAATAACAACTTCATTAAGCAGCAGTCATACCGTTTACTTGGGTTGGGTTACGAGCAGGCAGGCGAATACAAACTTTCTCTGCAAGCTTATAAAAAATACACCAACCTCGTTCGTCTAGAACAAAAGCAGCTTAACCAAATCAGTGAGGATGCGTTCCGTCAGCAAAAAGAATTTGCCGAACAAACCATCCATTACATCGGTCAATCAGAACGCTTAGAGCAAGTGGAAAGAGAGCATCGTAAATTCCAGAAAATCTCATTTGCATTGTTTATTACTGTCTTGGTCATGTTTTTGTTCATTATGCGCCGTGGTGTCATTATGCAGCGCCAAGCAAGTGAAATCGAAAAACTGCGTAACGACCTCTTCACCCACTCTCGCTCTCGTTTACGTAACTTGCGTATGCTGAATGTTAAGCTTTCTCGCTCATTGAAAAAGTCGAGCGAAACTTTCGAGCAATGGCAAATGGGTGAATTGATCCACGAACCACTTAATGATCGCCTACGCTTTGTTATGATCGATTTGCCATTCTTACGAAGCATGTACGTCCATAACGGCTATAAGGCAGGTCTAGAACTAGAACGGGCATTTGGCGACTTCCTTGCGGAAAAAATAGAAAAACCGTCGCGTCTTTACCATTTTTCAGATGCGAACTTACTCTACATTGAACCGAACGCTGACCGTGATGCTTCTGCCGAAGTCATGTTCGAAAAATTCCAGACTTGGGTGAATGAGTTCGCTCAGCAACACAACGTCAATCGTATTATTCGTATGGGCATCAGCGATTATCCGTTCTTACCCCGAGCCTACACTGCAATTAACGATGAGGAATTACTCGATCTGTTGTTGCTTGCGACTCACATCGCACGAGAAGTCAGCTTGAAGGATAAGCAAAGCCACTGGGTGTTCTTAAAAGCCATCGATAATGCGCCTGCTGCTAGCTTTGCAACAGGTAACATAAGAACTGCCTGTCAACATGCCATTAGCCAAGGCCTGATCAAGATCCATTCGTCCTACAAGAATGAGGACGACATCAAGAAAATATTAAAAAATGGATAATTAAACGCCTGTTGAACGTAATAACTAATGACGCTATAAAGTTTTTTGTTATTATCAGATAATTGTCAGTAGTACATGGACTTAACCGTAGTCACTTCATGGGAATCTTGGAATCCGATATTCAGTCGCAGCTGCATCAGCTGAGTTGTCAACTTGACCAACTCAGACTGACTCATCGTGATACTTCACTCAAATTCAAACGTGAACAACAAGTTCTTAAACGCGTTGTGGCATCATTGTCTTCAGCTTGCCAGGGTTCGAATACTCAGGTATCCAACTACCTATTTGAAATCCAACAAGAGCTGCAACATCAAAAAGATATCAGCACTCTTATCCCGCGTTTAGCGGTATTAGAGAGGATGCTCAAACAGCAGTCGAAGACGATGGATAAACAGAACGGTTACCTTGACGAACAAATCAAGCACAGTGGTGAAACACTGCAACGTGTCACTGGCTTACCTGCGCAGTTAAAACGTGAACTACGGAACCTGATGAGTTTCTCTGAAGTTCACGCCAGCAATAAAGCTGATCAAGCCACTAAGCTACTGAGTATTTACGAACGCGCTCTGAAAATCATCACGTCTAATTCACGTCTACATCTTAGTGAATTTGAAAACAATCCCGACAGATCTCAGCTTGAGTGCTTAGCCAGCGACCTCCAACATACTATTACAGAGCTGGATTTCGAAGGAGAATCAGGCGATAGATTGCTGGATATTCGCGCTAAGTTGCTCCTTGGCGTGAGTGCCGAGTCTCTCATTGAGCTTACGCTCTCAACGCTGAAATTGGTTGTCGAAGCAACAAAGTTCGAGCGCGAGGCGTCTAGCCAATTCCTTGATCAGCTGAACACTTCTCTCGCAAGTAACCTAAAAACCGTTCATCAGAACGTCGACCAGCATCATACCTACTTTGAACACCGCCAAGAGCTCAACACAGAAATGAACAGCTTGGTTGAATTAAGCCAAAAGTCACTTAATCAAGCTCAAGATATCGCGGTTGTGAAAAAAGAAATCACGCCTCTTCTCGAAAAAATGGCGTCGCTGACAGAGCGACTGAAAATGACGGAAGAGCGAGAGCAAGCGCTGCAAGAACGGTTGAGTTACAGTAAGAACCAACTCGAAGCGGTATTTGAAACTACGCAAGATTATCGTCGACGCTTAGATGACCAAGCTCAGCGTATGTTGCTCGACCCGCTGACTAAAGTTTATAACCGCACTGCATTTAACGATCGACTAGAGCTAGAGTATCGCCGTTGGATTCGCTCTCAGCAAAACCTTCGTGTTGTGCTATTTGATGTAGACAACTTCAAAGCGGTGAATGATAGCTATGGTTATACGGCTGGCGATAAAGCGCTGAAGATCATCGCTCGTACTATTAACAAGCGCGTATCAGAAACGGAAACAGTAGCTCGCTTTGGTGGCGAGGAGTTTATTCTACTCGTCCCGGAACAATCTGAAGAATACACACTGGATCTGATTAAGCATATCCAGCGTGATATTAGCCAATTACCCTTTAAGTTCCGTGAGCAAAATATCATGATTACCTTAGCTGCTGTATCGACGTCTTTCAAAGAGTCCGATACGCCAGAGTATGTGCTCGATCGTCTTGGCAAGATGCTTGCGGACGCTAAAAAACGTGGAACAAACCAGCTTAACTGGAGCTAAGATTCGTACAAAAAGCGAGCAAATAAACCAAATTTGGTGCAATCTACGCTTTATAACCACCCATTTTCAACGAGTTATCACATTTCTTCCCTTTTAGTCTGCTAAGCTGTAAAAACCCAAGTCACTTCAAGATGATGTATTTATAAAAGGCAAATGTATCATCTTGAGGTTGCTTGGGAGTTGATAACCATAAAACCAAATCGGCCAACTACCTTTCATCAAATCATACGTATAACACCAAAAAGGTAAGTTGGTACTTTCCCTCAAATTAATGCAACACAAGGAGGCGTTATGATTACCCATATAAGCCCCGCTGGTAGCATGGACTTGCTATCTCAACTAGAAGTAGAGCGCTTAAAGAACACAGCCTCGAGTGAACTTTATCAGCTATACCGTAATTGCACATTAGCGGTGTTGAACTCCGGTAGCCATACCGATAACTCGAAAGAACTGCTCGATAAATACCAATCGTTTGATGTCAACGTCGTGCGTCGTGAGCGTGGTATTAAGCTTGAGCTGACTAATCCGCCAGAGCACGCTTTTGTTGACGGCGAAATAATTAAAGGTATCCAAGAGCATCTGTTCTCCGTATTGCGTGATATCGTTTACGTAAACATGCATTTGGCAGACGCCCAACGGCTCAACCTTACTAACCCAATTCACATTACGAACCTCGTATTCGGCATTCTTCGTAATGCAAGAGCATTAACTCCAGGTATCGCACCGAATCTTGTCGTATGTTGGGGTGGTCACTCTATCAATGGAGTGGAGTATCAGTACACACGTGAAGTGGGTAACGAACTGGGCCTGCGTGAACTTAACATCTGTACAGGTTGCGGCCCTGGCGCAATGGAAGGGCCGATGAAAGGTGCAGCGATTGGGCACGCAAAGCAACGTTATACTCAGCAACGTTATCTTGGTTTAACCGAACCCTCGATTATTGCGGCCGAGCCACCAAACCCAATAGTAAATGAACTGGTCATCATGCCCGACATCGAAAAGCGCTTGGAAGCTTTCGTCCGTATGGCTCATGGTATCGTTATTTTCCCAGGAGGCCCAGGCACAGCGGAAGAGCTACTGTACATCCTTGGCATCATGATGCACCCGGATAACGCCGATCAGCCAATGCCTATCGTATTAACAGGACCAAAAGAAAGTGAAGAGTACTTCCGCTCTATTGATGAGTTCATTCGCGACACACTTGGTGAGGAAGGGCAAAAGCACTACGAGATCATCATTGATGACCCGGCAGAAGTCGCTCGTATTATGAAACGCTCCATGGACTCGGTACGCCTTCACCGAAAAGAGAAAGGCGATGCGTACAGCTTTAACTGGTCATTGAAAATTGAGCCAAACTTCCAACTGCCATTCGAGCCTACTCATGAGTCGATGGAACAATTGGATTTAAGCCTAGATCAAGAACCGCAAGTTTTAGCGGCCAACTTGCGTCAAGCCTTCTCTGGCATAGTGGCAGGTAACGTAAAGGCTGAAGGTATTCGAGAAATAGAACGTAGAGGGCCTTTCACCATTCATGGCGACGCAGTCCTCATGAAAAAACTCGATAAGTTGCTAAAAGACTTTGTCGAACAGCACCGAATGAAATTACCTGGCGGTTCAGACTACGAACCGTGTTATCGAATCGCTCACCCGGAAATTGGTGGTCGATAGTCAGGCTAGCATTCGTTACACTAGGGGCATTACGCCCCTTTTTTATTGCTAAGTCATTATGTCTATTCATCTTGTTATCATTGATGCCCTAAACCTGATCCGCCGAGTGCACTCAGCACAACCAGATCCAACCGACATAGCAAGAACCATAACCACAACGCAAAGAACCCTCACTCGCATTCTGTCAGAGGCCAACCCGACACACATCATCGCGGTTTTTGATCACCACGAACAAGACAGAGGTTGGCGTGCTGAAATTCTCCCTGACTATAAGCAAAACCGAAAACCAATGCCTCTGCCACTACTGCAAGGGTTAGATGCGATTCAACAAGCGTGGTGGGAGCAAGGTATTGATTCATTGCTGTCTGAAGGCGATGAAGCAGATGATTTGGTTGCTACACTCGCAACGAAAGTGGCCAGCCATGGTGAAAAAGTCACCATCGTTTCGACTGACAAAGGTTACTGCCAGCTACTTTCCCCTACCCTACAAATCCGTGATTATTTCCAACATCGTTGGTTAGATGAACCATTTATCGAAAAAGAGTTCGGCGTAAAACCAAGTCAACTAGCGGGTTACTGGGGATTGACAGGGATAAGCTCTAGCCAGGTTCCGGGCGTACCTGGAATTGGCCCGAAAGCAGCGAAAGAGATTCTCACTCAGTTTGAGAGTATTGAAGCTGCCTACGCTAGTAAAGATCTCGTACCGAAATACCGTAAAAAATTGGATGAGCACATTGAGTCTGCTCGTTTATGTAAACGCGTCGCCGCTTTAAAGTGCGATATAGAACTAGGCTTTAACTTGCAAGATATTCGCTTTTTAGGGCCAAACAAAGCGGAGTAGTGCCCGATGGTAGTTTCACACCATGAAACCCTCAGATATTAAAAAAGCGCCATTTGAAGGCGCTTTTTCTATTCTAATCACTATCCCCAAAAGACTCAGGGAATAAAGTTAGTAAGGTGAAATATTCGACAGACATTGGATATGAATCGTGATTTCTTCACGATCATGATACAAATGTTTAGCTTGTAGCTTGAACTTTACCTTATTATCAATGAGGAACTGCTTCAGATTTTCAAGGTCTTGCAGCACTTCGTCATAACGCCCTTTCATTGGCAGCTTAAGGTTAAAGATGGCCTCTTTTGCCCAACCTTTTAACAGCCACTGTCCCATCAGGTGAGCAACACGAGCTGGCTTTTCCACCATGTCACAAACAATCCATGTTACGTTCTTGCGGTCTGGTTCGAACTTAAAGCCATCCACCATATGGTGTTTGATCTGGCCAGTTTCCATCAAACTGTCTGCCATCATGCCGTTATCAACGCAGTGAACGAACATTGAGCGCTTCACTAATTGGTACGTCCAACCGCCTGGACATGCACCTAAATCCACACCCCACATACCTGGTGCCAAACGCTCATCCCACTCTTCACGTGGAATAAAGACATGAAATGCTTCTTCCAGTTTAAGTGTTGAACGACTTGGAGCGTCTGCTGGGAATTTAAGGCGAGGGATACCCATGAAGAACTGTGAGTTGTTGTCAGTGTAAGAGTAACCAACGTAACAGTGGCCAGGCTCAACAAAGCAAATGTGCAGTACTGGTTTTTTCGCGTTATCTTTGTTCAGCATTAAGCCTTTGCCGCGCAACGCTTGACGCATTGGGACGGTAAACTTACGGCAGAATTTCAGTAGCTCTTTCGCTTCATTTGTATCTGGCGTTTCAATTCTCAAATCACCACAACGAGGGAATGCTTCAATGTCTGCTAGTTCATTCAAAATTGGACTAATGCGGTCATCACTTGGCAACGATTGAAACTCAGCTGCTACCGCAAACATTTGTCGAGCAAAAATTAAAGACTTAAAGTCTAAACCTCTCGCAAGTTTGTCGGCATCTCCATCTTGGTAACACTCGAAGACAACATAACCTGAGTTTCTCTTCACACGAGGGAAGCCATACACTTCCAACTGTGTCGCTTTGTCCTGAATTTCACCAGCACACTCTTTCTCAAAGCCAGAACGGCAATAGAGCATTAGTTGTTTCACTTGGAGACCTCTTTGATATTGAACGCAGCAAAAAAGAACAGACACCAACCAATCATGAACAGCAACCCTCCTACAGGAGTAATTGGCCCAAACCACTTAATGCCCGTCAGCGCCAGCGCGTAAAGACTGCCGCTAAAACAAAAGATGCCGATAATAAAGCAAATCGCCGCAATGAAAAAATATTTTTGTGCTTTTTGTCCCAAATTGAGCAGAAGCAGAATGGCACAAAACACAATCGCCAACGTGTGAATAAATTGATACAGAACTCCGGTCTCAAATACACCGAGCAAATAAGGGGCCAGTGTCGCTTTTAGCCCATGAGCAGCAAATGCTCCAAGAGCGACCGAAAGCAGACCAGACAAACCAGAGAATGAGAGTAACCACTTACTTTTCACTGTACACCTCTTTTATAAACGCCGCTAACTGCTCTATCGCGAGTGCAATGTTACCCACTTCAGTATGACCTGAGATCTTGCGCGGTTTGAAGCTGTGGTCACCATCAGGTAAAAAGCTCACCGTTACTTGTGACGAAAGGACGAAATCATCGAATTCCTCACGCTTACCAAAGGTGTCTCGTTCCCCTTGCAGAATCAGCGTAGGTTTCTCAATGGTTGCTAAGTGTTCGCCTTTGTATTTCTCTGGCTTTCCCGGCGGGTGAAATGGAAACCCTAAACAGGCAATGCCCGCCACCAGCTCATTTTCAGCCAACAAGCTCGACATACGACCGCCCATTGACTTACCACCAATAACCACGGGAGAAGAAGTAAAGTGAGCGATCGCTTCGCTGTATGCTTCAAGCAACTTTGGCGCGCGATCGGGCGGACGCTTTTTGCCATCTTCCGAACGTTTCACCATGTAAGGGAAATTAAAACGCACTACACGAATACCTTGCTCCACTAATCCTTTAGCGACAGCTGTCATGAAGTCATGCTCCATCCCCGCACCTGCGCCGTGAGCAAAAATAAACAGCGGTCCGTTTTCAGGCCCCTCAGCTATCCAGTGATTCATCCAATACTTCCTCTTGTTCTTTTCTCGCGGTTGCTAACATCCAATCTCTAAACGTTGCGATTCGGCCCATATCTGCCTGCTGTTCATGACACACCACATAAAATGCATTCTTAGATATCAACACCTCGTCGAATGGTGCAATGAGTCGCCCGGCTTCCATTTCAGGTTTGGCGAGTACGTTGTTACCGAGCGCGACCCCCTGACCGTGCGCAGCAGCCTGTAGCACCATCGTTGAGTGACTAAAAATAGGACCGTGGTTTACGTTGATGCCTTCAATGTTGTAATGACGAGCAAACTGCTTCCAGTCTTTACGCGAAGTATCGTGTAACAAAGTATGTAATTTGAGGTCACTTAAAGATTCTAATGGTTTGTTACCCAAAAGTAATGAAGGTGAACAAAGTGGGATCAAAAACTCTTGGTACAATTTATCTGCTCGCAAACCTGGCCAGTTCCCACGGCCATAGTAGATCGCCACATCAACATCATCAGTCAGTGAGCCTTCATCCATATCTACGGCTTTAATACGTACATCGATATCGGGCTCTTGAGCATTAAAATCGGCCAAACGAGGTACAAGCCATTGGATAGCAAAACTCGGCGGTAGGCTAATCGTCAATGCCCCTTTTTCGCTACGTTCCAACACCTTATCTGTCGCTTCCGCAATCGAGGTGAAAATATCTTTGATATCGAGAAAGTAACTTTGGCCTTCTTCTGTTAACAACAAAGAACGATTACGTCGACGGAAGAGCTTCAATGATAAGAACTCTTCAAGCGCTTTAATCTGGTGACTGACCGCGGCTTGAGTAACAAATAACTCTTCTGCTGCTCGTGTAAAACTGAGATGACGAGCAGCCGCTTCGAAGACTCGAAGCGAATTTAATGGAGGCAATCTGCGAGACATATGGGACCTCTAATAGGATTAGTTTTTTTAATCTGAAACATTATAAAATGTCCGTTGTCGAACAGCCAGATAAATTCTATATTTCACCCCGCAACACGGGCCTGAACGGCTTGATTTCTTTGGAAATCAATTGGCTTCGTTGTTGCGATGTTGTGTTTGCAAACTCGTATTTCGAGTTAGGTAGATTTCTACCATAATGTTTTGTCCACACTCCCTGTGACAAAACATATACTTCCTGTATTTATTTTTGACCTGTCTGTCAAATTTGTTACACCGCCTAAATTAGGCGGTGTTTTTTTATCTATCAAAAATCTCATCCGCATATCTGGCAGCAATATCACTTTATTACTCTTCTTTCGGATTAATTATCGTTATATCAACACAAAGTGTATGGCTTTGCGATGAGCCTCAACATTATGCTAAGTAATGGTTGTCTGTAACGCGATCAAAAACAAAAAAGGCGCAAATTGATGTCTCAATTTGCGCCTTTTAACGTATTTTAACAGTCAGCTATGGACGGTAAACTTTTACGTTGCTGAAGCCTTGCTCTTGCAAGTAAAGCGCTTGCAGACGGCTCATCACACCGCGGTCACAGTAAAGTAGGTATGTCTTAGACTGGTCTAAGTCACCAAACTGTGTACCCAGCTTGTAGAAAGGGATATGTTTCACATCCACACCTTCGATTTCAAGTGGGTTATCGTCTTCCTCTTCAGGACTACGAATATCTAGCACAACCGCGTGCTCTTCTACCGCTTGAACTTGCTCTACTTCTGGTGCGGCTTGCTCAGACTCTTTCGCGATATCACGAATGTCCATCATGCGAGCTTCTTGAACCACTTGCTCAAGGATACTGAAGTCGAATTTCTCTTCTTCAGCTTCTAGCTTGCCTTTCACCGCTTTCACGGTTGGCTTCTTAGAGATAACACCACAGTATTCTGGCATTGTCTTTGCGAAATCTTCTGTGCCGATTTCACGTGCTAGATTGATGATGTCTTCTTTATCCCAGTTGATAAGTGGACGCAGAATCAGCGTGTCAGTTACGTTATCGATGTGGCGTAGATTGGTTAGCGTTTGGCTCGATACTTGACCTAGTGCTTCACCTGTTACCAATGCTTCGATCTTCATCTTCTGAGCGATCATGCCTGCTGCACGCATAAACATACGCTTCAAGATCACGCCCATTTGGCCGTCATCGACTTTCTCTAGGATTTCCGCAACCACAGGCTCGAAATCAACTGAGATAAAACGTACTTTTGCTGAAGAACCGTATTTGTTCCATAGGTAGTGAGAAACCTGCTTAACGCCGATTTCGTGTGCTGGACCACCTAAGTTAAAGAAGCAGTAATGTACTTTTGAACCACGCTTGATATGAAGATAGCTTGAAACACCAGAATCGAAACCACCCGAGATCAGGCTTAACACGTCTTCTTGCGTACCCAGAGGGAAACCACCTAGGCCTTTATGACGAGACAATACTTGGTTTAGCTTGTCGTTCGAGACTTCTACCTTGATCGTCACGTCTGGGTTTCGTAGCTTAACACTAGCGCTTTCAATCGCTTGATTTAAACCACCGCCTACATAACGCTCTAGTTCAATGGAGGTAAAGTCATGCTTGCCACGACGCTTCGCACGTACAACAAAGGTTTTATTTTCGAGTGCAGCACGGTTGAGTTCTAGCACTTGCTCGAAGATATCGTGCAAGTCTTTAAATTCAGTTTGCTTCACTTCCAGTACGTGGTGAATGCCTGGTGTATGAGTCAAAACCTCAAGAACTTCAGCGTGGAATTCGTTACTCTCAGAGGTCACTTCAATGTGATCACGACGGTTAAATACCGCGACAGACTCCGTGCGGCTCTTAATGATGTTACGAATGTTGCACTCTAAAATCTTTGTGAAGCGCTTACGCACAGATTCACTTTTTACAAAAATTTCTGGATGGGGCTTTACAATAAATTTCATAGTCTAATTCGCAGGTTAGTTTCGCAATCAACAAAGAGTGACACTCAACTTCAATACTTCATACGCAGTAAAACCGCGTTTCAGTCACAAAAAGTAGTCTGAGCTCACTTTTAAGGCGCAAGATTATACACCCAAGCGGATTGGAAAAACAAAAAAAGCGAGCAATCTGCTCGCTTTCTTATCTCTTTACTGACTTAAAACTAAAGCCTAGTTATTGAATTACCGGCACTTCTTCACTGTAGAGAGGCTCGCCTTGCATAATGCTGATTTCAACCCGTCGGTTAAGCGCGCGATTTTCATCAGAATCATTCGGTAACAAGGGTTCCGTATCCGCCATGCCTCGTACTCTTAAACGTTGATGAGAGAAGCCTCTCACTTTCTCCATCTCTTGCGCGACTGATACTGCACGCTGAGAAGAGAGATCCCAGTTAGAACGATAAAGTTCCGAGTCTAGCGGTCGATTGTCTGTATGGCCAGATACTCGCACAATGCCTGGCACGTCTTTTACTAGCTCTGCAATCTGACGAACTAAAGGACGAAACTTAGGCTGCAAGAAGGCCGAACCTTCTGGGAATGCACCTTTTTCACGCACACGTATAACAATCTGCTGACCGAGGTTTTCAACTTCAATGGCGCCTTGTTCAATCTCTCGCTCTAAGGCTTTCTTGATGCTTTCCATCAAGGTTTCCATCTCTTGCGACATCTCTTTAGATTGCTGTTGCTGCATGTCCGCTTCGGCAGATTCATTGTTTTGAGTTGACGTTTCTGGCGATTGCCCACCCGTTAACTTGCCTTCATCACGTTTTGTGCCACCAGCTCGATCAGACTCCCCTTCATGAAATTCGAGCGTCTGCTGAGTGATGTCCATGGTTTGCTGCATGATGACATCAATCGGAGTTGGCTCCGGCCGACCCGGTCGAAACTCTTGGGCAATAATGCTAGTACCTTTGGGAATGTCTTTCACTTCAAGCTGATTTTGCACACCGAAGGCAAATTTCATTGATCCTGCAATTTGTTTGAACTTCAGTACATCCATCTCAGAAAACGAGAGCAGAAGAACAAAGAAACACATCAGTAGCGACATCAAATCTGCAAATGTCCCCATCCATAACGGGAGGCCAGGTGGCGGACAATCGCATTTGTTATCTTCATCATCCATCACGACTCTCCAAGTTACTCGTCAATCTCAAGGGCACGTTTACCTTCATTGAGGTAGTTCTTCAAGTAACTATCGATCACTCGCGGGTTTTGGCCATCTTGAATCGCTAATACGCCATCCATGATCAAACGGCGATTTAGCGTTTCTTGGTCACGGCGAAGAGAAAGCTTATCCGCAATAGGGAAAAACACCATATTGGACAGGATCGCGCCATACAATGTGGTCAAGAGTGCAACGGCCATTGCTGGTCCAATCGCTTTAGGGTCATCCATGTTTGAAAGCATCGCAACAAGACCAACCAAGGTGCCAATCATTCCCATCGCAGGAGCAACGTCGCCAAAGGCGCGAAATACGCCAGTACCTTGCGTATGTCGTTCATCCGTAAGCGCGATGTCTTTTTTGAGTGCCGCTCTCACAACGTCGGCATCATGGCCATCAACCAGTAGATCAATGCCTTTCTGCATGAATGTGTTGTTTATTTCCATCTCTTCAAGAGCAAGAAAACCACCTTTACGCGCCGCATCGGCCATTTCCACAATTTTTGCGATCAGGTCTTCGGGTTCATCCGCTTTAAACATGAAGGCTTTGCCAGCAATCTTTGTCGCACCAAAAAACTGTCCCATTGTGAACTTCATCAACACGACGAATATTGAGCCACCAACGACAATAAGGATCGACGTGACATCGACAAACATGCCGATGCTGCCACCAAGCACCATCGCCATAATGACGAATGCAAAACCACCAATCAAACCTAATAGGGTTGCTAAATCCACAAAGCACTCCTCACGCTATACTCAAATACTGCCATTGGGCGGATTATTACCTGTATCGACAACTCGCGCAGAATTTTTAGAAAAATCTTAGCTAATGGATCACAAATTACACTTAACAACCTCAACCAAAATATGGGGTTTCACCGCTTAGACTCGTTGAACGCTAATTTTGTGACAATTATATAAGGTTAAATTTGACCAAGTTACTAGGCTAAGGTAACTTTCGTGCATCTTACCCGAGGCTTGATTAAGGCAGAAAAAAGATGGCGGTCAAGAAACCAGAAAACATGACCTTTGAAGCAACCATTGAAGAGCTTGATAGCTTGGTTGATCAATTAGAAAATGGCGATCTTGCTCTAGATGATGCCCTGCGTAAGTTTGAACGAGGCATTGCCTTAGCTCGTGCAGGCCAAACTAAATTAAGCGACGCCGAACAGCGCGTGAGCATTCTTCTTAGTGAAGATGATGAAGCACCACTGAGTGACTTCAAACCAGATTCAGAATAACAATCAGTAGTGAGCAATGTGATGCAACAGACATTGACGTCTTTTCAACAAAGAAACAATCAGCAATTGAATTTGTGGCTCGATCAGCTTCCATATCAAGAGCAGCCATTGATTCAAGCAATGAAATACGGCCTTTTGCTAGGTGGGAAACGCGTTCGCCCTTTTCTTGTTTACATCACAGGTCAAATGCTCGGCTGTAAACCTGAAGACTTAGACACCCCCGCCGCTGCTATCGAATGTATACATGCCTACTCACTCATTCATGATGATCTGCCAGCCATGGACGATGATGAACTGCGTCGAGGTCAACCAACTTGTCATATTAAGTTTGATGAAGCAACCGCAATACTGACAGGTGATGCACTACAAACCCTTGCCTTCACTATTATTGCTGATGGTCAATTAAGCCCGGCGGCAGAAGCTCAACGCATCAACATGATCAAAGCCTTAGCGCATTCCTCTGGTGCCAGCGGCATGTGTGTAGGGCAAGCCTTAGATTTAGGCGCGGAAAATCGCCAAGTTTCTCTTGAAGAAATGGAAGAGATACACCGTAAAAAAACCGGAGCTCTGATTGATTGTGCGGTAAAATTAGGTGCATTAGCTGCTGGTGATAAAGGTATCGAGGTTCTACCTCACTTGGAGCGCTACTCAAAAGCAATTGGTTTGGCGTTTCAGGTTCAAGACGATATTCTTGATATCATCAGTGACACAGAAACACTGGGTAAGCCTCAAGGTTCCGACCAAGGTCTGAATAAGAGCACTTATCCTTCCCTGCTGGGTTTAGAGGGAGCCATAGAGAAAGCTCACACTCTGTTACAGGAAGCACTTCAAGCATTGGAAGCTATCCCATACAATACTCAGTTACTCGAAGAGTTCGCCCGATATGTCATCGAGCGCAAAAATTAACACTATAAGCGCGCATTTATATGACTCTTGATATTTCAAAGTACCCAACACTGGCGTTAGCAAATACACCGGAAGAATTACGTCTTCTTCCGAAAGAAACATTACCAAATCTGTGTGATGAACTGCGAACGTATCTGCTAAATTCAGTGAGCCAATCTAGCGGACACTTAGCGTCTGGCTTAGGCACCGTAGAGCTAACTGTCGCTCTGCATTATGTTTACAACACCCCTATCGACAAATTGATCTGGGATGTTGGTCATCAGGCTTACCCGCATAAAATCCTCACCGGACGTCGCGATAAAATGCCAACAATTCGCCAAAAGGATGGTCTACACCCTTTCCCTTGGCGTGAAGAAAGTGAATATGACACCTTATCTGTCGGCCACTCTTCGACATCGATTAGTGCAGGTCTTGGCATGGCCATCAGCGCACAAAAAGAAGGTAAAGGTCGCAAAGTCATCAGTGTGATTGGCGATGGCGCAATTACAGCAGGCATGGCATTCGAAGCCATGAACCACGCTGGCGACGTTCATCCTGATATGTTGGTGATTTTGAACGACAACGAAATGTCGATTTCAGAAAACGTCGGCGCCCTGAATAACCACCTTGCGAAGGTACTTTCTGGTAGCTTGTACACTTCTATCCGTGAAGGCGGTAAAAAAGTGCTGTCTGGTGTTCCACCTATTAAAGAGTTGGTTCGCCGTACGGAAGAGCACCTAAAAGGCATGGTAGTGCCTGGTACTCTGTTCGAAGAGTTCGGCTTTAATTACATTGGCCCGATTGATGGGCACGACGTCAATGAACTCGTCAAAACGCTGAAAAATATGCGTGAGCTCAAAGGTCCTCAGTTCCTACACATCATGACCAAGAAAGGCAAAGGTTATGAGCCTGCCGAGAAAGATCCTATCGGCTACCATGGTGTTCCTAAATTCGATCCAACGCATAATTGTCTGCCGAAGAGCAGTGGCGGTAAGCCAACTTACTCAAAGATCTTCGGTGACTTTTTATGTGACATGGCGGCCCAAGATCCTAAGCTAATGGCAATTACGCCAGCGATGCGCGAAGGCTCGGGTATGGTGCGTTTCTCAAAAGAGTACCCAGACCAATACTTTGATGTGGCGATTGCTGAGCAGCACGCTGTAACACTGGCAACAGGCATGGCAATTGCGGGCGATCATCCAATCGTTGCTATCTATTCGACTTTCTTGCAACGTGGTTATGACCAATTGATCCACGACATCGCGATCATGGACTTACCAGTGATGTTTGCGATCGACCGCGCAGGTCTCGTTGGCGCAGATGGTCAAACTCACCAAGGTGCGTTCGATCTAAGCTTTATGCGCTGTATTCCGAACATGGTGATCATGGCGCCAAGCGACGAAAACGAGTGCCGACAAATGCTTTACACTGGCCATAAGCATTCTGGCCCGAGTGCGGTTCGATACCCTCGTGGTAGCGGCATGGGCGTAGAAATCGAAACTGAGTTTACGGCGTTAGAAATCGGTAAAGGGCGCATGGTTCGCCAAGGTGAAAAAGTTGCTATTCTGAACTTTGGTACTTTCTTGGGTAACGCGCTAGAAGCGGCAGAATACCTTAACGCCACTGTTGCTGATATGCGCTTTGTGAAGCCGCTCGATGAAGCATTAATTCGTCAATTAGCCACAGATCATGACGTGCTCGTGACGTTAGAAGAAAATGTTATCGCGGGTGGTGCTGGTGCTGGTGTCGTTGAGTTCATGATGAAAGATAAAATCATTAAACCTGTGTTGAACCTAGGTTTACCAGATGAGTTTATTCATCAGGGAACACAAGATGAACTGCATGAAGAGCTTGGTCTCGATGCAAAAGGAATTGAAAAATCCATCTTGGATTATTTAGCAAAATAGAATGTAAAAAAAGGGATGCTCATAGCATCCCTTTTTTTACGGTCAACGTTTAATTCATCCAGCCCGCATATTTTGCGACTAGAAACAGGGCAACACCAGCCATAACTCCCGCCACGATATCATCAACCATAATACCCAGCCCACCGTGAACTCGCTTATCTAGCCACCCAATTGGCCAAGGTTTTACCATATCGAAAAAACGAAATAAGATGAAGCCAGTGATCAACCACTTCCATTCAGTGAGTGGAATATTCAGTGCAGGTACAATGCTCATCGTAATCCAAAAGCCTGCAAACTCATCCCATACGATTGAACCATGATCATGCACCTTCATGTCTGCAGACGTCACTTGGCATATTTGAATGCCGATCACACACGAAATCAGAACAACAATGACATACGCCGTAAATGGTAATTGTGCCAACAACAAAAAGAAAGGCACGGCCGCCAGTGTGCCCATTGTTCCAGGGATAAACGGGGATAATCCACTGCCAAAACCCGTCGCCAATAGATGCCACGGGTTCTTTAATGAAATCAGAGAAAGAGGGTTGGTCATATCCTTAAACCTATACTGCTAGTTTGGTTTCAATCGTCATGCCTGTGAGTTGCTCAATAGTAACAGGCTCTTGGCTAGAGCTTAGCTCAGATCATTTAAAGTGGTCGAAGCCACTTAAGTCCCAATCAAGTGGTTGATTGTTATCATGCAGCTCGAAGGTTCCATTTGGTCGGATTTGACCAATACATGTGACCTTACAGCCAGTATGAGATAAAGCGCTTTGTAACGAGCCTCGATTTTGCTCCGGCACGGTAAAACACAACTCGTATTCTTCGCCACTTGCTAAAGCATACTGCTGCGCGCTGATCTTATCATCTAAAAACTGGACTAATTCTGAAGAGATCGGTAGCTGAGAGACATCAATACTCACCCCAACCTGAGATCGCTGTAAAATGTGCTTAATATCAGAGATTAAACCATCTGAAATATCTATCGCCGACGAGGCTAAGCCAACAAGAGCTTGTCCAGCAAGCACACGCGGAGAACTAAGGTAATGAGCTCGCTCTAGTGCTTCCGCGCCGGCTCTGCTGCGCAGAGAGTCATCTAGAATCACATCCAAGCCAGCTTTTGCATCGCCAAGGTTTCCCGTTACATATACCCAATCCCCAGGCTTGGCTCCGGATCGCGTGAGCGCTTTGTCTTCAGGTACAAAACCTTGCACCGTGAGTGTCAGACACAATGGCCCTTTGGTGGTATCACCGCCTATTAACTGAATACCATAGTAATCAGCCAGTTCGAAAAATGCATCACAGAAAGGAGCAAGCCATTCTTCATCTGGCTCAGGCATCGTTAATGCAAAGCTCACCCACGCAGGCGTTGCGCCCATCGCCGCCAAATCACTGATGTTAGAAGCCAATGCTTTGTGTGCGACCCATGCTGGGTTCGCGTCGGCTAAGAAATGCGTTCCAGCTACCAATGTATCCGTGCTAATCGCAATCTGAACATTAGCTGGCGCTTTGACCAAAGCACAATCATCACCAGCGGCTAGATGGACATCTTTACGTTGGCTCTGACGACCGACGAAGTACTTGTCTATCAGATTAAATTCACCAGACATAATTCACTTACTTTTTGATGTAAAAGCTTTTGATACAAAAAAGGTCAGCATGTGCTGACCTTTTCATTGAAGAAATCGTTATTTCTTACGAATGTGAGGTGCTGCTTTATCAAGTACACCATTCACAAACTTGTGGCTATCTTCTGCTGCGAAAACTTTTGCAAGTTCAATCGCTTCATTGATAACAACTTTGTAAGGAACATCTTCGCGACGAGTCATCTCGTACATAGCAAGGCGAAGAAGAGCAAGTTCCATCATATCTAAATCCTGCATAGGACGAGAGATGTATGGACGAATTTTGCTATCTAGCTCAGCGTGGCTAAGTACAACACCGCTTAATAGTTCACGGAAGTAAGCTACGTCTGTCTCTGGAGCAGCAAGCGCTGGCTCAGATGCATGAAGTTCTTCTTCATCGTATTTGTCGCCAGACAAAAACTGTTCTTCAATCTTGGCAACATTCTCTTTAGTAATTTGCCATGAGTAGATCGCCTGTAGAGCGAATTGACGTGCGTTACGACGTGCGGCTGGTTTCACACTGGCCCCCATTAGGAATCAATTTCAGATAGTACATTAATCATTTCAAGTGCGCTTAGTGCAGCCTCTGCACCTTTATTACCAGCCTTGGTTCCTGCGCGTTCAATCGCTTGATCGATCGTATCAACAGTCAAAACACCAAATGCTACCGGAATGCTGAATTCCATAGACACTTGTGCTAGACCTTTGTTCATTTCACTACAAACATAGTCAAAGTGAGGCGTTCCACCGCGAATAACAGACCCTAGAGAAACAATAGCGTCGAATTTGCCAGTTTTAGCAACACGCTGAGCTACTAGAGGTAGTTCTACGGCACCTGGACAACGCACAACCGTGATGTTGTCTTCGCTTACTTGTCCGTGACGCTTTAGTGTATCGATCGCACCAGAAAGTAGGCTTTCGTTAATAAAACTGTTGAAACGAGAAATAACGATAGCAATTTTTGCATTTGGCGCTGGGAAGCCACCCTCGATCACTTTCATAAGCTTTCCTTTAACTCTATTTATAAGTGAAATATGTTCATCAAGTGAGAATCGCCGGATTCTAGCACAAATTTGTGAGCAATATCTAATGGAAATTGGAGGCAAATCACCGGTTCCTAGCCATTGACGAGTTAAGCACGTCAAAGACTAGGAACTTATTGTTCGGTTGTTACTCGCAGACGTACTCAACAACGTTCAGACCAAAACCACCTAACGCGTGGTACTTTTTGTTGGTCGATGACAGAAGACGCATATCATGTACACCGAGATCCGCAAGAATCTGTGAACCAACGCCAACACGGCGAGACGTGCCTTGTTTTTTAGCAAGCGTTGGGGCTTCACCTTTGTCTTGCGCTTCGAACATCTTCACGCGATGAATAAGTAGATCAGTCGATTCTTCATGGCCAAGAACAACCAGCACACCGCCTTCTTCACCAATGCGTTTCATTGCCTTATCTAGTGTCCAGCTGCGCTCTGCATTACGATCGCTACGTAGTAAGTCGGTAAAAACGTCTTGAAGATGAACGCGAACCAGTGGCGCTTTTTCTTTCAAATCGCCCTTGCACATTGCGTAGTGCACTTGGTTATCAATGGTGTCTTTGTAAGTGACTAACGTGAACTCGCCAAACTCTGTCGGTAGCTTGCACTCTGCCACACGTTCAATCGTTGTCTCAGTGTTATTGCGGTACTCAATTAGGTCGGCAATAGTGCCCAATTTAATACCGTGCTTCTCTGCAAAGATCTCTAGATCTGGGCGACGAGCCATGGTGCCGTCGTCATTTAAGATCTCAACAATCACCGATGCTGGCTCTAAACCAGCAAGACGAGCCAAATCACAGCCAGCTTCAGTGTGACCTGCGCGAGTCAGTACACCGCCGTCTTGAGCTGCGAGAGGGAAGATGTGACCAGGCTGCACCAAATCCGCAGCTTTAGCGTTTGGCGCGACTGCTGCTTGAACGGTACGTGCGCGATCTGCGGCTGAAATACCAGTCGTTACCCCTTCTGCTGCCTCAATCGAAACAGTAAAGTTGGTGGTGTATTGCGCATTATTGTCTTGCACCATTGGTGGCAGACCTAGACTTTCGCAACGATCTTTGGTCATGGTTAAACAAATCAGGCCACGGCCATAGGTTGCCATAAAGTTGATGGCTTCCGGCGTAATATGCTCGGCAGCCATGATCAAGTCACCTTCATTCTCGCGGTCTTCATCATCCATTAGGATGACCATTTTGCCTGCGCGAATATCATCAATAATTTCTTGTGGCGTACTGATTGGCATAGTCTGTTATCCCGTTATTCTAAATTTGTTATTGCGACAGCAATGAAAAATTACGTTGCAGTGAATGCTAGTTACGTCAATAGTTTGAGCTTTGCATTAAGCAAGTCAATGAATCTCGCGGTGTTCTGTGAGTCTGCTCTTTATCGCATGCCTCACGCAGCCACTCCCAAGACTTATGCAAAACCGTTTTGCTGTAAAAAGTCCATCGTGATACGAGACTCGGCCTTATCTTCTTGTTGTCCTTGCAGTAAACGCTCCATATAACGCGCAAGTACATCAACTTCTAAGTTGACTTTGCGCCCCACTTGAAACTGGTCAATCGTAGTTTCTTCACTCGTATGAGGAACGATCGTCAGCTTAAAAGCATTTTTACGTAAGTCGTTGACGGTTAGGCTAATACCATCAACAGTAATCGAGCCTTTCTCTGCAACGTACTTGCTAATTTCCGCAGGCATTGCAACCCAAAACTCTATCGCACGGCCAACTGAATTGCGTTCGACAATTTCACCAACCCCATCGACATGGCCAGAAACGATATGTCCACCCAATCGCGTTGTTGGCAACATGGCTTTTTCTAGATTCACCTTATCGCCTACTTGGTATTCAGCAAACCCAGTTTTCTTCAAGGTTTCTAATGACAGATCAGCACTGTAATAGTGGCTTCCGAAGTCAACTACCGTTAAGCAAACACCATTGGTCGCAATGCTATCGCCTAACTTAACGTCTGACATATCAAGCGTACCCGTTTCAACCGTGACGGTGATGTCTTCGCCCTTCGGCGTAATCGCAGCTAACTTGCCAACTGCTTCTACTATTCCTGTAAACATACTATTTCTTATCTAATTTCATTACGTTTTATGGTGGCGGTGATGCGAATGTCTACCCCAACCATACGAACGTCTGTAATGTTTAAATCTATGACGTCAGCCATAGCGCTTAACCCTAAAGCACCGATAAGCCCCCGACCATCGCTGCCCATGAGTTTTGGCGCAAGGTAAACAATGAGCTCATCTACAAGATTAGCCTTCATCATCGCACTCGCTAGCGTAGCTCCAGCTTCAACCCATAAGTGATTGATGTGGTGCTCATCCGAGATACGTTTTAATGTCGTTGATAAGTCAATTTGGTCAGCGCTGTCCAATAGAGGGATACAGTCTCCATCAGAGCGAACAATAACTCGCTCTCCATCGGTATGGAACAGCTTGAGCGCATCAGTTAAATGGTTCTGACGATCTAAGATTACACGTACTGGTTGACGAAGCTCTTCTTGTAAGTACTGCGCTTGAACACTATCAGGTAAGTCATCCCAGCGCACGTTGAGTGATGCATTATCATCAATCACCGTTTTGCTAGTAGAAAGAATGCCACCACTCATTGCTCGATAACGCTGCACATCTTGGCGGGCCGCTGGGGAGGTGATCCATTGGCTCTGACCATTATTGAGTGCGCTTTGCCCATCCAAACTGGCTGCCATTTTTAATTGAACAAACGGCATGCCTGTACGCATGTACTTTATAAAACCAGGGTTAAGGGCAAGGGCATCTTGCTCTAACAAGCCGATTTGTACTTCAACTCCGGCATCACGCAACATCTGGATGCCGCGACCTGCAACTTTCGGGTTTGGGTCTACCATGGCGCAAACCACACGTGCCACTTTGGCTTTAATCAGCCCTTCGGCACATGGCGGTGTACGGCCGTAATGAGAGCAAGGTTCTAGCGTCACATAAGCGGTTGCACCAACTGCTTTTTCACCCGCCATGCGCATCGCGTGCACTTCGGCATGCGGCTCACCAGCACGATGGTGATAGCCTTCACCGACAATTTCTTCATCACGAACGATGACACACCCTACATTTGGATTAGGGGCGGTGGTATAAATGCCACGTTTCGCTAACTTAATAGCTCGTGACATCATGGCGAAATCTAAATCAGAAAACGCTCTTTCAGGAGAGTGTTGAGTCATGAGCTACTCAGTCTTCTAGGCGGGCAATCTCTTCGCCAAACTCGCGAATATCTTCAAAGCTGCGGTAAACGGAAGCGAAACGAATGTAAGCCACCTTATCGAGCTCTTTGAGCTGGTCCATGACTAAATTACCAATCATTTCACTCGGAACCTCTCGCTCACCCGTCGCACGCAGTTGTGATTTGATCATACTGATCGCTAACTCTATAGAATCGGCACTCACTGGGCGTTTCTCTAAAGCGCGTTGAATACCGCCAACCATTTTATCTTCATCAAATGGTTCACGGTTGCCATTCGATTTGATCACTTTAGGCATCACTAACTCTGCGCTTTCAAACGTAGTGAAACGCTCGCTACACGCCAAGCACTGACGGCGACGTCGAACTTGATGGCCATCAGCCACTAAGCGGGAATCAATAACTTTGGTATCGTTCTCGGAACAAAAAGGACAATGCATATCACCTCCATATCTATACCAAAATAACCTCATGAGCAATCACGGATAACCACGCGTTCATGGTTATACGGACTCTATTAAAGCTATTTGGGTATAACGCTTTCAAACCGAAATAAAAGCTCATGTAGTGTAGCGGAATTGGTATGTTAGACAAAACAAAAAGGGGCGCAAAGGCCCCTTTTTCACTCAAGATCTCGTCGAATGTGTTAACTGCGTGCTAAGTAGTTCGCTTTACCAACCCACTTGTAGCTAGTTAGCTCTTCTAAGCCCATCGGACCGCGTGCATGTAGCTTTTGTGTAGATACTGCGACTTCTGCGCCAAGGCCAAATTGCGCACCGTCTGTAAAGCGCGTTGAAGCATTCACATAAACCGCCGCCGAACCGACAGAATTGATGAACAGTTCTGAGTTTTCCAAACTATTGGTCATGATCGCATCTGAGTGGCTCGCGTTATGGACACGCATATGATCAATGGCATCTTTCACATCAGACACAACTTTTACACCAAGAGTGTAGCTCAACCATTCCGTATCAAAGTCACCTTCAACAGCATCGCGAATTTGTGTTGCTTGAGCCATCAGTGCTTTTGCCTTAGGCTCTGTCACGAAGGTCACTTTATCGTTCATGCGCTCTACGATCATTGGTAGGAGTTGCGCTGCAATTTTTTCATGCACGAGCAGCGTATCTAATGAGTTACACGCAGATGGACGTTGAACTTTAGAGTTCTCAACCACATTCAGGGATTTCTCTAGATCAGCGGATTCGTCGACAAAGATATGGCTGATACCAAAGCCACCAATAATCACCGGAATCGTGCTGTTTTCTTTACACATTTTGTGTAGGCCAGCACCACCGCGTGGAATGATCATGTCGACGTAATCGTCCAACTTAAGCAATTGAGAAACAAGCTCACGATCTGGTTTTTCAATGTACTGCACAGAAGCGGCAGGAAGGTTCGCCTTTGCGAGCGCAGACTGAATAACCTTCACTAATTCCATATTCGAGAAAAAGGTCTCTTTGCCACCACGTAAAATGCTTGCGTTGCCGGTTTTCAAGCACAACGCTGCGATATCAATGGTTACGTTTGGACGCGCTTCATAAATTACGCCCACGACACCAAGCGGCACGCGACGACGAGACAGTGACATCCCATTTTCCAGTACCTTACTGTCTATTTCGCTGCCTACAGGATCGTTCAGGCTAATGACGTTGCGAACATCATTCGCAATTGCAGTCAATCGTTCTTCGTTAAGCAAAAGGCGATCGAGCAGCGCATCGGTTAAACCCGCTTCACGGCCAAGTTCGATGTCTTTAGCGTTTGCCGCCAAAATAGCAGCAGAGTTTGCTTCTAGCTCATCAGCAATGATGGCTAATGCTTGGTTTTTTTGCGCAGTTGACGCTGTCGCTAATTCGAAAGCTGCATCTTTAGCAGCTTTACCCATATTCGTTAAATCCACTTTGCTTCCCTCTAATTCTATTCCTGAATGACGACCAAATCATCGCGGTGAATCACCTCAGAGCCATAATCATGACCCAAAATAGAGATGATATCTTTACTGTGCTTACCCGTAATTTTAGTTAGGTCATCACTTGAGTAGGCGCTGATGCCACGAGCCACCAACTTACCGTGAGCGTTTGTTACACGCGCTACTTCGCCTCGTGCGAAGTCACCACTAACTTTGATGACCCCTTTAGCAAGTAGGCTACTGCCCTTGCCGACCACAGCATTGACTGCACCATCATCAATAACGATGTCGCCCGATGCCGCAGGTCCCGCTAGAATCCAGCGTTTACGATTCTCTAAGGCTTCAGCGCAAGGTAGGAAGCGCGTGCCCTGAGGTTCAGCACTTAAAGAGTCAAAGATAACATTCGGCGCACTACCAGCAGCAATAATAACCTCTATACCTGCGCGGCGAGCGATGTCTGCGGCTTGCAGCTTCGTTGCCATACCACCAGTACCCAATGTTGTACCGCTTCCACCTGCGATTTTACGCAGCGTATCGTCGATGGTTTTTACTTCCTTGATAAGCTCTGCGTTCGGATCTTTACGAGGGTCAGCAGTAAACAGACCTTTTTGGTCAGTTAAAAGCAAGAGCTTATCTGCACCACATAAAATGCCTACCAAAGCGGAAAGGTTGTCGTTATCGCCAACTTTAATCTCGCTAGTCGCAACGGCATCATTTTCGTTTACGATAGGAACAATATCGTTCGCAACGAGCGCATTAATAGTGTCGCGCGCGTTAAGGAATCGCTCACGATCTTCTAAATCGGCACGGGTTAGTAGCATTTGGCCGATCTTGATACCATAAATACCAAACAAAGACTCCCATGTTTGAATCAAGCGACTCTGCCCCACCGCGGCAAGTAACTGCTTACTCGCCATCTCGTTGGGCAATGCGGGGTAACCAAGATGCTCACGGCCTGCTGCAATCGCACCAGACGAAACCATTACGATTGAATGGCCTTGTTTTTTAAGCTCAGCACACTGGCGTGCTAACTCAACCATGTGTGCACGGTCGAGTGCCAGAGTGCCGCCTGTCAGCACACTTGTACCCAGTTTCACAACGACAGTTTGTGGTTGTGAAACAACTGCATTTTGTTGATTCGTTGTCATGATGTCTTCTGAAGTGAAAAACAAATAAAGAGAGGATGTTTTAACAATCAAATAGGGAATTAACAAGAGAAAAGGTGCGTTTTCGCACCTTTTTGTTTGGTATTAAATGAAAACAACCAAATTAAGCGAAATCGAAAGACTCCGTGTGATATTCGACTTCTAATTTGAAGTGTTCTTCTAAAGTATCAACCAGCTTTTGATGGAATGTGCTCTGCGTGAGATACACTTCCTCTACTACTTTTTTGGGAAGGGCTTCAGATACCCATTGCCCTTCTTTGTTGTACTTGCCAATATGATATTTAGCAGTAAAGCCTCCCTCGATGGATTCCAAATCCATCCACCAGCCCCAAAATTCACGCTTCTCAGGCGATTTTTTGTCGTCTACACATACAGATAAACAATCAAAATAATAGCGCCCTTCTTGCGATTGTGGTTCGCGCAGGTAAGGCCCTATCGCCTTCAACTTTGACATCAAGCGAAAGTGAGTCGGGCCCTGAGTCGTCTCTGACATATGAATCTCCGTTTTCATAGTTAAAAGTAAACACCCAAGAATGATTATTATTTTTAATTATCATGAGCTTATTTTTTGCTCAGATATATCACTCTTAACTAATTTAGGAGAATTGTCACCCTAATAATTCATCTTCTAGCCACTTTATGGCTAAATCGAGGGATTGCTCATATCCTTTTGTAATTGTTTTGGAACTGATTTTTTTCGCTCTACCATACTGGCTAAATAGAGCAACAAGTTGATTATCACTGTGTGGCGACACTGGATCGCCCTCAAGACTCAAAGCCAAAATAGGCACTTTGGTTTTTCGACTGCTCAGGAAGCCCTGAACCTTCAATGACCACGCCATCATCTGACCAGCCATGCTATTAATATCAACCGCATTTTTCCCCAAACGGGAAGCCAAAAGGTCTAAATACATCTTCGGCATTTTTTGTAACTTCTGAGGGGAAGTAAAAATATCATGTACGGGTGCGCCTAGAGCGACACAAGCTTTGATCTTTTCCTGCTCGACAAAAGAGAGTCTGATCATTGCATTACCACCAAAACGAAACCCAACTAACCCCACTTTGTGATGATCAACCCAAGGTAGCGAGTAAAGCTCATTCAATACCGCTTGATGTAGGCAACTTGAATTCTCGGTCAAGGGCCAATGAGAGCTATGCCCTACCGAAGGCATGTCTACGGTTAACATCGCAATATCTCGCGGTGCAAGACGATTACGGAACAAACGCCACATGTCGGTTTGTAGAGTATCCAAACCAGCGCTCACCATGACCACAGGCAACTGTTTATCCGTTCTTGGTAAATGGAGGTTCGCGATGATTTTGCGATTTTGGTAAGGCACTTCAATTTGCTTTATGGTGTACTTAGTTTTTTCTGCGCCGTCAGAATACGCTTTGTTTGCCAGTACTTGAGCCTGCGATGCCAAGTTGTCATTTTTTAAATGTGGGTAGCCGGCAATACTAAAACACAAAGAAGCAGTGAAGAGTTCATCCGCTGCCTCTTCTCCTTGCATTTCATTTGCTCGCTTCTGATGATCCATACCAAGCTTGATCCACTCAAATGTCCAGTTACCACTGTGATAACCCATTACAGTGTCTAACCAATCATCATTGGTTCGCGAGTGAGATGATGAAGCAATTTTGGACAGTACGCCTTCCATTTCGATCGGAGACAATCCTTGCCAAGCCCATTGCAAGCGACGCAAATGACGATACCAAGCACGATCACCCTGCGCTTCTCGTTCATCAAGTATTTTTTTACTGGTCGGCATGTACTGGGTAAGCGCGGAGGTTTCTTTTGCTTGCTTATGTTTCACGAACAAAGTTTCGGAAAGATTTTTACTGACGTCTTCAGACATAGGAAGAACCCTAGGCTATTAGCATGATTTAATATCATAATAAAAAAAATGCCCCTATAAAGGGGCATTTCTCAATATTCTTTAACCGCGCTTATTTTTGCTTGCGGTTTACTGGCTCAGCATACTGGATTGACATATCCCAAGGCTGCTCGATCCAAGTGTCTTGAGCAATATCTACAACGTAATCATCCAGCAGCTCTTTGCCTGATGGTTTCGCACACACAGCGATCATTTTCGCTTTTGGATACATCTCACGTAGTTTGCGCGCTGTATCACCACTGTCTACTAGGTCTTCAACGATTAGGTAACCTTCGCCATCACCTTCAGGTGCTTTTAGTACCGTCATATCGCGCTGATGATCATGGTCGTAGCTTGAAATACAGATTGTATCAACGTAACGAATACCCAGTTCACGAGCCAAAATAGCGCCAGGAACCAAACCGCCGCGGCTTACCGCCCAAATTCCTTTCCATTGCTCAGCTGGCATTTGTTTCTCAGCCAGTTCACGGCAGTAAGTCTGCATTGCATCCCAAGTGATAATGAATTTTTTACTCATTGTAATAACCTAATAATTTGAAAATATGCATCCTCAAAATCTAGCGAAGTCACTCAAAAGCGGAATGCTCACTAACTTCTCCAAAATGTTTGGAGACGAGGATTTCAAGCTGCGCAAACGATTATTCTACCGAAACACACCGCTAATACCAACGGTGATATCAAAATTCTCTGCCTATTCCGCAGAAAAACCGTCTTCTGTGAACAACGTAAAAAAAGAAAAAGCCAGCGTGAATAAATCCACACTGGCTTTTTGCTCGAGAAATTAACCGACGAGGTATTTAACGATGAAGATGGCTGACATCACCCATACACTCATCGACACTTCACGGCCCTTACCGCTGAATAACTTGATCGCCGCGTATGCGATAAAGCCTAACGTGATACCTTCTGCAATCGAGAATGTTAGCGGCATAACTAAACAAGTCACAACAACTGGGGACGCTTCAGTTAGGTCACGCCAATCAATGCTTACTAGCCCAGACAGCATCAAGATCGCCACATAGAATAGCGCACCTGACGTTGCATAAGCAGGGATCATACCCGCAAGTGGTGAGAACAATAGAGCAAGTAGGAAGAGTACACCAACAACCACGGCTGTTAGACCAGTACGCCCACCCGCAGCTACACCAGAAACGCTTTCAATATAAGATGTCGTGTTGGAGGTACCAAGTAATGCACCTACTGACGTTGCTGTTGAGTCTGCAAGTAACGCTTTGTTTAAACGAGGGATGTTGCCATTCTCATCAGTTAGGCCTGCTTTTTGAGAAACGCCAACGAGCGTACCTGCGGTGTCAAATAAATCGACAAATAGGAAAGCAAATACGACGGAAATCATGCCTACTTCAAACAAACCAGAGAAATCCAGTTGCATGAAAGTTGGCGCAATGCTTGGTGGCGTTGACATAATACCGCCCCACTGCACATCACCAAATAGAAGACCAAGCGCTGTAACGCCAAGAATGGCGATCATCACCGCACCTTTCACACCACGGTGAACCAATGCAATCGTAAGAAAGAAACCAATCGCGGCCAATACAGATGGCAATGATGTGATCTCTCCCATAGAAACTAATGTCGCTGGGTTATCAACGACGATACCTGCATTTTTTAATGCGATAAACGCTAAGAAAAGACCAATACCAGCTGAAATACCTGTTCGTAGAGAATGCGGGATCGAGTTAATAATCCACTCACGGATCTTAAATACGCTTAAAAGAATGAACAGAAGGCCAGAAACAAATACAGCCGCTAACGCAACTTGCCACGTATAACCCATTCCCAATACAACAGAGTAAGTGAAAAATGCGTTCAGGCCCATTCCTGGTGCCTGTGCGATTGGGTAATTGGCAACAAATCCCATAATAAAACAGCCGATTGCGGCAGCAAGACAAGTCGCAACAAAAATGGCGCCACGGTCCATACCGGTATCCGACAGGATCGCTGGGTTTACAAAAATAATGTAAGCCATAGTTAGGAAGGTCGTAACACCTGCAATGATCTCAGTGCGCACATTTGTGCCATTTTCACTGAGTTTAAAAAGCCTCTCGAGCATGATCGAATCCTGTAAAGGTAAAAAGTAAACGGTTGCGTAATCGATTGGCGGGAATTATAAAGTTATCAAATAGCAAATTCTAGATAGAATCTTCACTCTAATGCGTTTTTTTTCTTTGGATATGAAACACATTCTCTAATCTATCAAAGCAAGCAAAGAAATATATTCTTATAAAACAATAGGTAACCCAGATAACACAGTTCTCTAAAAGAGAATAAAAACTGAGCAATGTACTAAACTTTCAGATGAAAAAGGCCCATTTTAAACATGGTATCTAACAGATTTGATGGAAAAGTCGATAAAACCGAAGAATGGGGAATAGAAGAAGGCTTTGATGGCAATAAGTGAGTCAGGAAGAGAAAATAGAGATAAAAAAACGCCACCCAATTTGGGTGGCGGTGAATCATGTCAGCACTATCACTGAAAAAAAATTCCAATTTATAGGGGTGAACAAACTGTTCGAGTCACATGCGTTGACTTCACTTAGTAGCCAAAGCTTGTTGGGTATACAAAGTTACCGGTGTAAACAGACTTGCTATTCCAGAACATTGTACTTGGTAAACCTTTCATAACTATCACCTTTTAAATCAATTAAACATTCGTTGATTTCTCGGTTCCTTGGAGGCGATAAAACGGACTCATCCTTTGAGCATTTCATTCTTCTCTCAGAAGCTGGTTACAAATATACCACCAAGAAATTTAATTACAAGCATTTTAGTGATTGAAATCACAAAAAATGCATAAATTGACCTTTATCAAAGTTTATGTGTAATTAAATTACAATTTTATGAATTAAAAAATAAAGCCACTTTCAGAATGTATGATAGAGAACACATAGTGCTTGTTATTGTATTCACAAACTGTGACAGTTCTGAGAGAAATCCTTGTGATCGCGACTACTCGTACTCCTTATCTGGTGGTATGCTAACGGCAATTTGAAGGCCAAATCGTCTAGCATTTAATGCTACCTTGACAATATTTTTACGGTATATATTTGGCAAAGCACATCAAAAGGAGTCCTCCGTGTCTGAGTTCCATTCTGAGATCAGTACCTTATCACCTGCTCCACTTTGGCAGTTTTTCGATAAGATTTGTTCAATCCCTCATCCATCGAAACATGAAGAAGCATTAGCACAGTACATTATCAACTGGGCAACAGAGCAAGGCTTTGACGTTCGCCGTGATCCAACCGGTAACGTGTTCATCAAAAAGCCCGCGACACCAGGAATGGAAAATAAGAAGGCTGTTGTACTTCAAGCACACATCGACATGGTGCCGCAGAAAAACGAAGACACTGAACACGACTTCACCAAAGATCCAATCCAACCTTACATCGATGGCGAATGGGTAACTGCGAAAGGCACGACGCTTGGTGCAGATAACGGTATTGGTATGGCTTCTTGCCTTGCTGTATTGGCATCTAAAGATATTAAGCACGGTCCACTCGAAGTTCTGCTGACGATTGATGAAGAAGCAGGCATGACTGGCGCATTTGGCCTTGAAGCTGGTTGGTTAGAGGGTGAGATTCTTCTAAATACAGACTCTGAGCAAGAAGGCGAAGTCTACATGGGTTGTGCAGGTGGCGTTGATGGCACCATGACTTTCGATATTTCTCGAGAATCAACGCCTGCAGGTTTTGTAACACGCCAACTGACGCTGAAAGGCCTAAAAGGTGGTCACTCAGGTTGTGACATTCACACAGGTCGCGGTAATGCCAACAAATTACTTGGTCGTTTCCTTGCCGGTCATGCTCAAGAGCTTGATTTACGTTTAGTCGAATTCCGTGGTGGTAGCTTACGTAATGCAATCCCTCGCGAAGCGTTTGTTACTGTCGCGCTTCCTGTCGAAAACCAAGACAAACTTGCTGAGCTGTTCAACCACTACACTGAGCTGCTTAAAACTGAATTGGGTAAAATCGAAACAGGTATCGTAACCTTTAATGAAGCGATCACGACTGACGCGCAAGTATTTTCAATCGCCGATCAGCAACGATTCATTGCGGCACTTAACGCTTGTCCAAACGGCGTAATCCGTATGAGTGATGAGGTGGAAGGCGTTGTTGAAACTTCTCTAAACGTTGGTGTGATCAGCACAGAAGAAAATAAAGTCACCGTGCTTTGCTTGATTCGTTCTCTCATTGACTCTGGCCGTAGCCAAGTGGAAAGCATGCTGCGCTCGATTACTGAGCTAGCAGGCGCACAAATTCAGTTCTCAGGCGCTTACCCTGGCTGGAAGCCAGATGCAGATTCCGAGATCATGGCAATTTTCCGTGATATGTATGAAGGCATTTACGGTCATAAGCCGAACATCATGGTCATCCATGCTGGTCTTGAGTGTGGCCTATTTAAAGAACCATACCCACACATGGATATGGTTTCTTTCGGTCCAACAATAAAATTCCCTCACTCTCCAGATGAGAAAGTGAAGATTGATACTGTTCAGTTGTACTGGGATCAGATGGTCGCGCTTTTAGAAGCGATTCCAGAGAAAGCATAATTCAATCACGAAAAACGACAAAGGGTGCCATACGGCACCCTTTTTTTGGTTTAGTTGAACCCAACTACACACGGTTTTGCGCCGCGTAAGCGGCTAATTCATCCATTGAGGTTTGTGCAACAACTTCACCATCAATGTAGTAAGTAACAAACTCACCATCGCGTACACCCAAGAGTGTCGCCTTTTCACCGTTACTGTAAGTAATATCCATTTGAACAGTGTTCTCATCGATTTGCTGCATTCGCCCCTGCTCAATGACACGGTTATCCGCTAATGGTGCAATTGGTGCCGTCGTTAACGATTTATCTAACTGGTGATTGACATCAATGTAAGTATCTACCTTTGTATCGAAGATATGTGGCTTACCATTTAACGGGTTCTTACCCGTCCAAAATTCTAGAGAGTTAAACACGATATAATCCGCTGCGATCGCGACACCATAAACAGGCGCTAAAAGCATATTCAGGCCACCTCGAGCGTAACGGTTGTCAACAGCTTTCAGGTTAAACCCCATGACATAACCTGTCACGGCATTACTACCTACGCAACCTGAAAGTGAAACTGCTACCGCAGTCAATGCACCAATTTTAGCAATTGCCTTTTTCATCAAAACCTCTAGTTAGAAAGTGTGAAACCTCAAATTCGGCGCGGATATTATCGGATAAAAAGTAGGGTTAAAAGTCCGTTTTTTTGTCCTCCATGAACAGTATTATTTTTAATACAGTCACATTTTTTAAGGCTATTATTGCGCTCTCTTCTCTATGGCTTGTTATGTATTAAACTGATAGAAAAGATCATATTGAAAACAAAAACTTCACACATACCAAAATTTCACGCATGACGATTAAAGTAATTTGTCGTGTCCTTAATGAGAATGATTAGTGCGATTTTGCAGCAATTGTTACATTGCTGATGACGCATTTGACAGAGATGGTTTATGGCCAGAAGTAAAAAAAGCAAAGTGTTTGAGCTCTTAGGACATCAAATACAACCAGGACAACGATTAGAGATCGAATTTGAAGCAGCGAAGCTATATACACATTCGCCTTTATCTATTCCTGTGGAAATCATCCATGGGAAACAAGAAGGACCAGTGTTAATGGTGAATGCCGCTATCCATGGTGATGAGCTTAATGGCGTAGAAATCGTTCGTCAGATCATTAACCAACTGGAACCACAAAAACTGAAAGGCACTGTCATTGCAGTACCTATCGTTAACGTTTTTGGTTTCATCCATAAATCTCGTTACTTGCCCGACCGACGAGATCTCAACCGTTGCTTTCCTGGCAGTGAAAAAGGCGCACTTGCATCTCGTATGGCACACGGGTTCTTTAACAACATTGCCAAGCGTTGTGACTACATTTTGGATCTACACACAGGGGCAATTCATCGCACGAACTTACCACAGATCCGCGCAAACTTAAGCAACCCAGAAACTCTGCGTATTGCTCAAGCATTTGCAACGCCAGTGATTGTTGATTCAGCATTGCGTGATGGCTCTTTACGCAGTGAAGCAGAAAAATGTGATATTCCAGTGCTCACCTACGAGGCTGGCGAAGCATTGCGCTTTGATCCACTTTCGATAAGCGCTGGTGTACTCGGGGTTCGGCGCGTAATGCAAGCCATTGGTATGTTGCGTGCGAGCAGGAAAAAGCTGCCTGAGCCTATCATAGCGAAGTCCACCAGCTGGGTTCGCGCGTCAGGTAACGGCATTTTGCGTACTGTCGTTAATCTGGGAGACAAAGTAGAACAGGGGGAAACGCTCGCTTATATTAGCTCTCCTCTTGGTCATGATGAGATAGAACTAAAAGCCCCGAAGCGTGGTTTGGTTATCGGTCAACAAACATTACCATTGGTGAACGAAGGCGATGCAATTTTCCACCTTGCCTATTTTAACCAAGGTGATAATGCTTTAGAGCAAGCAGTCGAAAGCTATATTGAAGGCCTCACTGAATTCGATGCCGAGCCGCTGACCACCGGACAGATACCGTTAGAAACTCAGTAATTCCTACCAAGTAGGCGCCTGATTAGCTCAAAAGGAGCAACAGTGCTCGCACTATCTTGTTTAAAAGCCAATAAGCTCAGCATCCATGATGCTGGGCTTTTTGTTTTATGTAAGCTAACGATACTTATCGTAGTTTCCACGAATGGATAAAAAACTTTACAATCCGTCGTAAAAACACATTTGATAATTAATCTCATTATCATTTATTAATCGTAATAATGTTCTTATAATCCCAGCTTCATAAAAACACTATAAATCATCAATATGAAACGATTAAAAAGTCATCCACTCAAAGTAAATCTCATTTCACTGGCTTTGCTCTTCCCTCTTTATTCATATGCCGAGACAGCGCCAAATGAAGAGCTTGAAGTCATAGGCGTTCGTTATGCCAAACCTATTACCATTGCTGAGCCTGCGCAAACCACCATTAATTGGTCAGAGATTGAAGAGCAACAGTACTCTAATTTTGCCTCAATGATCGATGCCGTTCCCGGTGCATCAATAGATGGTGGCGGTCGTTCTGGTGGCGAACGTATTAACATTCGTGGTTTTGATGATCCAAGCGATATCGCCGTCTTTGTCGATGGCGCTCCAATTGGCTTTCAACAATACCGCTACGGTACCTTCTTTTTTGATCCGTTCTTAATTGGCGAAGCAGAAATTATCAAGGGCGCGCACGACTATCGAGCACTCAACGGGAAGTTTGGTGGCTCCATTCGCATTAAAACCAAAAGTGTCGATGATCTCCTGTACGGCGAAAGAAACTTTGGTGCTCGCATCTCAAGTGCATACAACACCAACGGCGATGAGAACGCCTACACGCTAACACTCTATGGTAAAAACGATACTGGTTTTTATTTTCTAGCGAATGGCTCGGTAAAAGATTCTGATGACATTAAAGTCGGAGGTGGTGAAACGCTAGATTACTCAGGTTATGAGCAAGAAAACATGCTCGTAAAGGTCGGTTATGAAAATAACGATCACGAGTTTGAAATTAGCCATACTCGCTACAAAGATGAAGGTCGTAAACCTTGGGCTAACCGCCGCGGAAAAATGCCTAACATCACCGAATACAATATCAAGAAATACGGCTCATTAGAAAAAGCCCAATACGCTTACACCGTCGATAACAAATACACGGACAACACCACAACCATCTCTTACCACTACATGCCGACTAACCCGTATATTGATTTCAATATCAAAATGGCACGTTCCGAAAACGATCGTCATTGGGTTCGCCCTGACGTAGCATTCGAGAAAATGTTCGTTTCTGTTGGCAGTTACGGTCATGAGTCATGGCTGAGTTACGAGCGTGATTACGTTGATGTGTTTAACCAAGCGCAATTCGGAGACCACACTCTAGTCACTGGGCTTCAATATCAAAAAACCGATAGAGACTCGTTAGTATTCAACGCATCATACGACAGTAATGAAGCGAAAAACTACGGTTGGTACACCCCTTACTACGAACCATCTGGCACGCAGTCAATTTATGCCGCTTACATTGCTGATCACTATCAAGCAACAGACCGCCTAACAATCACACCTTCTCTGCGTTACGAATACATCAAGAGTGAAGGAAAAGGGAACGCAGCGCCGGATTATAATGATCCAGCTGCCGGACATAACTACGGTGAAACGACGCATAAAGGCTTTAGCCCACGTTTGGATATCGACTTTGATGCGAGCAATAATACGCGTTTAAACGCCTCCTACGCCTACGCTTTAAAAGCACCAACCGTTGATAACATCTACTCAGTGCAATATGCGCGAGCTACCGCTACGGCTACTGCTTTGAATCTGGACGTGTCTCGTATCCATGCTTATCAAGCAAGCGTTATCAACTTAACGGAAGGGCTGGTGAACTCTCGCGATAACCTCGCAACAGAGTTAACTATGTTCTATAACGATGTTAGCGACACAGTTGATATACGAACGGGCGAAAACCTCGACAAAAATACTACTGAGTTACAAAGCTGGAATACAAACCTAGATGGCTTTAAAAACTATGGCTTTGAGCTAATTTCACAATACCGGATTGAAGATTTCTACAGTAATTTCTCAGCAAGTTACATTCGCGGCAAAAACAAAGGTAGCCTATCTGACTCTACAGGTTCAGATGATGATCATCCTGATGTACCGCCATTAAACATTAATCTGGGTTTAGGTTACGAATGGATTCCTGGTTTACGTGCGGGCTGGGAAGTCCGTTGGTATGATGCGCAAACCAAAACCAAGGCAAGCGGTAACAATTTAAAAGTGAAATCGCCAAGTGAGCAATACACGCTACAAAACGCTTACGTGGTTTGGGAAATACAACAAGTCGAAGGCTTGAGCGTTGGCGCGGTTGTGAAAAACTTAACCGATCGTTACTACGAAGCATACCTATCTAATGGCGTGCCTTCGCCTGGTCGCGAAGTCAAACTGCACCTCACTTATCAATACTAACCATACCTAAAAGATGCAGGGCAGACATTAACTGCCCTGTTATATCGTATCCAATGGCCTTAATTGCACGCCGTTTTATTTATCAGTATTATCATTTCCTTTTGCTTGTATACACATTATGAACAATCTAAAAACACGGCTTCTTCTGATTTGCTTCTTCCCTGTAGGTAGCCTAGCGCAAGCTTCTGAGAACATTGCAGACTACTTACAAGAACAAAGCAAGCACCAAGTTTCAGAAGATTTTTACGCACAGCCAACAGCAAATAACCTGAATCTAGATGCAAAAACTAACTCTTTAACTTGGCACGAAGATGGTAAGCCGGATCACTGTCGTTACGCCAAGCAGCCCAAAGACGTCGCAACACATTTCGACTACGGTGAAGCAAACGATCTATCTGACGGCTTACAACACTTTGATTTACCGGAAAGACATTCTGCAAAGGTCAAATCGACACATCGCACTTATGCTAATAACCCTCACCTTCTTCCTGGCAATAAACAATTTGCAGCCCCTGAAGACGGCACGTTTAGCTTGTCCGTATCGTCGGATTGTTTTTAGCCGATATAAATAAAAAATGCCCTGAGACAAAACTCAGGGCATTTTCACTATTTGTTTGATGGGTAACGTCACCATCTCACCGATTTAAACTTATTCTTCGTCAGTGTCTACTTCGGTTTCACGTGCTTTGCGGGCTTCTTCTTTACGAACTTTTGCCGCTAGTTGTTCTGCTTCACGCTCTTGACGTTGCGCTGCTTTACGCTCGTTACGAACCACTTGGTTTTGGATAAACCCAGCCAGTTCTTGTTCAGCCCAAGCTTGTGCTTTCTCTTCGCTGTCAAAGCCTGTTTCACGCTTTGATACTACAGTCTTACGAGATGTTACTTGGCGAGTGATTTCTGCGCTCCAGCCGTTACGTTTTTCAGTGACGCGGATAGCAAATTTTGGATTCTTAGACATTTCTTTCATTTCCTAAGGGATTTAGGGATCAATCAGGGATTCGGTCAACTTGATAACTCCATCTAAGCTGAGCTGTTTAACACCATCCCTTGGTAAGCGCGGTATTAGAGCATAAAAGTAATCTAAACGCTGCAAGTTTTTTACGCTAGATAATAGATGACAAAGAAGAGGCAGAACAAAGCAACGTTTCGCCAAGTCACTAGAAAGAGCGACGAAGAAAAAAGAGTGATAAGAAAAAAGAAAGCGCTGGTCTCTCAACCAACGCTTTACTTAAGCTAGATTAACCTTTGGTTAATTAACCGATATTCTTACGGGCATTTTGGAACATACGCATCCAAGCGCCATTTTCACCCCAACCTTCCGGAGCCCAAGAATTTGCAACTGTGCGGAATACGCGCTCTGGGTGAGGCATCATGATAGTTACGCGACCGTCTGCTGTTGTTAAACCGGTAATCGCGTTTGGCGAACCATTCGGGTTGTTCGGGTATTGTTGTGTTGGGTTACCGAGGTTATCCACGTAACGAACCGCAACCGTACCTGATGCTTCAATCGCTGCTAGGTGCTCTGCATCACGTACTTCTACACGCCCTTCTCCGTGGGAAACCGCGATTGGCATACGCGAACCAGCCATGCCGTCGAAGAATACAGAATCAGATTTCTGAACTTCAACTAGACTAAAGCGCGCTTCAAAACGCTCAGATTCGTTGCGCACAAAACGTGGCCACAAGTCTGCACCTGGGATCAGCTCTTTCAGGTTTGATAGCATCTGACAACCGTTACATACACCTAAAGAGAACGTCTCTTCACGGTTGAAGAAGGCTTGGAACTGTTCACGAGCTTGTGCGTTAAACAGGATAGACTTAGCCCAACCTTCACCCGCACCTAGTACGTCGCCGTAAGAGAAGCCACCACAAGCTACTAGGCCATGGTATTCATCCAGTACCGCTTGGCCTGTTAGGATATCGCTCATATGGATGTCGGTTGCTTCAAAACCAGCTCGGTCAAACGCTGCTGCCATTTCGACGTGGGAGTTAACGCCCTGCTCACGTAGAATTGCCATCTTAGGTTTAGCACCTTTCGCAATGTACGGTGCTGCAACGTCTTCATTTACGTCGAAGCTGAGCTTAACGTTTAGACCCGGGTCAGAGTTGTCTTTCTTAGCTTCGTGCTCTTGGTCTGCACACGCTGGGTTATCACGTAGGCTTTGCATCTTATGCGTTGTTTCAGCCCAGATAACGCGTAGTTCGGTACGTGAACGTTCAAGCACAACTGCATCACCAGAAGTGATAACAAAGTCGTCTGAAGCTTCAACAGAACCAATCACATGTGAGCATGCCTCTAAGCCGTTTGCCGCCAGAGTAGATAGAACTGAATCTAGATCATCATTCTTAACTTGAACAACCGCACCTAGCTCTTCGTTAAATAGAACGGCTAGCGCATCATCACCCAGCTCTGCGATGTTCGCTTTTACGCCACAGTGGCCCGCGAATGCCATCTCAGCCAGTGTAACAAACAGACCGCCGTCGCCTTTATCGTGGTAAGCCACTAGCTTGTCATCACGTACTAACGCTTGCATTGCATCAAAGAAGCCTTTTAGCTGCTCTGCATTATCTACGTCAGCAGGTTTGTCACCCAGCTGTTTGTATACTTGTGCCAATGCTGTCGCACCTAAGCGGTTTTTGCCGTTACCCAAGTCAACAAGAACTAGAGAAGTATTTCCTTTGTCAGTGCGTAGTTGTGGAGTCACGGTCTTACGTACGTCTTCCACACGACCAAATGCCGTGATAACTAGCGACAGTGGAGATGTGACTTCTTTGCTCTCGCCGTTTTCTTCCCACTTGGTTTTCATCGACATGGAGTCTTTACCAACTGGGATAGTCAAACCTAACGCAGGACACAATTCTTCACCAACCGCTTTCACTGCTTCGTAAAGACCCGCATCTTCACCTGGGTGACCCGCTGGAGACATCCAGTTCGCAGACAGTTTAATGTGTTTAATATCACCGATGTCTGTTGCCGCAATGTTCGTTAGTGACTCACCAACGGCTAGGCGAGCCGATGCTCCAAAGTCTAGTAATGCCACTGGCGTGCGCTCACCCATCGACATTGCTTCGCCATGGTAAGTGTCGTAGCTTGCCGCTGTTACTGCGCAGTTTGCTACTGGTACCTGCCAAGGACCAACCATTTGATCACGAGCAACCAGACCCGTTACTGTTCGGTCACCGATAGTAATTAGGAATGTTTTTTCTGCAACAGCAGGAAGACGAAGTACGCGATCCACCGCTTCATTAAGCTCAATACCATCACGAACAATGGCAGGGCTTTCCACTTTTAGTGTGGTTGCGTCACGGTGCATCTTCGGTGGCTTACCAAGCAGGATATCCATTGGCATATCGATTGGCGTATTGTCGAAGTTAGAATCTTCTAACGTTAGATGACGCTCTTCTGTCGCCACACCCACCACTGCATACGGTGCGCGTTCACGCTTACAGATGGCGTCGAATGCTTCCATGTTTTCTGGCGCTACCGCTAGAACGTAACGTTCCTGTGATTCGTTACACCAGATTTCCAGTGGGCTCATGCCCGGCTCATCGTTTGGTACATCGCGTAATTGGAACTTACCGCCACGCTCACCGTCGTCGACAAGTTCAGGCAATGCGTTAGAGATACCGCCTGCACCCACATCGTGGATAAATGCGATTGGGTTGTCGTCGCCTAACTGCCAACAACGGTCGATAACTTCCTGACAGCGACGTTCCATCTCTGGGTTTTCACGCTGTACCGAAGCGAAGTCCAGATCTTCTGCTGACTGACCAGATGCCATGGAAGATGCCGCACCACCACCAAGACCGATGTTCATTGCCGGACCACCAAGTACGATTAGGCTCGCACCTACAGGGATCTCTTTCTTCTGTACGTGTTCATCGCGGATGTTACCCATACCACCAGCAATCATGATTGGTTTGTGGTAACCACGAATTTCTTCACCCGCATGAGAAGTGACTTTTTCTTCGTAAGTACGGAAGTAACCCAATAGATTTGGACGACCAAATTCGTTGTTGAATGCCGCGCCGCCAAGAGGGCCTTCAAGCATGATGTCTAACGCATTCACAATACGACCCGGCTTGCCGAAGTCGGTTTCCCATGGCTGTTCAAAACCAGGAATACGTAAGTTAGAGGTTGTAAAACCAACCAGACCCGCTTTTGGCTTACCGCCGATACCCGTCGCGCCTTCGTCACGAATTTCACCGCCTGAGCCAGTCGATGCGCCCGGCCACGGAGAGATTGCCGTTGGGTGGTTGTGCGTTTCTACCTTCATCAAGATGTGCGTATCTTCATGGTGGTACGTGTATTGACGAGATTTAGGGTCAGGGAAGAAACGCCCCGCTTTAGAACCTGTCATAACGGCTGCGTTGTCTTTGTATGCAGACAGCACATAGTCAGGTGTCGTTTCAAAAGTGTTTTTGATCATTTTGAACAAAGACTTAGGTTGATCTACCCCGTCGATAGTCCAATCTGCGTTAAAAATTTTGTGGCGACAATGCTCTGAGTTCGCCTGAGCAAACATCATCAATTCAATGTCGTTTGGGTTACGCCCAAGCTTAGTAAAGTTCTCTACCAAGTAATCAATTTCATCTTCTGCGAGTGCCAAGCCAAGGGAAACGTTTGCCTCTTCAAGCGCAAGACGACCGCCAGCTAAGATATCAACATGTGCGACAGGCTTAGGCTCTGCAACAGTAAATAATGCTGATGCGGCTTCAAATTCTGTGAATACTGTTTCCATCATGCGGTCGTGAATTAACGCTTTAACAGCGTCAGCTTGAGCTTCTGATAGAACAACTGAAGATTCGACATAATAAGCCGTACCACGCTCTAGACGTTTCACTTTATCCAGACCACAGTTAACAGCGATATCGGTAGATTTAGAAGACCAAGGCGAGATAGTGCCAGGACGAGGCGTGACAAGAAGTAGAAGACCTTCAGGCTCATGCTCTTCGATGGTTGGGCCGTAAGTTAGTAACTTTTCAAGTTTTTCTAACTCTTGGTCATCAAGGTCTGACTTTAGATCGGCAAAGTGCATAAACTCGGCATAAATGCTAGTTACAGGCAGATCTTGTTCACGACAAAGTTCCAGTAGTTTATTAACACGAAACTCAGAAAGAGCTGGGGAGCCACGCAAAATTCTCATGTGCTTAGGTCTCTTATGCAATTGATTAAGGTGATATTGGAATAAATTCAGACACTTAAAATAAGCCCTGTCGAACCTATGCCGATTCCACCTCGTCATTGCGAGCGCATTATATAGTAATTGTTTTTGTGATGTAACACCAAAAGCAACCGTTTGCGTCATTTTTTTTGTCAAATTTGAATTACAACTAAAATGTCGATAAAACACACAATGTCACGTTATAAGTGTGTGATTCACTTTGCCCCATGAGCTCGCTTTGATATAAAGGCAAATAGAAATTTTCCAAGATGTACCTATTAATGCAAATAAGTCACTTCAACCGGCTCAAGCGCAGTGCTCTAATTTTAGTTTCTGTTCTTTTACTCTCTGCTTGCCAGATTGAGTCGGAGCCCAAAAGTGAATTTGAAAAAATTCAAGAACGTGGTGTGCTTCGTGTTGGCACGCTAAACAATCAGCTTTCCTACTACATAGGTCCCGATGGTCCCGCAGGGTTGGATTACGAATTGGCGCGTCAGTTTGCGGAGCAGCTCGGCGTCAAACTCGAGATTAAACCAGCCTTTCGCCAAGCTGAGCTTTTTCCTGCTCTTAAGAAAGGAGATATCGATATCATCGCTACGGGTTTAAATCAAACGTCACAAGCAGTCAAACGATTTAGACCAGGCCCTGCCTATTATTATGTAAGCCAACAAGTGGTATATAAAAAAGGGCAACTTCGACCACGTGATATCGAACAACTCATTGAATACCAAGCCTCGAAAGACGACGAGTCCGACGAAGATACAAATGCAGGCGCTCAAACATTAAAGATCGTTGAACAATCGCAATATGTTCCGACCCTAACAGCGTTAAAGAAGCAGTATCCAGAACTTCAGTTTGAAATTGTTGGTGATGCTGACACGAGAGACTTACTCAAATACGTATCGACGGGTGAGTTACGTTTTACTGTGACTGATTCGGTGGAACTTTCCCTTGCTCAACGCCTTTACCCCGATCTTGCGCTCGCGTTCGAACTTACAGAAGATCAACCAGTATCTTGGTTTACTCGACGTTCTGAAGACGAAAGTTTGTATGCGATGCTGATAGAGTTTTTCGGTAACATCAAACAATCAGGAGAACTGTCCACCCTCGAAGAAAAGTACATTGGTCATATTGAAGCATTTGACTACGTTGATACTCGCGCATTCATTCGAGCTCTGGATGACAAATTGCCTAAATGGGCACCTTTATTCCAAAAATACAGCGAAGAGTTCGACTGGCGCTTAATTGCAGCATTGGCTTATCAAGAGTCACACTGGAAACCAACAGCAAAATCGCCAACAGGTGTTAGGGGGATGATGATGCTGACTCTGCCAACAGCGAAAAGCGTCGGGGTAACAAACCGTTTAGACCCTGAGCAATCTGTTCGTGGTGGTGTCGAGTACTTACGTCGTATTGTAAGTCGCGTGCCTGATAGCATTAACGAGCATGAAAAAATATGGTTTGCGTTAGCTTCATACAATATTGGTTACGGCCACATGATGGACGCACGACGACTCACCAAAGCACAAGGTGGCGATCCGAACGCTTGGGCCGATGTAAAAGACAGGCTGCCTTTACTTCGTCAGAAGCGCTATTACAGCCAAACTCGCTATGGGTACGCCAGAGGCGATGAAGCGCGTAATTACGTAGAAAATATTCGACGTTACTACCAATCCATCATTGGTCATGTCAGCCAACAGCCAGCGATTGATGAGAATAGCGATGACTTGCAAGTGATTCCGCCGCTCAACCCCGACATTTTGATATCGGGCGCAGTAGAGACCGTCGTAGAACAAGTCTCTGGCGCTTCTGACGTCACGGTTGAAGAAGACACCGAACAAGAAAGCATTGAAGAATAAACCCGCGGTAAACTAAAAAATGACGAGCCTATGAAGCTCGTCATTTTTGTTGAGTCCTAACGAAAACTTATCTAGACTCCAATATTCTGAGTGACACCAACCACACTCAACCATTCCTTTGGTTGGTCGCCTTTTCTTCATCGTTAGTAAAACTGATTGCTTTGTAACAGATTACTTGACAACCACATGGTTTAGCTCACTTGATGAAGCGGCGCTTTCGGCTACACTCTGCCGAAATAACGTCACTCCTATTATTAAGCATCGTATTGAAATTGTTTGCTGGCTCTGTGCAATGCAGAAGTCAAATGAAGAACGTTTAAACCATACAATGTTTAGTGCGATTATCGAGCCTATTGCCAAGCATCGATGAGCCGCACTTTACTGGTAAAAGTCTTGTCTGCAGGAGGTTTTGAATATGAGAAGACGTAGAGTGCAGTCAAAGCGTTTAAATAACACAGTAGCTGCTATCCGACGTAAACGTAAACTGACATGTATGAAAAAGAAAGTAAGTTCACGTAATCGTGTTTTTGTACATTTAGTCAATCACTAGTGCGTCCAAGCAAACATCTACCACGTTGTAGGTGTTTGCTAGCCCTCACTACTCCTACTACCTTGTTCGCTCTCTCCATTTTCTAATGCTTTTTGTGCTTGCTTCTTCGCTTTAATTTCCTTTCGGCGGCGCTTAAAAAACGCTTGTAGCTGAGTGCGGCACTCATCTTCTAGCAGCCCCTTTTCAACTAAGGCGTAATGGTAAGCGGCTTGACTTTCAAACAAATTAAGCACTGTTCCTGCTGCTCCAGCTTTTAAATCTGGCGCTCCAAAAACAACCCGCTTAACGCGGCTATGCAATAAGGCTCCGGCACACATTGGGCATGGCTCAAGTGTTACATATAACGTCGTATCCAGAAGGCGGTAATTTTCTAGCTTTTGGCCTGCTTTACGCAGCGTTTGGATCTCAGCATGTGCGGTAGCGTCATTAGTACCAATAGAGCGATTCCACCCCTCAGCGATAATTTCACCATCTTTGACAAGCACTGCGCCAACAGGTACTTCCCCCTCAGCTTCTGCTTGCTCAGCAAGCTCCATCGCTCTGCGCATAAACAATTCATCTTGAGGGGAAAACGGATGGTTAGACAAAGGAGGCTCCAAAGAAACAAAAAACGATTGAAGTCAGGAATTTTATCACCAACTTCGGTTTCACTACAGCAACACATCACGGGACAAAGTCTGCAACTCCAAAAAACTAGTTACAAGGCCTATCGATGTTCGTTTTACGAGAACAAAAAAACGCAGATCGAAGACCTGCGCTTTTTGGCTGCCAATTAGCGGCTTTCACACCCTACACGTTTTTACATTGTGTAAGTGTAAGGAGCTTGAATGCCTAGCGGGATACCTACCATCCAATAAGCAACTAGGAAGATAGACCAACCGATCAGCATTGCGATCGAGAATGGCATCATTAGTGACGCAAGCGTACCGATACCAGCCGACTTCACATAACGCTGACAGTAAACCACTACAAGAGGGAAAAATACCATTAGAGGCGAAACGATGTTCGATACAGAGTCCCCCACACGGTAAGCCGCCTGAGACAGCTCAGGCGAGATACCAACCGCCATTAGCATTGGCACTAGGATTGGACCAATTAAAGCCCATTTTGCAGATGCCGAACCAATAAGTAGGTTTACAGACGCGGTTAGAAGTATCATACCGATGATGGTCACTTCACCTGGTAGGTTCATCGCTTTTAAGCCTTCTGCGCCATACAACGCTAGCATCGTACCGATGTTTGACTGAGCAAATGCAGATAGGAACTGAGCACAGAAGAACGACATAACAATGTATGCGCCCATGGTTGACATAGTATCAGCCATCGCTTTGATAATGTCGTTGCTGGTCTTGAACGTTCCAGACACTTTACCGTAAACGTAACCAGGAATGATAAACAGAATAAAGATCAACGGCACGATAGACTTCATTATCGGTGCTGAGAAGGCAGTAATTTCACCTTCAGGCGAGCGAAGTGCTGATGTTTCTGGAATTAACGCTGCAACAAGTAAAGCAATACCCGCCATCATTGCCCAACCTGCATAACGGAATGCTTTTGATTCCAGTTCAGTAAATGAACCTAGGTTTGGCGCGGTTTCCGCATCATCATCAATTGGCATTTTTGATAAACGAGGCTCGATGATTTTCTCTGTCACGTACCAACCAATCCCCACAATAATGATAGAGGATAGGCCAGTGAAGAAGATGTTCGCTAATGGGTTAACCACATATTCAGGATCAAGAACCTGCGCCGCAGTTTGCGTAAAGCCAGCCAATAGCGGATCGATACCTGAAGGGATAAAGTTTGCAGAGAAGCCACCAGATACACCTGCAAATGCTGCCGCAATACCTGCTAAAGGGTGACGACCTGCCGCATGGAAGATAATACCGCCAAGAGGAATAACCAGAACATAGCCTGCATCTGCCGCAGTATGCGATACAATGGCAACCAAAATAAGCATTGGAGTAAGAAGCTTAGCTGGCGTGAAGTTCAGCATCTTCTTAAGACCCGTCGTAATAAAACCCGAAGAATCTGCAACACCCACACCTAGCATTGCGACAAGTACGATACCCAGTGGCGCAAAGCCAGTAAACGTCGTCACCATGTTAGCAAGGAAACTTGCTAGCGCTTCGCCCGTAAGTAAGTTGGTGATAGTAAGAGCTTCGCCCGTTCGAGGGTTTGGAAGATCGAATGATACATTCGACAAAAGTGCTGACGCCGCCCAAGTAATGATCAATGCCCAGAAGAACAAAATCGCAGGATCAGGAATTTTGTTACCTGTCCTCTCGATAAAGTTTAAAAAGCGCTCCATCCCGCTCGGCTTCGATGATGGTGCCTTATTTACAGCTTGGTTACTCATGGTAACTCCATAGTGAATGATGTTGGTGCCAAGGCCTATTTGAATAATTATAACGACCTACTATCCAACGAGTATTCTAGTAAACACTAATGGAGAAAGCACAAGGTTCTAGATTTTTTTTCATAATTGGAGACATATTTTGCAAAAACACCACTTCAATTAAACATAATAAAAACAGTAGCACATCAACTCAATTAACAGTTCAAAAACCATTTATTAACCGTGAAAAATCCGGTATCAAACAGAAATTACACCCGCATTTGTCTCAGCCCATGTATGCAATTGAACTTAGTTTTCGAATTCACTGTACTGTGAAATCATAGTTTTCAGCTGAACGGATTGCGTCTGCCCCATTCTATCTTCCCAACTTGTTGTGATGATGATCGTCTTTAGTGAACCTGATACAGTAGCAGGTGGCACATCCCACTCCACCGTGTACGCTCCAGTGGCGGAAGATCCTGTCACGATAGAGGCAAAACTGGCAGTAGAAATCGTAGAAAGCGCATCCGAAGCACCACGCGTTCGGAACCATTCAAGCTGGTTCTCTGTTAGACGCAGTGCTTCAATACTTTTTATGGCATATTCGGATTCGCGTTCTAGATATACGTTTAGCTTAGTTAAACCTAGAGCCCCAACACCGATAAGCAGAAAAGAAATTAGAACTTCAAGAAGGTTAAAACCTTTTTGTTTAGAGATCATTCCAGGAGCCTTTTTTCCATCTAGGAATTGCATGCGCATTCCTTGAATTGTCTATCACATCTTTATTGTATCTAAAGTCCAAAGAATCGAAGAAAACCGCTGCCTGATCTTCACTATCAAAATATTGACCACCAGATACCGTAAAAGAACCATGCTGATAATAAGAAGCTATTGTCCTGTATGAGTCTTCTACAACACTTGGCACATGATTTAGGTGAGCATTGGCTTCGAACCCAACCCAATCCGCTGTTGTCGGGGTATAATCATGATTGAAATGAAACAAGACCCCTTTAAACTTATTTGATGTAGCGCCGGAGCTCGGTGGTCCCATCACGGAGAAAAGACCATCATGAATGAGCACTGTTACGCCATTGGTCGATGATGTAGCATTCACTAAATCATTGTATTCCGATTGCTTGATTTCACAGCTCCCTTCCACCCATAAATGATGCTTCCCTGACTGAATTTCTGCTGTTAAAGCAGCACCACAATTAGGTATACCATCAGCCACTGAGCCCGTCATAACATGAAATACACCATTATCTCGGACATCGTTATGCTCTTCAGCCTTTACTCCAAAGAAGGATTCAAATGGCTTTAAATCTGTATCTTGAGTAAAATCATCACCAGCACCAACCCCGCCAACACTAGATGAGAGATGACGGTTTGCCGTCGTGTTTGCACAATCTTTATTTGTAGGGTTGTTAAAATCGGCATAGGGAGACTCTCCATGAATTACGCCTTTATTATCAACTGAAGAGGAGTAAAAGCGCTTTTTATACCTTAACGCAATACACTCCCACCCATCGCTGCTCAATTCCCCTGGGTCTGGAGTAGAGAACGTTGCACTAGAATGAAAATAAATGTCGGCACTAGACTGCATTGCACCATAACTCAAGTTACCTCCCAAAACAATCTCCTTACTAATGCTTGTAAATCCAACATTAGAAGTAACCAAATACCCATTGGAAGTACTCGTAAAATTCGGAATAGTCCAAAGCCCTGAGCCACAATCTGTTATTACGGCAGGTACAATATTATTAACTCTAAATTGCGCCCATGCACATTCAACACCTCCTTCCGCTAACCAATGTGCTTGTCGAGATTTTATTTCGTTTTGCGCAACTTTTATTTGAAAAAATACACCTTTGGATGATGCTAATGATGCAATTAAAGCAAGTAATAAAAGTATAGAAGTCACAAGCAAAGTGGTATAACCGGAATAGCTATATTTAGATGTCATTGCCAATTCCTTTGTTTGATAGAAAACTCCGCAACTTCACTAAAGGCTCCATCAATCGTTTTCAAACCTAACTTAACGCTCGTGACCGAACTTACATTTCCTCCATTAGTCACTGTTTCTGAACTAACGGTGAATTGGGTAACTTGGAAAATATCATCATCAAATAGAGAACGACAAAAATCTACACCATCAAAAGATAATATTTGTGTTTGAGACACAACGCCTTTTTCACATATAAAAAACCGAGTATCTCTCTTCTCATACTTAATATTTCGATAGTCTTCATTGGCAGCTGAGTCCTCTTTAAAATACACAAGCCCTACAGAAGAGGCGCCGCTCAGCATTATGGTTCCTGTAGCTCCGGATAATTTGAGTGAACTACCGTTCCCACCATCATAACCTGCTCTTTGAATATCTTCTTTCATAACAGATAAAGTGATATTCAGACCTTGCAATAAATTTAGCTCTAAGCTTTTTTCCTTTGCTGTTTTTTGTAAACTCAAGAATATAGAGCCCACTACACTAAGGACAATTAATCCAATTAAAGAACTAACCATCAATTCGATTAAAGAGCTACCTATTTGATAACGTTTGTTAGCACTGACGGTAATCATATAACTTAGCTCCAGAGTTACTACAAATTTTAATCCTTCCGGGAGGGTTGGAGAGCTTTGCTTGTAGTTTTATGTTTTGAGCATTGGTTGGGAAAAACTCTATATTTCCTCCTTGGGGTCGTCCACGGACCTCATCGAAGCTTATTTTTTGATTATCGTAGCTGTGCTTCAAAGATAATTCAGAGTAGGCAGAGCCGGAAAGGTTTAAGATTACTCCCCCTGAGCCGCTAGATGAGTCAGTTAACTGTAGAGACCATGCCCCTTGACTGACAACAACGTTTTTAGCCATGGAGAAATGTATATATAACTTTTGATTTCTCATTACCGCCTCGGACTTACTTTGGCTTAGAAAACCAGCTAATTCAGTTGCCAATCGCTGCATTTGCACAGTTTGTGAAACACGGCTAAAGCTTGGAGCTGCAAACGCCAATATAATACTCAGTACAGCAACAGTAATAAGAAGCTCCAACAACGTAAACCCGCGAGGCATTTCCCAAATTCCTATGTAAACGGCAAAAGGGCCGTAATTCATCTTGCACAGATGCTATCACCTGCCAAAAATAGGCGGAAAAGTGAAAAGGAAACTACTCGTGATGATTCGAATTTCTCGTTGTAACGGCTACAAAAAAGGATTGAGAGGGATGACATTGATCGAATTACTGGTAGCTGTAGTGATTGTCGGGATCATTGCTGCAGTCGCATACCCCTCTTACACTAATCATGTAATCAAGTCTCATAGGACGGTTGCCTTGAGCGATCTTAGTCGAATTCAGCTAGAGCTAGAGACATCTTATGATGGTGGGTACGACTGGAGTCATATTCTCTCTGGAGACACATGCACTCTATGTGACTCAGACACAAATAGATTTTCTTTCGATATTGCGAGCTCTGCAAGTACGGCCTATACCATTACAGCAACAGCAAAATCGGCTCTGGGACAAGACGACGACGAGTGCTTGACTGGTTCTAAAACGATTACTTTAACGTCAACAAATGTCGAAGAACCAAGTGATTGCTGGAATTAGGAAGAACACCGAGATGCAAAAAGGCCTGCATTTTAGCAGGCCTTTGTATTTGTGCTTTTCACTAACGTCTTAGCTGGTTAAATCATCAAAGAACTTTTTCACACCGTTGAAAAAGCCTTCTGATTTAGGCTTGTGCTTTGTCGCCGCTTCACCACCACAAGACTCTTCAAACTCTTTGAGCAGTTCTTTTTGGCGTGAGCTTAGGTTTACTGGTGTTTCAACAACCAACTTAACAATAAGATCACCAACACCGCCACCGCGAACGCCTTTCACACCTTTACCACGCATACGGAACATACGGCCTGTTTGCGTTTCTGAAGGCACTTTTAGGCTTACGCGACCATCTAGGGTTGGTACTTCAACTTCACCACCTAGAGCTGCCATCGCAAAGCTTACTGGCACTTCACAGTATAGGTTGTTGCCATCACGCTCGAAGATATGGTGCTCTTTCACGTGCACTTGTACATACAAGTCACCCGCTGGTGCTCCCATTTCTCCCGCTTCACCTTCGCCAGATAGACGAATACGGTCGCCAGTATCAACACCTGCTGGGATCTTAACGTTAAGTGTTTTTGTTTTCTGCTTACGACCTTGACCATGACACTCATTACAAGGGTCTTTAATGATTTTACCTTTGCCGTGACAGGTAGGACAGGTTTGTTGCACTGCGAAGAAGCCTTGTCGCATCTGTACTTGACCATGACCATGACAGGTACCACATGTTTCAGCAGATGAACCTTTCTTCGCGCCACTACCATCACAGGTATCACAGTGTACTAGTGTCGGTACTTCGATCTCTTTCGTTACACCACGAACTGCTTCTTCTAGCGTTAATTCCATGTTGTAACGTAGGTCAGCACCTCGCTGGGCACGGTGGCCACCACCGCCACGACGACCACCACCAAAGATGTCACCGAATACATCGCCAAAGATGTCGCCGAAATCAGCACCGCCGCCGCCAAAGCCGCCGCCACCGAAACCACCGCCGCCTTGTTCAAAAGCAGCATGACCGTATTGGTCGTACGCCGCTTTCTTTTGAGGGTCGGTCAGAACTTCGTACGCTTCTTTTACTTCTTTAAACTTGTCCGCCGCAGAATCATCACCCTGGTTTCGGTCTGGGTGGAATTTCATCGCTAGACGCTTATACGCCTTTTTGATATCGCGCTCTGAGGCATCACGGCTTACGCCTAATACTTCGTAAAAATCACGTTTTGACATGTTCTTCGTCACCAGTTAATTACTACAAACGGCATCGATTCACCGCTTGGTGTTTGTATCGTTCTAGGTAAGTGCACTTGTCTGCAACATACTTAACTAGAAAGACAGCGTTTACAAACAGACGGGCGTAAGAGTTGCCCCAAACGCCCGCACACGAAGTCTTATCGACCCCAGATGGCTAAGTAGCCATCTGGTTAAGAAATATTATTTCTTGTCGTCTTTAACTTCTTCGAACTCAGCATCTACAACGTCGTCTTCTTTAGACTGTGCACCTGCGTCAGCACCTTGTGCTTGCTGCGCTTGAGCTTGTTGTTGAGCGATTTCCATCAGCTTTTGAGAAGCAGTCATTAGTGCTTGAACTTTAGCATCGATAGCTTCTTTGTCTTCGCCTTTACGTGCTGTTTCTAGCTCAGAAATTGCTGCTTCAATCTTCTCTTTCTCTTCCGCAGGTAGCGCTTCACCAGCTTCTTCTACTTGCTTACGAGTACCGTGAATCATTTGGTCAGCTTGGTTACGTGCAGTTGCTAGCTCTTCGAACTTCTTGTCCGCTTCTTTGTTAGCTTCTGCTTCTTGAACCATTTTCTCGATGTCTTCATCGCTTAGACCGCCAGAAGCTTGGATAGTGATCTTCTGCTCTTTACCAGTCTGCTTGTCTTTCGCAGATACGTGTAGGATACCATCCGCATCAAGGTCAAAAGTAACCTCGATTTGTGGCATACCACGTGGTGCAGGCTGGATGCCTTCTAGGTTAAATTGGCCTAGAGACTTGTTGTACATCGCTTGCTTACGCTCACCTTGTAGAACGTGGATAGTTACCGCGCTCTGGTTGTCTTCCGCTGTAGAGAAAACTTGGTTCGCTTTAGTTGGGATAGTTGTGTTCTTCTCAACTAACTTAGTCATCACGCCACCCATTGTCTCGATACCTAGAGACAGTGGAGTTACGTCTAGTAGTAGTACGTCTTTAACGTCACCAGCAAGTACACCACCTTGAACTGCAGCACCCATTGCTACTGCTTCGTCAGGGTTTACGTCACGGCGCGCTTCTTTACCAAAGAACTCAGCAACTTTCGCTTGAACCATTGGCATACGAGTCTGACCACCAACTAGGATTACGTCAGTGATGTCGTTTACTGATAGGTCAGCGTCAGCTAGAGCTACTTTTAATGGCTCAAGAGAGCGTTGTACTAGGTCTTCAACTAGAGATTCTAGTTTTGCACGAGTCACTTTAATGTTCATGTGCTTAGGACCAGTTGCATCTGCAGTAACGTAAGGTAGGTTTACGTCTGTTTGAGAAGTAGAAGAAAGCTCGATTTTCGCTTTCTCTGCTGCTTCTTTAACACGCTGCATTGCTAGTGGGTCGTTCTTAAGGTTGATGCCTTGCTCTTTGTTGAACTCATCAACCAAGTAGTTGATTAGACGGTTATCAAAGTCTTCACCACCTAGGTGAGTATCACCGTTAGTTGCTAGAACTTCGAATGTTTTCTCGCCTTCAACTTCATCAATTTCGATGATTGAAATATCGAATGTACCACCACCAAGGTCGTATACCGCGATAGTGCGATCGCCGCCTTTCTTATCTAGACCGTAAGCTAGTGCAGCTGCCGTTGGTTCGTTGATGATACGTTTAACTTCTAGACCTGCGATACGGCCAGCATCTTTTGTCGCTTGACGCTGAGCATCGTTAAAGTAAGCAGGTACTGTGATAACTGCGCCAGTTACTTCCTCACCAAGGAAGTCTTCAGCAGTTTTCTTCATTTTCTTAAGAACTTCAGCAGAAACCTGAGGAGCTGCCATTTTTTGGCCTTTCGCTTCTACCCAAGCATCACCGTTGTCAGCCTTAACGATTTTGTAAGGCATGATTTCGATGTCACGCTGAACTTCTTCGTCTTCAAAACGACGACCGATTAGACGCTTAATTGCAAATAGCGTGTTTTCTGGGTTAGTTACTGCTTGACGTTTCGCTGGTTGACCTACTAGCGTCTCACCGTCAGTGTAAGCAATAACCGATGCAGTAGTACGTTCGCCCTCTGCGTTTTCAATTACACGTGGTTTGTCGCCGTCTAATACAGCAACACATGAGTTAGTAGTACCTAAGTCAATACCAATGATTTTACCCATCTGGCTATCTCCGAATAAATTCTATTTTCGTTTGGTTATAACCCCAATGTTGGGGGAGGAGAATCGGGTTTCAACCCTTGCTCACAAACAAAAATAATCAATGTTTGCTTCTCTATGCCACATAGATAAGGGCGGCAAAATGCTTTTCAAGGGCAGAATTAAAAAAAAGCGTCTTTTTTCGAAATTTATGTGTTTCTTTCTGATTAGTTGGGAACTCGTCACACTGCTGTAGCGCAACAAAACGTCATTTCCCAGATAAATTTATTTATGCCCGACTCTTCCTAAATAAAAAACGAGCTCATAAGAGCTCGCTTCAATATTAGGGTTAAAATAAATTATTCAAGGTATTAGGCGTTCGCTTGAGCAGGCTCAGCATCAACACCTTCTTCTTTACCTATCTCACCTTCTGTTTTTGCAACAATGGTGTTCACTGCCGTATCGCCGACAACGTTAGATGATGTACAGAACATATCATTGATACGGTCGACCGCTGCAATGATTGCTAAACCTTCAGGTGGTAAACCTAGTTGGTGAAGCAAAACGCCTACCATTACCACGCCGCCCCCAGGAACGCCGCCAGCACCAATAGATAACAGAAGAATAGTTAAGCCAAGTGTGAAGATGTCTGCGGTGTTAATTGGCTGGCCAAAAGCGTTCGCAACAAACATCGTTGCTAGAGCAATATAGATAGACACACCAGACATATTCATCGTTGCGCCCAGTGGTACACCGAAGCCAGCAACCGATTTAGAGACCTGAAGCTTTTCTGTCAGTGTGCGCATCGTTACCGGGATAGTCGCATTTGAGCTCGCGGTAGATAGAGAGAAAAGAATCTGCTCACGAGTTGCACGTAGGAAAGTCTTTGGAGAAGTTCCTGTCGCAATACTCACTGCCATTGGGTAGAAGAAGAAGATCCAGAACACCAACATCGCAACCACCAAAGCCACGTAACCGGCAACGGACATTAATGTATTGGCATTTAGCGTTGCACCTAGTTGAATCATTAGTGCGAACACACCATATGGTGCAAGACTCATCACTAATCCAACCAATTTCATCATGATCTCATTTGCCATTTTGAATGTGCGAATAGCTGGGCCACCACGAGAATCCAAAGCTTGAATTGCAAGCCCCGTCAAAATTGCCATAAAGATGATTTGCAGCATGTCACCGCTAGCAAACGCTTGTACAGGGTTGCTAGGAACAATGTTAACAACTAAAGAGAAAATGTCCGGCGTATCTGTCGTTGTCAACTGTACAGCCTCAGATACCGTTCCTGCTAGATTAGCGCCCGCTCCTGGCTGGAAGATCAAGCCGACAGTCAAAGCCGCCGTAATCGCAATGATGGTGTTAAGAATGTAAAGGGTAAAAGTTTTTCCACCAAGACGACCAAATGCACTGATATCTTTCAAGTCAACAATGCCGCATACGATTGAAACGTAAACTAAAGGAACAACAAGCAATTTGATCAGTGAGACGAACATGCCGCCAACACCTTCTGCTGCTCCAAGTAGGTATGTATCAAAAATCGCAATACCGCTAAATAAGTACTGAATTGCTGTCCCCAGCACAAGGCCGGCAAACAAGCCTATAAAAATCTTACTAGAAAGCGATTTATCCATTATAAATCTCCGATATGTTGTGTTTACTATTTACATTTTTGTAGTTATATATGCTTACTTTTAAAGCATTAGTCGCAAATCATACACACCGAAGTTACAAAATAAAGTGATAATTTACATTTTTGTTAACGAAATTGTTTTAGAAAAAATGACTATATTTACATTCCTATGCAGAACAAACATTCACACAGCGAATGATTACAATCACTTATAGCCCTTTCCGTTAATAAACACGCAGCGAGATGAGAGAAAATCTCCTATAGGAAAATAATTAACCAATAGGAAAAAATATGAAGGGGATCAAATTTTCATTTATCGATATACAACGAAGTTCGATGCAGTCATTTATGTTTAAAACAAAAAAGCGCCCATCAAAAATGATGGGCGCTTTTATATTAAAAAAAAACAGGGAGTTAAAGTTACTTAGCAACCATTACCATTGCCGGACGAATCACACGACCGTTTAGTTCGTAACCTTTTTGCATAACAAACATAACAGTGTTTGATTCATGATCAGGGCTCTCCTGAATCGACATCGCTTGATGGAACTCTGGATTGAATGCTTCACCTTCAGGGTTGATTGCTTTCAAGCCAAATTTCGCGACAACGTCTACAAACGTTTTATGGGTTAGTTCAACGCCTTCTAGGAACGGCTTCACAGTTTCATTCTCTGTATCTGCCGCTTGAATTGCACGCTCTAGGTTATCAATAACAGGAAGCAGCTCTTCTGCAAACTTGTTCAACGCAAACTTACGTGCTTTATCGATCTCTTGCTCAGTGCGACGACGCATGTTTTCTACTTCAGCTTTAGAACGCAACACCGCATCTTGTTGCTCTTTTACTTTTGCCTCGCTAGACAATAGTGCCGCTTCTAGTTGAGCAATCTTAGCGTCTGTCTCATCACCAAGCTCTTCAAGCTCAGCTTCAACTTCTTGTGCTTCAGCTTCTACTTTTTCAGCCTCTTCGATGATTTGATCAAGCTCTTCTTCTGTAACTTTGTTTTCTTCGTTGCTCATGATATCTCCAGAATTCAACATAATGCCCTTAAAGCCATGCGCGTTTTTGCGGGCTTTAACCACATAAAAATTCGCATATTTAGGTGACTTGCCATTATTATGGGGATGAAGATTCCTGATTCAAGCCTCTTTAATGCGGAAATGCTATGAAAAATCCATGTAACGTGATCGCGATTATCGGAAAACCAAGAGATCAACAAGCAATTCAAACTCATAAAGAGTTGTACCAATGGTTGACCTCTGAGGGCTATAAAGTATTCATTGACGATCGCCTTGCCGCAATACTGGATGATATCCCACAGAGTCAGTTTGCTAGCTTAGTTGAACTAGGAAAAAATGCCGATCTAGCCATTGTGGTTGGTGGCGATGGCAACATGCTAGGTGCAGCAAGAATTTTATCCCGATTTGATGTACCAGTTATAGGCGTGAACCGCGGAAATTTGGGCTTCTTAACTGACTTGAACCCAGACGACTTCCAAGCGTCTCTGCAAGCGGTACTCGACGGTGAGTACATTGAAGAGGAGCGTTTTCTTTTAGAGGCGGAAGTACACCGCCACGGACAAATAAAGAGCCATAACGCTGCGCTAAACGAAGCCGTACTTCACCCAGGGCAAATTGCTCATATGATTGAATTTGAAGTGTATATTGATGAAAGCTTCGCCTTCTCTTTACGGGCCGACGGTTTGATTGTCTCCACTCCGACTGGCTCGACGGCATATTCACTTTCTGGCGGCGGCCCAATTCTTTCTCCTAGCTTGAATGCCATTTCACTCGTGCCAATGTTCCCTCATACATTGTCGAGTCGACCTTTGGTGGTTGATGGAAAACGTCGAATTAAATTGGTGGTATCACCAGAAAACCGTGGAACACAAGAAGTTAGCTGTGATGGACAAGTCTCACTTCCAGTTACCCCTGGCGACGAAATTCACATCTATCAAAGTCCAAATGTACTAAAGCTCATCCATCCAAAAGACTACAGCTACTATCACGTCTTACGGAATAAGCTTGGCTGGTCTAGTAAATTGTTCTAACACTTGTTACTCAGGGTAATAACTTCAATAAAAAAGCCAGCAGCTCAATTGCTACTGGCTTTTGGCTTTCTTAGACAAGAAATAGACACAAAGTAGTGAGGCGACACGATATTTGTCATCATTAAAGAGAAGCTTATAAATTTTGATCCTGTGGGCAAACTTTACACAAAAGATAGAAAAGCAAATTCAATGATCTATGTCCGGTGATATTCTCACCATGAATAGAGTATTAACTCTATTTCATACAATCAATAAAGGACATATTATGAAGAAAACCATCATTCTGTCTGTTCTCAGTACATTAGCACTTATTGGCTGCCAATCAGAGGAAACGCAAGTCAACAGTGTATCCAACGCAAAAGCGGAAGATATCACTAAGACGAAGCGTGCCCTAGCTCAACAATTGAGTGAGAACTATGCTGCCATTGAACCCATGTTGAGAAGAGATATTACTCCGCAACAGACTAACGTGTCTGTATCAGCATTTGTTAAGCAAAACCCTAACTCAGAGTTCAGCCGCCAGCTTGTACAAGCTGACACTCAAATTCGTAGCTGGAAAGGTATTTCTGAATACTCAGATCAGTTGTTAGAAGTTCGCTTGGCAAATGAAGCCATGATAACAGCATGGCAAAGTGGCGAGGTCGAGCCATTATTTGCATTTGAACCAAGTGGTGATGATGAGAATTGGCAATACATCGAAGCATTTGATGTTTATGGCAACATCCATCAACTCGATGTTTACCAGCTCCCTGAGGTACCTGTACTTGTCGTTGATAACAATAGCTCTGCAGAGTTAAAAGCAGGCTTGCAAGCTATGCAAGCTGAGATGAAAAAACTCGGTCAACCAGCTTTAGTTCAACCATATATTGCTGATGAACAACGCCAAAATACACCGTTATTGTCAAGTAGCGCAGTGGGCGAAGCGGCTCCAATTCAAACCACGCAGTTGAAAAAGATCCGTCTAGCCGATGACAAAGAACCTTGGATCTCTGGCAAGGCAGAAATCTACGCTATCGTAACGGGCGTCAATCCAAGTCGTGATGAACCTACTCTCGATTTGGTGGAGCTTCCATACTTAGACTACGATAACCAAGATTACTATCCAAATCAGATCATTATTCACTGGTCTCGTTACCGCTGGGGTGCGGCAGACATTGTGCTCATGGAGCAAGATGACGGCACAGACTATAAACAATTGGCAAAACTCCTTGTTCAAGTTGCCGAAGAAGTATTGAAAGCGATTCCAGATCCAGAAGTTCAGGCTTACGCGATTATTCCGCAAATCACGAACAAGATCATCGACACTATCCCCGATGGTGTACTCACGAATGATGATGACTTCGTCGACGTATACTACACTCTAATGCAAGACACTTCATACGTGGATCACCCAGGTGCGGGTGTGAATGCAGTCGTCACGCTAGAACCACTAACGATTAACCCAACTCGTCCGTAACCTGTTCAATTTTAATGAGTCGTTGTAATCACATCGGCTCATTTTTCCCACTTCATCACAAAAAACAGCCTACAAAGAAAATTTTCCTCACCTGACTTTACTGTATAAAGAAACAGTATATACTGTTCTCTTATACAGTATTATTCAGTTATACAGGTAAATAAAATGCTGGCTCATCTAAGTGTTAATAATTTTGCGATTGTTAAGTCTTTACAACTCGAGCTTTCTAAGGGCATGACCACCATTACAGGTGAAACAGGCGCGGGTAAATCCATTGCTATCGATGCTTTAGGGCTCTGCTTAGGCGGACGAGCCGATGCCGGCATGGTGCGACAAGGTGAAGAGAAAACCGAAGTTAGCGCCGCTTTTTTATTGGACAACAACTTACATGCAACACGTTGGTTAGAAGATAACGATCTGCTAGATGGCAGTGAGTGTATTTTGCGTCGTATTATCACAAAAGAAGGCCGCTCAAGAGCCTTCATTAATGGCAGCCCTGTTCCACTATCACAACTCAAATCTCTAGGGCAGCTACTTATCAATATCCATGGGCAGCACGCTCATCATCAATTGATGAAAAGTGAGCACCAAATGGCCATGCTCGACCAATATGCTGGGCATTTAAACCTACTAAAAAGCACACGAAGTGCTTACCAGCATTGGCGTCAGGCAGACAATAACCTCAAGCAACTAAAAGAAAATAGCCAGCAAAACCAGGCGCAAAAACAATTGCTTGAATACCAAATCAAAGAACTAAATGAGTTATCGCTAGGTGAAGAAGAATTTGCAGAGCTCGAGCAAGAGCACAAACGACTATCCAACAGTGGTGAACTCGCCACTACCTGTCAGCAAGCCATCGAACTTATTTACGAAGGTGAAGAAGTCAATGCGCTTGGTATTTTGCAATCGGCCAATCACTCCCTAATTCAATTAGCCGAATTAGATGAAAAGCTATCTGAGCTACCTAACATGCTGTCAGAAGCAATGATTCAACTTGAAGAAACGAAGAATGAATTACGCAGCTACTTAGATGGCATCGATGTTGATCCAGCTCGTATGGCTTATGTAGAAGAACGTTTTTCTAAAGTGATGTCTGTAGCTCGTAAACACCACGTAATGCCAGAAGAACTCTACCAGCATCATCAAGATCTTCTGGCCCAAGTAGAAGCGTTAGATTGCTCCGATGAACGTTTAGATGAACTTGCTCAAGAAGTAGAACACAAGTACCAAAGCTTTCTAACACAAGCAGAAAAACTGCACAAATCACGCAGCCGTTACGCAAAAGAACTGAACAAACTGATCACACAAAGCATGCACGAATTGAGCATGGAGAAAGCAGTATTCAGTATCGAAGTTAGCAATGACAACACACACCCATCGCCGCTTGGCATGGACAGCGTGTGCTTCTTAGTATCGACCAACCCGGGACAACCATTACAACCTATAGCAAAAGTTGCGTCAGGCGGTGAGCTATCACGCATCTCTCTAGCGATCCAAGTGATCACCGCTCAGAAAGTAGATACACCAAGTTTAATCTTCGATGAAGTGGACGTAGGTATTAGTGGCCCAACAGCTGCCGTAGTGGGCAAAATGCTACGCAAGCTTGGCGAATCTACTCAGGTATTGTGTGTCACTCACCTCCCTCAAGTTGCCGGATGCGGCCATCAACAAATGTTTGTAGCTAAGCAAACCAAAGCAGGCCAAACCGAAACCCAAATGCACGCATTAGATGAACAACAACGTGTGGCAGAATTAGCTCGCTTACTTGGGGGTAGTCAAATAACCGACTCAACGTTGGCGAACGCAAAAGAACTGCTTATCGCCGCTTAATAAATCGACAAGGGATGAGAAATGGATATCAGAGCAATACACAAAACCAACTGCTTAGATCTCATCCCTATTTTTATTGAGTTAGAACATTACTACTTCAAAGAAAAAGCTTCATCAAAACACGATCTGGTCCATTATCTAAAGAACCAAGTTTTCTCTGAACATTCTGGCGTTCATATCATTGCGGTTTACGATAATGATGACGTCGTAGGCTTTGCATCTTATACCGTCATGTTCCCTGCCCCAAAGCTCTCAGGGCAGATGTACTTAAAAGATCTGTTCGTATCTTCGAAGGTTCGAGGAAAAGAGGTTGGTCTCAAGTTAATGAAGTATCTGGCATCTTTGGCGATCAAGTGTGGATGCCAAAGGTTGGACTGGACAGCTGAAAGTAGTAACCCTACCGCAGGTCAGTTTTACCGCTCAATTGGTGCAACACTAATTCATGAAAAAGAGTATTATCGTTTTTCAGGTGATGCATTACGCGAATTCGCCAAAACCGACTAACGAGTCACTAGGCTTGGCTCACCGCTGAAAGCGTCCATCACCCTACTTCCGATTGAAATTTGCTCTTCGTCACCTAACTAATACGTCATGTGGTGACATTTACCGTCTAATATCGGTGAATAAATGCAACTCAACTCAAAATTCGTTGTCAGATTGTCTACCATACGACGCATAGCTTTTTACATCTGCGTCGAGCTTGTTTATTATCAGCGCAGTATTTTAAAGGTTACTAAGAAATTATTATGCAATTAAAGAAGTGGTTAGTTGCCGTACCATTAGCAATGACATTGCTGACAGGATGTTCGGTATTGGAAAGACTGGTTTATCGTATTGATATCAACCAAGGCAACTATGTAGAACAAAGTGCGGTTGATAAATTAAAGTTTGGGATGACTAAAGCACAGGTTCGCTTCGTATTAGGGTCGCCAATGCTTATTGAAAACGGCTATCCAAACACTTGGTATTACATCTATCATCATACTCCTGGCCATGGCGAACCAGTACAGAAAGATCTGATTGTAAACTTTAATGACCAAGGCACGCTCGCAGACATCAGTGGTGACTTTCCAAAAAGTGACGCATTTTACGAGCAAATTCAGTAAACTGACTTTTGCAAAAAAACCTCCCGTTTGGGAGGTTTTTTATTATATAGAAATCATGTTAGTCAAACTTTGAGTAACTCACATGAGCTATTGGGTTAATATTAATCCTGCTTATTTTTACGTACAGAACTAGGCTTGCCACCGGTGACTGGGTCTGCACTCCCCTCGGTTTTAGCCTGCTCCGCCCGCTTACGGCGAATCTCTTTCGGATCGGCAAGTAACGGACGATAAATCTCTATTCGATCTCGATCTCGAACGGTCGCATCCAACTTCACGTTACGACTAAACACACCCACTTTGTTCTTGGACAAATCAATTTCAGGGTACAACTCCAATACACCGGATTGTCGAATGATCTCTTCTACCGTTGCGTGATTATTTACCACTAAGTTAAATACACGCTGTTCATGAGGAAGAGCATAGACAACCTCAACGTGAATCATATCTGACTCAATACTCATAACACTCGTAGACCTGTTTTGCGCGTTTAGTAAATGCATTTACCATATTACTAGTAAGCTCGTTAAAAATCTTACCGAAGGCCATCTCAATCATTTTACTTGAGAATTCAAACTCAAGCTTTAGTTCAACCTTGCAAGCTTGTTCATCTAGCGCGGTAAAAATCCAACCACCACGCAACGTCTTAAACGGGCCATCCACCAAGTTCATCATAATTGCCTGACCGGGGATCAACTCATTTGAAGTCGTAAACGTTTTGCTGATTCCAGCCTTCGCCACATCGACAGAAGCCACCATACCATTCCCCGAAGACTCAATGATTCTAGAGCCCGAGCAACCAGGCAGAAATTCAGGGTATTTAGCAACATCATTAACCAGATTGAACATCTGTTCGGCGCTAAAAGACACAAGCGCAGAACGGCTGACTTGCTTCATACATACTCCTATCGATACATGTACAGATTTAAAGCTACTCGCCAATTTTACTTTTATTCCACGATTGCGCAAATAAAAGGATTTCCTATCCGATATCCAACCCGTATAATGACGCTATTATGGCAAAGAAAAAAACGAAACAAAAAGCGGGTAGCAATACTATCGCGCTGAATAAAAAAGCTCGCCACGAGTATTTCATCGATGATGAAATCGAAGCTGGCTTGGAGCTCCAAGGTTGGGAAGTGAAAGCCCTTCGCCAAGGTAAAGCCAATATTTCTGAAAGTTACGTATTTATGCGTGACGGTGAAGCCTTTGTGAGTGGCATGACAATCACTCCTTTAAATCAGGCATCGACACACGTTGTGGCGAACCCTACACGTGTGCGTAAACTACTAATGAGTCGTCGTGAGCTGGATAACCTATTCGGACGTGTAAACCGTGAAGGTATGACATTAACGGCCCTCTCACTGTACTGGTCTCGCTCTTGGGTGAAACTAAAAATTGGCGTAGCAAAAGGTAAAAAGCTGCACGATAAACGTACGGATCTAAAAGAAAAAGACTGGGCAAGAGAAAAAGCACGCGTAATGAAGAGCGCGCTGCGTTAATCTTGACCACTTAAACGCATAGTACTGGACAGCCAATGCTTTTCTGTTACTATGCGAATATTACCTGGGGCTGATTTAGGATTCGACGGGAATTCAGAAGTCTGAGGTGCATGCCGAGGTGCGGTAGGCCTCGTTAACAAACCGCAAAAAAATAGTCGCAAACGACGAAAACTACGCACTAGCAGCTTAATAACCTGCTAAGAGCTCTCTCGCCCTAGCTTCCGCACGTAAGACGGGGAATAACGAGGGATCAAACCCAAACGCGCTAGCCCGGATTCTCCCGCCTGAGAGATGAACGGCGAATTTTAATTCAGGCTAGTCATTCATTAGCGTGTCGGTTCGCAGGTGGATGGCGAAATTAAAGATCGACTAAGCATGTAGTACCAATGATGAACGGTTTTCGGACGCGGGTTCAACTCCCGCCAGCTCCACCAATTCTACATTTAAAGACGTCCTAGGGCGTCTTTTTTTGTACCTGCAACAAAGAAAAATCAATGACTTACCATCTTATTACGTCTAATGACGTCCTACAGCTTCTTTGATTTTTAGGTACATCGAAAGGTACACTGCTCTGGTGTACCTATTTTGATGGACCAATCATGGCTAAAGTAACGACGAGATTAAGTGATAAAGAGATCAAATCAGCTAAACCCAAAGAGAAAGAGTACATTCTTTCTGATGGCGATGGTTTACGTCTACGGGTGAAACCAAATGGCTCAAAGCTTTGGTTGCTAAACTATACACACCCCATCAAAAGAAAACGCACTAACCTAAGTCTTGGTAAATACCCAGACCTCTCCCTTGCTAACGCTCGCAAGTCCTCGCAGGAAGCAAGAGAACTACTCGCTCAAGGGATAGATCCTCAAGAAGATAGGAAGCGACAGCAGCAAGAGCACAAAGCCATCCACCAGCACACGTTTATCAATGTGGCTAAAGAGTGGTTTGAGATCAAAAAGGACGACGTCACTACAGGTTACGCCGTTGATATCTGGCGTTCTCTTGAACTGCATATCTTTCCGACTCTATCCAATACACCAGTCAAAGAAATCAGTGCTCCCCATGTTATCGAGCTATTAAAGCCTATCGAGGCCAAAGGCAGCCTAGAAACCGTAAAACGCCTAGCACAACGTCTCAATGAGATAATGAACTTCGCAACAAATTGTGGCTTGGTTCAGGCTAACCCATTAACTGGTATCAAGGCCGCTTTCAAGAAACCCAAAAAAGAGAACATGGCAGCTCTCAAACCAGCTGAGCTACCAGAGCTTATGGGTGCCATAGCTAACGCCAGCATTAAGCGCACGACGCGATGCTTAATCGAATGGCAGCTTCATACCATGGCAAGGCCAAGTGAAGCATCTGGTGCTAAATGGGAAGAAGTTGATTGGGATGAGAAGGTGTGGACTATCCCTGCTGAACGAATGAAAAAAAGAAGAGAGCATCGTATTCCACTAACAGAACAGGCGCTGGAGTTACTTCTGGTAATAAAGCCGATTAGTGGCCATCGTGAATTTATTTTCCCCTCTGACCGAGATCCTAAAAAGCCATGCAACAGCCAAACGGCAAATATGGCGCTTAAACGTATGGGATTTGCAGGACGCTTAGTCAGCCACGGCCTACGCTCGCTGGCTAGTACAACACTCAATGAACAAGGTTTTGAAAAAGATTTAATTGAAGCAGCTCTAGCGCATGTGGATGATAACCAAGTTCGCAGTGCCTACAACCGCACCGATTACTTGGAACGCCGCCGGCCAATGATGAGCTGGTGGAGTGGGCATATAGAAGAGGCCGCCAAAGGCAGCCTCTCTGTGACAGGGACTAAGCAACTTAGAAGAGTTTACTAAATTCGTAGGAAATTTATTTCATCCCCTATCAAGTCATAGCTTTCCGGTAGCTCATCTCATGTAACATGAATTTGAGCATTTCTGTGATAACATCGAATTGAGCTGTTGGAAACCAAATTGGAGTAATTCCTATGTTCAGCAGCTCTTGATTCCTAGTCGTTAGCAAGTTCTCATCAAACTCGTCCTGCTCACAAAAAGGAACCTGTTCAATAGAAAAGTGTTTGGGTAGAGTAATACCATCTTCTCTGGCCCGCTGCTTAATTCGCCGAAAAACCTCAACTGTTCTATCATTATTTAGGCTACAGCCTAAAAACAATAAGCTTGAGTTAGAGAATGTTGATTTAAGGAACTTGGGAATAGGCAACGTCAGGTCAATTTGACCAATGCCATATGCTGCATTGTAGTGATTTTGACTCATAATACAGTGTTGAGGAGTATTGATATCACCATGAAGTTTAATCACTGATACTTTGTCCACATCACGTAATTTATCTGGTTCTCTGTTATCAATCACCTCTACAGGTTTACCCATTTCATTTTCGTAGGCACATTCAAGCAACCTGTCATAATTCGTCGTAATCACCGTATCCGTAAAGAGCTTGGCTATTATCTGTGTAGTTTCAGGAACCTGTTTTACGTGACAGAAAGCATCTTCCAACTCTTGTTCAAATGCCTCAAAATAACCTTGCTCCTCAATTTTATGGATTACCTTTTCGTATTCCCCGTTAGTGATTAGTTGATCGACTTCCTCCCCATTTAAGCCTGCTGTCCTACCCTGTGCTTTTAAGTGTTCCTTCCACGTTGGAAAACCACCATCTTTAGATAAGCCTGCACCAATAAATGGTACAACCTCTTCTTTTTCAATGAGGTTAAGCAATTGTAGGAGACGGTTCTCGTTTCTTTCATACCAATGTTTGGAGTCACAAAGCCCAGTTAGCCATTCTGAACTTAAAGCTTGTTGCATAAATTGCTGTCGATATTCGTTTAAAACAGCAAAATATGCATTTTTGTCACCTGCAAAAAGCGCCTTGCTAGGTGAAGCAAACTGATCAATTTGCAAATCCTCTCGTTTAGCTTCCGCTAAAGCGTCTTCGCCTTCAAGCCAATCATTGAAGTCTGTTAAATAATCAAACTGGCTATGGCCGCCTTGATGGCACCAAGAACTATTCATCGCCCAAGTCCTCAGTCCACGTGTAACGCTATGATAGCATCAGCAAGTTGACGCTGGACTCGCTGGCTATCACGAAGACGCTGTTTTAATTGTTCGCAGATTAATGTCAATTCATCCACCTGTTCGACAATACGTTTCTGCTCCGAATAAGGTGGAAGAGGGAAAGCGAAACTACGTACTTTTTTTCCGTTCAGTGCAGGTTGCGCACCACCATGTCCATCTTGTCGATGGGAGCTATACTTACTCTTAGCCCATACCCAAACATATTCTGGGATAACGTATTCTTCGTTAAATACAAACGCTGCAACGTTTTGATTTGTGCATGCATCTATCCCTAAGATTGCTGTTTGTCCGCGAGTTTTCCCTTGTCCAATAATTGCCATTAATAGGCTTCTCTTGGGAATAATTGACGTACTGGAATGGTTAAAGCCTTCCTCTGTTATTTTTTCTGCTGTATCTTGAATAACATTGTTTGCAACTTCTCCAGAAGAAACCCAAGGTATATTACCATTCCAAAATTTAGCCTCATGCCTTGATGGGGTGCTACCTAACCGGATGTCGGCAAAATCTTGTACTACTATCCGTTCCCAACTATTCGGAATGTCACCAACATCACCAATAGGTGTTACTTTTGGGTGATTCTTAATTTGCTTTTCTTTGACAAGCTGCGCTTTTTCTTCAACGATACGTCCTAGCAATACCGATGCTGGTTCATCATTCGGATCTTGTGGGACAAGCTTACCCATTACCGCCAATTGCAGAATGGTTTGTTTAAGTTGCTCGATGCTCTCTTCGGTGGTGAACAGAGTATCGAAATGTTCGCTGATACGCGCCCAATTTTGCATTAACTCATCAGCGTCGGCTGAGTTGGTTAGCGTATCCAACAACGTGCTCACCAATACCTGATGCGCTTCAATACTTGCTTCGGTTTGTTGCTCTAGTTGGTCGCAGAGAGTCATGAGTTCATCAACTTTAGAGACAATGCGGTGTTGTTCATTCAATGGTGGAAAAGGTAGAGGGTTACCTGCAAAGAAGTCCTTTGGAACACGCTTTTGCCCTGCTGAACCTGTCATTTTAGTTTCACCAACTTTCAGAAACATTGGCGCTTTCAAATACAGCAACACGAATAATGGGTCAATAGTTCCCTGCACAGGTCGAGCGACATGAAGCTCTGTTGTCCCAGAACCAATACTATTTTTCAATCCAGAAAAAACGGCGGCTTTACTATTTTCAAAACAGGGGGTTATCTTTGCAAGCGCAATATCGCCATCACGGAAGTGTGTATAACCTTTCTTTATGTCTTTCCACTTCCTAACTTCAGCACTGTGTTCACCTTTATAACTAGTAGTGATCATAGGCATGGGAACAAATGATGCTTCAGACTCATCATCAACGTCATTATTTCTCGGCCCAATCTCTGCTAACTCAGATAGCCTTGTCCATTCCCATCCGACAGGCAAATCAAATAAGACTTCATCATCACTAACTTTTCCAAGTGATTTCTGTTTCTTAATCTTTTTATCTTTCACCAACTGCGCTTTTTCAACCGCAATTCGCTCAAGCAAAACCGAAGCTGGCTCATCATCTGGATCTTGTGATACCAACTTACCGCGTACCGCCAATTCCAAGATCAACTCACGCAGTTTCTTCACACCGTACAGTTCTAATTTTTTGCTGCTACCACGACCGGAGGCAGACTTGGTTTTAACCGCTGACGTCCACGTATCAATGTGCTGGGTAATCATCGTTTCAATAGAAGAATGGTCAACTGACATGATTACGCCTCGCTGCCTGTTGATAATTCCAGTGCTTCACCCAAGATGATTTTGAGCTGATTTCGAAGCTGCGAAATCTCTTGCTGCTGCTGTTGGTAGTTTTCTAGTAGTTCTTGAGGATCATGCGTGACCACTTCACCTTGGTGTGGATTTTTAATATCTAGGTTGAAGTTGCGTTCGATAATCTCTTCAATCGATACCTTCCACGCATATTCATTTTCAACACGTGCCGCAAAACCGTCTGACTCTTCGCCCCACCAATCCATTTCTTGTTGGAACTCTTCAAACTTCATCGGTTTGGTTTTGCTGTAGTTCTTTACACCTTCTGGGTAAGGGTGTTCATAGAACCATACTTCTTTAGTCTGTTTGCCTTTAGTAAAGAATAGAATGTTGGTTTTAATGCCCGTGTACGGGTTAAACACACCATTAGGTAAGCGCACGATGGTGTGCAAGTTACACTCTCTAGTAAGCTCTTCTTTTAGCCTAGTTTTCATTCCTTCACCGAACAGAAAGCCATCTGGCAAAACTACGGCAGCACGACCTTCTTTTTTCAGGAGGCGCACTATTAAGGCCATAAACAAGTCGGCGGTTTCACGAGTGCGAAACTTTGTTGGAAAGTTATTTTCTATACCATCTTCTTCCATCCCCCCAAAAGGTGGGTTGGTAACTATGATATTGACACGATCTTTTTCTGTATAGTCCTTATACGGTCGCCCTAATGTATTATCGTGCTTGATTTGATGAGGCGTATCTATACCATGCAAGATCATATTGGTCATACACAACATATGTGGCATGGACTTTTTCTCAACTCCAAAGATGGAATCGGCCAAAGTTTTCTCATCGGATGTTGTGCTTACGTAGTTATCTCTTTTATGATCGATAGAACAGCTTAAAAAACCACCAGTCCCACACGCTGGATCCAGCACTGTTTCTTCTAATTTAGGGTCGATACGGTTAACAATAAATTTTGTAACAGCGCGGGGGGTGTAAAACTCCCCCGAGTTACCTGCACTTTGTAAGTCTTTAAGTATTTGTTCATACATATCACCGAACGTATGACGGTCATCGGTATTATTGAAGTCTATATCATTAATCTTATTCACCACCTGGCGTAATAACGTCCCAGATTTCATAAAGTTAATGGCATCTTCAAATACCATTGCAATTACTCTCGCGTGAGCACCTTCATTATTTTGAAGGTGAACGTTGAGGTTAGTTTTTAATGTGGGAAATAACTTTTCATTAACAAACTTGAGGAGAGTGTCTCCTGTCATCCCTTCTGGGTCTTCAGCCCATTTACGCCAACGCAGCTCATCAGGAATTGGGGATTTAAAATCTTCATCAAAAAACTCCTTTTCTTTTTCACGATCATCGTAGATTTTGAGAAAGAACATCCATACGAGTTGGCTGATCCTCTGAGCATCACCATCAACGCCAATATCTTTGCGCATGATGTCTTGAATAGATTTAATAATGCCAGAAATGTTACTCATTTATGCTGATTCCCGTTTGTAGATCTGTTGTTCTAACTCTGCAATTGCAGCGTCATAATGTTGCTTGCCACCAAAGACATCATTAACAATTTCAATCGGTGTTCCTAGCTGGTCAAATGGTTTGAGCCTCAAAACTTGACCGGACTCTATACTTGTGATGTCTTCGTCGCAGTATTTTTCAAGGAGAGCTTCTAGTACCTGCTTTGCTTGTTCGCTGTATTTAGAAAAGTAATTTCGTTTAACAACATTTTGCGCTCGCTCTCTCCTAGTTAGTGGAGGCTGATCATACGCAATGTGGCATATCAAGTCGAAGATACTGAAGTCTTTACCTACTTCCTCAGCCAACTGTTCTGCTTTGATGCCTTTTTTCTCTAGTTCATCAAGAATGACCTTTTTCTTTTTGCTGTCATTCCACTTTTTAAGGAAGTCATCTAAAGAACTGAATTCATTAGTAATCGTCTTTTTACTGAAGTCCCGATAAGATTCTGTTGTAAAGCCCCCACCGTCTTTTCTCACCATCTCCCGCTCTGCAATAATTTTTGCAGAAACATTGCTGGCGTACTGTTTAAAAACTGGCGTACTTTCCTCACCATCTTCACCACCATCATAGTCTTCATCACCAGGTTCTGGCTCAGGATCCGGCGGAAGAGGGTCATCATCATCAGATGGTTCATAAATGATGACTGGTTCACCATCAAAATGCTCATCATGAAATAGTTCAGTTGCTTTTTTGAAGTCCATAATCGTGAAGTAATACTTGTTATGTTCTTCATCTATTCGTGTGCCACGACCAACAATCTGCTTAAAGGTACTCATGGCGAGTACCGATTTGTCCAATACAATGAGCTTACAAGTCTTAGCATCAACGCCTGTCGTTAACAGTTCCGAGGTGGTAGCTATAACCGGATACCTGCTTTCAGGATCAATGAAGTTATCGAGTTCTGCTTTTCCTTCATTACTATCGCCAGTAATGCGCATAACATACCGACTGTCCTCTTTTACAAACTCCTTTGCCTCGTTGGTTATAGCCTTTCTCATCCTCTCAGCATGCTCGATGTCTTCACAGAAAATTATCGTTTTCGCATAAGGGTCGTAGGCTCTTAGGTATTTCATTACTCGCTTAGCAATGAGCTTAGTTCTTTGATTGAGCACCAAAATTCTATCAAAATCTTTTTGGTTATAGGTTCTCTGCTCTATCTCTGAACCTAAGTCATCTGTAGCACCAGGCGGAGGCGTCCAGCCTTCAATATCTCTATCGATGTCAATTTTAATGACCTTGTACGGTGCTAGAAAACCATCATCAATACCTTGTTTTAACGTGTATTTATAGACAGGTTCTCCAAAATACTTAATGTTGAATTCTGGATTAACAATTTCTCCATCTACAGGCCTTTTTTCTTTGGGCGTTGCGGTTAAACCTATCTGAGTAGCACTATCAAAATAACTAAGAATTTCTCGCCAATTCGAGTCTTCTTTCGCACTACCTCTATGACATTCATCAATGACAATTAGATCAAAGAAATCAGGGGAAACTGATTTGAATATTTTGTCACTTTCATCTGGTCCTGTAAGTGCTTGATATAGACCGAGATAAATTTCATATGACGGATCTATCTTACGGTTTTTTATTTTGCACATCGCCGAACCAAAGGGTTTAAAGTCGTTCATCAAGGTTTGATCGACTAAAATATTTCGGTCAGCTAAGAAAAGTACCTTTTTGGCCTTACCGGCCTCTCGCAGACGATGGATAATCTGAAAAGCGGTGTAAGTTTTGCCCGTACCAGTAGCCATAACCAATAATATTTTAGGTTGCCCTTTGGCTACCGCCTCTACTGTTCGGTTAATCGCCTCCATTTGATAATAACGCGGCTCTTTACCCGAAGAATCGACATGATAAGGCTGTAGAACTACGTCCTCCATACCATCTTCTAAGTTGTGGTATTTTTTATATCTTTGCCACAGAACACTTGGCACAGGGAACTGTTCCAATGGAAACTCAGTCTCCATATCTTCGTGTTCTCCAGCTACTTTATTGTGAGAGGCAAAAGCGTCTCCATTAGAGCTAAACGCACTAGGCACCTCAATAATATCGGCGTATCCTAACGCCTGCTGCATGCCATGGCTCGGAGTGAATTGATTACGCTTTGCTTCAACTATCCCAATTGGAACACCAGGCTCCCAAAACAAAGCATAGTCAGCATATTTACGTTTATTGGTCTTTCTAAAAGAAGCGTTACCTCGGACGGCAATAGGCCCCGGCGTCAATGGAAATTCACGACGAACTTGTTTGAGCTGATCCCATCCTGCATTTTTGATTGCAGGCGTGATGAACAAGTCACATATGTCCTGCTCACTTAAATTTAGTTTTTCTTTTTTGTCCATTTTCCACCTTCTGACTAACAATCCACGCTTCAAGGTCTTCACGTTTAAAGTGCCATGAGTCACCAACCAGCTTTCCTTCACTGGCAAGCCGATAGGCAGCTTTTTCGGTAAGCTTCAGATTCGCCATCACCTATTTCAATGTAAAAATTTGATCTTTCATTTCATGGCGTTAGCGTTCAATGATTACTGTTGCCTAATTTAATAGTGAGAGAATATGGAAAAATTCGAGAATGGGCAATGTTCCGGGGGGAGTTATGAGACTGAATGCCTTTGTCAAAGACAAATTTGAAAGTAATTCTGAGCTACCAGAACACCATTATCTAGTACGCTTTGCGGCATAGAGACAAAAGTGAGCAATATAAAACAAATCACACTGCAAAGTAGCGTCAATCTATAGTCTTCTGATTCAGTTTGTTCCAGTGCCTTTTCACTGTGGCAATACCTATGCCTAATTCTTCTGCAGTTTTAGATTGAGATAGCCCCTCTGCTTTCTTTGCTTGTACCGAAAGAGTGGTCTTATAGGCTTCTGGTCTACCAAGCTTTTTGCCTTGAGCCTTGGCTCGCTCAATCCCTTCCTTTGTGCGTTCTCTGATCCGGTTTCGCTCGAACTCCGCAAAGGCCGAGAACATTTGGAGCATTAATTTACCCTCAGCACTTGATAGGTCAGCTACAGGTAAATCTAAGCAAACAACCTTCACACCTTTGCCTGTAAGCAGATTGATGGTGTTTTGGACGTCAATGTTATCTCGTCCTAATCGGTCTAGCTTCAAGACCACCAGCATATCTCCGTTTTCCATCTGATGGTTGACTAGCATCTTAAATTTTTCTCGCTTCATTGCTTCAACGGAACCAGAAACCGTTTCACTGATGACACGAGAATCACTCACCTCATACCCTTTTTGGCGAATAGCAATAATTTGATTCTCTGTGGATTGCTCTGTTGTAGAAACACGGCAGTAGGAAAAGACTCGCATTGGTCACTCGCTCCAGTTAAAGGTATCAAATATAGGGGTATCATATACTTTTGGTATCATAAAATCTAACCCCTACTTTTTTGATTCCATGTTTTGTTGTGGCAAGCTGGCATCAACATACGAATGTTTTTTGATACCAGCTTGGTCAGAACAATTTGATGGGTATTACTTGTTTCCCATCATTTGTTGAAACTGCATAAATTGCTTGAACTGCTCTTCCATATCTGGAGCAGTGTTTTCAGCTGGCTTAGCTAGCTTTCGCAATAACTCTGCTTGCTTGTAATCAGGCACATCACCATAGCTGTAAAAACTAGTCAGCACACTTTCATGCCCTAAGTTTTGGCTCCATGCCTTGAACTCTTCAGGTGTTCGGCAAAGCCGCTCGCCCAATCGCACCAAAGTGTTCCGGAAACTGTGAGGATTAAAGTAAGGCAACCCAGCAGCTTCAAAGGCTTGTGCAAAAGATTTGCGGATTGGGTTCGCGTTGCTCCAATGCTCTTCAAGTAAACCAATAACCTCAAACTGCTGGTTAGCGTTATGTGCCAACTTAGTTTTAGGAAACAACGGCGAGTTTTGCTTGAAACCTAGCTCCTGAACCAAATAATCAATCCATTCACTCAAAATCTTTAGTGGCAGCTCGCCGACAGGAAAAAAGTATGTTGTGAATGTTTTGCTGAACTTTGTATTCACATCCCTTGCGTCCTGATAAAAGCTTTGTTCAACAAGGTCAATATGTTTTATCTTTGCTGAAGCAACCGCTCCGTCCCTTGCTCCTGTTAAGATAACGAATGCCATTAAAGCTCTATCACGCATTTCAATGACCGTCGAGCAAGGCATAAGCTCCAAGGTTTGCTTGATCTGTTCTATCGTGGCCACATTTCTCTTACGCTTTGCGTTAGCGATACGCGTATCTTTTTCCGATAAGTTGAAATATTCAATATCACTGTAATTGATTTTTGATCTATACCCTTTTTGCGTAACCAGATATTGGAAGAACGACTTCAAGTGACGAGTTGCTGTCAGCACAGTTGCTTTACTTAATGTCTCACCTGTAGAAATGGACTTTTTGCTGAGAAGGTGCTTCTTAAACCCAATAGCGTGCTTCGCCCTAAACTTCTTAAAATCAACATAACCAGTATATTCCTCAAAGCGATTAACTGACTTAAGAACGCCATCAATAGTTGAGTCATCTAAGCGCTTAGCTTCCTTTAAATACTTGGTAAATTCATAGATAATTCGTGCATTATTTGTACTATTACTTTTCATCACTAAAAACTCCATTGAAAGGACAATTTAAGAGGTTTTGTCCTCTTAGGATTAAGTGTTTTTCAGCTATCGGTAATTTACCCTCAAGTTCGAGCCAAATATCATTCACTTTTCGCCACGAAACATACTTGTTCATTCGACATCCACACTCTTCACACAAGCCTGTCATGTGAGCCATTCCTGCGGGTTTAGCAATGAAAAACACTGACTCAATGCTTGGTTTCATTGGTTGTTTACATCGAAAACAGCACATCTCATGCTCTTCGCAGTCGAACATAATTGCTTTGCGCTTTTGTTTAAAGTGAACCTTCAAATCGGCACCATTTATTAATAGTGGGCGTTTTTTATCGACTACAGGTAAACCAACACGAATCCAATTACGCACTGTTTTAGGGTGAACCCCTAACGTTTCACTGATATCAATAACGGTATAGTTGCGATTGCTTTTTATGCAATTAGGTGAATTTCGTTTAGTCATTATCAACCGCCTTAGATGCAGAAACGCAAGCATCGAGCCATTTTTCAATATCGACTTTTAGCCATCCAACTGCACGTTCTCCTAGTGAAATAGATAGCGGAAAACTTCCCTGAGACATGCGCAAATAGATAGTACTGCGAGATAGACCTGTCATATCGATAACTTCAGGTAAACGAATGATTTTATGAGACATAAAAAACCTCTTGGTTGTTCATAGGACAGCCGAGAGGTTATTGAAATGAAGCTTGGTAAATCCGAATTCGGAAAACAAAATTCCTAATTAGAGTATGCTCATTAGGTCATTTTTGTCTTTTTTCTATCGCTTCATCTACTTGGTTCAATATGTTACGAATAGAGTCATCAGAAACAGGGGCACCTATCTGTTCTGTCATAAGTTTCACAGACGAAGTAACTCCTCGAGCTCCGGGATCAATTTTCAACTGCTTACAAAGTGCCCCGATGAGAACAAGCAATGTATTACGCTCTCTCGAGTGAAGTGTTTTTTCCACTTTAGGCTTCTTTGACTTGTCTTCTGTTTGTTTCCCTAAACCCTCTTCACTTTGTGATTCAACAAACCTCAAAAGCTCAGTTTTTTTGATAACCAGTTGATGCTCATACTCACCAAGCTCATGGCTATCCTCAAAAACATAATCAAGACTTGGCTGACTTTTAAACCTTTCCAGTGCTGCCGCTGACTCAGCTTTCTCAGCCTTACAAATCATTTCTTTTATCTCATGATCTCTACTAAAGATTAGATCCATGAGAGTAATACCTTCGTAGCACAAGGGCGGAAATATCATAGCTAAGAAAGAATGTTTCTTCTTATCGCCGGGAAGTGGTTTTAACACTGTTTGAAGCTTATATACTTGATCACCTTGAGCTAAAAAGACCCCATTGGTGTCCCCTCCGTCAAATGCAGGTTGACTTGAGGAGTTTTGGAATTGCTTCAAAACAGATGATGACTCCATGCCTATCATGGGCAAATCCCAAACACCACCAATGACCTGAACCTTCTCATCAAAAGCTATCCATTTACTTGTATCAGTTTTAGATGAGATATCAGAACTTCGCTCATTGCCCATAAGAGTACATCGCCCCGCGAGGGCATAAGCTTGGTTTATCAATCGAACCGATATAGTTAAATGCCCATCTAGAGCTAACTGACATATATCCGTCAAGACAACAGACTCCCCTAGCAAATCTGTTACGAATTTTGCTGACTCTTCTAGTGTGAAGAGTTCTCTTAGATTTAATAACTTGCTCATTTGACGCTTGTTTCGACCTTGCATAGCCCCTACATAAAGGGATGGATGATACAACATTGTCTTATGCTAAGTAGAACTAACGTAAATAGGAGGAAATATACGGAAATTGAAACAATTTTTAGGGGATGGTCAAGAAATGGGTACACCACAAGGTACACCAACAAAAATCAAACCAACCAATACCATTAAAAATCAGATACTAAAGATGCAGATTCAAATTACGCCAGCCCACCAAACGTTTGGAAAAGGCCACCTTCGGGTGGCCTTTTTTGTATCAACTAAAATAGTCTCTTTTTTCAAACATTCATGCTTTCTGAAATCTTACTACATAGATTACCGCATACCTTTGGCCCATGTAGGTTTACAAACTCGTTGAGTATTAATCAGTAAACAAGAAGTTCATAAGTACTAATCAAAAAGGCAGAGAGCATGGTACTAAAAGCCCTGCAACTTAAAAGTTTTCTGCTTACCTATCCTTTCTAAGAGATAACTAGATCTAAGTCTAAAGCCTATACTCATCTCCCTCGATGAATTGATTGATGCATTCATTGTTAGTCCCTACTCGCTTGTTTCATTACAACTCTATCGATGTAATGACTACAAATAGTAGTTACAAAAAATAATGTAACTCTAATTACAAAATTAACCTTAGATATTGAATAGAAACACAACATATATAGATTTTTAAATTTCAAAATGAAAGTATTGTTGTGAAAAATTAAATTGCTGGAATTATTACCGTCATATTAGTGAGCATTGTAATGAATTTTGAAGAAAGTAAATTGAATGACGAACACGTTAATCAATACACACCGAAAATCAATGGTGTGTTAACAAAGAAAGGAAAACCACTTAGTAGCCTGAAGGTTAGCCTTAGTATTGGTTTAAGCACCTCAGGGAAATCAATAGACTTATCAACATTCACAGACAGTACTGGTCGCTTTGAATTTTCTCCAGTCTATGAAAATAAAAACATCATAAGCACTCCTCTTATTGAGCACTATGTAACTATTGTTTTAGTCGCAGAACTCAGTAATGATGAAAGTACTATTATTTGGGAAGGAAGCTTTGATGGTTATAAAATAGAGGATTACGTAAAAAATAACATGGCTAACCTTTCTTGTGACACTGAGAACCCTCTTAAGTACTTTGCTTTTTCAATTGATGATGAAGAAAACGATGACTACTACGTGAACAGTCAATGTAACTTATTTGGTTATATAGACTCTGACTTGTATGGAAATTAAATAATGCACTCATGATGCAACTCCAGTTCCTATGTCTCCTCTTTGGCCATTTACTCACGGTGGTATTGAGTATCGGCTAGATGGAAGTTCTGGCATCTACTTCTGCGCTCATGGACTAGGAAAAAAATCTGTTCCGGGTTATGTCAATACCGCTACAAGTAATGAGTGGTCGGCACTACAACCCAAATCTCAAGCTTACCTAGAACGCAACGTATTTCTTGACTTCAACAATAGATATAATGCTCGGATGACTGATGGTTGGGTAAGTAAAATAGTCTCTTCAATTTTGACCTTACTAAGAATTTCAGGTCTGGGTCATATAATACAACAAATAGCAACTGTAGGCCTTACTGCTTGGGTTCAATTAGCTAATTTCAGAGCTAAAAAATGAATGTAACGAACACGTTCGCGGTATTATAAGCCACATGAATGTAATGTCAGGCAATGAGGAAGTTAACCTATCTAATATTACTTTTAGAGCAATAAATCTTTGTTTTTCAAGGTTAGTAAAAGGCTAGACAGTCATGCTAGTAACGTATTAAATACCCTGGAGTAACAACAAAATAAATTAGCCATCGTTTTATATATACGCTTCATCGGTCTTAAATTATTTGAATCATAAATAATAAAAGTGCGAAGCTATTTTGCTTCGCACTTTTATTGAGTTCAGCACGGCTAACTATATTAGAAGCGATACTCTACACCTAGTGATGCTTGGTTAAAGTCTGTTTCCGTGTTTGCACCGTTTGCGACATTCTCCGCATTGAGTTCTACGTCGTACCACATATATTCTGCGTTAACTAAGAAGTTATCAGTAACTTTAAAACCAACACCGGCACCAGCGAATACACCTTCATCATCTTTGTTGCCTTGGAAGCCAGCAACGTTGTAATCCGTCGAGTACCACATTTGACCGCCTTTTGCGTAAAGGTCGACACGATCAGCAATGGGAGCGGTAACTTTTAGAGCTGCTGTATAGCCGTCCGTTTCGGCATTTGCTAGGTTATTACCATAGCTACCGAAATCAATGTAACCACCTTCCAACGCTAAGTAAGGATTAAAACGGTAACCAACTAAACCTTGAATAACATCGCTGTCATCATCAAAGTCATCTTGTCCATCAACTTTTAAGTAACCGTAGTTGGCGCCAACATATACACCATGATCGTTGGAGTCCGCAGCATGTGATAAAGTACTAAACGTTGCTAAAGAAAAAAGGCTAATCAAAGTAACAACATTGCTTTTCATTTCGTTCTCCTAATATAAGTTCCATTGAAGGTTCGAATAGTAAAGAGCAAATGCAATGCCAACTTTAAATTAATGAAAAATATATTTAATTTTATAGAATACTGACAATACTCTAAAGATCGCCGAACAAAAATAGAAAAAAAGAGCTGTCTGTTTACTTTATATAAACAATACTAAATTGAGGTTAATCGCTGATGTGAAAAAGATTCTTGTTAATTTGTAGATTTTTCAAAGAAATTAAATAAACATCTAAAATACTCTTGTAGATTAATCAGTCAAAAAAATGCTTAGCTAGTTTTTATAAGAAAGGAAGCTAATCACACATACGTTGCATCTTACTTTGCTTCAAGCCGTGAATATTCTACTCTTTGCCTAAGCAGAGTTTAATGGAACTGAAGTATGTTAAAAGGCAGTGAATACCCTTCTATTCGAGCATTAAGGACGTTTGTCGCGGTCTCTAATTACCTCAGTTTCTCTAAAGCAGCGGATGCCCTATGTATTACGCAAAGCGCAGTAAGCAAACAAATCGCATCGCTGGAGCAATTGGTGGGTTTACCTTTAATACAAAGAGGGGCGAGTGGTATTGAGTTAACCGAAGAAGGCAAGCGTTATCTGCCGCAAGTCACAGAAGCTTTGGAGCTTATTCAGCATGCAACTGCCAACTTAATCCAGTCAGATTCAAAGCAAGAATTACTCACCGTGGACGTAACCCCTTCTTTTGCCAGTCTTTGGTTGATACCTAATATTGATGACTTCCACCAGCAACATCCTAACATCCGAGTAAGAGTCTGTACTGGGGATGGGAACGTCAAAGATTCGAGCAACGAAAGTGACTTACATATTCGCTGCCTTCCATTATCCACGCATTATGAATACAGCCACTTACTATGCGAAGAAATACTACTATTGGTCGGTACTAACGCTCCTGCACTCAAGAATGTGCACGCTGTTAGCGACTATCCGCTGATACCTCAAATCACTCGTCCTCAGTTGTGGGAGCAATTTAAGGCGGCACATGCAGTAGAATCAACCGTTACCTATCACTCTGTAGGCTTTGAACATTTTTACCTAGCTTACGAAGCCGTCAAAATGGGAAAAGGACTCGCCTTACTTCCTGATTTTATGGCGCAGAATTCTATTTTAAGAGGGGATATCCAACATATTCTCAACCTAACTTTACAGAGTGGTTATGGTTATTACGTGATGATCCCGAATTATCGCCTATCGGCTAAGAAAGTGGCGGCGTTTTACGAATGGTTGAAGAGCAAACTAAGCTAATATTGTTTTCTTGAAATGCTTTTGGTAAACCAAAACAACTCAAAGACTTCAGTATCTGTCTGCTCCAAATTGTGGCATTCTCATTAACACTGTTTCAAAAGGATAAATGGATTGAAAGATATGGACAGCAATTCGCCCAAACTCTCATTACGTACCATTGAGCCAACGGATTACCCTGAGCTTGCAGAACTAATGGACTTAGTGTTTCCTGATGTTGGCGGCTCATGGCCACGGCTGACTATTATGGATCTCATTCATCAGTTTCCTGATGGCCAAATATGTATTGAAGATAACGGCAAAATAGTCGGTGCAGCATTGACCATTAAAGTGGACTACAACCGCTTTTCTCTTCCTCATCTATATACCGACATCATTACCGAAAACAACGTCATACAGAATCAAGTAACCGGTGATGCAATGTATGGTCTCGATGTATTTGTCCACCCGGACTATCGAGGGCTACGTTTAGGTCGACGTTTGTATGATGCGCGTAAAGAGCTTTGCCGGAGTAAGAACTTCAAAGCAATTTTAGCCGGTGGCCGCATCCCGAATTACCACAAATATGCTGACGAATTGAGCGTGGCTGAATACATCGACAAGATAAAACGCCGTGAGCTTCACGATCCTATTTTGTCTTTTCAGCTTGCAAATGACTTCGATGTAAAGCGTATTATGCGTGGTTACTTGCCAGAGGATAGTGCTTCTAAAGGCTACGCAACTCTACTGGAGTGGGATAACTTTTTCTACGAAGAGGATATTCAATCCGTCCATGATGTAGAAAAAACGCTGATTCGTATTGGTGTTGTGCAGTGGCAAATGCGCGCCATGAATGACTTAGAGGACTTGCTCGATCAGGCTGAGTTCTTCATTTCTTCTCTTGCGAACTACAAAGCCGATTTCGCCCTATTCCCTGAATTCTTTAACGCGCCGCTGATGGGATTGCAAAACGACCAAAATTCCGTCGAAGCAATTCGCTTTTTGGCTAGCTTTACAGAAGAGATCAAAAACCGCTTCTCGCAAATGGCAGTCACCTACAACATCAACATTATTGCTGGCAGTATGCCCGTCATCGAGGATGGCAAGTTGTATAATGTGGCCTACTTGCTGCAACGAGATGGTGAAATAAACGCTCAATATAAGATCCACATCACGCCCCATGAGCAAAAAGACTGGGTGATCGACGGTGGTGACAATGTTCAAGTGTTCGAAACCGATGCAGGCAAAGTCGGCATACTGATTTGTTATGACAGCGAGTTCCCAGAGTTGGGAAGAATGCTCGCCGAGCAAGGCGCACAAATTGTGTTCGTTCCTTTCTGGACAGACACAAAAAATGGCTACCAACGAGTACGAATCTGTTCCCAATCACGAGCCATCGAAAACGAATGCTACGTTGCAATTGGGGGCAGTGTCGGCAACTTACCTCGTGTTGATAATGTCGATATCCAGTACGCACAATCTGCCGTATTCTCACCGTCGGATATCTATTTCCCACACGATGCGACCTTGACAGAAGCAAGCGCCAACACCGAAATGATAATCTTCGCTGATGTTGATTTGACTAAGTTGAAACAGCTTAATACCGAAGGCTCTGTCACCAACTTACGTCATCGCCGCCTTGATTTGTATGGCGCATTCACCAAAGCCAAAGAGTCATAAGGATCTCCCTAGTTCGCCGCTACCAAAGAGCGTGGCGGCGAGTAAAGCCAGCTGCAGGTTGATTCTGCGCAATTATCAGAGGCATGTCAGTTTTTCTCAACGGTGAGAAACAAGAATTGACCCAATAGGACATTCGGAGTATCACTCCAACTTCGTTCCGCTTTTATTAGGGGAAAGCTTTTGGAACATATTAACGAACTTCTCATGTCAATGAAGCCTTTGCTGGAGCAATACGGCTACGTTGCGCTGATTGTCAGTATATTTCTAGAAGGGATAGGTATCCCGATGCCTGGTCAATCACTGATGATCGCGGCATCTTTGCTCTCGTCAGAACAAGTCATGAACCTAAGTATGGTAATGATGGTATCGTGGCTGAGCTGCTTTTTTGGTAATACCTGTGGCTACTTAATCGGTTATTACTTTGAGGGGTGGTTAGATAAAAAAGGCTACATTTCCGGCCCGAAGATGCAAACGCTTCAATTGACTATCCAGAAATACGGCCCTACGTGCTTGGTCGTCAGCCGCTTTATTGAAGGAATGAAGCAATTTATGCCTCTTGCATGCGGTATCGCGAAAATGCCACGTAGAGAGTTTTTGCTCGGTAACGCCCTCGCGGCGACGGTTTGGGTATTGGTATTCAGCTTGTTAACTCACTTTGCATTTGAGCATTTAAGCGTGTTGAGCAACCTGTACACCGAATACAAATATCTGGTATGGGCATTTGCTGCTGTCTTATTTACGTGGATGGTTTTAGGTATTGTTAAACGCAAAAAAGCCAAATCAATGCAATAACAACAGTCTCTTCATTAACGCATAACTAAAGCTCGTGGTATCAGTGAGATACGCAACACGAGCTTTTATCTTTTTCTTTACGTGTAAAATTTAAACAGCCATTTAGACGTCTAGACGTTGACAATGTAGAAGTGTGATATTAGTCTGCTCTTCTCTCTTATCATTAACATTGTCGTTTACATGTCCGGTTCCCAACAAACTACTAAAACAGTTGCACCGTCTGCGGTCGCACTGATCCCATTAATTGTATTCCTTGCGCTATTTATTGGCGTAGGCACTTACTTATCTTTGCAAGGCGTGGAATTTGCCTTCTACCAGCTGCCTGCACCCATCGCGGTGTTACCAGCCATCATCATTGCGTTTCTTTTAAGTAAAGAGAAACTTAACCGCTCAATCGAACACTTCATGCGTGGTGTTGGCCACCCAGACATCATCGCAATGTGTATGATCTATCTGCTTGCAGGTGCCTTTGCTGCGGTAGCAAAAGCCTCTGGCGGTGTTGATGCAACAGTGAACCTTGGTTTATCCGCTATTCCAACCAGCATGATTTTACCGGGCATTTTTCTGATTTCTGCTTTTATCGCAACAGCAATGGGGACTTCGATGGGTACCATCGCAGCCGTTGCCCCCGTAGCGTTGGGTATTGCTGAATCAGCAGGAATGAGCTTACCGTTAACCGCAGGCGTTGTACTGAGCGGCGCTATGTTTGGTGATAACCTTTCTATCATCTCTGACACCACCATCGCGGCGACACGCTCTCAAGGTTGTGAGATGAAAGACAAGTTTAAAGAGAACATTCGTATTGCTTTACCTGCGGCGTTGATCGCGATTGCAGTGTTCGCTTTCAACAGTACTGCGACTCAAGTGCCTGCAACTGGCGATATTGAGTGGCTAAAAGTCTTGCCGTACATCACTATTTTGATCCTAGCGGTATCTGGTGTGAATGTGTTTGTGGTTCTGTCGATTGGCATTCTTTTGGCTGGCGGCGTGAGCTTGGCATCGATTGACAATTACGGACTAACTAATCTAGCCCAAGACGTATACAAAGGCTTTGGTAACATGCAAGAGATCTTCTTGTTATCCATGCTGATTGGTGGCTTGAGTGAACTGATGCGTCGCCAAGGTGGTCTTGCTTTTCTAACAAATTTCGTTAGTAGCCTTATCCACGCGTTTGGCTCTAGCCATTCAAAACACGCGAACAGCCGCGCAAGTGAGCTAGGTATCGCGGGCTTGGTTTCTATGGTGAATGGTTGCACGGCAAATAATACGGTCGCCATCATCGTATCGGGTAGCGTGGCGCGTCAGTTGGCGGAAGAGAACAATGTCTCTCCTCGTCGCTCAGCAAGCTTGTTGGATATTTTCTCGTGCGTGGTACAAGGCATTTTGCCTTACGGCGCGCAAGTATTGTTGCTAGGCTCAGTATTTAACCTTTCTCCATTAGAAGTGGTTGCCAACTCTTACTACTGTTTCGCGCTGGCAATTGCAGCCATTGTGGCGGTGTTTATCAAACACCCAGCACGCCAACCTGCAGTGCAAACCGAAAACTAACGACAAATACCAAAAAGGCTCCGATGGAGCCTTTTTGCTTTCCGTTCTTCTTTATTTTCCTTGCTTCAAACAGATTCACTTTAAAACTGAACGCAAACTTTGCGCACTGTGTAAAGGAATCGCGAAGCAATGCGCCACATCGCGTAGAGCTTCCACCTGAGCCGCGTTACTGATTGCTAATTCGCCTGCCACATCGAAGTGGTTATTCTCAAACCCCACTCTCACATCGAATCCAAGTAACATCGCACTCGCTAAACAGTCTTGCTCTCGCGCACCAAAAGCACAAATGGCACATCGAATTTCTTCCTCGTCAAAACGCGCCAAATTCAAACCTCGTAAATCCCATGGCGAAGACTGTTGAGTTTGGTGATAACGCCCTAACACCACTAATGCATGCTGATACGTTTTAGGTAACACGCCCGCATCGCGTAGTTGGAAATAACGTTCAATGTCGGTTGTATCGTAGAGAATAATTTGGCTCACGATGTTGTGCTCTGCCAACCAATGGAAAAAGACATGCCCTTCTTTCTCACTTGCGCGATCGGGGATTAACTCCCTCAATGCGAAAGAAGCCGCTTCAGGTTTCACAGCTTTGACTAACGCCCTCTGTTGTGGCGGAGAATATAAACCCACCGCTTCTGTGGTGAGCTGAACCATCAAGGTTTCTCCCACCGCTTCTTTCACGGCATGGTAAATTGCCATGTTGTCGTCGATGTCTAATGAATGACATCCGTTGGCGTCTCTAGCATGCAAATGGATCATGGCAGCCCCTGCCGTTTGACAAGCGATAGCCTCTGCAACCAGTTCGTCTTTTGTCATGGGTAAGTTGGCGTGATCGTACTTAGTTTTTCTAGCACCGTTTGGGGCCACGATAATGGCGATAGGTTCTCGCAAATATTGGTTTGCTACTTCCATGTCTCCGCCACCTCTTTTAACGTCAGTGAGAGTTTACCGACTAGTTCATCAATATGATGAGACTGAATAATGAATGGCGGTGCGAGCAAAATATGGTGTCCATTAACGCCATCAATCGTTCCGCCCATTGGGTAGCACATTAAGCCATTTTCCATTGCTCGCTGTTTGATGCGTTTGTCTGCCAATGTGGCTTTACTCAGAGGCGCCTTGCTTTCTTTATCCGCCACCAGCTCAATGCCAACAAACAAGCCTTTACCACGAATGTCGCCAATGTACGGTAAATGGGCCAATGCAGAAGTAAGCTCATTACGCAGCAAAGCACTTTGCCGATTAACCGCCGTTAATAAATCATCTTGGAAGATGGTTTGAATGGTTGCCACGGCAGCAGCGCACGCCACAGGGTGCGCCATAAAAGTATGACCATGTTGGAAAAAACCGCTTCCATCAGCAATAGCTTGATAGACTCGATCATTCGCAACCACCGCGCCAATAGGTTGATAACCCGCACCAAGCCCTTTAGCCATACAAACCAGATCGGGCTCTGCCTCTTCTTGCTCAAACGCAAAAAAACTGCCACTTCGCCCAACGCCACACATGACTTCATCCAAGATCAATAACACATCGTATTGGTCGCATATTTCGCGAATACGTTTGAAGTAACCTTGAGTCGCAGGCACAGCTCCAGCGGTGGCTCCCACAATAGGCTCGGCGACAAAAGCCATGACATTCTCAGCCCCCAGCTCAAGAATTTTTGCCTCTAGTTCATTCGCCGCTCGCAATGAGTAATCCAATTCCGACTCATGACTCTGCTGATAACGATAAGCATAGCAAGGGGCAATGTGATGACTCGGATGCAAGATGGGTTTGAACGGTTCACGTCGCCATTCATTACCACCGACCGCCAGAGCTCCCAACGTATTACCGTGATAACTTTGCTGACGCGCGATGAATTGCTTCTTCTCTGGCTTACCTGATTCTACAAAATACTGCCGCGCCATTTTTAGTGCCGACTCCACCGCTTCTGATCCGCCACTGACTAAATACACATGGTTGAACTGCCTAGGCATTTGCTGACAAATCAATTCCGCTAGTCGCTCACTGCTGTCACTAGTAAAAAATCCAGTATGAGCAAATGGCACTCGCTCGATCTGTTCCAACATGGCTTTTTTAACGGCGTGATGACTGTGGCCAAGGTTTGATACCGCAGCACCACCACAAGCATCGAGATACTGCTTTCCATGCTTATCGAATAGATAAACACCTTCACCTCTATCGATGATTGGTAGCGTGGCATGGCAATGACGGTGAAATACGTAAGACATTTGAGTCCCTTCCAATGTGTAATACTTGCACACATCATCAGGAACAAACCCAAACGTGACAAGAGAATAAATCTCACCCTCTATGAGCTTTTGGAATACCACAAACCAAAAACACCAAAACCCTTGATATTTAAACAATAAAATAAAAATAGGCCAGCTTTTTTAAAGGCTGGCCTATGGGTAACCCAAAGCTAAAAACAGAATCGTTTTACGCGTTTAGTGCCTGTTCTAAATCGGCTAGAATATCGTCAATATGTTCAATACCCACCGATAAACGAATCATCTCTGGAGACACACCAGCTTGTTTTTGTTCTGCTTCGCTCAATTGACGATGAGTCGTCGATGCAGGATGGCAAGCCAATGATTTTGCATCGCCAATGTTCACCAAACGCTTAAAGATTTTCAAAGCATCATAAAAACGCACACCAGCGTCATAACCATCTTTTAAACCAAACGACAAAATCGCAGAAGGCTTACCTTTCATGTATTTTTCGGCGAGATGGAAGTGTTCAGAACTTGGCAATCCGGCATAACTTACCCAACTGACTTTGTCATGCTGTTCCAAGAATTCAGCCACTTTGAGTGCATTCTCAGTATGGCGTTCCATACGCAGCGGTAACGTTTCTAGCCCTTGCATAAGCATAAATGCATTCATCGGTGATAATGCCGAACCGGTATTACGCAATGGTACGGTACGCGCGCGCCCGATAAATGCCGCCTCACCAAACGCTTCGGTATACACCACGCCGTGGTAAGAAGGTTCTGGTTGGTTGAAAACGGGAAAGCGGCCTTTGTGCTGCGCCCAAGGGAATTTACCGGAATCCACAATCACGCCACCCAATGTGGTGCCATGCCCACCAACGTATTTAGTGAGAGAGTGAACTACGATATCCGCACCGAACTCGATGGGTTTGCACAGCACTGGTGTCGCGACGGTGTTATCCACAATCACAGGCACGCCTTGTGCGTGAGCAAGCTCCGCCACACGTTCTAAATCAATGATATTACCCGCAGGGTTACCAATGCTCTCGCAGTACACCGCTTTGGTATTTTCATCAATTAACTCGGCCAAACTTTCTGGCTTGTCATCTTTAGCAAACTTCACCTGAATACCTTGATTTGGGAGCATGTGCGCAAACAAGGTATAAGTACCGCCATAAAGTTGCGGCGTAGAAACGATGTTATCGCCCGCTTGCGCTAAGGTCAGAATTGCATAGTTAATCGCTGCACTCCCCGCACTCACGACCAATCCAGCAATGCCGCCTTCTAACGCCGCCATGCGTTTTTCCAGAACATCGTTAGTCGGATTCATGATGCGAGTGTAGATATTCCCCGGCACTTCCAAGTTAAACAGATCAGCGCCGTGCTGCGCGTTGTCAAACTCGTACGCGACTGTTTGATAAATCGGCGTCGCGACAGATTTAGTGGTAGGGTCAGTTTCGTAACCAAAATGGATGGATAGCGTTTCGTCTTTCATGTTCTTCCCTGTCTTTCATCACTCAAATAGCGGCAAGCAAAGCACTTACCTTGCTTAAAACTTATATTGCCCAATTTTTCAACAAATAACGTAGGGATGAATCACAGAGATAAAACGCTAATTCAACTGTCCAAGTAACCAGTGACGAAACGTTTCTGTCGCATTCGTACGTGTGTTCATGATCAAGTAATACCCTGCATTGGCAGGAATCGGTTTGAATGGAGAAACCAAACGCTCTGTCGTCAATTCATCCTCAATCAGTGCCATTCGTGCCATCGCAATCCCAACGCCTGCTTCGGCTGCAGACATCGCCATATCCGTTCGATTAAAAAAGTGTCCGATATCGGTTTTAAAATCCAACCCCATCGCTGACGCCCAATATAGCCACTCATAGTCACGCGTCGCTTTTTCCCATGGCATCGCATCGTGTAGTAGCGTCGCCTCTTGCCATTGCTTCACTGGCATTGAGTTTTTTTGCTCACCAAACAACGTTTTTAGCCAGCCATGATCCTCAAGGTATTTTGGACTCATCACCGGTAGCAGATGCTCATCCAAAATCAGCTCCGCGTTAGCATTTCTATAAGGATGAAGACCATAGTCAATTGCGACGTCATAGTCTTTTATCTCACTATTTACCAGCGCACCTTCCGCAAAGATTTGTACTTGGATATCCGGATTATCATGATGGAAGCTTTCGAGCTTTGGGACTAACCATTTGAAAGCAAAAGAAGGCGTCAACTTCAAACGAATTTCATTGGTTTGCTTTTCTACTTTGAGCTCATCAAGCAATTTGCTCAGTTCCGAAAAGTGAAACTGCGTCGCTTGGTGTAACTGAGTGCCTTTTACGGTTAAACGAATACCGCGAGAGTGGCGTTCAAATAAAGTAAAACCTAATAACGCTTCCAAATGAATAATTTGTTGGCTTATGGCACCAGTGGTGAGGTGTAAATGTCTTGCAGCACCAGTAAAGCTGTTGTACTCCGCGACTTGGCTAAATAAACACAAACCACTTATCAGATTACTTTTCATCCTTGAGCCTATAGTTTTTCTAAACGCTGTGTGTAATTTATATCGATTGTTAACAAAAGGTAAAGAAAAGAAACTGAGCACTCTGATAAATGTGTGGAGTGCATCAATGGAAGTCATCGTATTAGGCAGCGGCGTTATCGGCTTAACCTCTGCTTGGTATTTATCTCAAGCAGGCTATCAAGTTACCGTCATTGACCGCCAAGCAAGCAGTGCCATGGAAACGAGCTTCGCCAATGCCGGGCAGATCTCATATGGCTATTCTTCGCCTTGGGCTGCGCCTGGTGTTCCTGTTAAAGCCATTAAGTGGTTAATGGAGGAGCATGCTCCACTTAAAATCAAACCCACTCTGAATGCCGACATGATCCGCTGGGCAAGTAAAATGGTCGCGAACTGCACCCTACCTCGCTATCAAGTTAACAAGGCTCGCATGCTTTCGATCGCCAACCACAGCCGTATTTGCTTAGAACAGTTACGCCAAGAACACGCCATTGAGTATCAAGGACGTCAGTTTGGGACCTTGCAAGTATTCCGAACACATCAACAGCTGCAAGCCATTGAAAAGGACATGCAGCTCCTTGAACAAAGCGGAACCCGATTTAAGCTAATGGACGTCGAACAATGTATTGAACAAGAGCCAGGGCTTGCACTTGTGAAAGACAAACTGGTTGGTGGCTTGCATCTACCTGATGACGAAACGGGCGATTGCCATCAATTTTGCCAACAACTAACGGAGCTTGCTAAGGCACACGGTGTCCGGTTTGAGTTCGATACTGAAGTAAGCAATTGGGTTACAGTAGGCAAAAAGATCATAGGTGTCCAAACGAACCGAGGACAATTTAAAGCAGACCAATATGTGGTGGCCTCTGGCAGCTACTCTACAGCGCTACTCAAGCAACTCGATATTGATATTCCGGTCTACCCTGTCAAAGGCTATTCACTCACCATCCCGATGGAAGATGAACACTTCTCTCCTCGATCTACTGTGATGGATGAAACCTATAAAGTCGCTATGACTCGATTTGATGACCGAATTCGCGTAGCTGGCACCGCAGAATTAGCAGGGTTTGATGCTTCCCTTCCACAAAAGCGCAAAAACACCATCGAAATGGTCATCCGTGATCTTTTTCCTCGTTGTGGTGACTTCAGCCAAGCTGAGTTTTGGAGCGGCTTTAGGCCAATGACGCCTGATGGCACACCAATTATCGGCGCGACTAAATACGATAACCTTTTTACTAACACCGGACACGGAACTCTGGGCTGGACGATGGCTTGTGGTTCAGGTCAATTGCTAGCAAGCGTAATGAAAGGTGAAAAAGCAAAAGTGATGGATAATGCGGAGCTTAACCTTTGTCGTTACGCCTGAGCACATGACTGAACAAAAAACAGGCAGACACTTACTCCACAAAATGCATAACCATTGGCATTTTTAACTCATCAAAATCGCAGCACATTTAAATGACAATGTGCTGCATAATTAATCATCAGGCAAATCTTCTACCTAAAAGGAGCAAATAAGCAACAAGAACCAAATTTTAACAACTACTCTCCATTCTGTGTTCATCATCACGCTACAAAGGATTTGTAGCTAAAAAAGTTAACAATTGCATTACATAAAGGGTAATGTATTGTGTGAAAAACAACCACAAACACAACTAACAGGGAAAATACTCATGCAGTCATTAGTTGATTTTCTGAATGGAATTATTTGGAGCCCGGTACTGATCTATTTGTGCCTTGGCGCAGGTTTGTTCTATTCAATCATGACGCGTTTTGTACAAATTCGTCACTTCTTTGAGATGTGGCGCTTATTACTTTCAGGGAAGAGTTCAACAAAAGGGATATCATCATTTCAGGCACTTGCCGTTTCACTGTCTGGCCGTGTAGGTACAGGTAACATTGCTGGTGTTGCTGCTGCTATCGGTTTCGGTGGCCCAGGCGCCGTATTCTGGATGTGGGTCGTAGCCTTCTTTGGCGCTGCAACCGCATACGCAGAATCAACACTTGCACAAATTTATAAAGAAGAAGACGAAGGCGAGTTCCGTGGTGGCCCTGCTTACTATATTGAGAAAGCAATGGGACAAAAATGGTACGCTTGGATCTTTGCTATCGCGACCATCTTTGCTTGTGGTGTTCTACTTCCTGGCGTTCAATCGAACAGTATCGGTAACGCAGTAGAAGCCGCATTTGGCTCAGGTGACATGATTGAAACCGCTATTGGTACCTTCAGTTTTGCTAAAATTTTCACTGGTACGGTTGTTTGTGTCATTTTGGCTTTCATCATTTTTGGTGGCGTAAAGCGTATCGCGAACTTTACCCAAGTCGTTGTGCCATTTATGGCGTTAGCTTACATCATTACTGCGTTTGTCATCATCCTTCTAAACATTGGTGAGGTTCCACGCATTTTCGGCATGATCATTGGTGACGCGTTCACACCAATGGCAGGCGTTGGTGCAGCAATCGGCTGGGGTGTAAAACGTGGTGTCTACTCCAACGAAGCAGGTCAAGGTACTGGTCCTCACGCAGCAGCAGCAGCGAGTGTTGATCACCCTGCTCAGCAAGGTCTTGTTCAATCTTTCTCTATTTACATCGATACACTACTTGTGTGTTCAGCAACCGCGTTCATGATTCTTATCACTGGCGCGTACAACGTAAATGGTGCGATTGAAGGTACATTCCTGGTTCAAAACCTACCAGCGGATATTGGTGCAAATGGCCCTGTGTTTACACAGATGGCGATCGAAAGCGCACTACCTGGCGTGGGTAAACCATTCATCGCAATCGCTCTATTCTTCTTCGCGTTTACGACCATTCTGGCTTACTACTACATTGCAGAAACGAACATTGCTTACATTCGTCGTACGTTCAAAGTAAATGGACTGATGTTTATTCTGAAAGTCATCATTATTTCATCCGTGTTCTACGGAACCGTGAAAACCGCCAACTTAGCATGGGCGATGGGTGATGTAGGTGTAGGACTGATGGCGTGGCTAAACATCATCGGTATTTTGATCATTTTCTTTATGTCGAAGCCTGCACTCAAAGCACTGAACGACTACGAAGAACAACAAAAACGTGGTGTGACCGATTTTACATTTAACCCTGTTGCACTGGGCATTAAAGGCGCAGATTACTGGGAAGATAAGTACCGACGTAAAACGGGTAAAGCTCCAACGGCAGACAGCAATAGCGCAGAAACTGTTGAGCAACCATCAACATAGCGTTATCACATAAATAAGAAAAAGCAGTGGTCCGATTGAGGACATAAAAAAGGGGGATTAACCAATGGTTAATCCCCCTTTCTTCATTATGAGTAGCAGCTTAGGCGATAACCGCTTCAACTTTACGAGCGATTTTTGCTTTACCTACAGGTAACACTTCACGACCAAATTCGTTGTTCAGTACTTGTGCCATTGCGAAGTAAATTGCACTTGCGCCACAGAAGATACCCTCGAAACCAGCGATAGCACCGATCACTTCGCTACCAGTGAAATCACGAGCAGCAAGCAAGAAGAACAGGATAGTTAGAGAACCAAATACCACTTGCTTCGCTGTTGGGTAACATAGAGAACCAATGAACATGAAACCAGTGAAGATGCCCCAAAGCGCTAGGTACCAACCCATAAAGCTTGCAGGGCTTGCAGGAAGACCCATGTGAGGCATTACGATTAGACCAACCAATGTTAGCCAAAATAGACCGTAAGAAGTAAACGCAGTTGTGCCGAATGTATCACCGCGTTTAAAGCACATGATGCCAACGATTACTTGGCTAAGGCCACCGTAAAAGATGCCCATCGCTAGAATCATAGAGTCAATTGGGAAAAATCCTGCATTATGAATATTGAGCAGAATAGTGGTCATACCGAAACCCATTAGACCTAGCGGTGCTGGGTTAGCCAGTTTTGTCGACATGTACAAATACCTTTTTTCAAAAATGTTGATAAAAAATGCGCGCGAATTTTAATGGGCTGCAGAACAAAAGAGAAAAGCTGTTATTGAAAACTTAGATTCCATAAATAAACCACTACATATATAAAAAAAGACCCTGCAAAAAAGCAGAGTCTTTATAGATGGTTAGGTTGTTTTTTACTCGATCACTGACAAGAAATCTCGTCCCAGAACCAGTTGCTTTGCGTTGGGCTTTCCCACACTCCTGGGCCATTTTTCGCAACAAAACATTTGTTTTGGTACGTCACTTTATCGCCGTTAGCGACTTGCGTTACACCCGGCTCCCACTGAATAAAATTGCCTGTCACTGGTGGTTCTGGCTCGGTTACTGGCGGCTCAGGTTCTGTGACGGGCGGCTCTGGCTCAGTCACCGGTGGTTCAGGTTCCGTTGTAGGCGGCTCCGTAGGAGTGCCTGAAACCAGCTTCCACGGGTCTCCTTTCGTTGGCTCATTACCTTGTGACCACCATTTCGCTTCGTAAACAGCACCTTGGTAAGAAACTTGATCACCCGTGTTATATACTTTGCCAGAATCCCAAGCTGCCACACCACCTACAGGCGGCTCAACCGGATCCACTGGGTCTAACTTGTCAACTACACGAACTTCTGGCCAACCCGCATGAGATTGGTAGAAGTTAGTTACACATTTCTCATAATCACCCGCAACTAGCGCAGAGTAAGCCGTTTGGAAACCAACAAGCTCACATTCAAATGAGTGACCTCCAGGACGATCTGAGTAGTATTTCCAGTTACCATCCCAGTTGGTGTAAAGCACGTCTGTCGCACCATTTAGATTTAAGCTGCCGTAAGGCGTCTGCTGCCAACAGGTATTGGTCTCATCGGCTTCAATTGGAATTTGATAATGAGCGGCAAGTCCTTCCCAATAGCGAATACGGTTAACAGGTTGACCTTTATCCTTGTTTTGCTCACCACACTCAATACCACCATTGATCACGTTGATGGTGGTACCAAAGCCGTAACCAATGCCAGCATCAAGCTCACGCTGTGAAGGCACCCAAGTACGGTCAATCACATGTAGCATTGCAGGTTTCGGTGCTTGTGGGGTTAGGAAGAACCAGATAGCCGATGCTAAGTTCAGCCACGAATCCGCAACCAAGCCTGGATTTTTTAGCAATACAGATGCATCACCATCAAACATCACTTCAGAGAACGCGCCATAGTTAAAATGGTAAGAAAGCTGTTTTGCACCACGTCCAAAGTAACCTTGTCCAGGTTCACATGGCCAGCGTTTGTTTTGCCAGTCATTTTGACCACAACCTGTTGTGTAACCTTCTTGCCCTTCAGACCATCCCATTTCTCGCACATGAACCAAAGCTTGCTGCCACTCTTCCAACCCTAGCGGATTATCCGATACGTTATCGATCGAAATATGGCCACCGGTTTCTTGTGCAAAGTGAGCAAACGCTGTCACGATCGATTTTTTACAAATTGCATCCGAATCACGACCGTCTGTGTACTCACCACAGAATGCAGGGAACTTACCAATTGCACGTAGGAAACGCGTGTAAGTGTATTCAGGTGCCGCCATTTGAGTCAGGAAGTCCCACTCACTTTCGGGGAATACACGCTCTACACGCTTCACGTTTTCTGGGTTGGTTGTCGCCCCTGGAACAATCGCTTCAACTACTGAGTTCGGGCGTGTCTCTAATGCTTGTGACCAAATGGCATACATAGGATCAGAAGTTTTGCTTTGCTCTACGGCTTGAACGTCACCACGAGCAATAACATAACCATTCGGATTTTGCGGATCGGGCTGAATATTCATACTCGCATTCACTTGTGCTGCTAAGACACAACTCAATGCAAGAGGAAGATGTTTGAGTGCAAACATGTCTAGTCTCCGGATTTCAACAATACAATATACGAGGAATAACTAGACATATAGTGGATCATATATACGAAACACCGAGCCAAGTACGTTGATTCTGCGAGACAAAATGAATAAATAGGTCCTCACACACATTTTGTCACAAGAAAAATGTTACCTTGACTCAAAAGAAAAGCGGAGACCCTGTGAGCCTCCGCTTTGTGATGTTTCTCTCTTTATTGTTCTGCCGAAACCACCTCTAGCTTCGCGGTTGACTTTTGTTTAGACAGCACAAAATAAACCACACACTGAGAAATAATTGCGGCAAGCACAATCACTGGTGAGGCGTTGATTCCAGCTAAAAGAAAACACCCCAATGCGATCATTCCATTGAGTAATGCGTAAGGTAATTGTGTACGGAAGTGCTCATACTGTTCACACCCCGCTCCTGTCGACGACAAAATCGTAGTTTCAGAGATGGGAGAACAGTGATCGCCAAACAAGCCACCAGATAATACCGCACCAATACAAACCAACAGTGGTGCATCAATCGCGACGGCAGTTGGGATCACTAATGGCATCATGATGGCAAACGTCCCCCAAGATGATCCCGTAGCGAACGAGATAATACCGGCCAGTAAAAACGCAACCGCTGGCAATAACCAGTAAGGGAAACCGGCTTGAGCTTGTTCAGCAATGTATGCAGCTGCACCTAATTCTTTCCCAACCGAGCTAAGCGCCCAAGCCAATACCAGAATCACCGCCACTGACATCATGTTTGACATCCCTTTCAGATAAACCTGAATACCATCCGAAAGCTTTCTTACGCCATAAAACGCCATCAGCGCAATTAAAGTGAAGGCCGCGAAGAAATATGCAGAAGAAAGTGCAGCCCTAAACGTTGATCCTGCCACTTTTTGAAATGGAAAACCGTGTGGCACGAGGATGGTACATAGAACCACCAGCATAACGAGCAAAGATGCCCATACAAAACTAGATTTTGCATTTTTATGCGTAAACACATTCATAGACTCCTGCACTTTCCCAAAGTCGGAGCCCTGCTCTGCTAGTTGTTCAGCCTTCGCCATCGGTCCGAAATCTAATTTGAAGAAAGAGACAATCGGCACAATCGCGATCGCAAGAAAGGCGTAAAACTGATACGGGATCGCACCAATGAAAGCATCCCAATCACTCATACTGACATTCAGGGCAGTAAACTCTTTTTGAATCAATCCCATGATGTAAACGCCCCATCCGATAAAAGGGAGCAAGATTGCGACGGGAGAGGAAGTCGAATCGATAATAAAAGCTAATTTTTGGCGTGATACTTTTAACTTATCAAATAAAGGGCGAAAAACAGGGCCAACAATCAGTGGTGTACCAAGGTCTGAGAAGAAAATAACCACACCACCGAACCATGCGGACAGTTGAGCTTGGCATTTACTCGCAACCCATTGAGTAACCTTTTTAGCAAACGCCACACCACCGCCAGATTTCTCCATCAAGGCAACAAAGCCACCAATAAAGACCAAGAGCAAAATGACGCCCGCATTGTAGCTGTCAGTTAATTGCGGCAGTAGATAGCTTTTCATCAATGCACTAAACGAGTCTAGTGGCCCTTTTTCGACAAATGTCCCTTCAAGCATAGCGACACCACTCACCACACCGGCGAATAAACCAACAACGACATTTCTTGTGGTCAGCGCGAGGAAAAGAGTAATAAGGATGGGAATGAGAGAGGTAACGTCAGCCTGTTCCATAGCAATACCATTTATGATAATTAAACAATTAAAATGAATATATATTTAATTTAACCGCATGTATATATCTCTCAAAAAAAAGTTGAGCCACCTCTTCACAAACTTGAAGTACAAAAAAACCAGCCCGAAGGCTGGTTCTTATAAACTCAACTGTCTAGAGGAAAATTATTCCCACTCGAATATCAATGAGAAGGAAATAAGTCTATATAACAGCTAGTTAGAAAAGTGGTCCTTGTCGATACCATCATCGATACCATGCTCAGAATTTTTTTGTTTTTTTGCTACTCGTCGACGCTTTAGTTCGGCTTTAGCCCAGGCGGAGGATTCTTGCATATCACGACGAAGCTCTTGTATCTCTTCAACACTAAGCCGTCGCGGACCCGAGGTAATTCTATCCATCTTGTGCCTCCAACTTGTCGCTGTACATTTTAGATAGCGTATCAAAATATGAGTTACCAGCAAGAAATCTTGGGGATGTTTTTAGATTATTTTTCATACACATCTTGAAAGCTATACGCAGTGCCCAAAGATTATACAGCGAGGAATAACCTCATTAAAAAAGGATTAAATCATGGGTTTGAAACCAGGACCAAAGCCAATAGCCAAGTCGACCGGCAAGCCAGATAAACGTCGACGGGACAATAAAAACACCCCAGGAAACACTCCGGGCCTAAAGCCGAGTAAATCCTCTACTAAGTAACGCTACCTCAATTTAGAGTCAGGTTAAGTCGCACTGACTCTTGTTCTAAAATCTACAACATATTCTGTTCCGCTTAAACTTAGCAGAAGTTGCCAATTTTCCGGACAAGAAATTTAAACAGGCTCATTACGTTGAGCCTGTTTAAACATATTATTGCGAGGCAAGATCTGCCGAACAAGGTGTGATCCCTCCTTGATCGTTAATTAGTGCACGCGTTTGTTTAGCTGTGAGCACAACCTTAGTTTTTGAATCTTCATATACTTTACCTAGTGCGATGACATCTGATGATGTGTAAACCTTTTTATTTGGACTATTTTCCGTCATTTGAAGCGCTATTACGGATGGGCTGACACCTTCTTCTAACATACGTCCTGCACGTTCTGTAGTGTGACCAGCTCGTGCGCTAGGACTAGAAACTTTTTCTATTCCATCGTTTATCGAGTCAATAACGGTGTTGATCATATCTGTCATGGTTCATTCCTCATCTTTACCCCTAATCATGAAGCGTTCATTTACACGCCGGACTATAAGAGTTTTGTTTACTATGGATTAGCAAGTTAAGCACAAGCACGACCCTATAGTTCCCATTAGTGAAAAGAACAGCGTCAGTCAAAAATGGTATACTACGTGTGCAAAATAGTCCTAACTATCATTAAAATCACTCTATTGAGCTTGATAGTTATCCTACATGATAAAAGTAGACGAGCTATATACGCTCTAAGGGCATAATTAAATATCCCTACATTTCCCTTAATAGGTGTCGAGAATGACGAAGAAAAAATTGCATGGTTCAGTGATAAACAATTGGTTTAGAGAGTTAGATGCCGTTATCCGGCACGAGATTTTAAGTTATATCGTGGATCGCAAGGCTATTGAAGAAGGAAACTTGATGTGGGATGGCATTGATTTCATCAATAACTTGATTGCTGGTATGGACTGCACCGAAGATTACATTGACGCATTGCTTGATGTCGAAAACGATGAAGAAATTCTAGAGTTCGAGAGCTTAGCGGGATCGTTTTCAGGAGTGCATCAGGCTGAACGATTTCTCGAAGAAAAAGACTTTCTGATTCAAGTCATGGACAGCAATAACCTTGAGGAGCTTAGTTTTGAAGCACAGTACCGACTGGCCGTCACTTATCCATTGGCAAAGGAGACTGTAAAGCATTACCTCAAAACGATGAATAGCCATGAAGTGCCAAATTGCCTTCGCGCGTCAAAGCTGAATGAAGAGTTTCGTATTAATGACTTATGGCATACCAACGACCTCGCCGAAATAGTAAAATATCATATTCATGTGCTCGACAGAGTAACCAAAAAAAAAGACATCAAGCGGGAAAAACCCTCATTAGTGACGTCCGTTAAAAGGAATCGCTACATAGATATTTACCCTATTAAAGGTCGCAATTCTTTAGAATTGAATACAAGCTATAAATGGGATGTGATTAAAGAGCTTGGTGAGCCCCATCGTACAGAGGTATTGGCGTATTGCAGTGAGTTGGTTAACGTATATATGCACCACTTATCTTGTGATGGACTTGCAAACGATAGTCTTAGTCCTGATCATAAATCCCTACCAATACCACCGTCAGAAAAACTATTAGTGACTCGTTACGATCGCTATTTGCCAATATTGATTGGCCTTTACTGTATCAAGAATGAGCATCGATACAAGGAAATTGAGGGGCGCGAGTGGGAGGTAGAATTCGAGAGTTTTCGAGATTTCGTCGAACACGATCTTTTGGTCAATTTTGAATGTCTATATGAGCGCTACGTTATATATGCAAATGATCCGATAAAGACAGAAGAAATCGACATAGCGTATTATGTAAACGCTGTTTTATCGAGAAGCGTAAAGGCAAGTATTGCGGCAGCAAGAAAAGAAGTAGACCAAATAGAGATGGAATATTTTAAGTCCATAAACTCGTAAAAATCATACAGTCAGAAATACATTCAAGAAAGAGCAATATTAGATCATGCGTTTGAAAACAGAACCAAAACTAATTGCCAAATCGACTGTCAAGATAGCTCAACGTCGACGTGAGACAAAAAACCACCAAGTAACACTCCGTATCTAAAACCTAGTTAATCCTCAAATGATACGAACCAAATCTCCTCTGTAAATCCACAATGATTTCCGCCGGTTCTACATTTCTCAAAACTCATAACGCGTTATGTTGCCACTTTAATATGCTCACAATTTCATTAATCTGATACATCATGGCATAATCTTATTAAATCATGTTAACTCTAAGTACCAGAGTTTAATTAAATTTCTTTTTACACAGCTCGCATGTCAGCCAGGACGATCACTAGTAGCCATGTTTAATAAACTCACAGATAGTCGATTTTTCTATTGCTCTAAAGAAAAAATAAAGTCCTTTTTGAGGAGTCTTAAGTTCAACTTTTGGTGTACGCTCTCAAGGACAGTTTGGTCAATGGTCTCATTTTCTTTTAAAACTTTAGTAAACTGGATAGCTCATCCAGTCTCTACCTTTTTCGTAGTTATTATGCAATTAATTTTGGGGGCTTTGTTAGGTGTTCAATTCGGTTCTGCCCTGCAAAATATTACAAGTCAGAACTCCAGCTACTGGTATTTTCTTCCAGAACTTTGGAAAAATATACGACCAGAAATACAATCTATAGCTATTGTTGTTGTTGTCATATCATTAATTAAGGCGTTTGCAGATGCATTTCGTTCGCTTATCGAAAGACAAACAGAAAAGAAACGGATAGAGCAAGAACATTTGGTACCATCAGGACAGTACTTTGTGACAACTTATGCAGATACTGTACGAGAAGTCTTAAATTATAGATATCTGATTAATAGTAAAGATAAAGAACCATTAGATGTTATTCATGACACCCTCAACCAAATTCGACAGTTAGCTGCAAACTATGAAGATTTAGCAACAGACACGGTTAGCATCAACTTGATGCTATCGATGAGAACAGATGAATCAGAAAAACAAGTTGAAAAAAACTGGAAAAATGTGCATATGTTTTTTGATGGCGCAAGCGCAAAAGCAGCATGTGCTCAAATTGATGGTGTGTTGATACCTATTGCTGTAGCACACAAAGATGCAACTACTTTGTTTCTGGGTGAAGGAAGAGTAAAAGAAAACCCACTTCTACTTCCGATAGTTGAGAATGATGCCAACACAACAAAAACAAAACAACGGGTGATCGGGGCACCTAAAGCATTTTCAACAAACCACCCACAATACTATCCAAATTTCTTGAGTAGCGTTGATGATTGGCTATTCAGAGAACAAAGAAGGTATATTAATAGCGAACAAGCTGAATTACTGTATAAATACTATCTTGATGATGGATCTGCACGCTCATTACTATCAATTCCTATCAGCTCAGCCTATCAACAGGTAGATGAGAATGACCACGAACTTGAAGGTAAGACAACGAACTTAGTTTTGAATATTTATGCCAGACATGAAAACCTTCTCAGAGGAAACCCCAGTATTTTCATTGGATTAGCACAACCGTTACTAGATACCATTTCTTATGCCCTCGATATCTGGATGCTACGCCTCAAAGTACAGGAAACTGAAAATAATGACTCTGATTAATCTTTAACATATAATTAGACTCATTAAGTAGGAGAACAATCATGTCAGAAAAAAAGACAAACGAAAAAACTGTAGTCGTTATGGTTGTAAATGATGATGGCTCCCAGACAATAAAACGCGTACCTAGTTCAAGTACAAAGAAAAGCTCTTCCCGTCTACGTAAAGCTCCATCTAAAGCTTTAAGCAGAGCTGTGTTTGGTTAATAGAGTTACCTACTCACTAAGCTGTTAACTTTAAAGCTTAGCTACATTCATTTTTCAAGTCGCCTACTCCAAGGTGGTATGTAGAAATGCGGGCCGGTGCACCATCACTGGCCCGTGTGCTTTCTAACTACTTGCATCGGCCAAACGGCCAGCGTCTCATTTTATCGATTTGATCGACCAATCTCGTCATATCCTTGTAAGCAAGCCCGGCTAACCGGTTTGGGAATACCTCAATTTTGTCGGCAATAGCTTTCATCTTCGGGCCGTATACTGTGTTGTGCAGCCACTGTCCTAAAAAATAGAAGGCCAGCATCACAATGAACATCACGGCGAAGAAACCAAATACCTCCGCAAGGTTTTGGGGTGGAAAGTTAAACTCCATAATCAGTAATCCTTATCTAGTTAGGCCATACGGCCTTTTTAACAAAGTTGGCAACCTATTCGTTACGTTCCTGCTGTTGTTCTTGGGAATACGAAACGTAGTCCTCAACGTCGAAGGTGTGCTTTTCCGGGTCACGCTCTTGCCACTCAGCGTGTGCTTGGCGAGCTTCTTCCTGGTCCTCACAGGATAGGCCATCAAAGCCGCCGGTTTGATTCATCCAGCCAGTACCGACACCGCCTAAGTTGTCGTTGTCAAATGCAGGGGAAGCGTCGTCAATCGTCCTCCTTATCGCCGTCATCCCCGTCATCTTTCGTGCTGTTTCGGATCGAGCTGGCTAAACGGCCTCCGGTAGTGTGGCCAAGTCTTTCTCCGACCATATCCCCCATTCCCTTCATCAAATTCGCGCTAGTATCCGCTGCAATACGACCCGCTTTTACAGCGCTACCTTTAAAGCCGCCGCCAGAGGATTCGCCATTACTAGAAGATTGACCGGAAGCTTGGGAGAAGGAGCCAGCCTCGTCAGTATCACAGCTACCGCTAAATGCACTGCTAAGGCTCGACATCACGTCAGCATTGTTCGCTACGTTCTCACCTGCTTTTGCAAACGCTGCTTGAATAGCAGACGCACCGCCAGCGGTAGCCATTGCTGCACCGGCAGCCATACTACCAGTGGCAACAGCCGCTCCGGCCATCGCACCAGCACTGATGCTGCCAGCCCCCGCCGCCGCGCCGCCTCCAGGAACTAGGCTAGCAACCACATTGGGAACAGAGTGAATAAGCATTACGAGAACCAGTGAAACGACAAAGATCACCAGCAGTTCACGCATAGGGGCGTCATTGGATAGATCAGCATAAAAACCGTCCATAATCGACATGGCAATGCCAATGAGCAAAGTCATTGTCATCAGCTTCAAAGCAACGCCCAATACGCTTTTGAAGTAGTTGATTGCTATATCTGAAGTCCAACGCGAACCACCAAACCCCAGCACGAAAACACCGGCATATATCAATATCCAAGCTGTTACCAAAGCCAACAACACATTAGCCGCCACAACCGCCATACATGCCAAAATTGCTAGCGTGATGAAGAAGATAGACAAGTTATCTATAGGATTTGTGAAGCTGTAGGACTCACCTGCTTTAACAATAATGTCGAAAGCAATGCTAATAGGCTCTGAGGGGGTTAGGTCTCTCGGAAGGCCACCGGCTTGAGCACCGATCGTTCTCAACGAGTCGATGATTGACGTCGCAAAGTCCGGGCCGTTTCTGAGTAACCAGAGGAAGAAACCAAACGTCAGGATAAAGCGCATAAACTCGGCAAAGAACTCCCTCATATCAGCTTGTTTAAGGATTAAAGTCCCGCCAGTCCAAACAAGAGATATAGTGCCCAACGTCCAAAACAGCCACACGGCATGGTTTGTAATTACCGTACTCCAAGTGGCACTGGCGATCATGAAGCGCATAGCCACCTCATCCAAGACACCATTAGGCTCAATGGCCGCCGACGCAGTTTGCGAGGTAAGTAAAACAGCTAGTAGCATCACAAGTCGAATGCATATCTTGCTCATCATTAGAACCCCTTATTCTTGGAGCGATCCGCGTGCTCGCCCATATTCCAAAGACAGTTCCCTTCTTCCCTCTGCTCTTTCGTCAGGCTCGGGTTATTACAGTGGATCGTTGTAGACTTTGGCCCTCCATCTTCACCACACCCTACCAGAACGAAAGAGACCAACACGCTGACGATAAAAACTCGAATGATATTATTCATGATTAGAACCCCCTGTTTTTTGAACGGTCGGTTGGATCTCCCATATCAAATAACCTTTCACGGGACGCTTGATATTGAGCATCGCGATCGGCTTCAGCCTGCATTCGAGAACCAACAGCATTCTGCTGAGCAATCAACAAGCTACGGATTTGAAGGAGTTGGTTGGCTTGGTTACTAGCAAGCTGGTTAGCATAGCCAATAGCAGCTAACTGACCATCAGCTCCCTGGGCAGCTGACTGTAATCGGTGCAGCTGACGAGCGTCAGCCTGCAAGTTTTTATGCTGTAGCTTCAAGCCTTCAAAGAGAGCATCGTTGGCTGTTTTCTGGGATTCGGACGCCAAGCGACGGTTTTCTTCCATCCTCGCTTGCTCTGCAGGCGTACAACCTCCAGATCCATTGAAGCAAGGTGAACTGCGGTAGTAGGCCACATCCTGGAATTTGCTTAGGTAAGCATCAAGGCTACCAAGCTGGTTTTGATAATAAGCAAGCGTATTGGTGGCATGAGTTAAATCATCAATCGTCGATTGCGCCTGGTCCCAAATATAAGCCGCTGGGGCCATCGTGTTTTGCAGCTGGTTTTCATACTGCTGCAACTGAGTTTGGTACTGTTGGATCTGCTTGGCTGTTTGAGTGACAGACTCCATTGCTGACACAATATTTTGTGTCAGGTTCGTTCCATCAACAACCGGAATCCCAGCTACTACTGGTATGGGAGAGATAAGCGCTAATGAAATAGCAACCGTAGGTATTTTAGCCGCTAAAATACGTATTTTGTTCATGATTGAGTGCCCTTAGTATTGTCGTGACTAAGTTGCACCCACCAACCTGCATCGGCCTAAAATCTATAGATATCAGCCTCTACCCCTACTGAAAATCAGCGGTGAATGTGGACCTCTACAAAGATAGGTTGTCACTTTCTATCCTGGCGTCCGACCTGCGCGACACCTTAAAAACGCGCGGCCTTAGAGCTTTGAAACATAGGTGTCATTCCCCTTAAAACTGGTTAGGAGTCCAAGGGTTAAAATCGAGAATTAGATACCTCGTAGAGCAAGATGTCGTTGAGCCCGAAGGTGCGAATAAGTAATGAGTGAAATAGGAACCATCAACTTGTTGGTGGGCCTACTTCACCTATCTTGCCCGCACTTCGGCACTGTTTATCCATGTTTTGCTATCTGTATATTTCTGCAAAGACGATGAATCTTGTCTGTATTTGTATGTATATGTCTGAAATCACATGGGAAAGGCTTGTAATATTATTTCGATTCCAAATATATCCCGCCCCTCAAATGTCAATAAATGTTGAAACGCCAAGAAAATTAAATATTAAAGAAATTAATTTTCAATAACTTAAAAAACTCCCATGCCGCTCAAATCCGTTCTATTGACCGTTTCAGACATGTATAAATCAGCAGCACAAGTCAGTGTTTCATAAACTACATTGTTCCAATTTTCCAATTTCGAGATTCAAACCTCTCAATCTTTACCAAATTATCCACTGTGTTTTGCGCTTAACTACAGGTTATTTTTTTATATAGGTAAACCTACAGGAAAGTACTATAGGAGGTTCCACAACCATCTGTTATTTAAAAACTTTTTGGCCTTTCTCGGGACAGAACATGCGCACTCCGGGACAAAACATGCGTAAACCGGGACAAAACATGCGCAAAACTCCCCCTTTAAAGCGGGACAAAACATGCGTGGATAACTTTCTAATTTCCCAGACTTACTAACACCTAAAACGATGGTGTATACAGTTCCATTATGCTTCAATATCCCGTTCAATCTGTCGTTTTGTCCGTCGAGGTACTTGAGGAGCACTTGGCTTCAAAAGTAATCCTTTTTCGGTTGGAGTAGCATCTAGTTCTGGCCATGCCTGTTGTACCTTTTTAAGTCCACCATTGAACCGTCGTTTAAAGTCTTTGACATTGGCGTAATTCGCTCCCAATTGTCCCATCAAACCTAACCAAGGGATAATTGTGGCTCGCTTTAAATAACTCACCCGATAAGTCGCCCAGCAATATATATCTACGGCCATCGGAGAACGCTTAATCAACCGCAGAACTCTCATATCCAAAGGGACAGGTTTATCTGTAATAAGTTGAAAAAACTTAGGCGATAGTTCCACCCAAGACTCCCCTAATGAATCTTGATCGGATTGCTTTGTACTCCACCAAATATGGGAAATATCAGCAACCCTGGCTCCAGTTTCATCTTCACAAATATATCCACTTTCATCATTTAGTTCTGTATAACTGACACTGATCGTAGTTTTGAACAACCGCCGCATTTGGTCCCTAAAGGGGTCTATTGGCCCATTTTCTCCCCCACTTGAACGTACCCCTAGTTTTTTCATAAAACCTCTTTGAGAATCTCCCAGTTCAAGCTTGCGTGCTTCCTGTTCAGTGATATAACCATTGTCCAGTTTTGACTTATTTCTCACAGCTTGTGTACTTACCCAAACCAAGAGATAGCGTGCATAACAACCGAAAGGCAAACCTACAGATGATGGTGCCATCATGTGCATTGTAAAATTACCATTCTTCCGGCTCCACTCATTCGATTTTGGATTGCTGTGCGGCATGGTTGCTTGAATCAGAAGTCGAGCAATAAATCCGAGTTCATTAGCCTCCTGAGCACTGCATTCTTGAATCTCTATGATGGAGTCTACGTAGCTCGATCTCACCTCAACTTTTGTTTTACGACGCACTACTGGAACATTTTTTTTATTGTTTGATACAAGGAACTCTGTATCCATAAAATCTTCAAACGACATATTGATTACTGACTACCAAAAAAAGCCCGGTCTAGCTGCTTTGAATGCAGACCTGCGTTTTTCTTCTATCCAGTTTTCAACCTCCGCGAGATCCCACGCCACACTGCGGCTAGTAAGTACTATTCGTCGAGGAAACTCTCCCCGTTGCTCCATGTTGTAAATAGTCCGATCAGACAAAGGAATCATCTTGAGTAGTGTCTTGCGATTAATCAGGGTTTTATGTGCCAGATCCTGCATGTCTTTGCCTCCTCTTTGTTACTGAGACCTGACTATGCCAATATTTTTTAAACTCTGGATTGGACGTTTTGGCAGATTAAGTTGAGCCTTCATTTATTTTCATATTGAAAAAGGACCAGCTACCAATAAATGCAACTAGTTGCTATTATATTCATCACGTAACCATTAGTAACATGACACTGCAGTATGGGGGGACGGGAGTGGCAGATGGAATATGCTGAAATCGAAAAGGAAGCGAGTGATCGCTTAGGTACATACTTTATATCTGTGTGGGAAGATTGCGACGCCTTTGTCGCCGATGGCATACGGGAGTTTCGAGAGCGTTGGGCAAACTACACCGTACATTCAAGAAGAAAAGACCCTAGAAGCCATTTGAAAGGTGTTCTGGCCCACGACAAGCTAGAAACAGATAAACTCCCTATTGGAGATCTCATCTTAGAAGTTCTCGATCCCAAGGTGTCGGCGTTCCTTAGCTATCTTCCTGAGAGTCATTTTAATTTCTTTCCAAATCCCTATCTGAATATTGATCGCTCACCCTTGCCACGTTCAAAAGCTAAATTGACCATGACAGAACGAGTCACACGTGAGATGTCTCTTAAATATGGCTCCAAATTTAAAGAAGATACTCCATTAACCAATCTAGTCATGATGATGGGATTTAAAAACGCTCATGATGTGATCAAACAGCAACTACGACATTTTGAGAATACTGAGCATCAATATCGGCCTATAGATTTTAGGTTTCAAGCAACCGTAGATAATCTGCTCGAACTATTATGGCTGCTTCACCTGACACCTACGCGATTTAAACAACATAGTGCCGACACCAAACTTAATGCACGACGAAAGCAAACCTACTGTGAGCTATGTGGCCAAAGAAATGAACTCGCAGAATATTTCTATAAGCTAGACAACAATATGCCAAATGATGAATATCAGATAGATGATCATAACGAAAAAAATCCTGACAACAAGAAAAAACTGCAGCTCAGCCACCGGTATTGCTCTCGCCATAAACCGAAAAACATAGATGGCTGCACTTGGAATTCGACATACAAAAGTGCTCTGAAATCAAAGAGCCAATTTGAGAAGGAATTGCGACGATTGCAGCTTCACATTCTCAAAGTCGAAGAGCTTAAATCTGTATCAGGAGATGAACTAGTTGACCAGTATTTCTACCACTTCCTCCAAGATAAATCCGTAACCCAAAAGCAAGCTGACGTATTTTTCCATTACATTAGGAATAATTTCGAGTACCCGATAGAACTAAAGGGTGAAACAGAAAAACTCATTAATGAAGCAGCAGTGAGCTTGACTGGAGCTGGTACAACTCTTGGAGCAGATGATGAAGGAGCTTTACGTAATATAGCCCGAAGAATGGTCGATTCAAGACTTACTGACAATAAGAAAAGAATGCTAGCTCTGAAAAAGCAAGACCGAGGCCTTAGTCAGAAAGCGATTGCTCAAAAACTAACTGAACTTGGTAGTAAAAAAATAACTCCCCAAGCTGTGTCTAAAGCACTAGGAACTATTCGCGATGAGTTTCTCTTACCACGCTAGAAGAACTGACAGAATTTTAGCGGCTAAAATTACCATTCTATAAAATTAGCAAACAGGGTTGACAAATAGGCCACCCAAATTTATTCTATCCATAGTGCAGATGAAATCATCTGTAACGCTCTTTCAAAAGTTACCTTTATTGTGAGCCTGACATATGGCCTAACAGCCGTTCATTTGTAGCAATTCAAAATGAACTATCTTTCCAGCCCACATGAGGATTCATATTGGCACGCGGTTGTCATGAGCCAAAGCTCGAACCGAACGTCGATGGTCCTTATCGCTTAGTTGAATAACTTTGCTGATGGCAGGGGAGAACCAGAGATACACTTCTCTGGGGGTATTGGTTGGTTTGTCTACTGTATTTCTATTCGGCCACGATGTGCAAATTGGCAGGGGGTACATCCTGTATCCGATTAGTGCAACTATATAAGGTAATATATATGAACTTGAAAGAATCGATCGAGCGTCTTAAAGAGGCTCGTGAAAAATGCGTTAATACAGTAGACAAAAGCACACTTGAGAAAATCGATAATTCTATCGAGGAACTTGAGATAATGAGTAAAGTGGCAAGTAAGCCCAACAAAATGAAGTGGTTGTCAGTGGTTGTTCAGGTATTGAGCTTGATAAAATTGGCGGCTGGTTTCATTGACTTGGAGTAACAAAAGCTCACTAACTCTGTGCAACCAGCCAAATAAATCCTCCAATATTTAAGAGATATAATTATGTTAGCTATCGGTAAAACTATTAAAGAATTCAGACAACTACGTGGATTGTCTTTAAATCAGGTGGCTGAAGAAGCTAATATGGATAAATCTTATTTATCCAAAATAGAAAATGAAAAGCGAGATCCTTCCCTATCATCATTATCTCGAATCAGTAAAGCACTTAACATTCCTTTAAATATACTGATTTTGATGTGTGAAGAGCCCTCAGATAGTCCTTTCTCTGAGTTTACAGAAAGTCTAAAATCAATAGCGAGAGAAATCGTAAAAAGTGAACCTACGGCCTAAATACACACAAAAACCAATTGGTAGTATCGAAGCTTTAGCTAATTTATTGAATTTAACGTTACATGATCTTGATAAGCTAATACAATCATCAAACGATGACTATATCGTAGCTGATAAAATTGAGAAAGATGATGGCAGTATAAGAGTTACATACAAAGCGAAACCAAGACTTCGTACTGCTTTAGATTCTATAAAATCAAGAGTTTTTGATAAGGTTGAACATCCTGACTATATAACAGCAGGACAAATAGGAAAAAGTTATGTCGATAATGCACAAGCTCACATTAATTCACGCATGTTAATGTCTGAAGACATAAGAAATTTTTTCCCATCAATTAGCGTCAAAGAAGTAAACCGTATTTTTCAACACTTTTTCTGTTTCCCTCCTAAAGTATCAAATGCACTTAGCGAGCTAAGTACAAAAGAAGGCTTTTTAGTTCAAGGCAGTCCCCTAAGTGGTGAAATAGCCAATCTAATATTCTACCGAGATGAGCCAGAACTTGTTAAATTTTGCCAAGACCAAGGACTAAGATATACACGTTACTACGATGACATTCATATTAGCTCTGATGAAAAAGACTTCTATGAATTAATTCCTCACCTAAAATCAGAAATCTATCGAATTTTTGGAAAGTCAGGAGTAAAACCTCATAGAGCTAAGAAAAAAAGCCATTTTAGTACGTGTTCATCTCGACTTTCTGTACACGATGTTACTGTTAACTCAAAAAAAACTAATCCGTCCCAAAAAAGAATATCTAAAGTGAGACAGTTATTATTCACATATGAATATATGGTAGATAACAACTGTGATATAGAAGATATTATTAAAAAATACCGTTCTATTCACGGGCACATAAATACTCTTCAGCAACAAGGATACTCACAAGCAGGAAAGTTAAAAGAACACTTATCCTTGATAACTTGTAGAATAAGTGAGTATGAGGCAAAAAAATACGCTAGAAAATATCGAAAAGTTAAATCGAAGAAAGAATTAACCCAATTTAGTTCAAAAGTATCTATTTTAAAAAGAGTTAGTGGCAGAGTAGCTATGGTTATAAACTCAGAAAAAAAATCTGCTAATGATAAAATTAAGAAAAAGCTATCTCGTAATTCAAGTATGTAATCAACATTGACTAGCGTAACTGAGCTTCAACGAGTCCACTCATCAATCATATCAGCCCAATCCTGTAGCATTGATGCACGTTGTTCTCGATACTCGGCTTTGTTGTAAACTGCCCTCACCCCTTTCTGTTCGTGCGCTAGGCATTTTTCTATCCAATCCGTGTTGTATCCAGCTTCATGCAACAGTGTACTCGCTGTTCTACGTAGGTCATGCGGCCCAAACTTACTTAGTGACTGACCTTCCTTGTGCGCGGCCTTGTATGTCAAATCCATGACTCGGTTCATCGTCGCACTACTCATTGGAGCATCAGAGTCATAACGGGAAGGAAGAATGTAATCAGAACCACCGGCAAATGTCTTTAAGGCGATGAGAATGTCCATAGCCTGGCGTGACAAAAATACCAGGTGCGGGTTACGTCGTTTCATTCTCTCCTTGGGGATCGTCCACAACGCTTCACTAAAGTTAATTTCATTCCAGGTTGCATTGGTTAACTCGCTTTTGCGCACCATAGTCAACAACAGCAACTTTACCGAAGCACGAATCGAAGGGGTTGTACCTACCTTTTCCATGTAGCGGTACATCAAACCGATCTCAGCCGGCGTCAATGTTCGGTCTCTTGGTTCAAATCGAGCAATACTGGCGGGTCTCACCAAGTCTGCCGGGTTCTCAACTTTCTGCCCTCTCTCAATCGCCCATCGATACACCTGGAGTACAATGTCACGCGTATGCACAGCTGTTGCCGGTGCTCCACGCTCAACTATCGCGTCAGTCAATGCTCGCAGATCTTCATGAGTGATTTCTGTCAGCTTCTGATTGCCAAATTTACCCTCTAACTCTCGGGCATAGACTGAGCGACGCATATCCCGTGTAGAATCAGCCATCTGATAGCCACGCAGCCATTTCTGAGCCCAGGCACCAAAGGTTTCAGCATCTTTGGTTCTCGCCTTAGCACGGGCTTTCTCTTTGGCCGGTGACTTTCCATCAGTAACCATTCTCTTCGCTTCATTGAGACGCTCACGCGCTTCTGCTAACGTGATGCCTCCTACTCCATAGCGACCAAAGGTAATGGTTTCTTGTCTGCCATTGATCGAGTAATTGTAGCGAAAAGAGATAGAACCTGCGGTAGTAACAGCAACATAGAGGCCATCACGATCATTGACTTTGTAAAGTTTATCTTTGGGTTTGAGATTGCGTAGCTTGGTATCAGTCAGCATGTTTCGACCTATTATTCTTGTTTGATACCATGCTGAAAAACCTCTAAAAAACTAGAAATTAATCTTTATAAAACAGATAGATAGATATAAAATCTTAATACCATGCCCCATCAAAAACACTCAGCATGGTATCGGGCGTAATCCATGGCATTACCGATGAATCATACCCATCAAAATACCACGGTCAAACCGTGCTTGGCGTTGCCAGACATTGCCAAAAATGACTAAGCCAAAAACAAAAAAAGTCCGCAATTATGCGGACTTAAGTATGATTTAGTGCTCGTTAATGCCAGACCTTTCTTAAAGGAGCATTATTCCCACTCGATAGTCGCTGGTGGCTTACCAGAAATGTCGTAAACAACACGAGAAATGCCATCAACTTCGTTGATAATACGGTTAGATACCTTACCTAGGAAGTCGTATGGTAGGTGCGCCCAGTGTGCCGTCATAAAGTCGATGGTTTCTACTGCACGCAGTGATACAACCCAATCGTATTTACGGCCATCGCCCATTACACCAACAGAACGTACTGGTAGGAATACCGTGAACGCTTGAGATACTTTGTCATATAGGTCTGCAGCGTGAAGCTCTTCAATAAAGATAGCATCAGCACGACGTAGCAAGTCACAGTACTCTTTCTTGATTTCACCAAGAACACGAACACCTAGACCAGGACCTGGGAATGGGTGGCGGTAAAGCATGTTGTAAGGCAGGCCTAATTCTAGACCAATCTTACGAACTTCATCTTTGAACAGCTCACGTAGTGGCTCAACAAGACCCATTTCCATGTCATCTGGAAGACCGCCCACGTTGTGGTGCGATTTGATCACGTGCGCTTTACCAGTCTTAGATGCAGCTGACTCGATTACATCAGGGTAAATCGTACCTTGAGCTAGCCATTTCGCGTTTTTCAGCTTCTTAGACTCTTCATCGAATACATCTACGAATACGTGACCGATAGTCTTACGCTTCTCTTCTGGGTCAGACTTGCCTTCAAGTGCTTTGAGGAAGCGTTCTTCAGCGTCAACTTTGATAATGTTCAAACCAAATTGGTCGCCGAACATATCCATTACTTGTTGACCTTCGTTTAGACGAAGTAGACCGTTATCAACAAATACACACGTTAGCTTGTCGCCGATTGCACGGTGAACCAGCATCGCAACTACCGATGAATCAACACCACCAGATAGACCTAGGATAACTTCGTCGTCACCCACTTGCTCTTTAATGCGAGAAACCGCGTCTTCGATGATAGATTCCGAAGTCCATAGACGCTCACAGCCACATACGCCAAGAACAAAGTTCTCAAGCATTTGTAGGCCACCTTTTGTGTGTGTCACTTCTGGGTGGAACTGAACACCGTAGTATTTCTTCTCTTCGTTCGCCATCGCAGCGTAAGGACAAGTGTCTGTCTCACCAACTTTTACGAAATCGGCTGGGATCTCTACTACTTTGTCGCCATGGCTCATCCAAACGTCTTGAGTTGCTTCAAGATCTTTAAATAAGGCACATTCACCAGAAACTTTAACCTGAGCGTAGCCAAACTCACGTTCGTTAGAGCCCGCTACTTTGCCTCCTAGCTGTTCCGCCATGGTTTGCATGCCGTAACATACGCCAAGCAAAGGAACACCAGAATCAAACACATATTGAGGCGCGCGTGGAGAGTTCTCTTCCGTTACGCTTTCTGGACCGCCAGATAGGATAATGCCATCTGGGTTGAATTCGCGAATATCCGCTTCTTCTACATCCCAGCTCCATAGTTCACAGTAAACGCCGATTTCACGTACGCGGCGAGCTACTAATTGAGTGTACTGAGAACCGAAGTCCAAGATCAGAATACGTTGGTCATGGATATTTTTAGTCATTTTGAGCAGTCTTTTTAAGGCTAAGTGATTAAAACCGAGGCGAGTGTACTCGCCTCTTCTTAATGCTTCAAGGAAAAAGCAAACGTTTCCGTTGGGTAATTAGTTCCCTAGACGGTAGTTCGGCGCTTCCTTAGTAATTTGAACATCGTGTACATGAGACTCTTGCATACCTGCACCAGAGATACGTACAAATTCAGCTTTCGTACGCATATCTTCGATAGTTGCAGAACCAGTTAGACCCATGCTTGAACGTAGACCACCCATTTGTTGGTGGACGATCTCTTTTAGACGGCCTTTGTATGCGATACGACCTTCAATGCCTTCTGGTACTAGCTTGTCCGCTGCGTTGTCAGACTGGAAGTAACGGTCAGAAGAACCTTGAGACATAGCACCAAGAGAACCCATGCCGCGGTAAGATTTGTAAGAACGGCCATTGTATAGAATCACTTCACCCGGCGCTTCTTCAGTACCAGCAAACATAGAACCAACCATCACACATGATGCGCCAGCTACGATTGCTTTACAGATATCACCTGAGAAACGGATACCACCGTCAGCAATAACCGGAATACCATAATCATTAGCCACTTCTGCCGCATCTGCGATTGCAGTGATTTGTGGAACTCCCACACCCGTTACAATACGAGTTGTACAGATAGAACCAGGGCCGATACCAACTTTCACTGCGCTTACGCCAGCTTCGATTAGTGCTTTAGCACCAGCACCTGTTGCTACGTTACCACCGATGATGTCTAGATCTGGGTAAGCAGCGCGAGTTTCGCGGATGCGGTTTAGTACACCTTCAGAATGTCCGTGTGAAGAGTCGATAAGTAGAATGTCAACGCCTGCTTCAACTAGAGCAGCAACACGCTCTTCGTTACCAGCGCCAGCACCAACGGCTGCGCCAACACGTAGGCGACCACGCTCATCTTTACATGCGTTTGGTTTACGTTCTGCTTTGTGGAAGTCTTTCGCAGTAATCATACCGGTTAGTTGGAACTCATCATTCACAACCAATACTTTCTCTACACGAGCTTCGTGCATTTTCTCTTGCACTTCTTCTCGTGTTGCACCTTCTTTAACTGCTGCCAACTTCTCTTTTGGCGTCATTACTGAAGATACTTTCTTAGAAAGGTCCGTCACAAAACGAACGTCACGACCAGTGATAATACCAACAAGCTCATTGCTCTCAGTGACAACAGGGAAACCTGCAAAACCATGCTTTTCAGTGAGTGCAACAACATCAGCGATGGTCGCGTCAGGGTTTACAGTAACCGCGTCAGTTACCATACCAGCTTCGAACTTCTTAACTTTACGAACTTCGGCTGCCTGCTGCTCAATAGACATGTTCTTGTGGATAAAGCCAATGCCACCCTCTTGCGCTAGCGCAATTGCTAGACGAGCTTCAGTAACAGTGTCCATAGACGCTGAAATCATTGGGATGTTTAGGGTGATGTTCTTAGTTAGCTGAGTGCGAAGATCAGCTGTGTTTGGGAGAACGGTGGAGTGTGCTGGCACAAGTAGTACGTCATCGAATGTCAGCGCTTCTTTGGCAATTCTTAGCATTTGCAATATCTCACAATTAGAGGAGTAAAAAGAACAATCCAATCTCATCGTTTCGCATAATGAGGGTAACCTGCGTTAGCAACTAGCTACATTTGGATTAGATATTGCGGAGGGATTATACGGTTAACGCAATCGCTTGACCACAAATTTTTTAATTTTTTTCTTGCAATTACCCCCTTGCTATGTATTATATTGCCGCTAATTTCCATACTCACGTCTAAGAGATTAGCTGTGCTCTCCAAGACCAATCAAAACATCTTTACTGTTTCTCGTCTCAACGCAGAAGTTCGTTTACTCCTTGAAAACGAAATGGGGATCGTTTGGCTCGTCGGAGAGATATCCAACTTTTCAGCTCCTGTCTCTGGTCACTGGTACCTCACTCTTAAAGACTCTCGCGCTCAAGTTAAATGTGCCATGTTTCGTGGTAACAATCGCCGCGTTACTTTCAAGCCCGCTAACGGTAATCAAGTCCTAGTAAAAGCTCGTCTGTCTCTTTATGAGCCTCGCGGTGACTACCAATTGATCATCGAAAGCATGCAACCGGAAGGTGATGGCCGTCTTCAACAAGAGTTTGAAGAGCTGAAAATGAAGCTTGCCGCAGAAGGGTTGTTCGCGCAAATCAATAAGCAATCTTTGCCTGAGCACCCTAAACGTGTTGGCGTCATCACATCGAAAACTGGTGCCGCGCTTTACGATATCTTAGACGTATTGAAACGTCGTGATCCTTCCCTACCTGTTGTGATTTATCCGACAGTGGTACAAGGTGAGGACGCAGCCATTCAAATTGCACAAGCCATTGGTCGCGCTAACAGCCGTGATGAATGTGATGTGCTAATTGTGGGCCGAGGTGGTGGTTCATTAGAAGACTTATGGTGCTTTAACAACGAGATATTAGCTCGCACGATTGCAGCAAGCCAAATTCCTATTATTAGCGCCGTTGGACATGAAGTTGACGTGACAATAGCTGATTTTGTCGCCGACGTACGCGCGCCTACTCCATCAGCAGCCGCTGAGCTAGTAAGCCGTGATAACAGCCACAAAGATCAAGCTTTAGTTACCCGCCAGCATAAGTTAGCGAGCGCGATGCGTTACTACCTAGCACAACAAAAGCAGCAATCTGCTCAATTAGTGCACCGTCTAGAGAGACAGCACCCAAGCTATCGCTTGCAACGTCAGACGCAACAGTTAGATGAGTTGGACATGCGCTTACAGCGAGCGATGAGTCGTTTTATTGCCTTGCGTCAACAGCGAATCGAGCGTCAACATTATCGGCTGCAATTAAATTCTCCTGTAACACGCCTTAGCGAGCAGAAGTCGAAGCTAGAACGTGTTGAGCAAAAGCTCATGGATGCAATGGATCGCAAATTACTGACTATGCGCCATCAACTCGCGATTGCCGCAGAAAAGTTGGACACCGTCAGCCCACTAGCGACATTGAAACGAGGTTACTCAATTACTCAAACTGAGCAAGGTAAAGTAATTACGCAATCTTCAGATGTAAAGTCGGGAGATGTATTGATTACCTGGTTAGCCGAAGGCGACGTTCGTTCTACCGTTAACTGAATACAAACTCTGGTTAACTGACTTTCTGGAACTCAAATCGGACACGTGATTTTGATTTGAGTTCATTACACACATTACAAAAGTAACTCGCAGCACCGCATGCTTGCAGCTTCTCCAGCTCCGCCTCACAATCAGGGCAAAAACCTACTTTTTTAAAATCCGATTCACACTGTGCACAATGGTATTGTCCTGTCCATTCCAGTTCGACATTGCAAGTCGGGCAAATGTTCTGCTGCATATCCCGTTCCTCTCTCTAAACTAAGCAATTTCGAGTAACGCATGCTACTCAAAATAACGAACAAGTATGTTGATCTTCATCACCGCCCCAACAAGTTTCACGAGGCGTTAACCATACTTGATACGTAGGATCTTATACTGATCGTCTGATATTTACTCCTTGATCAGCGATCACCCCTTAAAAGAATATTTATATAACCACACACCGAAAGCATAAGTTACATATTCTGCATTCCAATTTAAGACAAAATAAAAAACCATAGAGAGATTTAATTAAACGAAAAATCAGAATTTAATAAAAAGATCTTATTCAAAAAGCAGTGTTTACATTGGTGTGCATTTCGATAGTTTGAGCGTCGAGCTCAACGAGTTTAACTTGGATAAAAGCAAACTCATTTAAATGGCTCGCATGCGTTCCACCACAAGGGATTACCGCTAATTGACCTTCCCCTAAATCGCACTTCCAATAGCGAGAATCCGTTAATCTTTCGCCGTGGCATTCCATGGTGATCATCGCATCTCTTTGAAGCCATTCAACCAGTTGGCCATTCACTTTTTCTGCAATCGCCTGGAGGTCATTCAGCATATCTGCACTGTTTAATCCTCTTTTACGAAGTGTTTTACCCAAACGGTACGTATCGAGGCACTTATCTGGAGTGACATAACTCGTGACTTGCGCATAGCTATTAAAGTCATAATAACCATGTGGGTCTTTGCGGTCTGCGTCTTTTCGCCAATAGTCTTCCGATAGTACTTTATTCAACGCCAAATACGCTAAGTGTCCTGCAGTGTGGCCTCGACTCAAAGCATTTTGATAGTCTTTATCTACCGCTAATGTCACCAAATCATCAGTAACAAGTGATTCCGTACGTGATAAAACATGCACGACGACAAACACCCAACCTTCAGCATCACGCTTTACAGGGATGTCACTACCCACATACAGAGCACCACTCTCCTGCTCCACTGCCCCAACTTGGCAATCTACCACATCATGCTCAGCCCCATTCACCTTCAACGTTCCTTTGTCTGCAGGGTGATCCGGCCATATGTGACTAACGGGATGGAACGGCGTGACATCTGTAATAACGTAAGTCACTTTTTCCGTAGATTGAACGAGCTGTATTTGTGCTTCTAATTGCCATGTTTGATGACAAAAACGAGTCTTTGTTGCTGTGATAGTCATTTTTACGATTACTTTTGATAAAAAAATACCCAAGTAGAAACTTGGGTATTCGAATTTCATTATTTATTGCGGTTTTTCACCATCGACATCATACGCTTACGTTTACGCTCTTGTGATAGCGTAAGCTTATTCGTACGGTTCTCGTATGGGTTATCACTGTTGTGGAAGTTAATGCGAATCGGTGTCCCCATAATTTCCAGAGACTTACGGAAGTAGTTCATCAGATAACGTTTATACGAATCTGGCAATTCACGAACCATGTTACCGTGGATAACAACGATCGGTGGGTTGTAACCACCTGCGTGTGCGTATTTGAGTTTGATACGACGACCACGAACCATTGGCGGTTGGTGATCATCCACAGCCATCTTCATGATACGCGTCAGTACTGACGTACCCACACGCGTTGTCGCCGAGTTATATGCTTCTTGAATAGATTCAAACAAGTGACCAACGCCAGTACCGTGCAGCGCAGAGATAAAGTGGATACGCGCGAAGTCGACGAATCCTAGACGGCGGTCCAGTTCTTTCTTCACGCTTTCTTTCACGTCACTGTCTAGACCATCCCACTTGTTAACGGCGATGACAATTGAGCGGCCAGCATTCAGTGCAAAACCAAGCAAGCTTAGGTCTTGGTCTGAAATATTTTCACGTGCATCAATCACCAGTAGAACGACGTTTGCATCTTCTACCGCTTTCAGCGTCTTAACAACAGAGAACTTTTCAACCGTTTCATTGATACGACCACGACGACGAACACCTGCGGTATCAATTAGTACGTACTCGCGTCCATCACGCTCCATCGGGATGTAGATAGAATCGCGCGTTGTACCAGGCATATCGTATACAACCACACGTTCTTCACCCAGAATACGGTTAGTCAGTGTCGATTTACCTACGTTAGGACGACCGATGATCGCCAACTTAATCGGCTGCTCTTGAAGGCGTTTGAACTCTGCTTCTGCGTCTTCTTCAGTGTAATCTTCAACAAGAGGCTCTTCGTCTTCGAATCCAGTCAGGTCTTCAATCTCACCCTCTTCAGACTCACTTGTTAGTAGATCATCAAAGAATGGAGATAAAGCACGCTCAAGCAAAGCGGTCACACCACGGCCATGAGCGGCCGCAATCTGGTACATATCATCCACGCCGAGCTGCCAAAAATCAGCACACGCCGCATCGGCATCAATACCATCGATTTTGTTTACTACCAGCATCGCTGGCTTTTCAATTTTACGCAGATGCGCAGCAATTGCTTCATCTGAAGGTGTCAGACCAGCACGACCGTCAACAAGGAACAATACAACATCAGCCTCATCAATCGCGGCTAATGACTGTTCTGCCATCTTTGTTTCCACGCCTTCTTCTGTGCCATCGATACCACCAGTATCAATCACAATGAATTCGTGCTCTTCACCAAGTCTCGCCTGGCCATATTTACGGTCTCGCGTTAGGCCTGGAAAGTCCGCAACCAACGCGTCACGAGTGCGAGTCAATCGGTTAAATAGTGTAGATTTACCTACGTTCGGACGCCCTACTAGAGCTACAACAGGTACCATAACAACCTCTACAATAATCTTTCTTCTGTAGTTATAGGTAACGACTTGCTCGATGCCAAATCAAACCAGCTTTTTACCTATAACCACGTCAGGGTTAATAAATTCAAACAACAAAACGGCTCCTAGCTGTCACCAGCCAGGAGCCGAATGTGAATTATATCACGATATTATTCGTTAATGGTTAGTTTCTTTACATCGCCGTTGCGAGTTGTAATCGCATAACCATCCGACAATAACGTCGGGCCAACTGCCAAGCCACTATCATCGACAAACTGCTGCGCAACAAATTCGCCCGTTGAACGATCCATCCAGTGAAGGTAACCAAGCGTGTCACCGACAACGAGATAATTGCCAACAATAACTGGCGCTGTAAGTTGTCGGTGCTCAAGCAAGCTGTTTTCCCACAACTCAGTTCCGCTTCGTGAATCAACGGCAACAACATGATCTTTTTCCGTTATCACAAAGATGCGGCTACCATCTGTAGAAATGTCTGTTGCAGATGAGTAATTACGCTTCCAAATCGGGTTCGCTGAACGCAAATCAATGGCGATAAGTTGACCATTGTATCCAATGGTGAAAAGAGTACCGCCTAGCACAATTGGCGATGAATCAACGTCAACCAAACGATCAATTTCTGTCGCGCCTTTTGGCGTACCAACAGGCTGTTGCCAAATCAACTGACCACGCTCAACGATAGCAGCTGCGAGTCGGCCATTTGCCGTTCCCCAAAATACACCGCCGCCAATTGCAGTCGGAGTACTGTCGCCACGTAAAGTTAAGTTCGGTACTTCTGTGCTCAATGCCCAGCGTTGCTCACCTGTACTCTCATTAAGGGCAATCAACATGCCTCGGCTAGTATTGATGATAATAAGGCCTGAATCTGCAACTGGCTTCGCCAGTACCTCACCACCAACTTTTACACGCCAAACAATTTCACCTGTTTCTTGGTCAAGAGAGATGACTTCACCATTCTCAGAGCCAATGTAAAGGTTTCCGTATGCCGCTGTGATACCACCAGAGAGACGAGCAATGACATCTTCTTCTAGGTCCGTTTGCCAACGTTGTTTACCATTCTCAGGATCCAGCGCTTTTACTAAGCCATCACGACTTGCCACGAACAATGTATCATTCGCAAATACAGGGGATAGTTTTGAAAAGTAATGACCAACACCATCGCCAACCGATGTGCTCCACTCACTACTGGTTGTAAACTGACTGTCTACCTGAGGTAGTGGCGCCATTACAATGGTGTCTTTCTCACCTGCACAACCGGCAAGTACTCCCATTGTTAACGCCCCTAGCAAGGCTTTCTTAAAGACTCTTTTCATCCAATGCGGTCCTTATTTCGCCAGATCGTCCAATTTCATTTGTAGTGTCGGGCTTGCATCTGCCGCTTGCTGAGCTTCAGTATACGCAGCGTACGCAGCATCTTTGTCACCTTGGCGAATCGCAATATCGCCACGAAGTTCAGCAATACGACCTGTCCATGCTGTATCAGTGACGTTACTTAGCTCTGCCGTTGCAGCGTCGAAGTTACCCATTTCCGTCTCAATACGCGCAATGCGGTAACTAATCAATGGTAACAACGCAGCATCTTGAGTGTTGCTTTGCGCCCACTTCAGTTGCTCCAATGCAGCAGAAAGGTCTTGAGCTTCAACTTGTGCTTTAGCAAGTTGTAGCGCAGCCAATACTGAATATTCTTTTACTTCATTTGACTCAATGAAAGCTTTCACGTCAGCTTGAGCATCAGTGCCTTTGTCTTGCAAAGCATTCATTGCTGTCGTGTAGCTTTGAGAAGCTGCTTCACTCGCCTGAATCACAGAATCCTGGTAGTAACGCCAGCCAAATAGACCACCTAAGCCAACAACCGCACCGATGATGACGGCTTTGCCGTTTTCCTTCCACCAGTCTTTAATGGCTTCAACTTGTTGCTCTTCAGTATCGTAAAGTTCCACTTCCTGTCCTCTTAAAACATGTAAATGGCAGCTTAGCTGCCATTGTTCCTATTTCGTTTAAAGGCTCCACATTTGGGAGCCTTAGCTTACGAACTAGGATGTAATTTTGTTAGATTACTAAAAGACTTAAATCAGTGCTGCGATCTTTTCTGCAACTTCTGCTTGGTTGTAAGTCTCTTGCTCACCACCAGCTAAGTCTTTCAGTACTACGGTATTATCCGCAACTTCGTTTTCGCCCAGAACCAATGCTACAACAGCACCAACTTTGTCTGCGCGTTTAAACTGTTTCTTGAAGTTACCGCCACCGAAGTGATTCATCACACGAACGCCTGGAACAGACTCGCGAAGCTGTTCTGCTAGCTTCATTCCTGCCATCATGGTGCCTTCACCCGCTGTGACTACGTACACGTCAACACTGCGACGAACGTCTGTCAGTTCCAACGTTTCTAGCATCAGTACTAGACGCTCTAGGCCCATTGCAAAACCAACCGCTGGTGTTGGTTTACCACCTAATTGCTCTACAAGGCCATCGTAACGACCACCGCCACATACAGTGCCTTGAGCACCTAGGCTCTCAGTGATCCACTCAAATACCGTGCGATTGTAGTAATCCAGACCACGAACTAGACGTTCGTTAACTGTGTATTTGATACCTGCGGCGTCTAAAAGTTCACATAGACCTGCGAAGTGTGCTTTAGACTCTTCACCCAAGTAATCTGAAAGGCGAGGTGCATCACCTAAAATAGCTTGAACGTCTGGGTTCTTCGTATCCAGAACACGCAGTGGATTCGTGTGCATGCGACGCTTACAATCTTCGTCTAGCACATCAATATGTTGCTCAAGGAATGCAACCAGTGCAGTACGGTAGTCTGCGCGGTCTTCTTGAGAACCGATAGAGTTCAGCTCAAGACGGACATGCTCATTGATACCTAGCTCACGCCATAGACGCGCCGTCATCATGATAAGCTCTGCATCAACATCTGGACCATTTAGACCAAACACCTCAACACCACACTGGTGGAATTGACGGTAACGACCTTTCTGCGGACGTTCATGGCGGAACATAGGCCCCATGTACCACAGACGCTGTTCATCACGGTTGATCAGGCTGTTTTGGATACATGAACGTACACAACCCGCCGTACCTTCTGGGCGAAGTGTTAGGCTGTCGCCGTTACGGTCATCAAAAGTGTACATTTCTTTTGAAACGACGTCTGTTTCTTCACCAACAGCGCGGCTGAATAGGTTTGTTTCTTCAACGATTGGCATGCGCACTTCGTTATAACCGTATGCGCTAATTACATTTTTCACTGTGTTTTCTAATTTTTGCCACAGTGGCGACTGAGTTGGGAGGCAATCGTTCATGCCTCGAATTGCTTGAATTGTTTTTGCCACAATACTTACCGTAATTCTCGTTGAGATTAATCTTGTACTTTAACTTCGATGCGGTTTTCGCCATTCATCATAGCTGCTTTCGCACGGATCTTAGCTTCTAGCTTATTCACAAGGTCATCGTTATCAAAGCGCTCTTTCTGGCGTTTACCATCTTCGTAGAATGCGCTCTTCTTGTTACTACCTGCTAGACCTAAGTGAGAAACTTCTGCTTCACCAGGGCCGTTTACCACACAACCGATGATAGACACATCCATTGGCGTGATGATGTCTTCTAAACGTTGCTCCAGTGCATTCACCGTACCAATCACATCGAATTCTTGGCGTGAGCAGCTTGGGCACGCAATAAAGTTGATGCCTCGAGAGCGAATGCGCAGAGATTTAAGGATGTCAAAACCGACTTTGATTTCTTCAACTGGATCGGCAGCCAAAGAGATACGCAGCGTATCGCCTATCCCTTCAGATAACAGCATACCTAAGCCAACAGATGACTTAACAGCGCCAGCTCGAGCACCACCCGCCTCTGTGATACCTAAATGAAGAGGCTGATCGATTTTCTTCGCCAGCAGACGATATGAATCCACCGCAAGAAAAACGTCTGAAGCTTTCACGCTAACTTTAAATTGGTCAAAGTTAAGACGATCGAGATGATCTACGTGACGCATCGCCGATTCAACCAAGGCTTCTGGCGTTGGCTCACCGTATTTCATCTGTAGGTCTTTTTCCAAAGATCCACCATTGACACCAATACGGATCGGGATGTTTTTATCGCGAGCGCAATCGACAACAGCGCGAATGCGTTCTTCATTGCCGATGTTACCTGGGTTGATACGTAAACAGTCAACTCCGTACTCCGCAACTTTCAGCGCGATACGATAGTCGAAATGAATATCAGCCACTAATGGTACAGAAACTTGCTGTTTAATCAGTTTGAAAGCTTCTGCTGCGTCCATCGTAGGCACAGAAACTCGAACGATATCTGCGCCGACTTTTTCTAGTGCTCGGATTTGAGCGACTGTCGCTTCTACGTCAGTCGTGCGAGTGTTAGTCATTGACTGTACTGCAATTGGCGCACCATCACCAATTGGCACATCACCCACATAAATACGCGTCGATTTACGACGAATAATTGGAGATTCGTGTTGCATAATTTTTTATAACGGTAGAGTGAATCTAGCTACTTTGCCTGAAGTATACCCAGAAAGGTCGACAGGTTCACTTGCAAATGTCATTGTAACCCCTTCCGGTGCGCCTAATATCACTTTAAATGGCGCTTTTCCGGTAAGTTCTACATCTTGTCCTGGCTTATGAGTACCACTTACCAGCGTTTTACCATTGGTGTCTTTTACTTGAATCCAACAGTCCGCTTTAAACTTCATAGTAAGAAGTGTCATGCCTTCAGGTACTACTGGCGCAGGCTGTTCCTCTTCCGCCGCTTCAATCACGGCAACAGGTTCTTCAGAATCTACGCTTGTTGTATTTTCAGTTTCAGTCAGCAAAGGATCCGCCCCTTGCTCAACGGATGCTTCAGTCGATTCAGCAACGCCTTCATTAGTTGAAGCAACTTCTTCAGGAGTGCTTGCGATTAACTCTTCAGCCGTCATCAAATCGATATCAGCTAATTCTTGAGCAGTGGGCTGCGGCGCTTCAACACTTGAATCCGTTACTTCCTTAGTTAGGCTATTCTCTTGTTGGTTTTGCCACCACCATGCCGCTGAAATGCCAATAATGACCAGCCCGATAACCCAAGTAAGGAGCATAATACGGCTATTGTGCTTCTCGTCTTTTGTTTTACGAGAGAAGCTTTGCATTTCAATTTCTTGCTCTTGAGGCTGAGCATCGGCAGTCTGCTCTAACGCCGTCAAAACCACCTTCTCATCAAGACCCACGAATTTAGCGTAAGAGCGTAAGTAACCACGCGTAAATGTCGCGACTTGTTGAGATTCAAATCGGTTATTTTCAATATCTTCAATCACAGAAATGCGAAGCCTCAGGCGATCGGCAACTTGCTTTTGGCTCATTCCCAAGGATTCACGTTTGTTTTTCAGTAATGTGCCAGCTTCAATAGAGAGTGGCACTTCATTCGTATTTTCGTGTTCTGTCATAATGGCGGTATTTAATCTGTTTTAGTGGCTAACGTGGTCATGTATTTTCGTTATTGTTCTTAAGCCTCTTTAAAAGATAGCTAGCCTAAACGCGTTAACCAAAAATAATAATTTTAAGAAACTCTCAGCGATCTGAGTGCGAATACCCGTTTTGCAAAAATCAGCAAAACGTATGTGAGAAAGTGCTGAGAATTATCGGTGTCATCGTTAGTGTTACATATCATGATAAGCGAATGCGCAACGAAGACAAAAACTCTTTACACTCAAACTAACAGATAGCTCAAGCTTTTGTCCAAACTTTGACAAAGGAATTCGAAATTATACCCAAATAACCTTAGGTTGAAGAGTGATAGTCCCAAATCTTGGCGAAAATGTCCTAAACAATAAACAAAATAGCCAGAGCGAATGGCTCTGGCTATTTTTGAATTCCGGTCGTTTATACAGCTTTCACTTCAATGGTATCGGCACCGCGTGACGCTTTCAGCATTGCCGTACGTTTAGTTCGGTCAATTACATCACCGACCAACTGACCACATGCGGCATCAATGTCATCACCGCGCGTTTTACGAACCGTAACTGTGTGCTCGTATTGCATCAATGTTTTTTGGAAGCGATCAATACGTGAGTTACTTGGTTTCTTGTAAGGTGAACCTGGGTACGGGTTAAACGGAATCAAGTTAATCTTACATGGTGTGTCTTTCATCAATTCAGCCAGCTCGCGTGCATGGTCCATGTCATCGTTCACATGATCAAGCAACACGTACTCGACTGTTACTTTGCCACGGTTTGCATTAGATGAAGCAATGTAACGACGAACGGATGCTAGGAAATCTTGAATATCCCAACGATCGTTAATTGGCATGATTTCACTACGCAGCTTATCGTTTGGCGCATGAAGAGAGATCGCCAACGCAACGTCGATTTTGCCCGTCATCTGATCAAGACCAGAAACCACACCTGATGTTGATACGGTTACGCGACGCTTCGACAAACCAAAGCCAAGGTCATCCAACATTAACTCCAGTGCTGGAATCAAGTTCTTCATATTAAGAAGCGGCTCACCCATACCCATCATCACGACGTTCGTAATTGGGCGACGGCCTGTTTCTTTCTCAAGACCAATTTCACGTGCAGCACGCCAAACCTGACCGATGATCTCTGAAACTTTCAAGTTACGGTTAAAACCCTGCTGTGCTGTTGAGCAGAACTTACATTCCAATGCACAACCTACTTGAGAAGATACACAAAGCGTTGCGCGATCATCTTCTGGAATGTAAACCGTTTCTACATCCTGATCACCAACCTTCATTGCCCACTTGATCGTGCCGTCTGAAGAATGCTGAGCTTCTGCTACAGTTGGTGCTTTAATTTCACACTTGTGTAAAAGCTTTTCGCGCAGCTTCTTGTTGATGTTTGTCATTTTTTCGAAGTCATCTACACCGAAATGGTAGATCCACTTCATAACCTGATCGGCACGAAACGCTTTCTCGCCAAGTTCTTCCGCGAAAAACTGACGCATGCCTTTGCGATCAAAGTCGAGTAGATTGATTTTTTCAGTGGTCATGTTGCCTCTCAATGACTGAAACAAGAATAAGGGCGCGAATTGTACAGCCTTTATGCAGCTACAACAAGGGGTGTAAGACCCTGAGTTTGCTAAGGCATTAAAATAAAAACGATTAAATTTTAATCAGACTTTACGGTGAGAATAATGATTAGACAACCGACAACAAAAGCGTAGAAGTGGTACAGAGAAAACAGTGAGAACAAACACACGTAACTAATCTTTCACCTCTGTAAAATGCTCAGATTAGCCAATATCTTCGCGAATAATTACGAATGAACTCGCCGGTGAAATGGAGAATGCGGAATAAAAAACCTCGGACAATTCCGAGGTTATTACGAACTAGATCATCACGCAAAAGTGATGCATGAACGAGTTAGCGAGAGAAAACTTCTGATTCAGGGAAGAAAAACTCAATTTCACGAGCGGCAGACTCAGGGCTATCTGAACCATGAACTGAATTGTGACGCATGCTGAGTGCGTAATCAGCACGCAAAGTGCCACATGCCGCGTCCTCTGGGTTGGTTTTACCCATTAGCTCGCGGTAACGTGCAATCGCATTTTCGCCTTCCAATACCTGAACCATAATAGGACCAGATGTCATGAACTCTTTTAGAGGAGGGAAAAACTCTTTACCTTCATGCTCTGCATAAAAGCCGCTTGCCTGATCTTCTGTCAGGTGAACCATTTTGGCAGCGATGATACGTAGGCCAGCCTTTTCAATACGATTGTAGATTTCACCAATTAGGTTTCGCTCTACAGCATCAGGCTTAATGATTGAAAATGTTCTTTCTAGAGCCATAAAATTTCCTTTCTGTACTTGTAATAATAGTTGTGCTTTTAAAGTGACTTACTGGGTAAGAGCAGCACTCAAACAAGAGAGTGCTGCAATCAATCTTATTTTCCAGCTTGCTCATTGAGGAAACGAGCAAGTGTACGAACACCCATACCCGTTGCTCCCGCAGCCCATTTATCAGAAGCGGCTTTACGATACGTACCCGCACAGTCGAAATGTAACCAGCCTTTTTTGTAGTCCTCAACGAAGTAAGACAAGAATGCAGCTGCAGTACTTGCACCCGGAGAATAATCACCAGAGCTGATATTCGATAAATCGGCAAAATTAGATGGCAGCATTTCTCGATGGAAATCAGCAAGTGGTAGCGGCCACAAGCCTTCTTTTTCCTGGTTTGCCGCCGTAAGCGCTTGATGCGATAGCTCATCATCAAAGCTCATTAGCGCATGGTAATCGTTACCTAACGCATTCTTCGCTGCGCCTGTTAGCGTCGCGCAGTCAATAATTAACTCAGGCTTTTGCTCACTAGCGTAGATAAGACCGTCTGCAAGCACCAAGCGACCTTCCGCGTCGGTATTCATAATCTCAACGGTTTTGCCGTTTTTGTAAGTGATGATGTCGCCAAGCTTAAGGGCACGGCCAGAAACCATGTTCTCAGCACAACACAAGATCAGTTTTACGCGCTTGTTCAAACCGCGTAAGATAGCTAACCCTAGGCCACCAGTGATAGTACCCGAGCCACCCATATCTGCTTTCATTGCACTCATGAAGTTAGAAGGCTTCAAGCTGTAACCACCGGAATCAAAGGTGATGCCTTTACCCACAAGACATGCGAATACAGGTGCGTTTTCGTCACCAGTTGGGTTGTAGTCTAACTGAAGCATCGCAGAAGTACGCTCAGAACCACGGCCTACTGCGTAAATACCTTCCCAACCTTCTGCCAACAAGTCTTTGTCTTTGACGATACGTGCTGTCACCGTGCCTTTCGGCGCAACAGATTTGATGAATTCAGCAGCCATTGTCGCTAGCTGACGAGGAGCAACTTCTTCTGCCGTTTTGTTGATAATATCGCGGGTAAAATCAGTCGAAGTAATACGAGCTTGAAGCTCTGCTTGATCTTCATCAGACAATGCTGCCCACTCAACTGAGCCATGTTTTTTAGGGTTACGGAACCCTTGGTGGAAAGCCCATACGCTCTCTAGATCCCAGTTATCACCAGAAAGAAAAATAGAACGAATTCCTTGGCCATCTAGCTGACGAGCTGCACGTTGAATTGCGCCGAGATCATGACCTTGACCTAAGTGAATAGTTGCGCCGTTTTCAGCGAATGAAAGCAGTGCTTTTTCACCCCAATGTGGTGCTGCCGACTCTTGACTTAAAAATACAGACATCTGTGTAGACATGGTTTCTCCTTGTCTTATAGCAGCGTTGCCTACGCTGCTTCTTTTTAATAACTCACGGATGTTAGCATTATGTAGGGCAAAAATGTCAATTGGATAAAAAAACGGACCTAAAGGTCCGCTTTTTTTAGTAAGAATTGTTAACTAGGCTGTGTTTTACAGACTTAGTCTGCTTCGTCCATCCAGCACATGATAACGGCTTCTAGAATCTTTTCATTAGAACGGTTTGGCTCATCGTCAAACTCATCTAACTCCATGATCCATTGATGAAGATCGGTAAAACGCACTGTTTTTGGATCGACATCTGGAAACTTGTCACAAAGTTCAATCGCGATATCGCGAGAATCTGTCCATTTCATTGCTCATCTTCCTTTTGCTTCTTCCCTATATTGGGAAGATAGTTTTAGTGATCTTCTGAAGCGTGGTTTAGTGTGTATTTAGGAATTTCTACCACCAAGTCTTCATCAGCAATTCTCGCCTGACACCCTAGGCGTGACTCAGGCTCTAGACCCCACGCTTTATCTAGCATGTCGTCTTCTAGTTCTTCACTTTCTTCTAGTGAATCAAAACCTTCACGGATGATTACGTGGCAGGTAGTACACGCACATGACTTCTCACACGCATGTTCAATACCGATACCGTTTTTTAGCGCTACGTCTAGAACGGTGTCACCAGAGTTTGCTTCCAACACTGCACCTTCTGGGCACAAATCGTCGTGTGGTAATACAATAATCTTAGGCATAACTACTTATCTCTTATATATCGTCTACTGATTGACCTGACAACGCAGCTCGAATCGATTTATCCATACGGCGTGATGCGAAATCTTGGCTCGCTTTATCGGTATCTTTAATGCCTTGCTCTATCGCATCTGCATCATCACCATTACGCAGCTCAATCAAGGCTTCGATGGCTTTAATCAAGTTTTGTTTCTCTTGTTCTGATAGTAAGTCATCACCATCAGCTTGCATCGCTGCAATCAAACCTTCTATCACTCGGTCGGCTTCAACACGCTGCTCAGCTAAGGCACGAGCTTGCATGTCTTCTTTTGCGTGCGTCATTGAATCACGCAACATATCCGCCACTTCATTGTCACTTAAGCCGTAAGAAGGTTTTACTTGAATCTCTGATTGAACACCAGTGCTCTTCTCCATTGCCGTAACAGAAAGAAGGCCATCAGCGTCAACTTGGTAAGTCACGCGAATATGTGCCGCACCCGCTGCCATCGGAGGAATACCTTTTAACGAGAAGCGAGCAAGTGAACGACAGTCATCAACCATTTCACGTTCACCTTGTACCACATGAACACTCATCGCCGTTTGGCCATCTTTGAATGTGGTAAATTCTTGCGCACGCGCAACGGGAATCGTAGTGTTGCGGGGGATGATCTTCTCGACCAAACCACCCATGGTTTCAATACCGAGCGACAGTGGAATCACATCAAGAAGCAACATTTCAGAGTCAGGCTTGTTACCCGCGAGAATGTCTGCTTGGATACCCGCGCCGATTGCAACAACTTCATCAGGGTTAATGCTTGTCAGGGGTGTGCGACCAAAAAACTCGCCTACCATTTCACGAACCAGCAATGTACGGGTTGAGCCACCAACCATGACGACCTCGAGTACTTCATCTGCGTCGACATCCGCATCTTTCAGCGCACGGCGGCAAGACATCAGGGTTTTCTTCACTAGCGGACGAATCAGATCTTCGAACTGCTCGCGAGTCACGGTGCCTTTCCAACCAAAAACGTCAACGTCAACACTGTCTTGCTCAGAGAAAGCAATCTTAGCTTCAGTAGCAATGTTCAACAGTGTACGGTTCTTTTCTGCAGAAAGCGGAGCTTCTAGACCCGCTTGCTCCATTAAATAATCGGCAAATAGATGGTCGAAGTCGTCACCGCCTAATGCAGAATCGCCACCTGTTGCTAATACTTCAAATACGCCTTTCGATAAACGTAGGATAGAGATATCAAAAGTACCGCCACCTAGATCGTAAACCGCAATCACACCTTCTTGACCTGAGTCTAGGCCATAAGCAATTGCCGCAGCGGTTGGTTCGTTAAGTAGACGGAGAACATGAAGACCAGCTAATTTCGCCGCATCTTTTGTACCTGCACGTTGCGCGTCATCAAAGTAAGCAGGAACGGTAATAACGACACCAGCTAACTCACCACCTAACGTATCTTCAGCTCGCTTACCCAATACTTTTAGGATGTCCGCAGATACTTCAATCGGGTTTTTGTCACCTTGAGGTGTTTGCAGAATTGGCAGGCCGTTTTCACTCTCTTTAAAACGATAAGGAAGTGAAGAGTAACGGGACTGAATGTCCTTTAATGAACGACCGATCAAACGTTTTACAGAGATAATCGTGTTCTCTGGTTCAAACTCTGCTTTGGCTTTGGCTTCGTGGCCGACCGTTAACGTTTCCTCAGCGTAATTAACGACTGAAGGTAAAATAGTACGGCCCTGCTCGTCCGCAAGTGGAGTTGCATCGCCGCTACGTACAGAAGCAACCAAAGAGTTGGTAGTACCTAAGTCGATACCCGCTGCTAACTTATGCTCATGAGGTGCCGAGCTTTGGCCCGGTTCTGCGATTTGAAGTAGTGCCATGATAGGTCCTTGTCACGCTTACTAGCCGAGGAGTTTGTCTTCGACTAGCTCAATTTCGTTCTTTAGTTTGGCAATGAATTTTAGCTTACGAACTCGGTCTGCGGCTTCAGCCCATAGACCATCATCAAGCTCTTGCTCGACGCTTGCCAGATGCTGTTTGTACATTTTGCTGACCTTAGAATCGAAGTCAAAAAGCGCCGATTCAGGATCGGTGCTGTCAGCAATTTCTTCCAGTTCTTCGCGCAGCTCCATTTGCTCCATTAAGAACATTGGATCTTGCATTGTCTGCTGTTCACCTCGGATCTCAACACCCTGCTCTGCGAGGATGTACTCGGCACGGGAGATAGGATTTTTCAGAACTTGATAGGCATCGTTGATTTGCGCTGCCTTTTGCACCGCCATCAAACGGTCACGTTCAGATCCCGTTGCAAAGTTATCTGGGTGGAAGCGTTTTTGTAGTTCTCGGAACTGAGAAGAAAGAAGGCTACCATCCAGCTTAAACTGACTTGGTAGCCCAAATAATTCAAAGTGATTCATTAAGTTCGGGTCCTAGTAAAGCCTTCCGGACTCGCTTGCCCAGAAGGACAATCAATTAGACGTTGAAGCTTTCACCACAACCACATTCACTTTTCGCGTTAGGGTTGTTGAATTCAAAACCTTCATTCAACCCTTCTTTCACGTAATCCAATTCGGTACCGTCTAGGTACACTAAGCTTTTTTTGTCGATGATGATTTTCACTCCAGAGAGTTCAAATACTTCGTCTTCTTCATTGAGCTCATCAACAAACTCAAGTACGTATGCCATGCCGGAACAACCAGTCGTCTTCACTCCAAGACGTAAACCGATACCTTTGCCTCGGTTATCTAGGAATGCTCTTACGCGACTTGCCGCTGATTCTGTCATTGTGATGGCCATACTGCACCTTAGTCTGTCTAAATTTCGATTGGAATGGGAGCGTCAAAGCTCCCATTATATTACGGAATAATTATTCTTGGTGTTTTTTCTTGTAGTCAGCAACCGCTGCTTTGATTGCATCTTCAGCAAGAATAGAACAGTGAACTTTCACTGGTGGAAGCTCTAGCTCTTCAGCAATCTCAGAGTTTTTAATTGCTGCCGCTTCATCAACTGACTTACCTTTTACCCACTCAGTTACTAGTGAGCTTGATGCGATTGCACTACCACAACCGTATGTTTTGAACTTCGCATCTTCGATGATACCTTCAGGTGTCACTTTGATTTGAAGCTTCATTACGTCACCACACGCAGGAGCGCCAACCATGCCGCTACCTACTGATGGATCTTCTTTATCGAATGAACCAACGTTACGTGGGTTCTCGTAGTGATCAATTACTTTTTCGCTGTATGCCATGATAAATTACCTCGAATCCTCTATTTCAATCCCTGAGATTAATGGTGAGCCCATTCAACAGTGCTCAAATCAATCCCTTCTTTGTACATATCCCATAGAGGAGACATGTCGCGTAGCTTAGTCACTGCAACGCGGATTTGTTCAATTGCGTAATCAATTTCTTCTTCAGTCGTGAAACGACCAAACGAGAAACGAACCGAGCTGTGAGCCAATTCGTCATCCATGCCTAGGGCACGAAGAACGTAAGAAGGCTCAAGGCTTGCAGACGTACAAGCACTACCAGAAGATACCGCTAGATCTTTAAGCGACATTAGTAGTGATTCACCTTCTACGAATGCGAAACTGATGTTTAGGTTGTGTGGTACACGCTGCTCAAAGTCACCGTTTACCGTCACTGCTTCTAAGTCTTTCACGCCATCAAAAAGACGGTTACGAAGCGCTAAAGCATGATCGTAATCTTTTTGCATGTCTTCTTTTGCAATACGGAATGCTTCACCCATACCTACGATTTGGTGAGTAGGTAGTGTACCAGAGCGGAAACCACGCTCATGGCCGCCACCGTGCATTTGCGCTTCAAGACGAATACGAGGCTTACGACGAACGTAAAGTGCACCGATGCCTTTAGGGCCATAAACTTTGTGAGCAGAAAGCGAAATTAGGTCAACTTTCATCTCTTGAACGTCGATTGGTAATTTACCTGCAGATTGCGCTGCATCCACGTGGAAAACAATTTTACGCTCACGACACAATTCGCCGATCGCTGTAATGTCTTGAACCACACCAATCTCGTTGTTTACGTGCATAATAGACACAAGCACTGTGTCATCACGCATTGCCGCTTTAAGCTTCTCTAGATCGATCAAGCCATTTGATTCTGGCTCAAGGTAAGTCACTTCAAAGCCTTCACGCTCAAGTTGACGACATGGGTCAAGAACGGCTTTGTGCTCTGTTTTACAAGTGATTACGTGCTTGCCTTTCTTCGAGTAAAAGTGCGCTGCACCTTTAATAGCAAGGTTGTCTGATTCTGTCGCACCAGATGTAAATACGATTTCGCGAGGATCTGCATTTAGAAGGTCAGCAATTTGCTCACGAGCAGTATCGACCGCTTCTTCTGCCTGCCAGCCGTAACGGTGCGAACGCGACGCTGGGTTGCCAAATGTGCCATCCATTGTCATGTACTGAACCATTTTTTCAGCAACACGTGGATCAACTGGACATGTAGCGGAATAATCAAGATAAATCGGCAGTTTCATTCTCTACTCCAATGTAAAAAGCTGACCGCTAAGAGCGGACGTTTACACCGATGGGCGCGGCGGTTGTATTTTTGTTTGATAGCCCATGGGTTACCGCCAGATCAATGTCCTGACGATCAGAAATTTCGAGTACTTCATTGTCTGTCATCAACTCACCAAGAGTGATGTTATTCAAAAAGTCACTAATGCGAGAGCTTAGGTCACGCCACAGCGTGTGAGTAAGGCAACGTGTTCCACCTTGGCAATCTCCTTTACCTTGGCATTTGGTTGCATCTACTGACTCATCAACGGCAGCAATCACGGTACCAATAGCGATACTGTGAGCGTCGGCACCAAGTCGGTAACCACCACCAGGACCACGAACGCTGGCAACGAGACCTGCTTTACGCAATTTTGAAAATAGCTGCTCTAAGTAAGAGAGCGAGATCCCTTGACGCTCTGAAATATCAGCCAGAGGTACAGGGTTTTGTTGCGAATGCAGTGCCACATCCAGCATGGCTGTCACCGCATATCTTCCTTTAGATGTAAGTTTCATACCACACCGTATCCACATGGTTTGTAATGGTTAAGATTTTTCCATACCTGAGTAATTTGGTCAAGTATTTATTTGACCATTTTACTCAGGTATTCATCCTCACACCTAAAGTGGTTATTATTCACTCAGAACTTCTTTTCTATCGAAGTCAAAACGCCTCGTAGAATATTAAGTTCTTGGGTTTCTGGTCGAGCACGAGAGAACAAACGGCGCAACTTATTCATCACCTGTCCAGGTTGCTCTTTGTTAATAAACTGGGTCTCAACCATCACCTTTTCAAGATGCTCGAAGAACATTTCGAGTTCTCGATGACGCGGGTATTCTTCCGATTCATTTGGGGAAAACTGGCTTTGCTCTAAGTTCAAGTGTGCAACTCGCACTTCGTAACTGAGAGTTTGTACAGCCATCGCTAGGTTAAGCGAGCTGTACTCAGGATTAGCGGGAATACAAACATGGTAGTGGCACTTTTGTAGCTCTTCGTTTGTCAAACCAGTTCTTTCTCGGCCAAACACGAGCGCAACCGGATGCTTTCGGCCTTCAACTGCAAATTTCTCACCGCATTCACGTGGCTCGAGCATTGGCCATTCTAATGTACGAGAGCGGGCGCTAGAACCCACAACAAGGCCACAATCTTCAACAGCTTCTTCTAATGTGCCGACAATCTTTGCATTTTGAGCAATATCACCAGCACCCGCAGCTAAAGCAAGAGTTTGTTCATCCACTTCACATTGTGGATCGACTAATACTAGTTGGTTTAAACCCATCACTTTCATTGCTCGAGCTGCTGAGCCAATATTGCCTGAATGAGAGGTACCTACGAGTACAATTTTTACTTGATCCAACATCTGTGTTTGCTACCTAAATTAAAACCGCAGAATGTTATCATAGTTTTTTAAGACACCCTAGAGGCAAGCAGACCTCTCTTCTCATTCTTGGTTATTGTTCTCGTCCGCAGTATGCTCTGTACACTCAACCAGTCGCATTTAGAACAAAAAATAACCACTTCCCTTTTTAATTATCTCTGGTATACTCGCCGCCGCTTTCATTTGTTCTTTAACATCCGTTGGGAAATTCGTATGCATCCAATGCTAAACATTGCTATTCGCGCTGCGCGAAAGGCAGGCAATCATATTGCTAAATCATTAGAAAACACTGATAAAGTAGAATCTACTCTTAAAGGCACTAATGACTTTGTCACTAACGTAGACAAAGAAGCAGAATACATCATCATCGATACTATCAAGCAGTCTTACCCTGAGCACTGTATCGTTGCTGAAGAACAAGGTCTTATCGAAGGTAAAGATAAAGACGTACAATGGATCATCGACCCACTGGATGGCACCACTAACTTTGTAAAAGGTTACCCAACTTTCGCGGTTTCTATCGCTGTTCGTATTAAGGGCAAAACTGAAGTTGCTTGTGTTTACGATCCAATGCAAAACGAGCTATTCACTGCACAACGCGGTGCCGGCGCTCAACTAAACAGTGCACGTATTCGTGTTGCTCAACTAAAAGACCTTCAAGGTACTGTTCTAGCAACAGGCTTCCCATTCAAGCAGAAACAACACGCTGAGTCTTACATCAAGATCGTTGGTGCGCTATTCACTGAGTGTGCTGATTTCCGTCGTAGCGGCTCTGCTGCTCTAGACCTTTGTTACGTGGCAGCTGGCCGTGTTGATGGTTACTTCGAACTAGGCCTAAAACCTTGGGATATGGCAGCAGGTGAGCTTATTGCTCGTGAAGCTGGCGCAATCCTAACAGACTTTGCTGGCGGCACTGACTACATGAAGTCTGGTAACATCGTTGCTTCAAGCGCTCGTGGCGTAAAATCTATCCTTAAGCACATCCGCGAAAACGGTAACAGCGCGATCCTTAAGTAAGATTTGAAAGTCATATTTAGCCCGTCACGCTGATGACTTTAGAAAGCCCCGCTCAATGAGCGGGGCTTTTTTGTATCTACCGAACCGTATCTACTTAGCTGCAATGTAAGGCTCTCCATACAATGAGGTTCGGCAAGCTCACGACTCTATTCAGATACAAAAAAACCGCTGATTGTTCAGCGGTTTTTGTTTTCGGTTCTCAATCTGCCTTATGGCATTTCGTCGAACTCTGCACCTTCTTTTTCTACTTGAGGTGGCATCAAGTGCTCTTTCTGGATACCCAGTTTTAGAGCCAGTGCTGATGCTACGTAGATAGAAGAGTAAGTACCTACAGTGATACCGAGTAAAAGTGCGGTTGCAAAGCCGTGAATCATAGCACCACCCTGCATGAACAGTGCAATTACTACGAACAAGGTTGTACCCGACGTAATCAATGTACGGCTCAATGTTTGAGTGATTGAAGCGTCCATGATATCCGAAGGTTCACCCTTACGCATCTTACGGAAGTTTTCACGAATCCGGTCAAATACAACGATGGTATCGTTGAGTGAGTAGCCCACAACCGTCAGTAGCGCAGCTACGATGGTCAGGTCAACTTCAATTTGTAGAAACGAGAAGACACCTAGCGTGATAATTATATCGTGAGCCAATGCCATTACCGCACCAGCCGCTAGACGCCATTCAAATCGCATCGATACATAAAGCAGGATACAGATCAGCGATACCAAGATCGCTAGACCACCAGCTTCTGTTAGCTCATCACCAACGTTGGGACCTACGAACTCAATACGACGCATTTCTACGCTTTCGCCAGTACCATCTTTGATAGCACCAATGATTTGGTTACCTAGCGTTTCACCAGAAACGTCATCACGTGGACGAAGACGGACCATGACTTCACGAGCACTACCGAAGTTTTGTACTGTCGCATCACCAAAGCCTTTTGAATCTAGTGCTGCACGAATCTCTTCAAGGTTTGCTGGCTGTTCAAAACCGACCTCGATAAGCGTACCGCCAGTGAAATCTAGACCCCAATTAAGCCACTTGGTTGACAAAGTGAAGATAGAAGCAGCAATCATTATAATTGAAAAAACGAATGCTACTTTCGACCAACGCATAAAGCCGATCGTCTTCTCTGCTTTTAGAATTTGAAACATATTAATTCCCAGCCTTAGATCGACAATTTATCAACGCGTTTGCCACCGTAGATCAGGTTCACGATACAACGTGTACCAATAATGGCGGTGAACATTGAAGTTAAGATACCGATAGATAGAGTAACTGCGAAACCTTTCACCGCACCTGTACCGACCGCAAATAGAATGATTGCAGTAATTAGTGTTGTGATGTTCGCATCAGCAATCGTGCTGAATGCATTCGCGTAACCTTGGTGAATCGCTTGTTGTGGACTACGTCCATCACGAATTTCTTCACGGATACGCTCGAAGATCAGTACGTTCGCATCAACCGCCATACCGACTGTTAACACGATACCGGCTATCCCCGGAAGCGTCATGGTAGCGCCTGGAATCATCGACATAACACCAATGATAAGCACCAAGTTTGCCATTAGAGCGATGTTTGCAATCAAACCAAAGCCGCGGTAGTAAAGCAGCGTAAATAGCATTACGGCAACCATACCCCAGATACATGCTTGGATACCCATATCGATGTTTTGCTGGCCCATTGATGGACCAATGGTACGTTCTTCAACGATAGAGATAGGTGCAATCAGTGCACCAGCACGTAGTAGAAGTGCTAGGTTGTGTGCTTCTGCAGCAGAGTCGATACCTGTGATACGGAAGTTACGACCAAGAGCCGATTGAATCGTTGCTTGGTTGATGACTTCTTCATGCTTATCCAGAATAACTTTGCCTTCAGGCGTACGACGGCCACTGTCTTTGTATTCTGCAAACACGGTAGCCATTAGCTTACCAATGTTCTTCTTAGAGAACGCAGACATCTTATTACCACCTTCGCTGTCTAGCGAGATGTTAACTTGTGGACGACCATATTCATCAACACTTGAGCTTGCATCTGTGATGCTTTGACCGCCAAGAATAACGCGCTTCTTAAGCACAACTGGGCGACCATCACGGTCCATCTTGATTTCACTACCTGCTGGCGCACGACCATTTGCCGCTGCCGATAGGTCAGCTTTATCATCAACTTCACGGAATTCAAGCGTTGCCGTAGCTCCGAGAATTTCTTTTGCACGAGCAGTGTCTTGAACACCAGGCAGTTCAACCACAATGCGACTAGCACCTTGACGTTGAACCAATGGTTCCGCAACACCTAGTTCGTTGACACGATTACGTAAAATCGTAATGTTTTGCTCAACAGCATAGTTACGGATCTCTTGTAAACGTTGCTCAGTAAAGGTGGCAGTAAGAGCGTAACGGCCATTTGAATCAGAATCGACAAAAATCATGTCCGGGTGATTCTTTTCTAGCGTTGCTTTCGCTTCTGCTAATTGCTCTTCGTTACGCAACAACACTTCTACCGCTTCTTTTCCAGAAGGGCGGATTGCACGGTAACGAATCTTGGCGTCACGAAGTTCGCTACGGAAAGCTTCTTCTTGTTGACCAACGAGCTTTTCCATCGCTGCATCCATATCCACTTCCATTAAGAAGTGAACACCACCGCGAAGGTCAAGACCTAGCTTCAATGGTGACGCGCCAATCGCTTCTAGCCAATCGGGTGTAGAAGGTGCAAGGTTAAGTGCAACAATTGTGTCTTTACCTAGCGCTTCGCTGATGACATCACGAGCACTGATTTGTGTGTCAGTGTCGTTAAAACGAACAAGAATTGATCCATCTTCGAGAGCAATGGATTTATGAGAAAGTTGCTCTTTGTTAAGAGCAGTAGTGACAGCATCCAGCGTTGACATATCTACAGAGGCGCCACGCGCCCCTGTAACTTGAATAGCCGGATCTTCACCGTAGATATTTGGAAGTGCGTATAACGCAGCGGTGATGATGGCAAAAAGCACCATCAAGTACTTCCATAATGGATAACGGTTTAGCACAGCGAGGATCCTTTAGCTGTTTTATAGAGACTTAAGCGTACCTTTTGGTAGCACTGCAGTGATGAAGTCTTTCTTGATTACTACTTCATTGTTCGCGTTAAGCTCAATTGAAATGTAGTCATTGTCTTCAGCAATCTTAGTGATTTTACCCACTAGGCCACCGCTAGTTAAAACTTCGTCGCCTTTGCCCATAGAAGCCATTAGGTTTTTGTGTTCTTTTACGCGTTTCGCTTGTGGGCGATAAATCATGAAGTAAAAGATCACTGCGAACATGCCAAGCATGATTAGCATTTCAAAACCACCGCCTGCTGGCGCGCCTTCTGCTGCTGCGTGAGCCTGAGAAATAAACATTAAAACATCCTCATTATATTTTATTGATAATCAAACAAATTGGGCTTTCGCATTTTAGATTCAAGTCTGAGAGTAACTAATAGAGATCGCTCTCTCAAAAATAACGTGCGTTAGCCTACTTTATTAGCAAAAGCCTCTGGCGACATGCCAAAGGCTTTAATTCTTTTAGTTTTTCAATTACTGCTCTTTTGCTAATGGTGGCACTTCACGGCCACGACGCTCATAGAACTCAGTAACAAATTCATCGAAGCGATCTTCATCAATTGCTTTACGAATGCTTTCCATCAGACGTTGGTAGTAACGCAGGTTATGGATTGTATTCAAGCGAGCGCCTAAGATTTCATTACAACGCTCTAAATGGTGAAGGTACGACTTGCTGTAGTTTTGACAAGTGTAACAGTCACAATGCGGATCCAATGGTGTTGTATCCGTTTTATGTTTCGCATTACGGATCTTGATCACACCACCAGTCACAAATAAGTGACCATTACGTGCGTTACGCGTTGGCATTACACAGTCAAACATGTCGATACCACGACGAACACCTTCAACCAAGTCTTCTGGCTTACCTACGCCCATCAAGTAGCGAGGTTTGTCTTCAGGAAGTTGAGGACAAGTATGCTCAAGAATACGGTGCATGTCTTCTTTAGGCTCACCTACTGCCAAACCACCAACCGCGTAACCGTCAAAACCGATTTCCGTTAGACCTTTTACCGACACATCACGTAAATCTTCGTAAACACCACCTTGGACAATACCAAATAGGTTGTTCGGGTTTTCTAGCTTCTCGAAGTGGTCACGTGAACGCTGTGCCCAGCGTAATGACATTTCCATCGATTTCTTCGCTTCATCGTGTGTCGCTGGGTAAGGCGTACACTCGTCAAAAATCATAACGATGTCAGAGCCCAGGTCTTTTTGAATTTCCATCGACTTTTCTGCGTCCATGAAAATCTTGTCACCGTTTACTGGGTTACGAAAGTGAACACCCTCTTCAGTGATCGTACGCATCTTACCAAGGCTGAATACTTGGAAGCCGCCTGAATCAGTAAGAATAGGACCGTGCCAGTTCATAAAATCGTGCAGGTCACCGTGCATTTTCATCACTTCTTGACCAGGACGTAGCCACAGGTGGAACGTATTACCTAGCAGAATTTCTGCACCAGTACCTTTTACTTCTTCTGGTGTCATACCTTTAACGGTACCGTAAGTACCTACTGGCATGAACGCAGGAGTTTGAACAGTGCCGCGTTCGAAAGTCAGTTGACCACGACGTGCATTGCCGTTTTTCTTCTTAAGATCGAATTTTAATTTCACGATGCCTCCGGGTGTCAGAGAAACAGTCTGACTGAGTGTTTAGGGCTCTACCCTACTTTAAGGAGCGGTCGCTTTTCCTTGCGAGAGACAAAGCAATGGATGCTTTATTTCCTAGCTTACTGCTAGCACTCGTAAATCTATTTTTAACTACGCCGTTTTCTTCTTGATGAACATTGAATCGCCATACGAGAAGAAACGGTATTTGTTTTCCACCGCATGTTTGTAAGCATTCATGGTGTTCTCGTATCCAGCAAATGCACTCACCAACATGATCAGTGTTGATTCAGGCAAGTGGAAGTTTGTGATCAAGCAATCCACCAACTGATATTCGTAACCAGGGAAAATAAAGATTTCTGTATCGCCAAAGAATGGGGCCAGCTCAGTCCCTTTTTGCAATGCGTCTTGCGCTGCACTTTCAAGTGAACGCACAGATGTTGTACCAACAGCAATAATTCGTCCGCCACGCGCTTTCGCCGCTTTAATTGCTTCGACGACTTCTTGTGGTACTTCTACGTACTCGGCATGCATGTGGTGATCGTTGATATTTTCCACTTTTACTGGCTGGAATGTACCCGCCCCAACGTGCAAAGTAACGTAAGCAAACTCTGCACCTTTCGCTTTGATTTTCTCCAAGAGAACATCATCAAAGTGAAGGCCCGCCGTCGGTGCCGCAACCGCACCTGGCTTTTGATTATATACCGTTTGGTAACGCTCTTTATCTGCATCTTCGTCTGGACGGTCGATGTAAGGAGGAAGCGGCATATGGCCGATTTCTTCCAGAATTTCTAGTACCGTCTTATCAGAACTAAATTTCAGTTCAAATAAAGCATCATGGCGTGCCACCATTTCTGCTGAATATTCATCATTCTCGCCAACAATAATGGTTGTACCTGGTTTTGGTGACTTAGAGCAGCGAACGTGCGCGAGGATGCTTTTCTCATCCAACATGCGCTCCACTAGCACTTCTAATTTACCGCCCGATTCCTTGCGGCCAAAAAGACGAGCAGGAATAACACGAGTATTATTAAACACCACTAAGTCACCGGGTTGAACTTGGCCCAATACATCAGTAAATGTGCCATCAATGAGCTCTCCGGTATTGCCGTCCATTTGCAGCAGTCGGCTAGCGGTACGCTCTGGTTGAGGGTAGCGAGCGATGAGTTCATCTGGAAGGTCGAAATGGAAATCTGATACTTGCATGTT
>NZ_JAWOUO010000006.1:0-82686 GCF_033339435.1 Vibrio sp. 378
TGGTGCCGACTACCGGAATCGAACTGGTGACCTACTGATTACAAGTCAGTTGCTCTACCTACTGAGCTAAGTCGGCACACTTTATTCTTTGTGCTTTTGTCCGTGTTATAACATTTCGTTAAGACACCAACAAATCAAATTGTGGTGCCCGGAGGCGGAATCGAACCACCGACACGAGGATTTTCAATCCTCTGCTCTACCGACTGAGCTATCCGGGCAACGGAGCGCTATTAAACGGATTTTCCCGCGTTGCGTCAACCACTTTTTTTAAATAATTTCAAAAAAGTGGTTGTTCGAACGCTTTTTATTCAACTGTCACTACAAAGTTTGCTTCGAGTTAAATTCCTTTTTGAAATTTGTAACTTTTTCTAGGTAGCGACGCGCTTCTGCGTTCGGGTGTTTCTTGGTTAACGCCCAATAAACTTGGTTGGGTTGCAATGAATTAAGATCTTGCATTGCGCGTTTGCGATCACTGCGATGAAATGTGTTTAAAACTCCTCCAGTACCGCCATTGTAAGCTGAAATCATGCTGTACTCGAGAGAGGTAGGGTGGCGGACTTCTCTTAAATAACGATTTTTTAAGATATAGAAATACGCAGTACCAGTATCTATGTTGTTTTCTGGATTAAACAAATATTCAGGGCTTGGTTGGCCCGAGCGCTTTTTCACGAGTTTGAACACATCTCGTCCCGCGGTTTTAGGTACAACTTGCATTAGGCCATATGCATTTGCCCAACTTACCGCGTATGGGTTGAAACTGCTCTCGGTTTTAATAATGGCGTATATCAAGTCTTCTGGAATGTCGTATTTCTTGGAAGCTCGACGCACGATATCGGCGTATTGGTAGCTGCGTGTTGAAAAGTGGTCTTCAACCATGGGAATTTCGACATAATACGCTTTCTTGAAATCTACATTTTTGGTTTTTATTTTATTTGCGATGAGGTATTCCGCAAATCGGTTTGCCCGCCAAGACCATAGAATTGGCTTATTGTCTTGGTCGACAACTTGTTTATACAGGAATGGTTGCCCCTCTAACGTGATACCTTTAGAGGAGAATAAGTCGACGTGCGCGGGATCGTCTGGTGTTAATAAGGTGGTGACAATCGCGTCTTTTAGGTGTTTTTGGGGCTCGGTCGGTGATACGGTCTCTATCGTGATCACGCCTTTGCGAAAGTCGACCTCGGCGCGGCTAAGGTAGTTATCGATGTACTTAACGTAATTACTCTTGCCAGCGTACTTGATTTCTTTTTTACCCCAGCGCTTTTGAATATTGCCTGAAAAGCTATTGATTAAGGCATCTAGCGCCGCAGTATCTTTTTCAAATTGTCCTGGTAGCTCAGCTAAGTTATTGGCAAAACGGTTTGTTGGCTCGTAGTTGACGTCATAAATCTTTTCGACGAATTCACGGCTACAGCCTGCCATTAAAAGTGCGGCAGCAATAAAGACAATTTTTTTCATAAGTATCAGAGTTATTGAAGGTAATAGAAAAATGACACCACAAATGGTTGTGATGTCATTGTTTAACTCAAGCGACTTTATTCGCTCGGAGGTGTGTAACCTTCGATATGAACGTCTTTTCCTTCAAAGAGGAAATTTACCATTTCTGTTTCGATCAGTTTGCGGTGTTCTGGATCCATCATGTTGAGTTTCTTCTCGTTGATCAACATGGTTTGTTTGTGTTGCCACTGAGCCCACGCTTCTTTCGAGATGTTGTCGAAAATGCGTTTACCTAGTTCACCAGGGTAAAGTTGAAAGTCTAGACCTTCGCCTTCTTTCTTTAGTCGAGCACAAAATACAGTGCGGCTCATAATGACTCCTTGTATTCAATTAACGAAGTTCGTGGGGTAGCGTTTCCAGCAATAGTTTTACTGGCGCGGCTAAACCGACTTCTTCAGGTTTAGATAAGTTATACCAAAGACCTTTGTTGCCTTCCATTATCACGTCCGGTTGCTTTGATAAATCAATCAAAATTGGCGTGATATCTAGGTGGTAATGGCTGAATGTATGACGAAAGGTAATCAGTGTTTGCTTCTGTTTGATATTGCTGGCTTGAATGCCGCGTTGATCCAGTAGCAATTCAATGTCGCTTTCTGCATCCACATGTTCGGTTTGTGGGAAGCAGAATAAGCCACCCCAAATGCCTGTTTGTGGTCTTTGCTCCAACCACACCTCATGACCATTTTCGGTGTTGTGGTGAAGCATCACGAAACGAGTTTGCTTGATTGGCTTATCTTTCTTCGGTTTTTTGCCCGGGTAGTCGAGCACATTACCTTGTTGTTTTGCCACACACAGGTCAGCAACAGGGCAGAGGCTACATTTGGGTTTGCTGCGAGTGCAGACCATTGCGCCCATGTCCATCATTGCCTGGTTATACTTATCTACATCCGTTTGTGGGGTATGCGTTTCGGCAATTTCCCACAGCTGGTTTTCAACCTTTTTTTGTCCTGGCCATCCTTCGACTGCGAAACAGCGGGATAGGGTGCGCTTCACGTTACCATCAAGAATCGCGTGTGGTTGTTTATACACAGACGATAAAATGGCGGCAGCAGTAGAGCGACCAATCCCCGGTAGGGCGTTCATTTTCTCTATATCAAGAGGAAACTCACCATTGTATGTAGAGGCGACCTCTTGTGCTGCTTTGTGAAGGTTACGGGCTCGGGCGTAATACCCTAAGCCAGTCCAAAGGTGTAGGACTTCATCTTGCTCAGCATTGGCAAGATCGATCACGGTTGGAAAGCGTCCCAAGAAACGTTGGTAATACGGAATAACCGTAGTGACCTGAGTTTGCTGAAGCATAATTTCAGACAACCAGACACTGTATGCGGTCTTATTTTGTTGCCACGGAAGATCTTTTCTTCCATATGCGTCATACCATTCTAGGATGGCACTGGCGAAAGGTGTCACGACTTGCTCTGTATTCTATTATTGGTTAGGTGCAAAATTGCACCACATAATGGGCAAGAAGTACAACGGATAAACAGTAGGGATATAAAGAGGTGTTTCGTTGCTTTTGGGTTGCCATAGACCAAGAGCTCAACAAATACTTGCACCTAAGTAAATTCTTTGGATAATCCCCGCTTTGATTAATCAATGTGCAGGCAAAATCAATGAGTGAAGTAACCACTAACGAATACAACGAAGACGGAAAGCTGATCCGCAAAATCCGCAGCTTTGTACGCCGTGAAGGGCGTTTGACTAAAGGTCAAGAGAGCGCGATGAATGAATGCTGGCCTACGATGGGTATTGACTTCAAAGCTGAACTTCTCGATTGGAAAGAGGTATTTGGCAACGATAACCCAGTAGTGCTTGAGATCGGTTTTGGTATGGGTGCTTCATTGGTTGAAATGGCAAAGAACGCGCCAGAGAAAAACTTCATCGGTATCGAAGTTCATAGCCCAGGCGTTGGTGCTTGTCTTGCCGATGCTCGCGAAGCGGGAATTACTAACCTGCGTGTAATGTGTCACGATGCGGTAGAAGTATTCGAACACATGATCCCAAATGGCAGCTTATCGACACTACAATTGTTCTTCCCAGACCCTTGGCATAAGAAGCGTCACCACAAGCGTCGTATTGTTCAATTAGGTTTTGCGGAAATGGTGCGTGAGAAGCTTATCCCTAATGAAGGTATTTTCCACATGGCGACCGACTGGGAAAACTACGCAGAGCACATGATTGAAGTGATGAACCAAGCGCCAGGTTTCGAAAACATTGCTAAAGATGGTGATTTCGTTCCTCGTCCAGACGATCGCCCGCTAACGAAGTTTGAAGCTCGTGGTCACCGTCTTGGTCACGGTGTTTGGGATATCAAATATAAGCGTATTGCGTAACCAGAGGAGTTCATGGGATGTACCATTACGCGATATTAGCGAATCCGGGTCATAACCGAATTTACTTTGATAGCGCAATGACCATTGCCTGTTCTGAGCTAAAAGCAATTTTAGCTTCACAAGGTGTGGATGTGACAGAAATTGGTAGTAAAGACGTTGGCTTACCTGCTGCGTTGGTGTTTTCTTGTCAGGAAGCGCTAACCGATGAGCAGGCGCGAAGAATCGCAGCCTCTTCGATTTACTATGCGCTATTTGAAGTGCGCGAAGATGGTTTACTTCGACCAGTTCAATCGCCCGTATTTAACACTTTCCCGGAAAGTATGAGTCAGATTTTGCGCTACACCGGGAAAACAAATGAGCAGTTTACCCGTTTGATGGTGAATATCGGCATTAGTGCGTCCAATACGGGAAGTGAACAACTGACCTTAATGGATCCAATGTGTGGTAAAGGTACAACCTTATTTGAAGGCTTGATCCACGGTTTGAACGTGGTAGGGGTTGAGATCAACGCCAAGTGGGTGCAAGAGATCCAGACCTTTATTGTTAAGTTCATGAAGAATGGCCGCTTTAAGCACAAAGTGAGCAAAGAAAAGCGCACTGCGGGTGGCAAGAAAGTGGCGGATGGTTTCGTGGTTGAAGCTGCAGCAAATAAAGAAGATTACAACCAAGGCAATCTTCAGTTTATGAAGCTGTATTCGGCTGATACTCGTATCGCTGATCAAGTCGTGAAAAAGAACTCAGTTGATGTGATGGTGTCTGACTTGCCTTATGGCGTGCAGCACGGCAGCAAAAATGCCAAGGACAGCAAACTGAACCGTAGTCCACTAGAGCTTTTAAAAGAGGCTCTGCCTGCATGGAAAGTGGTATTGAAAAAGCAAGGTTCAGTGGTGTTGTCTTTCAATGAATTCACATTGAAATGGAAAGATGTCGCGGCATTATTTGAAGAGCAAGGTTGGAAGGTACTTTCAGAAGAGCCTTACATCGGTTATCTTCACCGTGTTGATCAATCTATCAACCGCAATATTATTGTGGCAGTAAAACCATAATCGACTTGAGTCGAACGAACCCTATGGAAAAGCCAACGACACGTTGGCTTTTTTTACCTCTGAGCTCAACGAGTTCTCTTGTAAATAGAAGGTAGAGAATGAAACCGACAGTGGAAATTTTGACAGATATTTTGGCGGAAGTACGCCCTTTAATCGGCCAAGGTAAAGTGGCTGATTACATTCCTGCTCTGGCAAAAGTACCCAGCAACAAGTTAGGTATTGCGGTATACACCAACGAAGGTGAGGTTATTAAGGCGGGTGATGCCGATGAACCTTTCTCTATCCAATCTATTTCAAAAGCATTGAGCTTGACGTTAGCGATGTGCTTGTACAAGCAAGAAGAAATTTGGTCTCGAGTGGGAAAAGAGCCTTCGGGGCAGGCATTTAATTCGCTAATCCAGCTAGAAATGGAGCAAGGTATTCCTCGTAATCCATTTATAAATGCTGGAGCGATAGTAGTGGCAGATTTGTTACAAACTCGCTTATCTGCACCTCGTCAGCGCCTGTTGGAATTTGTGCGTCAGCTTTCTGGTGATACCCATATTGTGTATGACAAAGTCGTTGCGGCATCCGAAATGATGCATGGTGATCGTAATGCGGCGATTGCATATCTCATGCGTTCGTTTGGCAACTTCGAAAATGAAGTGATTCCAGTACTACAAAACTACTTCCACGCTTGTGCGCTGAAGATGAGTTGCGTCGATTTGGCTAAAACGTTTAGCTATTTAGCAAACAAGGGCACATCGGTACAAACGGGTAAGCCTGTAGTTTCTCCTGTGCAAACCAAACAACTTAATGCACTGTTAGCAACGTGTGGCTTGTATGATGGCGCGGGCGAGTTTGCTTATCGCGTTGGAATGCCTGGTAAGTCTGGTGTTGGTGGTGGCATTATCGCGGTAGTACCTGGTGAAATGACCATTTCAGTATGGTCTCCAGAGCTTGATCCTTCAGGTAACTCGCTTGCTGGTACTAAGGCGCTTGAGCTGCTCTCAGAGCGAATTGGCCGTTCAATTTTCTAATGTTGGAAATGTGTCAACCTTATTTAGGACGGCACAGTTTCTAAATAAAAAGCCTCTCAATTGAGAGGCTTTTTTTGTTTTGGGGTTGCGTTACTCTTCGCTTTCTTCGGCCATAAAGGCTTCGAGCAAATCATTAAGGAAGAGCTTCCCTTTTTCAGTAATTTGCCAGTGGGTAGGCGTTTCACTCAGGTAGCCCATTTCTATCGCCCAGCTGATGGTTTCTTGAATCGTACTAAGCGGTAAGCCCGTGGTGTCCACGTAATCTTGCTTCGGACAGGCTTCGATTAAGCGGAATCGGTTCATAAAGAACTCGAATGGACGATCTTCATCCGCGACGACATGTTCTGTATGCAGATAAGGTTTGACCATATTTTGATAAGCCGCTAAATAGCCTCGCGGGTGTTTTACCTTTGTCGTTCGAATAATACGTCCGTCGGTAAAACTGAGTTTGCCATGAGAGCCACAACCGATACCAAGGTAATCACCAAAGCGCCAGTAGTTGAGGTTGTGCTGACACTGATAGCCCGGCTTGCTGTAACCGGAGATTTCATATTGCACATAACCCGCGGCTGCAAGTTTTTGGTGTCCGAGCTCGAAAATATCCCACAAGTCATCATCGTCAGGTAGCGTTGGTGGCTTGTAGTAAAACATGGTGTTTGGTTCGATGGTCAACTGATACCAAGACAAGTGCGGCGGTGCCAACTCAATCGCTTTGTCCAAATCTGCCAAGGCTTGTTCGATGCTTTGATCAGGTAAGCCGTGCATGAGATCGAGGTTAAAGCTGTTCAAACCGATTTGGTGCGCCAGCTTAGCAGCATTGACGGCTTCGTCTTGGCCGTGAATGCGCCCCAAACGCTCAAGCTTCTGCTGCTCAAAGCTTTGTACGCCGATAGAGATACGCGTTACACCAGCTTTGCGGTAGCCAACAAAACGCTCTGCTTCGATGGTGCCTGGATTCGCTTCCATGGTGATTTCGATTTCAGGCTTGAACGGAATACGCGCTTCAATGCCCTTAAGTAGACGCTCGATGCCTTCTGCCGAAATCAAACTCGGCGTACCACCACCAATGAAGATTGAATGCAGTGGGCGTGGCGCTTCGTTAAGGCGGTATTTCTCAATGTCGGTATCCAAATCTTCTAAAAGGGCACTGATGTACTCTTCTTCTGGAATCTCGGTTTTGAGCGCGTGAGAGTTAAAGTCGCAATACGGGCACTTTTGCACACACCACGGGATGTGTACATACAAGCTGAGTGCTGGGGGCGTTAACATGGTCTAATTCGCTCGTGATTACTGAGACACTTGCTCAGACAGTTGAGCAAACAACGACTTGAGCGCTTTACCGCGGTGAGACAGTTGTTTCTTACGTGCAGGTTCAAGTTCGGCTGACGCACAGTTATCTTCAGGAACAAAGAAGATTGGGTCGTAGCCAAAGCCATTTTCACCGTGTGCTTCAGTTAGAATTCGGCCTTCCCATTTACCGTGACAGACGATAGGCGTTGGGTCGTTCTCGTGACGCATGAGGACTAATACGCAGTGGAAACGTGCTGTACGCTCTGCTTCTGGTACGCCTTCCATTGCCGCTAGCAATTTTTCTAGATTCTCTTGATCAGATGCGCTCTCGCCTGCGTAACGTGCAGAGTAAATGCCCGGAGCGCCTTTTAAGAAATCGACTTCTAATCCAGAGTCGTCTGCAATGGCAGGAAGCCCTGTTTCTTGTGCGGCATGGCGAGCTTTAATGATTGCGTTTTCAATGAAAGTTGTACCCGTTTCAGCTACTTCCGATACATTGAATTCACTTTGCGCTAATACTTCAAAGCCGAAGTCAGACAACAAATCTGCCATTTCACGAACTTTGCCTTGGTTACCAGTTGCTAGCACAATTTTTTTCATGGGAATCTCTTTTAATAGTGATAGAGGAGAACAAATCGTTCTCCTCTAGATATTCTTTAACTAATAAGTGGTTTTTAGCCTGCTTAGATCCAAAAGCTTTTGGAACATCACAACCCAATTACTCTTCAACATAAAACTTCTGGGTGAATTTAAGCTTACCTGAGCCTTTGTTTCCAGCTTTTACGTCAATATCGAAAGTAAAAGTTTCTTCGTGGGTAATTGGCAGTTCGGCTAAATAGTATATCGCATTGCCTTCTTTGACTTCACGAAAGGTCAAGGTCTGAGTTTGGCCGATAAGGTTCTTCGCGCGTCCAGCAATTTTTGCTTCTAATGCTGGCTTACCCAATGAAGCTCTATCTAACACGCTAATATTAACCACAGCGAGGTATCCATTACGTTTGATATCGTAGCTACGTGCGACTTTGGGTGTTAGGAATGTTGAGTTAAACGCGACATAGTGTACTTCGATATCTTTCATATTTTTAAACTGATCGGCGAAGCTTGGTAACGACAACAGGCTAATCAGTAATGCGGTAATCCATTTGCTCATTGTTACTTCCTCAAAGCACTTGTTATAAAACAACCATAGCTGCAATTTTACCTTGGTCAGGGGGTAAAAAATGCGTACTCAGTCGTTGGTATTAGTAAGTGTGGTACAAAATCGTAAATAAAAAGCCATCATATGATGGCTTTAATTTCTATCGGTATCTGGGTAGGCGATTCTATCCGAATTTGTTTGTGCCGTCCTAATTCACCTTTTTCTATGTGAACCAAGCCCTTAGCGATTTTAAACTGCTTGGCTAAGAACTTAGTTAGGTGTGCATTAGCTTTGCCATCGACAGGTGGAGCAGTAATGGCGATTTTTAGCTCTTCACCATGCAAGCCAACGATTTTATCGCGGCTAGCTTTAGGTTGAATATAGAGCTTCAGGATGATGTCCTCACCATCTTGCCAAACTGCAGCTGACATTATAGCTGGAACCAAATTGGACCAATGATATCGCCCATTAAGAAGTTCGCGAACTGCAAGCCGATAAATAACACCAGTACGCTTAAATCAAGACCACCAATAGCCGGAAGAATACGACGGATTGGAGCGCACATTGGCTCGGTCAGTTGATGGAATACGTACTCGATAGGGCTGCGGCCTTGGCTTACCCAGCTCAAAATTGCACGGATCAATAGTACCCAGAACAATAGGCCACCTGCGGCTTTGATTAATGATAATAAGCCCAAGAATAAGAAGTCAGCGCTGAAAGAGACGGAACCGTTCGAAGCTATTAGGATAAGCACGACAAATTTAAGCACACACAACACGTAGGCAAACAACACGGTTGCTAGGTCAATATTCCCCACGGAAGGGATAACGCGGCGCAATGGACCAATGACCGGCTGAGTCGCTTTTACTATGAATTGCGAGAATGGGTTGTAGAAGTCTGCGCGCGCAGCTTGCAACCAAATTCGCAAAATTACGACCATGATGTACAGGTCAAATAGGGTTGAGATGAGAAAACTCATTGAATTCATAAGGTACCCTTAACAAGTGATGGATGATACTAAACGGAGTTCATCCAAATAATTAAAACAGTTTTTCCATTTCTTCCGCGCGAGCCACAGCAGCTTGCATGGCTTTAGCGACAATATCTGAAAGTTGATGTTCGTTGAATGTACGCAGTGCTTCTGCCGTTGTCCCACCTTTCGATGTCACGTTCTCACGCAGGGTCGATAGCTCAGTTTCTGGGTTGCTAACCACCATACTGGCCGCGCCCAATGCAGCTTGTTGAACCAATAGTCGAGCAGTCTCTTTATCAAAGCCTTGCGCAATCGCTTCTGCTTGCATCGCTTCCATAAACAGGAAGAAGTATGCTGGAGCACTGCCCGCTGCGGCAATCACATTATTGATGCCAGACTCTTGCTCAACCCAACATACTTTACCGACCGCTTCCATTAACTCTGCGGCAAAAGCTTTGTCGTGCTCGGTTACATGAGTTGGTGCGAATAACCCACTCATACCCAACCCAAGTTGTGATGGCGTATTTGGCATAACACGAACCAAGTTCAATTTGGTGGCTAGCATATCATCCAATCGTGAACAGTTGATGCCTGCGGCAATAGAAATCACCAGTTTATTAGTGAAATCGATCGATTGCAGTGGTTTACAGACATCAGCCATCATTTGCGGTTTTACAGACAATACCACCACATCCGCCTCGGTCGCAGCTTGGATGTTATCGCTGGTGGTACGGATGCCAAAATCTTGTTCTAGCAGAAGGCGGCGAGCCTCTGAAGGAGCCGTCGCGGTAATGTTTTGCGCTGGGTATCCGTTAGCAACCAAGCCTGAAACAATGGCTCTCACCATGTTGCCAGCACCAATGAAGGCGATTTTTTTATGTTCCATTTGTCTGATTTCCATCATGATATTTAGAATTTGTTGTGCGCCCAGGTGTATAATGGCGCCGCTGTTACTTACTGCTCCTATTGGCGAGTAAGATGATTGCGCATTTACGCTCTAACGATTGACGACATAACTTATGTCGCGAGTGAGCGTTTTGTTGATTTAGCTGTAGTCTCGTGCGCCGAAAATAGCGGTTCCAATACGAACCATTGTACTACCAGCTTCGATTGCAGCGGTCATATCACCACTCATTCCCATTGATAATGTATCGATTTCTGGGAACTGTGCTTTGAGTGTTTGCTTCAACGTAGCCAACTTCTGAAATTCACGGAGTTGTGATTCGTAGTCAGACACGTTGGCAGGAATCGACATCAACCCTCTTAAAGTGAGGTTGGGTAGGCGAGAAATCAACTCCGCCAGCTCGAATACTTCCGCTTCAGTGACACCAGACTTAGATGCCTCACCACTGGTGTTAACCTGAATCAGAACTTGTAGCGGTTTAAGTTCGCTTGGACGCTGATCATTCAGGCGTTGAGCAATCTTGGTTCGATCGATGGTGTGAACCCAATCGAAATGTTCGGCAACAAGTCGCGATTTATTCGACTGAATCGGGCCAATGAAGTGCCATTCGATTCGATTATCTGGATAATGCTCGGCAAAGTGCTGAACTTTACTGACGCCCTCTTGGACGTAGTTTTCACCAAAGGCGGTTTGTCCCGCTTGGTAGGCTTCGAGAATTGCCTCGACAGGTTTAGTTTTGCTTACCGCTAGAAGTTGCACTGACTCTGGAGTTCGACCACATTTTTGCTCGTCATATCGAATTTGAGAGGTGATATGTTCAATATTTTGTTGAATACTACTCATAGCTGTACTTTAGACTTAAGGATTTTAAATGGATATCACTGAGTTACTGGATTTTAGTGTAAAACATAATGCCTCGGATCTACATCTTTCTGCAGGTGTCCCACCAATGGTTCGTATTGATGGGGATGTAAGAAAACTAGGCATTCCAGCGTTTACACACCAAGAAGTGCATCGTTTGGTTTTCGAAATCATGAACGATGCCCAGCGCAGTGAGTTCGAAGAAAAACTCGAAGTCGATTTCTCTTTTGAGTTGCATAACGTTGGCCGTTTCCGTGTCAACGCTTTCAACCAATCTCGCGGTTGTGCGGCAGTATTCCGTACCATTCCAAGTAGCATTCCAACTCTGGAAGAGCTAGAAGCGCCAGAGATCTTCAAAAAAATTGCGAACGCTGAAAAAGGCTTAGTTCTGGTCACTGGCCCAACAGGTTCAGGTAAATCGACGACCTTAGCAGCCATTGTTGACTACATTAACCGTAATCACAACAAGCACGTACTCACAATTGAAGATCCGATTGAATTTGTTCACAACAACAATAAATGTTTGATTAACCAGCGTGAAGTTCACCGTGACACCCATAGTTTCCAAAACGCACTGCGCAGCGCATTGCGCGAAGACCCAGACGTTATTCTGGTTGGTGAGATGCGTGACAAAGAAACCATCAGCCTTGCCTTAACGGCGGCAGAAACGGGTCACTTAGTTTTCGGGACGTTGCACACCAGCTCGGCGGCAAAAACCATTGACCGTATTATCGATGTGTTTCCTGGTAGTGATAAAGATATGGTTCGCTCGATGCTATCTGAGTCCCTTCGTTCGGTTATCGCGCAAAAGCTTCTGAAGCGTAATGGTGGTGGCCGTATTGCATGCCATGAAATTATGATGGCAACGCCTGCGATTCGTAACTTGATCCGCGAAGACAAAGTCGCGCAGATGTATTCGATCATTCAAACAGGTGCGGCTCACGGCATGCAAACCATGGAGCAAAATGCTCGTCAGTTAATGGCGCAAGGCATGGTTGCTCGTGAAGAGGTCGATAGTAAGATCGGATTAGAAGTGCAGCAATTCTCGTAACGTTCATACAGATAATGGTGAATACGGAAGATGGATCTAGATAAATTTCTCGAAGGCATGCTGGCGCTGAAAGCGTCGGATCTTTACATCACGGTTGGAGCGCCAATTCTATTTCGTGTGGATGGCGAATTGCGTCCGCAAGGGGAAAAACTCACCGAGAGTGATGTGGCTGCATTACTCGATAGCGCTATGGAACCAGATCGGCGTCAGGAATTTCGTAAAAGTCGCGAGTCGAATTTTGCCATTGTGAGAGATTGTGGTCGCTTCCGTGTGAGTGCCTTTTTTCAACGCGAGTTACCAGGCGCAGTGATTCGTCGTATTGAAACTAATATTCCTACTTTTGAGCAGTTAAAGTTACCGTTAGTGTTGCAAGATTTGGCGATAGCTAAGCGTGGTTTGGTGCTGGTGGTCGGTGCTACTGGATCGGGTAAATCGACCACCATGGCGGCGATGACAGGCTATCGAAACAGCAATAAAACCGGGCACATTTTGACGGTCGAAGATCCGATCGAATTCGTGCATGAACACAAGCGCTGTATCGTGACTCAACGCGAAGTTGGGTTAGATACGGAAAGCTATGAAGTTGCGCTTAAAAACTCGCTGCGCCAAGCACCAGATATGATTTTGATTGGTGAGATCCGTAGCCGTGAAACAATGGAATACGCGATGACCTTCGCCGAAACGGGTCACCTGTGTATGGCAACGTTGCACGCCAATAATGCCAACCAAGCTTTAGAGCGCATTCTTCACTTGGTACCGAAAGATCAAAAAGAACAATTCTTGTTCGATTTGTCGATGAACCTAAAAGGCGTGGTTGGTCAGCAGTTGATCCGAGATAAAAATGGGCAGGGACGTCATGGTGTATTTGAGATCTTGCTAAATAGCCCACGTGTGTCGGATTTGATTCGTCGCGGAGATTTACATGAGTTGAAGTCAACCATGGCTCGCTCAAATGAGTTTGGTATGCTGACGTTCGATCAATCTCTCTATAAGTTAGTGATGCAAGGTAAGATCAGCGAAGAGGATGCACTACATAGTGCCGACTCGGCAAATGATCTGCGCTTGATGTTGAAAACGCAGCGTGGTGAAGCATTCTCTACGGGCAGTTTAGCGAACGTTAAGATCGATATGGATTAATCCAATCCAGAAACAAAAAAGGTTGGCAGGAGCCAACCTTTTTTCATTGTGCTTGAAGTGTTTACTCATCCCAAAGGGCTTCAAACCAGCTTTCTAGAATCACCACTGCTGACTGGCAGTCAACATTACCTTTCGATAGGGCTTTATAGCCGCCCATGCTGAACAACTCCGCACGAGCTTCTGCAGTAGATAAACGCTCATCATGCAGTTCAACAGGCAATCCGTATCGGCCTTGCAGACGCTTAGCAAATTTTCGTGCACGAGGGGTTATGGCCTCAAGGTCTTTACCATGCAGATCGGTCGGTAAACCGACCACTAGCAAATCTGGTTGCCACTCTTTGATTTGCTTTTCGATATCGTCCCAGTTTGGAATACCGTCATTGGCTTTAAAGGCTTTTAATGGGGAAGCTGTACCAGTAATTTCTTGGCCAATAGCGCTACCAATGCTTTTGGTTCCAAAGTCAAAAGCCATAATTGTGCGTGACATAAGGTGTCTCTATCTAATGTAACTGTATATTTGGACTAAGCATGTCCAGAGTCTGCTGAAAGGTGACTTGGGTCGATGCCCAGCTTTTCGACCGCTTTCTTCCAACGCTCGTTGATTGGTGTATTAAAGATAATTTCAGGCGTCGCTTCAATGGTGAGCCAAGAGTTTTCGACCAGCTCACTTTCTAATTGGCCTGCACTCCAACCGGAGTAGCCAAGTGCCACTAAGTAATCACTTGGTTCTGCTTCTGTTCCTAACACCGACAGAATATCACGCGAAGTGGTTACCGCGAGGTCATCGGTCATTTGGACGCTGGACTCGTAGTAATCTTTGGGTTTATGCAAAATAAAGCCACGATCTTCCGAGATTGGGCCGCCATTGTAAACTGGTCTATCTAGACTGGCTTCAAATAGGCGCGGGTGTACTGGCTGAACTTCCACCTGCTTGAGCATGTTGCCGACGGTGATATCAACAGGAGCATTGATCATCAGCCCCATAGCGCCGTCTTCGTTGTGCTCACAAACGTAGATCACGCTGTTTTGAAAGTACGGATCTTTCATCCCAGGCATGGCAACCAAAAAGTGATTTGTGAGATTCATACTCATATTGACCCTTAACTCTCGTAAATGCCCTTAAGCTAACATCATACAATTTACATCTAGGTATGTGCATGAGTTTGCTTAAGTTAATGTACTACGCTCTCTATTAACTGTAATACAGTTTGAGTTATTCGCCTTTTACTCGACGCTCAATCGCATCCATCAGCTTGCCTGTGATTGAGATATCAAAAGCTGCTTCAATTTCGCGAATACAGGTTGGGCTGGTGACGTTGATTTCTGTTAGCTTGTCGCCAATTACGTCAAGGCCAACAAAGATAAGGCCTTTTTCTTTCAGTGTCGGAGCAACGGTTTGCGCAATTTTGAGGTCGGTTTCGCTTAGCGGACGAGCTTCACCAGTACCACCAGCGGCTAGGTTGCCGCGCGTTTCGCCTTTAGCAGGAATGCGTGCTAGACAGTAAGGCATAGGTTCGCCATCTACCACTAGGATACGTTTGTCACCGTTGCTGATGTCTGGCACGAAGGTTTGTGCCATTGCGTAGTTTTGACCGTGGTTAGTCAATGTCTCGATGATCACAGAGACGTTTGGATCGTTTTCTTTCACACGGAAGATGGACGCGCCACCCATACCATCAAGCGGTTTCAGGATGACATCACCATGTTTTTCACGAAATTCTTTAATTTTTTCTGCTTTTCGCGTCACGATCGTTGTAGGTGTCAGCTCTGGGAACCATGCTGTAAACAGCTTTTCGTTACAATCACGTAAGCTTTGAGGCTTGTTAACGATCAGTGCACCTTGTTCTTCTGCACGCTCAAGGATGTAAGTCGCGTAGATGTATTCAGTATCAAACGGAGGATCTTTACGCATTAGCACAGCGTCTAGCTCAGACAGTTCAATAGTTTGCTCTGATTTGAACTCGTACCAACCGTTTGGATCTTCTTTTAGTTCCACCACTTTAGTATCTGCAATGGCAACGCCTTGATCGAGGTGCAGATCATTCATTTCCATGTAGTGGATTTCATAGCCGCGTCGTTGCGCTTCAAGCATCATGGCAAAGCTAGAGTCTTTTTTGATGTTAATGGACGAGATTGGGTCCATTACGATACCGAGTTTGATCATTATTTTTCTCCGTTTAACCAAGATCGCCGAAACGAACTTGTAAGGCTGTAATTGCTGTCAGAGCCGCTGTTTCGGTACGCAGAACGCGAGGGCCGAGTAGCGTTTCTTCAAATTGGTATTCTCGAGTCATCTCGATTTCTTCAGACGATAAACCGCCTTCAGGACCGATCAGTAGGCGCACTTTTTCAACCGGGGTTGGCAAAGTGTTGATTGAGTATTTAGCACGAGGGTGAAGGTTAAGCTTTAAACCATCGTACTCTTCTTTACACCACTCTTCCAAGCTCATAATTGGACGAATTTCGGGCACGACATTACGCCCACATTGCTCACAGGCACTGATGGCGATTTTCTGCCATTGCGCGAGTTTTTTCTCAAAACGCTTTTGGTCAAGCTTGACACCACAACGTTCAGAAATCAGAGGAGTGATGGTATTGACGCCAAGTTCAACAGACTTTTGGATGGTGAACTCCATCTTATCGCCACGTGAAATGACTTGACCAAGGTGCAGATCTAAAGGGGATTCAATACTGTTTTCTACGCGCTCGGTGATGTTAACCAAAACTGATTTCTTGCTGACTTCACTGATAACCGCTGGGAACTCTGCGCCACTGCCGTCAAAAAGGAGAACGTCTTGGCCTTCTTTCATGCGCAAAACACGACCGATATGGCCTGCTGCGTCGTCACTTAAAGCAAGTGAGCCAAGTTGATGAATGGTTTCTGGATGATAAATTCGAGGGGTACGCATGAGATTTCCAGCAAGAGAATAAACTTAAACCCTAACATGGATGCTTTGCACCGAAAAAACAAGGGGCAAGAAGCGTTTCAATATCAGTAATTGAAACGCTTCGAGGTCGGAGGTTACAGTGCGCGGCAGGCTTCTTGAACAAATGGGTTGTGATTGCCCTGTACTTTTGCAATGCGCTCGTCACGCTCACATTCCCATTTATCGACAGGATAGGTTTTGTTCCAAGCACTCATTAATTGCGTTTGCTGCTTCGACAGTTTGAAACCGTACTCTTTGCTCATGTATAGATAGGTGCGAGCAATTGAGCCACGCGCACGGTCTGGTGGCATGACTTTACGCTGCTTAAAGTTCACTTGCATCTCACAGCGACCATAACTCACGCCATCCATACCGTTCCATTGGCTGAAGTTGTAGTTCGAACGGTCACCGTTTACTTCACCAATAGCAGGAGTTAGGTTGTGTAAGTCTGCTTCCATCAAACGAAAAGTTTTGTCTTTTTTCTTACAGTTTTTACGTCCGCCATCTTGCCAGCATTGACGCTGGTGGCCAAATTGCCACGCAGGAACAACGTGCTCCCATTCGATTCGTGCAGCCCGTTTTTCTTGTTTACGGACTTGGTAACCGCAAGAGGCTAAATCGGGTAAGCCTTTCTTGCCTTGCCATTGAATGTTACAGCCACAGTAGAAGCTTGTTGGGTGGTCTTGATAAATTTTGACCGCCTCACGTTTGGCTGCAGAGAATGAGCTCGGTGGCGCGGCAATCGCAGTGCTAGAAAGCGCGATAAGCAACAGAGAGAGTAAGTATTTCATGATAAAAGTCTTTATAAAGTATGACTTTATTCATGATAACACGCATAAAATAGCTTTAGTGATGAGTAAGTTAACAATAGTTGGCGAAGGGAAGGTTTTGATCAACTCGATCTTTATTTTGGGAACGCAAGTAACACTATGAGGTAAGGGCTACGATAATTGAATACCGGTGAAGTTAAGTGGTTGGCGGCATTTTTGACAAGAGTACGTCGCCTCTTTGCGCAGCACTTTATTATGACGGCGAATCGATAGAGGGTAGGTCATACAACCACAACGATACTCAAAGGTTTTACCTTGAACGGATTTTACTTCAAAGCTGTGAGTGGTTTTGGCTGGTACGTTAAATACGGCTTCCATGACGCCTTTCCATTCTTTACCGTGAGGCCTAACTCGCCCGTAAACCTGATAAGTAATCAGGTGTGCTACTTCATGAGGAATGACTTCATCTAAGAATGCTTGGGTGTTTTCGCGAAATAAAACAGGGTTTAGGCGTACTTGATTTAATTGAAGGTAGGCTTTTCCTGCCGCTTTCCCACGGACGTCGAAGGTGATTGTTGGAATCGGGAAAGAACGTTTGAAAGCTTGTTCCGCCATCGCGATACAGCCCGCCATCACTTGCTTGGCTTTATAGCTGAGTTCTATATCCACAATTCACCTCGATAAATCAAATAAAAAAGCCCCCGCATTTGCGAGGGCCAGATCATAGCATCAGTTAATTATGGTGTGTGTTTTTTCTTGATGGTGGCATGGTAAGCGTGCCATGTACCGTAGCCTAGAATTGGCATGGTAAACAACATTCCGATCCCGTAGGTCGCAAAGCCGATAAGAATACCGCCACAGATGATCGCTGCCCAAACAATCATTGCTGGAATGTTGGATTTCACGGCATTAAAGCTGGTAAATACAGCGGTCATCATGTCTACGCGACGCTCCATCATGAGCGGAATAGAAAAGGCTGAAATACTAAACACCACACAAGCCAAAACAAAGCCAACTAAAGAGCCGATGACAAGGAAGGGTAGAAACTCACTTAAAGGTGCCCCTTGAACAGAAGGGTAGAGCGCATGAAGTAGAGCGGCAATGCGCATCCAAAATATCATACACACTGCGAGTAACACGGCGAACGCCCATTGAGATGTTGAGTTACGACCGATCGCTTTCATTGAATGGAACAAGCTTGCTTTGTGTCCGCGCTCTCTCTCCCAACTGGCATCATACAAGCCGAGCGCGAGAAACGGACCGATTAACATGTAAACAATCAAACTGGGCATGACGACCAAGTGTGTGCCTTGCCACTGTACGAGCAAAACAATGCCTATGGCTGCTGCCATAAAACAGATGCCATAGAAAGCACTAATAAGCGGCATTCGCACGAAATCATGCAGACCTAATGCGAGCCAATGAAAAGGTGCAGAAAGATTGACCGTATTGCACGGTATGGTTCTGGCGTATTCATTGTCTGGCACTTCCTTTCGCTTGTTGTGGAAGTCCGATGGATTAACAGTTCGAGGCATAACTCCTCCTTGATTTATTCCCACATTATCCGCTTATACCAACTGACAGCGGTTTTTGTTCAGTCAAACTTGAAGCGACTTTTTCAAGTTTACATCTGAGCATTGGCTTAGTTTGGTATCGGCCATAAAGATGCCTGACTCATGTCTTTACTTAAGTGTGCTTCCACAGTCGCCAGCATCCGACGTCTCTATTTAAATTGGAGTTAACAATATTTTAACTATTGGCGGAGATGGGATAATTTACAAATAATTGCTTAAAATTTATTCGGTATAAAAAATGAGGGAGAAACAGGACTGCTTTGTGGGTCAGGGCGGTATGAGCCGAAATGGCTGGATAAAAGTTGCTGAAAATAAAAAGCCCCCGCCATAGGCGAGGGCTTGATTGATTCTTGCTTGGCTTGATTATTTGATGCCAGCGAAATCGCGTAGAAGTGCAGCTTTGTCTGTCGCTTCCCACGGGAATTCTTCACGACCGAAGTGACCGTATGCCGCTGTCTTCTTGTAGATAGGTTGAAGAAGGTTAAGCATTTCTTGTAGACCGTATGGACGTAGGTCGAAGAATTGACGAACCGCTTCAATGATGATGTCGTGAGGTACTTTCTCAGTACCGAACGTTTCCACCATGATAGACGTTGGATCAGCAACACCGATTGCGTAAGAAAGTTGGATCTCACAACGGTCAGCCATGCCTGCCGCTACGATGTTTTTCGCTACGTAGCGTGCTGCGTATGCTGCACTACGGTCAACTTTTGATGGATCTTTACCAGAAAACGCACCGCCACCGTGACGAGCTGCGCCGCCGTAGGTATCTACGATGATCTTACGACCAGTTAGACCACAGTCACCCATAGGACCACCGATTACGAAGCGACCGGTTGGGTTAATGAAGAAGTTTGTTTCTTTGTTGATCCACTCAGAAGGTAGCACTGGCTTAATGATCTCTTCCATTACCGCTTCACGCAGGTCTGAAGTTGAGATTGAATCACAGTGTTGAGTTGAAAGAACAACCGCGTCGATACCAACGATGTTACCTTGATCGTATTGGAATGTTACCTGAGATTTTGCATCAGGACGCAACCAAGGTAGTGTGCCGTTTTTACGAACTTCTGCTTGCTTTTGAACAAGACGGTGAGAGTAAGTAATTGGCGCTGGCATTAGTACTTCAGTTTCGTTACAAGCGTAACCAAACATGATGCCTTGGTCGCCTGCACCTTGTTCTTTAGGGTCAGCTTTATCAACACCTTGGTTGATATCTGGCGACTGTTTACCGATTGTGTTTAGTACCGCACAAGAATCTGCGTCAAAGCCCATATCTGAATGTACGTAGCCGATTTCACGAACGGTTTCACGAGTTAACTCTTCGATGTCTACCCATGCTGAAGTCGTGATTTCACCACCCACCATTACCATACCGGTTTTAACGTAAGTCTCACATGCAACACGAGCCTTTGGATCTTGCTCTAGAATCGCGTCAAGAACCGCATCAGAAATCTGGTCTGCAATTTTATCTGGATGACCTTCTGATACTGACTCAGAAGTAAACAGGTGCTTAGCCATGTTAGCTCCACTATATCTGGTTTAAAACTGGGGAATGATAAACTCTCCAGCGCAAATTAATACTAATTTTTGTAGGTGTATCTACATCTAGACGTCTATTCTAAATTTGATTGCTCGAATTACAAGCTCTTTTTTGGTTTTTGTTATAACCAAACGTTTGCCTGATTTATTGATAATTTTAAGAACTTCGAACGATTTGGCGCGAAAGGTGCAATATTTGTGAGGTTTTGGATTGGAAAACGTTTGCACACCCAACAGGGCTTTGAGAGAATTATGACCTACTTTTCGTTTCGCTTAATGTACTCAGGAGCAGACATGTCGTCTCGTAAACATCTTGCCAATGCAATTCGTGCTCTAAGCATGGATGGTGTTCAACAAGCTAACTCAGGCCACCCAGGCGCACCAATGGGTATGGCTGATATCGCTGAAGTTCTTTGGCGCTCTCATCTAAACCATAACCCTTCAAACCCAGAGTGGGCCGACCGCGATCGCTTTGTGCTGTCAAACGGTCATGGGTCAATGCTTATTTACTCTCTACTGCACTTAAGCGGTTACGAGCTATCTATTGACGATCTGAAAAACTTCCGTCAATTGCACTCAAAAACCCCAGGTCACCCAGAGTACGGCTACGCGCCTGGTATCGAGACAACAACGGGTCCTCTAGGTCAAGGCATCACTAACGCTGTTGGTATGGCGATCGCAGAGAAAGCACTAGCGGCACAGTTCAACAAAGAAGGTCACGATATCGTTGACCACTTTACGTATGTGTTCATGGGTGACGGCTGTCTAATGGAAGGCATCTCGCATGAAGCATGCTCTCTTGCAGGTACTCTTGGTCTAGGCAAGCTGATTGCATTCTGGGATGACAACGGCATCTCTATCGACGGTCACGTTGAAGGTTGGTTCTCTGACGATACACCTAAGCGTTTTGAAGCGTATGGCTGGCATGTAATCCCAGCAGTCGATGGTCACGACTCAGACGCGATCAACGCAGCAATTGAAGCAGCAAAAGCGGACCCACGTCCTACGCTTATCTGTACCAAAACAATTATCGGTTTCGGTTCTCCTAACAAGTCTGGTTCGCACGACTGTCACGGTGCACCACTAGGTCACGATGAAATCCAAGCGGCTCGCGAATACCTAGGTTGGGAGTACGGCCCATTTGAGATCCCGGCAGATGTTTACGCTGAGTGGGATGCAAAAGAAGCGGGCGCCGCGAAAGAAGCAGCTTGGAATGAAAAATTCGAAGCATACGCTGCAGCTTACCCTGCTGAAGCGGCAGAGCTTAAACGACGTCTAAACGGCGAACTTCCTGCACAGTGGGAAGAAAAAGCGAACCAAATCATTGCCGATCTTCAAGCAAACCCAGCGAACATTGCATCACGTAAAGCATCGCAAAATGCACTAGAAGCGTTTGGTCAAATGCTTCCTGAGTTTATGGGTGGTTCTGCTGACCTAGCGCCTTCTAACCTGACCATGTGGTCTGGTTCTAAGTCTCTAGAAACGGAGGACTTCTCTGGCAACTACATCCACTACGGTGTACGCGAATTCGGTATGACTGCTATCATCAACGGTATCGCATTGCACGGTGGTTTCGTTCCTTACGGCGCAACATTCCTAATGTTCATGGAATACGCTCGTAACGCAATGCGTATGGCTGCGCTGATGAAAATTCAGAACATCCAAGTTTACACGCATGATTCGATCGGTCTTGGCGAAGATGGCCCAACTCACCAACCTGTTGAGCAAATGGCGTCTCTACGTGTAACTCCAAACATGAGCACATGGCGCCCATGTGACCAAGTTGAGTCTGCAGTTGCATGGAAACTAGCGATTGAACGTAAAGATGCACCAACTGCACTTATCTTCTCTCGTCAAAACCTAGCGCAACAAGAGCGTACTGCTGAACAAGTCGCAGACATCGCGAAAGGTGCTTACATCCTGAAAGATAGCGAAGGTAAGCCTGAGCTAATCCTTATCGCAACAGGTTCTGAGGTTGAGCTTGCAGTGAAAGCCGCTGAGCAACTAACTTCAGAAGGCAAGAAAGTACGCGTTGTTTCAATGCCATCAACAGATACGTTCGACAAACAAGACGCCGCTTACCGTGAAGCTGTACTGCCATCAGACGTAACGGCACGTATCGCTATTGAAGCGGGCATTGCTGATTTCTGGTACAAGTACGTTGGCTTCGACGGTCGCATCATCGGTATGACAACATTCGGTGAATCTGCACCTGCTGGTCAGCTATTCGAGATGTTTGGCTTCACGACTGAAAACGTAGTGAACACAGCAAAAGAATTGCTAGCGTAATTGTAGGACCGTCTAAACAGTCGAACGTAAACGACGATTGTTAAACGCTAAAGTTAGAAAGGCCATCATTATGATGGCCTTTTTATTTTTGTCAGGTTTTCCAACCTTGTGGAATGCTTTGGTGAATGCAGTCTAAAAGTACGGATAAGCGCAGTGGTGGTCGTCCTGCTGGTGTATAGCAGTTAATAGAAATAGGCTCAGAAAGCCAACCTTCTAAGCAAGGTGTGATTCGCCCTGGGTGATGTTTCTCATAGCCGCATGCTGTCCAAGTCGGCAGCAGTCCAATACCATGACCATTCGCGATACTGTCTATTTGCATTGCTATGTTGTCGCTGTATAAGCGACTAACAAAGGGTTCTAAAAAGAATTCACCGTGTTGAGGGTGTGCTAGCATCAATCCATTTTCTTGCACTGAACCAAAATCGATCCATGGATGAGCTTCAAGTTCTTTGGGGTGCGGTATAGGCCCATGTTGTTTTAGATAATTTGGAGAGGCAAAAGGCGTATAGCGAAATACCCCCAGCACTTCTTTTCGCCAGTCTAGCTCTTTACGTTCACCGAGCCAGATGAACAAATCTGGGTCATGATGCGCCTCAGAAAAGTCACTGGTAAGTTGAACTCTAACATCGGGATTATCAGCAAGAAAACGATTGAGTACGCCGCCGAGCCAGCTTCTAACTAAGGCAGTGTGACAAACAATATGCAGTGGCCCTGAAACTTGGTTCGTTAAACCTTGAAGTGCATCATAACTCTCTTCACTTAACTCAAGAATCTGGCGGCTGTAGTGGGCAAAGATCTCTCCAGCTCTTGTCAGAACTAATCGATTACCTTGTCTGGCGGTTAGAGCCTGACCGAAGTCTTCTTCTAATTGTGCCAAGCGACGACTTAGCGTTGATTTTGGCTGATTAAGGGCTTTAGCAGCGGCTGTCAAACTTTTATGCTGATTGAGCGCATCAAAGGCTCTAATTGATGCTAAGTCGTGCATATTTCTTTTACTCCTTACTGCGTTATGTACGAGTTCCATAAATGGAAAGAACCGTTCCATAACTCTCACTATGCATCTCATTCTATTTGTGAATAATTCACTTTCGAAAATAATAATCATTATCAATTATGGAGATGTAGATGTCTACTCTTAGACTGCCAGTTATTACCGCAACTGGTATTTTAGCCTTCGTCAGTGTCCCTCATGTTTTTGCCAATGATGCAGTTTCTAAAATGGAAACAGTGGTTGTAACTGCATCAAGCTACGAGCAATCTCAAGCGGACGCGCCTGCAAGTATTAGTGTTATTTCACGTGAGGAGTTGGACTCCCGTTATTACCGCGATGTGACTGATGCACTAAAAAGTGTGCCAGGTGTTGTCGTGACAGGTGGTGGTGATACCACCGACATTAGTATCCGTGGTATGGGTTCTAAATACACTTTGATACTGGTCGACGGTAAACGTCAAAGCACGCGTGAAACTCGTCCAAATAGTGACGGTCCTGGTATCGAACAAGGTTGGTTACCTCCTCTTCAAGCGATTGAGCGAATCGAAGTTATTCGTGGCCCAATGTCGACGCTTTACGGTTCTGATGCGATTGGTGGTGTGATTAACGTCATCACACGAAAAGATGCGCTAGAGTGGACAGGTAATGTTCAACTGGGCACGGTACTACAAGAGAATAGCCGCTCAGGGGGAGAGCAGAGCGCGAACTTTTTCGTTAATGGTCCGTTGGCTGAAAATTTATCTCTCCAAGTATATGGTCAGTACACAACCAGAGAAGAAGATGACATCGAATACGGTTATGAAGATAAAGATATGCAGAGTATCTCTTCAAAACTGACTTACCAGATTAATGAGCGCCATTCGGTGCAATTAGAAGGTGGCACGTCGGCACAAAGTCGTCGTGGCAATGTGGGCCTTTCAGTGCCGACCACAGGGTGTCGTGGTGGGTGTGAAGATTCACTGAATGAATATCGTCGTAATTACGTAACGGTAAGCCACAACGGTGATTGGGATTCGGTCGGAATTTCAGATACTTACTTACAGCGAGAAGAGAGCGAGAACAAATCTCGTGAGATGACGATCACCAACACCACGTTCAAATCGAGCTTGGTGACTGGTATTGGAAACCATACGTTGACGACGGGTGTGGACGCTACTCATGCAGAGCTTGAGGATTTCACCTCCAACAAAGCGTCATCGAAGACTGAAACATCGAATACGCAGTGGGCTGTTTTCATTGAAGATGAATGGAGAATTGCTGATCCGTTTAGCGTTACGCTTGGCGGCCGTCTAGATCATGACGAAAACTATGGCGCGCATTTTAGTCCGCGTGTTTACGGTGTATGGCGAGTTGATCCGTCTTGGACGGTGAAAGGCGGTGTGGCAACAGGTTTCCGTTCTCCACAATTACGTGAAATTACTCCTGGCTGGGCGCAAGTCAGTGGTGGCGGTAATATCTACGGTAACCCAGATCTTGACCCTGAAACGTCGCTAAACAAAGAAATCAGCGTCTTGTATCAAGGTGATTCTGGCTTAGATGTCTCTTTGACAGCGTTCCATAACGAATTCAAAGACAAGATCACACGTGTTGTTTGTCCAGACACTATCTGTACTGATGGTCCAAACCAATGGGGCGCAGATCCAACGTACCGTATTAACGTGGATGAAGCCGTCACACAAGGTATTGAAGCGACCTTAGCATCGCCGTTAACGGAAACCATTTACCTTAGCTCGAGCTACACATTTACCGACTCAGAGCAAAAAACAGGTGAATACAAAGGCATGCCGCTGCAGCAGTTACCAAAGCATCTGTTTAATGTGGATGTGACTTGGCAAACGACAACAGATCTAGAGAGCTGGGCGAAAGTCACGTACCGAGGTAAAGAAATGGATCCGGTTACTGGCCCATCAAGAAACAGTATTGTAGAACCAGCTTATACCTTTGTGGACGCCGGTGTGACATACCAGTTAACCGACAATACTCGTATTAAAGGCGCTATCTATAACTTGCTGGACGAGGAAATCAGTTACGAAGAATATGGATATATTGAAGATGGTCGTCGCTACTGGTTAGGTTTAGACGTCGCATTTTAATTATCTATCGTTGTAATAAGGTCGAGCATAGTCTCGACCTTTTTTAATCCTGCTTTACTTTGATTCAACAGGTGCGTTTGTCAGCCTGATCAGGTAGTATCTGTGACACGAAATTTTTGGTAGGGCGAAGGATAAATGCTAAAGGTTGCGATCAATGGATTTGGACGTATAGGTCGTAATGTTCTGCGAGCGGTGTATGAAAGCGGAAAACACCAGCAGATCAAGGTTGTGGCGGTAAACGAACTAGCACAGCCAGAGGCGATGGCACACCTACTGCAATATGACACCAGTCATGGTCGCTTTGGTAAAAAAATTTCCCATGACCAAGAACATTTGCATGTTCATCATGACAGCGGTGAATATGATTCCATTCGCATTCTCCATCTCTCCGAAATCGAATTACTTCCTTGGCGTGATTTAGAAGTTGATATCGTCTTGGATTGCACTGGCGTATTTGGTTCGCAAGCGGATGGGCAAGCGCATATAGAAGCTGGCGCGAAGAAAGTACTGTTTTCGCACCCGGGTGCAAACGACCTAGATAATACGATTATCTATGGCGTGAACCACGAAACTCTGAAAGACGAGCACCGTGTTGTCTCCAATGGCTCTTGCACCACCAACTGTATCGTTCCCATCATTAAAGTATTAGACGAAGCCTTCGGCATAGAGTCTGGCACCATTACGACAATTCATTCGTCCATGAACGATCAACAAGTAATCGATGCGTATCATAACGACTTACGCCGTACCCGCGCTGCAAGCCAATCTATTATTCCGGTGGACACTAAGTTGCATAAGGGGATTGAAAGAATCTTCCCGAAATTTTCCAACAAATTCGAAGCAATTTCTGTTCGTGTTCCAACGGTTAACGTCACTGCAATGGATTTAAGTGTCACAATTAGTACAAATGTGAAAGTTAATGACGTAAATCAAACCATTGTTAACGCATCTCAGTGTACATTACGTAACATTGTTGACTATACTGAATCGCCACTCGTTTCCATCGACTTTAACCACGACCCCCATAGTGCGATTGTGGATGGAAGCCAGACTAGAGTGAGTAACGGGCAACTCGTAAAAATGCTCGTTTGGTGCGACAACGAATGGGGCTTTGCTAACCGGATGCTGGATACTGCCTTAGCAATGCAAGCTTCTTCGCAAGTGGAACAGTAATGACGAAGAAGTGATGGAGAATTTTTATTTCAAGCCTTGAAATAAATCCATAATATCTCCATATCTATAACCAGTTTGAAGAATTAACAGGCTTGGCAGGGTTGCCGAGTTTTCAAAAACTTTAATTATTAAATATTTGAGAGGACACATCATGTCTGTAATCAAGATGACTGACCTGGATCTTGCAGGTAAACGTGTATTTATCCGTGCTGACCTAAACGTGCCAGTAAAAGACGGTAAAGTAACTTCGGATGCACGTATCATCGCATCTCTTCCAACTATTAAGCACTGCCTAGAAGCAGGCGCTAAAGTAATGGTTACGTCTCACCTAGGTCGCCCAACTGAAGGTGAATACGCTGAAGAGTTCTCTCTACAACCAGTTGTTAACTACCTAAACGACGCACTAGATTGCGAAGTGAAGCTAGCAAAAGACTACCTAGATGGCCTAGAGCTAAATGCGGGTGAACTTGTTGTTCTTGAAAACGTTCGCTTCAACAAAGGCGAAAAGAAAAACGACGAAGAGCTATCTAAGAAATACGCAGCACTATGTGACGTATTCGTAATGGACGCATTCGGTACGGCTCACCGTGCTCAAGCATCTACTCACGGCGTTGGTATGCACGCAGACGTAGCATGTGCTGGTCCTCTACTAGCGAACGAACTAGAAGCGCTAGGCAAAGCAATGGACAAGCCAGCTCGTCCAATGGTTGCTATCGTAGGTGGTTCAAAAGTTTCTACTAAGCTAACTGTTCTTGAGTCTCTATCTAAAATCGCTGACCAACTCGTTGTTGGTGGTGGTATTGCTAACACATTCATCGCAGCTGCTGGCCACAACGTTGGTAAGTCTCTATACGAAGCAGACCTAGTTGAAACAGCTAAGAAGCTAATGGACGAGTGTGCAATTCCAGTAGCAACTGACGTTGCATGTGCGAAAGCATTTGACGAGAACGCAGAAGCTGAAATCAAGCACGTTTCTGAAGTACAAGACGACGACATGATCTTCGACCTTGGTCCAGATTCAACTGCTGAACTAGCTGAAATCCTTAAAAACGCTAAGACTATCCTATGGAACGGTCCAGTAGGCGTATTCGAATTCAAGAACTTCGAAGCAGGTACTAAAGGTATCTCTGAAGCTATCGCAGCTTCTGAAGGCTTCTCTGTTGCTGGTGGTGGTGACACGCTAGCGGCTATCGACAAGTTCGGTATCAAAGCGGATGTATCTTACATCTCTACTGGCGGCGGCGCTTTCCTTGAGTTCGTAGAAGGTAAAGTTCTTCCAGCAGTAGAAATGCTAGAAGCACGCGCTAAGTAATTAAAGCAAAGCGGGGGAGTGATTCTCCCGCTTTCTTGTTTGCTGCAACGTGTGAGGAACTCTGCTAGAATAGCCTCAGTTGTGAGCAAACGTTTGCAAGATTTTCAACTTAACAAGTTTTGTTTAAAAACGACAGATAAATAGGATTACATCCATGTCTAAGATCTTCGACTTCGTAAAACCAGGTGTTATCTCTGGCGATGACGTTCAGAAAGTATTTGAAGTTGCAAAAGAAAACAGCTTTGCACTTCCAGCAGTAAACTGTGTGGGTACTGACTCTGTAAACGCAGTACTTGAAGCAGCTGCAAAAGTTAAAGCTCCAGTTATCGTTCAGTTCTCTAACGGTGGCGCTGCTTTCTTTGCTGGTAAAGGTCTAAAACTTGAAGGTCAAGAAGCTCAAATCCTAGGTGCTGTTGCTGGTGCGAAATACGTTCACGCTGTAGCTGAAGCTTACGGTGTTCCAGTAATCCTACACACTGACCACGCAGCTAAGAAACTACTTCCTTGGATCGACGGTCTACTAGACGCTGGTGAAGAGTACTTCGCGCAAACTGGTAAGCCACTATTCTCTTCTCACATGATCGACCTTTCTGAAGAGTCTCTAGAAGAGAACATCGAAATTTCTGCTAAGTACCTAGAGCGCATGGCTAAAATGAACATGACTCTAGAAATCGAACTAGGTTGTACTGGTGGTGAAGAAGACGGTGTTGACAACTCTGATATGGATGCGTCTGAACTATACACTTCTCCAGAAGACGTTGCATACGCATACGAGAAACTAAGCGCAATCAGCCACCGTTTCACTATCGCAGCATCTTTCGGTAACGTACACGGCGTATACAAGCCAGGTAACGTTGTACTAACTCCAACTATCCTACGTGATTCTCAAGCGCACGTTTCTGAGAAATTCGGTCTTCCAGCGAACTCTCTAAACTTCGTATTCCACGGCGGTTCAGGTTCTTCTCTAGAAGAAATCCGTGAATCTATCGGCTACGGTGTGATCAAAATGAACATCGATACTGATACACAGTGGGCTACTTGGGATGGTATCCGTAAGTTCGAAGCTGAAAACCACGATTACCTACAAGGTCAGATCGGTAACCCAACTGGTGAAGATGCACCAAACAAGAAGTACTACGATCCACGCGTATGGCTACGTGCAGGCCAAGCTTCAATGGTTACTCGTCTAGAGCAAGCATTTGCTGACCTTAACGCAGTTGACGTACTATAATCGTTACTGATTAAGTTACTTAAAAACCCGCTCTTTGAGCGGGTTTTTTTATATCTATCATTTTCTTCCCCTCTGCTTTCTCCCGATATTTTTATGCGTTAGGTTGTATTTGCTAGTGAGATATCTCACCTTTAACGTTTTTTTAAAGAAAACATGGGAATATCAGTCTTAAGAGTGGCGAAATCAGAGTGCATTGCGTAACCTGTAACAAGTCAGTGTCAGAAAGCTCTGATAAAGTCTTGTTTTGCATATCTTTGCGAAACTCTGACTTTGAAAAAAGTCAGAGTTGGGATATTGTGCCAAAAATCTGACACTGTTCAGTGGAGCAATAGGGATGTTGTTTTAGAAAAGAGCCTTTAAAAAACAAGGTTCATAAATTAACGGCAATTGGATTTATATCTCTTTATTTTTGAGGATAAGAATTATGGCAGGTGAATCGGTGGGTATCGATACCACTTTAACGGATGGTCTAACTCAGGCTGAAACTTGGCTGACAAACAATTCAGATCTACTGGTTCAGTACGGTGTGAACATTATCTCTGCGCTGCTTATTCTGTTTATCGGTAATCTTATCGTTAAGGCAGTCGCTGGTAGTGTTTCTAAAGTACTAGAAAAGAAAAACATGGATAAGGCCGTCGTTGAATTTATTCACGGTCTTGTTCGTTACTTGCTATTTGTAATCGTGCTAATCGCGGCTCTTGGTCGATTAGGAGTTCAAACCGCTTCTGTTGTTGCTGTGATTGGTGCGGCAGGTCTTGCTGTTGGTCTTGCACTACAAGGTTCACTATCAAACTTTGCAGCAGGCGTACTTATTGTTGCGTTCCGTCCATTCAAATCAGGCGACTACGTAGAAATCGGTGGTGTAGCGGGTAGTGTTGAAGCAATTCAAATCTTCCAAACCGTTCTAAAAACACCAGACAACAAAATGGTTGTTGTGCCTAACTCTTCAGTTATCGGCGGTGCCATTACTAACTACTCTCGCCATGCGACACGACGTGTCGACCTAGTGATTGGTGTTTCATACAAAGCAGACCTTAAACTAACGAAGAAAGTGATTCGTGAGACGCTAGAGAAAGATCCACGTATCTTGAAAGACCCAGATATCACAATTGGTGTACTTACGTTAGCGGACTCTTCAGTTAACTTTGTGGTTCGTCCATGGGTGAAAACTGCAGATTACTGGGGCGTATACTTTGATGCAATGCAAGGTATTAAAGAAGCATTGGATGAAAATGGTATCGAGATTCCATTCCCACAAATGGATGTTCACCTGAACAAAGTCGACGCTTAATTAAAAGCAGTCGATATTCAAAAGCGAGGCCAATAGGCCTCGCTTTTTTATATTTCGTAAAGGGTGTGATGACCAGCAAGTAAGAGGCGTTTTAGATGTTTACCTGCAAATCCAAATGTGAACTCAGGTAAGCCAGGCGTATAGAGCAACTCTTGATGTTGATAGAGATTGGTATCAACAATGATAGTGATGTATTCCGGTAAGCCTATTGGGCAAACCGCGCCGGGTACGCAACCTAACACTTCGACCATTTCATCGTCATTACAAATAGAGGGACGTTTACCTGTAATCGCTTTAATCTGCTTGGCATCGAGGCGCGAGTCCTTATCTGTCAGATAAACTGCGTAACCTTGTCCTTTGAGTGTTAAAAAGAGGCTTTTGGTATGCGTACCCGTCCAACCAAGCTCTCTCGCAATGCGTATATCTGTCTCAAAGTCTAAGATGGCTTCGTGCTGCCATTCCCGAAAAGGAATAGAGAGCGCGTTGAATCGCTCTCTATTGTTGTTATAAATATGTTTTAGTGACTCCATGTCTTTGCTGCCTTACTACCTGGTGATTACCAATACTTATCAATAAGCTCACTCGCTAAGATATACGCTATTGTGAACATCATCATTGCGATTGCAATGTCGATGGTTTTTTTCACTTTTGGTTGAGAGAGTGTTGGACCTAGTTTGGCTGCTCCTATCGATAAAGTGTAGAACCAAACAAAGGAAGCCATAATCGTACCTAGTGCAAAAGCAATGCGATCATGGCCTTCAAATTGTCCACCGATCGAACCTAGAATAACGACTGTATCTAAATATAAGTGCGGATTAAGCACAGTGACAGCTAACGCACCTAGAATAACCGTTCGACGACCTCGAGCTACGATCTCCCCTTTTGATTCCGATTCACTCTCTGGCTTAAAAGCACTTTTTAGCGAGAGCAGTCCATAGAAGCTCAAGAAAGCAATACCACCAAGTGTCACCGACGTCAGTAAGATTTCATTTTGAGACAGAATTGCACCACCACCAAAGATACCTAGAGAGATGAAAATCATATCTAGCACGCTACAAATAGTGGCGGTTGTTAGGTGGTGGTTACGCTTTATGCCTTGATTCAAAACATACGCATTTTGCGCCCCGATCGGAATGATCATTGATGCTCCTAAACCAAAACCTTGCAATAGAACCCACAAGCTCACACTTCACCTCACTTCAAAATAACAAATACATTTACAGAAAAGGGAAAGATAAAGCGTTTATCTAAATAAGTATAATTAATGATTTTAATCTTACATTAGATAGACTAATTTAACGGGAGGCGTTTGATCTGGAGTGAGAGGGAAGGTATGCGAGGGTTAGATTACAAATGGATTGAGGCATTAGACGCTATAGTTTATCAGGGTAGCTTTGAGCGTGCTGCCGAGCATTTATTTGTTTCTCAATCCGCCATTTCTCAACGTATCAAGCAGTTAGAGAAGTTTCTCGCGCAGCCTGTTTTAATTCGAAGCCAGCCACCTAAGCCAACGCCAATTGGTAAAAAATTGTTGGGTCTTTATCGGCGAGTACGCTTGCTAGAGCATGAAATTCTCCCCGAACTAAAAAATGATACCAGTACGCGACCTGTGCAACTCTCTTTAGCGACTAATGCAGATAGCCTTGCAACATGGCTACTGTCAGCGCTGAAAAATGTTATGAAGCAGCGTCAAGTTGAACTAAAACTGACTATCTATGGTGAATACCGCTCTATTGAAAAACTCAAAAGTGGCGAAGTGACAGGAGCGATCAGCTTGGAGCCCCAGCCAATCCCCGGATGCAGAGCAGACTATTTAGGTCGCATCGATTATGTTTGTGTCGCGAGCCCAGAGTTCTATCAGCGTTATTTTTCTAAAGGCGTAAATAATCAGACATTGGCAAAAGCACCGGCCGTTTCATATGACCAATATGATGATCTACATAAAACATTTCTTACCGAGCATTTTAACGTCAATCCTGACAGCGTTATTCATCACAACATCAGTAGTTCTGAAGCGTTTCTAAAAGTGGCGTTAGCTGGTGTTGCTTATTGCTTGATCCCCCGCTTGCAAATTACCGACGAATTAGACAGAGGTGTGTTGGTTGATGTGACTCCAGGTTTTTTAATGTCCCATCGGATTTATTGGCACCACTGGCAGTTAGAGACTGGGGTATTACAAGAAATCTCACACGCGATAGTGGGGTATGCGCAGCAGCATCTACCTCAATAAGTTTGTCAGAGCTGCATATCGTTAACTTAAGTGTGTTTTGTTTAAAAATTACGCCAATGTTACATAGTCAAAGTTGTGTTAGAAGTCACTATGGGTGCTTGGATAATCGGCGGAAGTTTCTATTATGAAACCACACGCTTTCTCAGCCATGATAGTGATGTTGGAATCTGAGATTAAGTACTTAATTTTGTATGGATGGATTTATTGAATGAAATTGTATTCATTTTTGCTGGCTTCAGCACTCAGCCTTACCAGTGCTTCAGTTTTGGCGAATACGCCAGAGTTTGCTCATGTTACGACAACGGGGTATGGCGAAGTGACGGCCACACCTGATATGGCTACGTTTTCTGTAAAAGTAGTCGATACGACAATGACGGCTGAACAAGCGAAATTGTCCGTAGATAAAACCGTTGAAGAGTTTCTAAAAAGCTTGTCGGATGCCGGCTTGTCAAAAGACAATATTACTAGCTCGAATTTATACCTTGCTCCTCAGTACCATTACCCTAAATCAGGGAAAGCAGAACTTGTTGGGTATCGAGCATCTCGCAGTATTGATGTCACGGTGACGGATCTGAAAAACCTTAACCAATACCTAGATATGGCGTTAGAAGCGGGAATTAATCAGGTTGATAATATTCAACTTAAGGTAAGCAACCAAGCCGAGTATCAGCAAAAGGCACGAATGGCTGCGATTAAGGACGCAAGAGAAAAAGCAGGGTCATTAGCGACTGGTTTTGAGAAAAAGTTGGGCGATGTATGGCAGATCAATTACAGACAGATGCACGTTCAGCCTGTGTTAATGCGTTCAATGGCGATGGATAGTAAAGAAGGAGCGAATAGCTACCAAGATTCAACTATGATCATTCGCGATCAAGTCGATGTCATTTATAAGCTAAAGTAAGGCTTAGCAAACAGTAAAAAGCAAAAGGCAGGGAGTCATAACCCCTGCCTTTGTCGTTTCTGTTTCACTGTTTAGTGAAGGATACGAGCACGGATTGTGCCTTCAATGTTTTTGAGCTTTGTTAGAGCTTCTTCTGAGCGTTCAGTTTCAACGTCGATCACTACGTAGCCTATTTCAGCGGCTGTTTGTAGGTACTGCGCGGCAATGTTAATGCCTTCTTCAGCAAAGATGGTGTTGATCTGAGTTAGGATACCAGGACGGTTCTTGTGGATATGAAGCAGACGAGAGCACTCACCACTGTGTTCTGGTAATGACACTTCAGGGAAGTTTACGCTTGAAAGTGTCGATCCGTTATCAGAGTACTTAGCCAGTTTACCCGCCACTTCTAAGCCGATATTTTCTTGTGCTTCTTGTGTTGAACCACCAACGTGTGGAGTGAGGATGACGTTATCGAATTTTTGTAAAGGAGACTCGAACGGGTCAGCATTCGTTTTTGGTTCAGTTGGGAATACATCAATTGCAGCGCCAGCAAGGTGACCAGCTTCTAAGCTATGGCAAAGTGCAGGAATATCCACAACGGTGCCACGTGCCGCGTTGATAAAGATGGAACCTGGTTTCATTCGAGCAAATTCAGCTTCACCCATCATGTTTTTCGTTTCCGGTGTTTCGGGAACGTGCAAAGAAATTACATCACATTTGTTCAATAGTTCACTCATGGTATGTACTTGCGTCGCATTACCAAGGGACAGTTTGTTCTCAATATCGTAGTAGTAAACGCGCATACCTAAGTTTTCGGCAATAATACCAAGCTGCGTACCAATGTGACCGTATCCGATAATGCCAAGGCACTTACCACGAGCTTCGTAAGAGTTGTCTGCACTTTTCTTCCAAATACCGCGATGTGCAAGTGCATTCTTTTCAGGAATACCACGCACTAGTAAAAGGATTTGCCCAAGTACAAGCTCTGCCACGCTTCGAGTGTTAGAGAATGGTGCATTAAAGACAGGAATACCGCGTTTTGCTGCTGCGTCTAGGTTTACTTGGTTAGTGCCAATACAAAAACAGCCAATTGCAACCAGCTTGTTCGCCGCATTGATTACCTCTTCGGATAGGTTCGTACGGGAGCGGATACCAATGAAGTGCACGTCTTTTACCGCTTCAATTAGTTCTTCTTCCGGAAGGGAACCTTTATGGTATTCAATGTTGGTATAACCAGCTGCTTGAAGAACTTCAACTGAAGAAGGGTGGAGTCCCTCTAACAAGAGGATCTTAATCTTTTCTTTTTCCAGTGAAACTTTGGCCATTTTTTCTCGTCCTTAAAATGGAAAGGTGGGCTAATGTGGCGCACATTGGACAAAACTATTAAAAAGGGGATAATTAACAGTTTTGTAGGAAGACAAACGTTTCCCTGTGCGTCTTCTGTTCAATAAAGTAACAAAAAAAAATTGCTTTGGGTAAGAAAATTACGGAATAAGAGATAATTTTCTTATAGAAAGGAATAAAAAACGGTGCCTTGCAGCACCGTATGTAATGAAATAACAGAAAAGTGAACCAGATAGGTTCATTTTGGGCTGTTATTTATTCTTCAATTTTTGCACCTTCTGGTGTGCCAGTGATCACTACGTCTGCACCACGATGAGCGAAAAGACCCACAGTCACCACACCAGCGATGCCGTTTATTTTGTCTTCCATTTCTTTCGGGTTGGTAATTTGCATATTGTGCACATCCAGAATCACGTTGCCGTTGTCAGTCACAACGCCTTCACGGTAAGCTGGATCACCACCTAGTTTTACCAATTCACGAGCCACGTAAGAGCGTGCCATTGGGATTACTTCAACAGGCAATGGGAACTGGCCAAGTACGTCAACTGCTTTAGTGCCGTCAACGATACATACGAACTTATCAGAGATTGCTGCGACAATTTTCTCACGAGTCAGAGCCGCGCCGCCGCCTTTGATCATTTCACGTGCTGGGTTGATCTCATCTGCGCCATCAACATACACATCCAGCTTCATTACATCGTTACACTCGTATACTTCAATACCAAGCTCTTTAAGGCGCTCAGTTGAAGCGACAGAGCTAGACACTGCACCTTTAATATCATCTTTGATAGTGCCTAGTGCATCGATGAAGTGATTCACGGTAGAGCCAGTACCAACACCGACAATGCTGCCTTTCTCAACATATTTTAGTGCTGCCCAACCAGCCGCTTTTTTCATTTCATCTTGAGTCATGCCAATCTCCTGAATAGATGTTCGTTAACGTTTGCGGGCGTGATTATAGCGGCTTACTTGTCACTTTCCCATTGCCATATTTGGCTTGGGGTCACGATCTTAGGTAATGGAATGTCCCAGCTTTCAATTGGTAAGCGTTCTACATGTTGGCAGTCATGAGCGATACCAACAGGTTTAGCTCCCTCTCCAGTTATAAACCAACGTGACAGAGTACGATCGTAGTACCCTCCGCCCATGCCTAAGCGGTGTCCGATACTGTCGAACCCAACTAAAGGCGTGCAGATTAAATCAAGCTGGCGAACGGGTTTGAGGTGTCTGATATCGAGCTTGGGCTCTAAGATGCCGTACTTGTTGTAGACGAGCTGTTCATCACTTATATACTGAAGAAACAGTAACTGACCTTTAGAAAAGGGATGGATGACGGGCAGATAAACCGATTTTCCCTGTTGCCATAACCATTCAATGAGCGGTTTAGTATCAAGCTCACCGTCTGCAGAAAGGTAGATGGCAATATGTTGCGCCTGATCGATTTCAGGAAGTTGGGAAAATTGAGTAATAAGGTCGATTCCCGCTTGGTATTGCGTATCACTGCACAGAGCGTTGCGCTTTTCTCGAATCAGTTTGCGGAAGTCTTGTCGAGAGAGGTCTGACATAGAGAGAATACCCCAGGGTGCCGTTGAGGATTGTGGCCCTTGAACCAGCTGGTTCAAGGCGGATCAGCAATGACAACCGTAGGCTTCTCGGTGCATGCCGAGCTTGCTCAATAGTTACCAAATACTAACCCTTAGGTATTGCTTATCGGCTCAGGGACTTAAATCCTGCTGACGCACACCCCAGGGTAAATTTTGTATTTACTGCTGTCCTTGCGTAACTTTGCTTAGTGCGTTCTCTAAAGACGCGGTGAGCTTTTCCATTCGCTCAGTAATTTCTTGCTGTTGACCATTGGATTCGTATGACTTGGTGTGCAACTCATAGCAAATATTCAATGCAGCAAAGGTCAGCAGTTGGATTTCATTGGTTACCTTAGTACGTTCGCTCATTTCTTTCAATCGGCGATCCAGATCTTTTGCCGCTGCAACAAGAGACTCTTCTTGTCCTGTCGGACAATTCACTCGTGTAAGTTTGCCTAATATTTCAACGTCGATCGCTTGATTGCTCATGATGAATAAACTCTATATTCGCGCTATCTAAGGTGTTGCTTCATACAACTACCGAGGAGCAAACTATAGGAAAACCGCTATTAAGATTCAAGCATTTCCCATCACAGAAAGAGAAATGATGACGAGATCACACAGGAATTGGGCAAATTGAACAAATGCTGTCCAAAATTGAATTTGATAGCCGTTTCAGACCACTAACCTTGATGGTAGGATATACCAATACATTATTACGCAAGAATGAGCCAAGTTATGAGTGAAATCACCCTTCCTGAATACCAATCTATTGCTGCTGAACTGCAATCGGCAAGCCTAGCAGTGACACCGGCGGAGTTACATGGCTTATTTGTTGGCATGTTAAGTGGTGGATTGGCGATCAATGATCAAACTTGGCAGCCGATTCTTTTTGACTACACCAATGATGGGATGGGGTGGCCCTCGACAGCACTCACTTTTGCTCAGAGCATATTCAACGTTACTGTTAATGAGCTTACTGGCACATCAATGGAGCTGTCTTTACTATTGCCAGATGAGCCGGGCGAAGAAGGCTTATTCGCATTAGCCGACAGTGTGTCCGACTTTGTAAACCACTTTATTTCTGGGTTAGGTCTAGCAGGCGTTGCGCTTAATAAAGCATCTGATGACGCTAAAGAAGCACTGGCTGACCTAGAAGAGATTGCCAAATTAGGCATCGATGAAGATGACGATCTTGGTGAACAAGCGCAATTGCTAGAGCAAGTGATTGAGCACATCAAAGCTTGCGTACTAACGATCCATGCTGAATTTGGTGTTCGTCCTGAAAGCAGCGACAAAAAACCTACTATTCACTAATCGTAGACCGTCCAGAGGTTAGTATGAAGCAATATGATGTAGTCATTGCTGGTGGTGCCATGGCTGGTGCAACGTTAGCATTGGCGATTGACCATTTGTCTCAGGGAAAGCTCCGCATTGCCGTCGTTGAGCCTTTTAAAGCACAATCAGATATGCACCCTGGTTTTGACTCTCGCTCAATCGCATTGTCTTACGGTACTGTCAATCTGTTGCGTCAACTACAGCTCTGGACGTCAGTAGAACCGTTTGTCACCCCCATTGAACATATCCACGTTTCTGACCGTTCTCATGCTGGGATGACGGAGATTACCAAGCAAGAGGTTGGGGTTGAAGCTCTAGGGTATGTTGTAGAATTAGCCGATGTTGGGCGTGTATATCAAGAATTATTAGACAGTAGCGAATCAATTACGCTGTTTTGTCCTGACTCCGTTACCGATATCGAGCGCGAGCAAAACTGTACCCATGTGACGTTGAAAAGTGGTGAGCAACTTGAAGCAAAACTGCTGGTGGCTGCAGATGGTGCTGTTTCGACCTGTTGTCAGAAAATTGGTCTAGAACTTTCTGAGCAAGATTTTGAACAAGTGGCTGTCATTGCCAATATTGTGACTCAAGAACCTCATCAAGGTAGAGCCTTTGAACGTTTTACTGAGAATGGCCCTGTTGCTTTATTGCCAATGAGTGACAATCGAATGTCCTTAGTTTGGTGTTTGCACCCTGAAGAAGCCCAAGCCGTTCTTGAGTTATCTGATCAAGCATTTCTCCAGCGTTTACAGAACGATTTTGGTTGGCGTTTAGGCGCGATGAAAAAAGTGGGGCGCCGTGCAAGTTACCCATTGCTTCTTCGCCATCGAAAGCAAAATATTTCACATCGCTTTGCGATTGTTGGAAATGCGGCGCAAACGCTGCACCCGATAGCTGGACAAGGCTTTAATCTCGGTATTCGCGATGTAGTCTCACTAGCAGAAGAAATTGTGCAGCAAAGTGAGGATGTGGGTCTTTATCAAGGCCTGATGCGCTTTAGTCAACGTAGAGAAGCAGATCGAAGCGAAACTATTTGGCTAACCAGTGCCTTAGTGCATGTTTTTTCAAATGATTTACCCGCGATGCGAATTGGCCGAAATACTGCCTTAGCAGCGATGGATAACCTTTCTATTTTTAAGCAGCCGCTACTACGCCATACACTTGGCTTGGTAAAACGATGAACGGCCGCACTGAATTAGGTAATAAAAAGCAATGATGCAAAGTGTAGATATCGCCATCATCGGCGGAGGGATGGTTGGGTTGGCACTTGCTGCCGCGTTCAAAGACAGTGATCTGCGTGTCGCCGTTATTGAAGGTAAAGTGCCAGATGATTCGTTGAAAGAATTGCCCGATGTTCGTGTGTCTGCGCTGAGCCGCTCTAGTGAGACGATTTTGCGTAAACTTGGTGCTTGGCAGGGCATAGAACAGCGCCGAGCTTCACCTTACCATGGCATGGAAGTATGGGAACAAGATAGCTTTGCCAGTATTGAATTTAATGCACAAAGTATGGCACAACCTGATTTAGGGCACATTGTTGAGAATCGTGTGATTCAACTTGCGCTGCTTGAGCAAGTCCAAAAGCTCGATAACGTCACTATGTTTATGCCTGCACGTTGCGCGACTCTCGCGGTCGGTGAGCAAGAAAGCTGGCTGACGCTCGATAATGGCCAAGCCATGACCGCTAAATTAGTGGTCGGAGCCGATGGGGCGAATTCGTGGCTTCGCCATCAAATGGATATTCCATTAACGCATTGGGACTATGGTCATCATGCTTTGGTCGCGAATGTCAAAACTGCTATGCCACACAACAGCATTGCGCGCCAGATATTTACTCCTCACGGACCGTTGGCATTTTTGCCAATGTCGCAACCAAATATGTGCTCTATTGTTTGGTCCACGGAGCCAAATCGAGCAGAGCAGTTAGTGGCGATGAGTGAACATGATTTCAATAAAGCGTTGACGAGTGAGTTTGATGCTCGACTTGGTCTATGTGAAGTAGTGGGAGAGCGTGCTGCGTTTCCTTTGAAAATGCGCTATGCGCGAGATTTTGTCGTCGAGCGAGTCGCGCTGGTTGGTGATGCGGCCCATACCATTCACCCATTAGCGGGGCAGGGTGTGAATTTGGGTTTATTAGATGCGGCCAGTCTTGCTCAAGAGGTGTTAGCACTTTGGAAGCAGGGACAAGATATCGGTAGTAAACGCAACCTAAGAAGCTACGAGCGTTGGCGAAAAGCGGAAGCGGCAAAGATGATCGCTACTATGCAAGGGTTTCGAGATTTGTTCTCTGGCGAGAACCCAGCTAAGAAGCTCGTTCGTGGCATTGGCTTAAGTTTAGCGGGGCAACTGCCGGGAGCGAAAGATGAGATCATGAAGCGCGCGCTTGGTTTAAAGGGACACTTGCCGGATCTGGCGCGTCAGTAAGTGCAAAGCGAACTTCAAATACACAAAAGGCTGGTTAATCCAGCCTTTGTTTTATCAACATTTTGCTAAGCATATGCGCATCGGAGTTTCATTATTTCTTGATTGATCTCTTTGACCGCTCGGAAATGGCGTTGCTCTGCTTTCTCCGGCAGTATTAACTTACCGTTATCAAACTCGAATCTACCGACCCCGTAAATATAAATTCTTCCTTTAAAAAGACGACTTATATGTTTAGCAATCATACTTGGTGTATAGCGCTTAAACAGTCTCATATTTACTTTCCTTTTATCTAACCTAGCCTAGGTATTCTACGTTCTGGACGCGAAAATTATTGTGACAGCAATAGTATTAAATACAGATGTAGGGTGTTGCGTCAGAGAATTGTGTTGTCTTAGACAATTTGACAGAGTCATCTCTTAAATAGCGTGAGGATTACCCCAAAAGTAACCTCTCTAGAGGAACCCTTACGCCAATACACTCCTTTTTACGTGACGCATTAAGCAATAGTTTTGTTACAGAATTAAGAATAGAACGAAAACGGTTGTTTGCTAGTTGTTTCTATTAAGGTCGTGCTCCGCGTAACACACTTTACGTTCTAACGATTAGAGGAAATGAAAGAGAAAAAGTTCCACGTAAAAAAAAGCCCGCTTCAGCGGGCGAATAGTCACAGATGCATTACACAAAAGTGGATAACTAACTGCATGAATGCTGTCACTCAGCTAGCTGACTCACTTTATATTGGTTAAGTGCTTGTTTGAAACTTAACCAACAAATTCAGCATATACGAGTTTTATCTTTGTGACTATTTATGTTTTATATGTGATTAAAAATTCTCATGTCTATTTTTGTAGATATGAGCGAGATCACGCAGTGATAGAAACACTACGTGTCATTACATTGTTTTTAGACGATTAACGACAGATCTCAGCTACGGTCGGCTGGCACAATTGGATAAGATCTTGAATAGAAAGCGCCAGCCCAGCCATTCGATCGCCACTGCTGATCGTGACTTCCTGTTCTTCTAGTAAGCTGGGGTCGAACACGATTGGCATATGACGTTTGAGTAACAGAGGAGTGACAGTACCAACTTTGTAACCAGTGATGGACTCAACATCGGCTTGATCAACACAAGTCATCCGGCGACATTTCAGTAACGAGCGCACTTTTTTGGGATCAACGCTACGATCACCTGGTGCACAGGCGAGTGCATATTGATTACCCATGTCTCGTAGCAAGATTGCTTTCACCATTTGAGAAGGGCGAATGCCGCGTTGGTGCGCGGCATCCTCAATGGTGGTTGCTGGTCTTTGATGCGATAACAGACGAAACGGAATGTGTTGGTCTGTGAGAAATTGCATCAAAGGAGTATTGATTGTATTACTCATCATCAAGACTGTAAGGCAGTGATTCGATTGTCCATTCACATTCTGGTTGCGCAACTAAACGAAGACGAGTGTCTTCATCGAGATTATTAGGCAGTACGATCAGGCCAATCGCGTGATTGTCACTGAACTGGTAGTGATTTAATAAAGCACCTACTGAACGCCAGTTTTCACCTACGCTGCGTTCGAGCTCAATTGGTTCGTCACTGAATGGAGCAGAAGTTGCACCTTTTACGATATACATCGCACGTTTATTGGTACCGCGATACTTCGCTCGTGCTACCGTTTCTTGTCCCGTGTAGCAGCCCTTTGTGAAGCTTATGCCTCCTAAAGCTTGCACGTTAAGTGCTTGTGGAATGTGAGCATTCTGCGCGGATGCAGAGACAAATGGTAGACCTGCCTCAATATCGAAACGATTCCAAAGCTCATTTGTCGTAAAGACAGCGTCGGTAGTTTCAACGATTTGCTGTGCTTCTGGCGCACTTAATATCAGTAACCAGCGATCTCGTGCAACTTGCACTGCTGTGCCACCGTCAACTGGGCGAACGCTGCCAGTTGTCTTGCTCATTGTTGAAATGAATTCGTCGGCTTTGACGCCAGCAACACCTAAGATAACGTCATCAGAAGCTTCAATCGTTACTTTAGAGAAAATGGCGTATTTCTTTATTTCATTAAGTTCTACGTCAATCGCCGATTTTGGTTGGATCATGCCGTAGCCATCATGATGATGGAAAAGGCGGAACACGCTCCACACTTTGCCTTTTGCATCACAATGTGCGCCCAGTGTTGATTGGTCTTGTTCTAAAGAAACAACATCGCAGGTAACCTGACCTTGTAAGTATGATTTTTTATCGTCACCGATCATGGTGATCATGCCGAAGTTATCCAGCAGTGAGATAGATAACTCTGGAAGTGCGTCTTGAGTTGAGAGAGGTAATGCTGAAAAACGAGTTTGCCATTCCATAATTACAATGCCTTTTGAAGATATTTTTCCGCTATGTTATACCCAAATAACCTTGAGATACTAGGGGAGCGATTTACGAATCAACATTTGTCTGCTTTCACTATCGTATTGTGACCCGCACACTAGTGACGTAGCACATCCCTTGTTACACTCCGCACTAACAACAAGACATCTATGAAGGAATAGTGAATGTACACTCCGGAAGAAAAAGCGCGTATTAAATGGGCTTGTCGTCGAGGCATGCTTGAGCTTGACGTAGTAATTATGCCGTTTTTTGAAGAGTGCTTTGATACTCTGAGTGAACAAGAGCAGCGTGACTTTGTTTCTTTACTTGAATGCGATGATCCTGATCTGTTTACTTGGGTAATGGGGCATGGCCGTAGCGAAAATTTAGGTCATGCAGCAATGGTTGATAAAATTGTCGCCCATAACCTCAGCAAAGTTCGTTAATTTTACTGCTTCTCCCTCTCTGACTGCCCGAGTCCTCAATGTTGTACTTTTCTTATTGATGACTTGGGCTGTTATCCTCTCTAGCATTCCGCTCGTATTATCGACTTATTTGTTATTACTGATTGTTAAGGCTCTCTCAAGCCAAGGCCTTGTTCAACCTACAAGTCATGGGCATTGGTATGTGCACTGCGATGGCTCGGTTAGGTTTGATGCCCTTGAGTATGGCGAATACTCGGAAGATATTGAGTCCGAAAAGGGTCATTTACAGCGAGTCGATACATCGGCATCACCATTCAAGATAACATTCCAATTGCAATCTGGCCGTAGTGTTACGATTTGGCGTGATAGCTGTGACGATGAGCAGTATCGTCAACTATCTTTGGTATTACGCCAATGGGAAATGAAACAGGGAGCTAATGCTCCCTGCTGATGTAATAGTTTAATTGGTAAAGTTAAAGCTGTTTAGCTGGAACCAAAATCGTTGGTCCGCTGTTTTCCAGTTGGTTCGGATAGTCAAGCGTGTAGTGCAAACCTCGACTCTCTTTACGCTGCATCGCACAACGAACCATCAACTCTGCTACTTGTAAAAGGTTACGCAGTTCTAATAAGTTGTTCGACACTCGGAAATTGCTGTAGTACTCGTGTGTTTCTTGTTGCAACAGTTGGATACGGCGTAAGGCGCGCTCTAAACGCTTGTCAGTTCGCACAATGCCCATGTAGTCCCACATAAACAGACGAAGCTCGTGCCAGTTGTGCTGAATGATCACTTCTTCATCACTATTGGTTACTTTACTTTCATCCCAACATGGCACCTGTGAGGGTAGCTCAACGTTAGTGTGATGTTTTAGAATATCTTTTGCCGCAGACCAAGCATAAACCACGCATTCGAGAAGTGAGTTTGATGCCATGCGGTTAGCACCGTGCAGCCCGGTGTAGCTAACTTCACCAATCGCATACAAATTTTTCAGATCGGTGCAGCCATTTCTATCCACCATGACACCGCCACAAGTGTAGTGTGCAGCAGGTACGATTGGGATTGGCTCTTTAGTCATGTCGATGCCCAAATCCATCAAACGTGAATAAATGGTTGGGAAGTGTTTCGTAATAAAGTCAGCAGGCTTATGACTGATGTCGAGATACATACAGTCGGCGCCTAAACGCTTCATTTCGAAGTCGATAGCACGAGCCACGACGTCACGCGGAGCAAGCTCTTTACGTTCATCGAAATCTGGCATAAAGCGAGAACCATCTGGACGACGCAGGTAAGCACCTTCGCCACGTAACGCTTCAGTTAGCAAGAAGTTACGTGCTTCTGGGTGATATAAACACGTCGGATGGAACTGGTTAAATTCCATATTAGCCACACGACACCCTGCACGCCAAGCAATCGCAATACCATCACCAGACGACACATCTGGGTTAGAGGTGTATTGATAAACCTTTGAAGCACCACCTGTAGCGAGAACCACAAATTTGGCTCGCACGGTTTCGACATGCTCTTCGTTGCGGTTCCAAATATAAGCACCGATAACTTTGTTTTTATCACCGCCAATTTTGTCTTCGGTGATTAAGTCCAGAGCATTGTGACGTTCGAGAACATGAATGTTTGGATGGTTATGAGCGTTATCTTGCAGGGAGGTTTGCATCGCCATACCTGTCGCATCTGCCGCGTGAAGAATACGACGACGGCTATGACCACCTTCACGAGTTAAGTGGTAGCGAGGTTCATCGTCAGAGTCATCTTCTTCACGATCAAATGGGACACCACCGTCAATCAACCACTGTACACACTCTTTTGAATGCTCAGCAATGAACCTTACGGTCTCCTCATCGCAAATACCATCCCCGGCGATTTGCGTGTCTTCAACGTGTGAATCAATGGTGTCTGACTCATCAAATACGGCAGCGATACCGCCTTGAGCATAGTATGTCGCCCCTTCGCTGCGTGGTCCTTTACTCAGCACCATCACCTTACAGTGGTTAGCAACGCGCAAAGCCAACGACAAACCTGCCGCGCCACTCCCTACCACTAATACATCACACTCATGTTCACGATTTGTGTTCATATAACTTTTATAATCCCAAGCTAAGGTAACAAAGTTACCTTGTGTATTATTTGCACACCATGTGCATTCCATTATCGCGACATCTGTCGCTAAGGGCTAAGTTGGGAGACCTATCGACGTCCGTGTTACGGCGGTGACTGAGCCACTCTTCTTTTTCATGCAGAGCATGAGCATGCTTCCTAAGTTATAATTTGTAACGCGGTGTTCAGATAGCCATTAGCCATGCAAATGAAAAGTAATAGTTTGTCAATGCCATTGCTTTTCCATGCTCGACCCAGCACAATCTGGGACAGAGATCATTCATTATACCCATTTCCCTCCAAGATGCTCGCTTGTCAAACTTAGACTAAAGTCAGGCAGCGGTGGTCATTTGGGTACAGACATCACACTGTGAAAAAACAATGACAAAAAACTTGAGAAACCATGGAACTTTCTCATTCACGTTAGGGTCACAATAGTGCTCAAGTAAGCAGTGGTGTCAATACTACGTTTTGCATAATTAGTACCCATATCTGAGAAGAGTAGGGGCATAACAAATAGGAGTATCCGCTCGAATGAACGAGCAGCTGACCGATCAAGTATTGATTGAGCGAGTTCAGAATGGCGATAAGCAAGCATTCAACCTGTTGGTAACAAAGTACCAGAATAAGGTATGTAATCTTATTTCCAGATACGTTAGTAATCCTGGCGATGTACCAGATGTAGCACAAGAAGCGTTTATTAAAGCTTACCGAGCTATCCCTAGCTTTCGTGGGGAAAGTGCGTTTTATACGTGGCTGTATCGCATTGCAGTGAATACTGCGAAAAATCACATTGTTGCTCAAGGGCGTAGACCTCCAGCGACAGATGTCGATGCTGAAGATGCTGAATTTTACGAAACAGGTAGTGCACTTAAAGAAATATCGAACCCTGAGAACTTAACGTTGTCCAAAGAATTGCAACGGGTGGTGTTCAGTGCAATCGAAGCTTTACCTGAAGATTTAAAAACCGCAATGACATTACGAGAGCTCGATGGCTTGAGTTATGAAGAAATTGCAGAAGTGATGGATTGCCCGGTAGGAACGGTACGATCGCGTATCTTCCGTGCTCGTGAGGCGGTGGAAAAGAAAATCAGACCTCTTTTGCAACGCTAGTACAAGTAATAACTATGGTGAAAATAATGGCTGACAAAGAAAAACTTTCAGCTCTCATGGATGGAGAATTGGTCGATAAGGCTTTAATTCAAGAGTTAGAGCAAGACCAAGAGAGCCGTGATGCTTGGCAGAACTATCACCTGATTGGTGATGTGATGCGAGGCGAAGCGCCAGCAAAACCTGAGTGGAATATTGCTGAAAGCGTGGCGTTAGCGTTAGAAGATGAACCTGCACACCGTGCGTTTGATTCGCACAGTGCAAATGTTATCTCAATTGCGGATACGCCAAAAGAGTCGCAACCAGAACCGCAAAAAGCAAAACGTCAGTTGCCAGGTTGGTTGACGCAGTTTGGTCAAGTTGCTGTTGCTGCATGTGTATCGCTTGTTGTTATTTTAGGTGTACAGCAGTACGGTGGTAGCGATTCAATGTCGCCGCAAACAGATCAATTACCTGTATTGCAGACGGTTCCGTTTGCTGGCAGCGCAGAACCAGTGAGTTTGACTCGTGAGTCTGTAGAACGTTCTGTAGGCGAGGCAAATATGCAAGAGCAGCGCAAGCGTGTTCATGCTATGCTGCGAGACTACGAATTGCAGTTACGAATTAACAGTGATGCATCTCAACAAGATGCAAATCTGAATCCGGATATTGAATGAAAAAATTTCTGATCAGCGCTTGCGCTCTGTTCAGTATGATGTCTTCTCAAGCCTTTGCTGGTGACAAGCCAGCGGAGGCTTTATTGCATCAAATGAGCGAGGCGAGTAAGAATTTAAGTTACGAACTCTCTTATATCCTTATCAAAAAGAACAGCATTGAGCCGTTGCTGTATCGTCATGCCACGCATGGTGACAATCAATATGCTCATCTTGTCTACTTAAGTGGCCCTGTGCGTGAAGTGATTCGTCGCGGAACTGAAGTAAGTTATATCGAAACGGGTTTAGAACCGTTCACCATCGAGTCAGGTAAAATGGTCGCTCCGACTATGCCTATGCTCAACACCAATATCGATGAGCTAAACTTGTATTACGACTATGTAAAAGTGGGTAGAGCTCGTGAAGCTGGTGTGGCAACACAAGTGCTGCGTATTGTTCCTAAAGACGGTCTGCGCTATTCATACGTACTATGGATCGATGAAAAGAGTAAATTGCCGTTGCGTGCCGACCTTGTGGACCGCGATGGTGAAATGCTTGAACAATATCGCACTATTTCTTACACGGTAAACCCAAAAATCGCAGAGTTAATGAGTGGCCTGCAAGATGTTCAATTACCTGCTGTTCTCACCATGCCAAAAGGCGATATTGGGACAAGTAATTGGCAGGTTGGTTGGATCCCTGAGGGTTTCGAGCCGAACGAGCTCAACCGCTATCGTATGGCCGTTACTAACCAAATGGTGGAGAGCCAGCTGTATTCTGATGGTCTGTTTAGCTTCTCTGTTTACGTAGCAAACAAAGATGAGCATTCGTTAAAAGGGCAGTTGGTTCGCCAAGGCAGAAGAACGCTACACAGTTTTGTGAGCGGTCAACATGAAATCTCTGTTGTAGGAGACATTCCACCGACCACAGCACAGCGTATCGCCCAATCTGTCACATTTAATGTAACAAAGAGTAAATAACAATGATGACCGCGTTGGCTACCGTGACAGACGTGCATCGTCGCGGCAAGCAATTCGAAATTGATTTAAGTTGCGAACAGCAGACCAGTTGCAGTAGTTGCTCTTCACAGAAAAGCTGTGGAACGGGCGTTGTTACTAAAGCCATTGGTAACAAGAGTTTATCTTGGCACCTGCGCACGGATAAATCGGTGAAAATAGGTCAAGTCGTCGAGATTGGTTTTCCTGAGTCGAGCCTAATAAAATCAGCAATGGCGGTTTATTTACTGCCATTGTTTGGTTTGATTATCGGTGCGATGTTTGGTCACTTCCTATTAGCGCCGCTGACAGCCGGCGGGGAAGGCATCATCATATTGGCATCGGTATTGTTTGCCGCTGGTGGAATGTGGATCGCAAAACGTGTTTCTCGTCCGTTAGAAGATGAATCTAAGCGCCAAGTTACCCTCGTTCGGGTACTTGGAGAGCCAATCCAGTAAGTGCTGTCCCCCTCCACTAAAGGTTATTTGGGTATGTACTTTAAATTACGTGCGCCCGTTAACGAAATTCGGTAGAATCTGCCAACTTGATTGAAATGCCGTCAGTAGATGGCGTTTCTTACTGTCCCTATTTGTAAAGAGTTAGTCACCCTAAATCTATGAAGCACATTCGTAACTTTTCGATTATCGCCCACATCGACCATGGTAAGTCGACCCTATCAGACCGTCTAATCCAAGTTTGTGGCGGGTTAACCGATCGTGAAATGGCCGCACAGGTTCTGGATTCTATGGATCTTGAACGTGAGCGTGGCATCACCATCAAATCTCAGAGTGTGACGCTAAACTACACCGCTAAAGACGGTGAGACGTATCAGCTGAACTTCATCGATACTCCGGGGCACGTTGACTTTGCATATGAAGTATCACGTTCTCTAGCGGCTTGTGAAGGTGCGCTATTGGTTGTGGATGCGGGTCAAGGTGTTGAAGCTCAAACACTGGCTAACTGTTACACCGCGATCGAAATGGATCTAGAGGTTGTGCCAATCTTGAACAAGATTGACCTACCAGCAGCCGATCCTGAACGTGTAGCGGAAGAAATTGAAGAAATCGTTGGTATCGATGCAATGGAAGCAACCCGCTGTTCTGCGAAGACAGGCATCGGTGTTGATGACGTTCTAGAGAACATTGTGTCAGCGATTCCAGCACCGGAAGGTGATCCAGATGCGCCACTACAAGCGCTGATCATAGACTCATGGTTTGATAACTACCTTGGCGTTGTTTCTCTAGTGCGTATTAAAAACGGCGAACTGAAGAAGAACGATAAGATCAAAGTGATGAGTACGGGCCAAGTTTGGGGTGTAGACCGCCTTGGTATCTTTACGCCAAAACAAGTGGATACCGATACCCTTCGTACTGGTGAAGTAGGTTGGGTTGTTTGTGGTATCAAAGACATTCTTGGTGCCCCTGTTGGTGATACGCTGACTCTAGCGAAGAATGGTTGTGATAAACCGCTACCAGGCTTTAAGAAAGTTAAACCTCAGGTTTACGCAGGTCTGTTCCCTGTATCTTCTGACGATTACGAGAACTTCCGTGACGCACTAGGCAAACTAAGCCTTAACGACGCATCGCTATTCTACGAGCCAGAAAACTCTGCGGCACTTGGCTTTGGTTTCCGTTGTGGTTTCCTTGGCATGTTGCACATGGAAATCATCCAAGAGCGTCTAGAGCGTGAATACGACTTGGATCTTATTACCACAGCACCAACGGTAGTTTACGAAGTTGAGAAGACGGATGGCGATCTGCTGTATGTTGATAGCCCAGCAAAACTACCAGCGATCAATGATATTGAAGAAATTCGTGAACCGATTGCGCGTTGTAATATCCTTGTGCCTTCAGAGTACCTCGGTAACGTAATCACCCTGTGTGTTGAAAAGCGAGGCAGTCAAGTTGATATGGTTTACCACGGTAACCAAGTCGCTGTGACTTACGATATTCCAATGGCTGAAGTGGTACTGGATTTCTTCGATCGTCTGAAATCAACATCACGCGGTTACGCATCTTTGGATTACAACTTCCAGCGTTTTGAAGCTTCGAACATGGTACGTGTAGACGTTCTTCTTAACGGTGACACTGTTGATGCATTGGCGATGATCACACACAAAGATCAGTCTCAGACTCGCGGTCGTCAGTTGGTAGAGAAGATGAAAGAATTCATCCCTCGCCAAATGTTTGATATCGCAATCCAAGCGGCAATTGGTAACCACATTATCGCTCGTTCAACGGTAAAACAGTTGCGTAAGAACGTTATCGCGAAATGTTACGGTGGTGACGTAAGTCGTAAGAAGAAACTTCTGAAGAAACAGAAAGAAGGTAAGAAACGCATGAAGCAGATCGGTAACGTTGAGCTGCCTCAAGAAGCGTTCCTAGCCATCCTTCACGTAGGTAAAGACTAAAGTTGAACTTTGTCTCACACTTGTCGGTCTTAAGACGTTAGATATTAAAATAAGTGAAAGGGTTTCGGCTCTTTCACTTTCGTATTTTTAGATAAGGGAATTTAATGGCGAATACATTCTCACTGATGTTGGTTATTGCGACTTTGGTAACTGGCGTGGTTTGGCTATTGGAAAAGCTGGTTTTCGCGAAAAAGCGTCAGGAAAAACTGGCTGAGATTCAAGCTCAGACGTCTAATGGTTTGGATGCAGTGACCTTGCAAAAAGTTGAGCGTCAGCCTTGGTGGGTTGAAAATAGCGTCTCTATTTTTCCTGTGATCGCGTTCGTTTTAGTATTACGTTCTTTTATCTACGAACCATTTCAAATCCCATCAGGCTCAATGATGCCTACCTTGCTGGTTGGCGATTTCATTTTAGTTGAGAAGTACGCGTACGGTCTAAAAGACCCAGTATGGCGTACTCAGCTAGTGGAAACTGGTAAGCCTGAGCGTGGTGATATCGTGGTCTTCAAATACCCACCACAACCAAGTGTGGACTACATTAAGCGTGTAGTTGGTTTACCTGGTGATATCGTGCGTTATTCAAGTGATAAGCAGCTTTGCGTGCAAAGCCAAGGCGAATCGACATGTAAGCCAGTTAAACTGAGCAATGTTGAAGAAAGTCAGTTTAGCTCGAACGGTATTCCAATGATCCAACTGGATGAGAAATTGGGTAACGTTGAGCACAATATTTTGGTTAACCCTCTTGTGCGTAACCGCGTGGAGCAATATTTCCCACGCAGCGGCACGACAGAGTGGGTTGTACCACAAGGTCAGTATTTTGTGATGGGTGATAACCGTGACAACAGTGCTGACAGCCGTTACTGGGGCTTTGTTCCAGAAGCAAACTTAGTCGGTAAAGCTGTCGCGATCTGGATCAGCTTCGAGTTTGATCGTGGCGCAGATAGTGTTCTACCTTCATGGATTCCAACTGGTGTGCGTTTTAACCGCATCGGTGGCATTCACTAACCATTCAAATATCGAGAGAGTATGAATTCTCCAATTGATAAACTAGAGAGAAAGCTCGGCTACCAGTTTCAAGATGCCGGGCTTATCAATTTGGCGCTGACGCACCGCAGCGCCAACAGTAAGCACAATGAACGTCTTGAGTTTCTGGGCGATTCAATTTTAAGTTTTGTCATCGCTGATGATCTGTACCATCGTTTCCCAAAAGTGAACGAAGGTGACATGAGCCGCATGCGTGCTACTTTGGTTCGCGGACATACATTGGCGGAACTGGGTCGTGAATTCGATCTAGGAGATTATTTAAAATTAGGTCCAGGTGAATTGAAGAGTGGCGGTTTTCGCCGAGACTCTATTTTAGCCGATGCGGTTGAAGCCATTATTGGCGCAATTTACCTAGACAGTGATCTTGAAGTTGTGCGAGGCATTGTACTGAGTTGGTATCAGTCACGCCTTGAAGCCATTAAACCAGGCGTTTCACAGAAAGATCCGAAAACTCGCCTACAAGAGTTCCTACAAGGCAGAAGAAAACCGCTGCCTGTCTACACAGTGACTAATATTAAAGGTGAAGCGCACAACCAAGAGTTCACGGTTGAGTGCGAAGTAGCAGGTGTGGATAAGCCTGTAATCGGTAAAGGCACCAGCCGCCGCAAGGCAGAACAAGCGGCTGCTGAAACAGCACTTGAGCAATTAACAAATGGCTGATAACGAATTCGATATCGATGCGTTTTTCGCATCACAGGGTGAGCCAAGCTCGCCAGAAAACCAACACTGTGGCTTTATTGCTATTGTTGGTCGTCCAAACGTAGGTAAGTCGACACTTTTGAACAAGATTTTGGGTCAGAAGATTTCGATCACCTCTCGTAAGCCGCAAACGACACGCCACCGTATTATGGGTGTGGATACGGACGGCGATTACCAAGCGATTTACGTCGACACGCCTGGACTTCACATTGAAGAAAAGCGTGCGATCAACCGTTTGATGAACCGTGCAGCTAACTCGTCATTGAGTGATGTAAACCTTGTGTTCTTCTTAGTCGATGGTACGCATTGGACTAAAGACGATGAGATGGTGCTGACCAAACTTCAAAAATCGAACTTCCCAGTTGTGCTTTGTGTAAACAAGGTCGACAACGTACAAGATCGTAACGACGTGATGCTACACATGGCGGAGATGTCGAAGAAGATGGACTTCGTGGATGTTGTGCCAATCTCTGCCAAGCAAGGTAAGAACATTGACGTACTGCGTAAGCACGTGCGTAATCACTTACCTAAAGCAACGCATCACTTCCCAGAAGAATACGTGACTGACCGTTCTCAGCGTTTTATGGCGTCTGAGATTGTGCGTGAAAAGCTGATGCGCTTTACTGGTGAAGAGCTGCCATACTCAGTAACGGTTGAAATTGAACGTTTTGATTACAACCCCGAAACCGACGGTTTCCACATCAATGCCTTGATTCTTGTTGAGCGTAATGGTCAGAAGAAAATGGTGATTGGCAAAGGCGGCGAGAAGATTAAAACCATTGGTCGCGAAGCGCGTTTGGATATGGAAGAATTGTTCGGTCGTAAAGTTTACCTAGAAACCTGGGTAAAAGTGAAATCTGGCTGGGCAGACGACGAACGAGCGTTGCGTTCGTTGGGTTATATAGACGATTTATAATCTTGGCTGCGAAGGTGCTTCGCTCCAACATCGATGAAAAATCAGTATCGATTAAAATAAGGAGCCGCTCGGCTCCTTATTTTTTATTTCACACTTTTTAGGCACAATGACTTAGATGAGTAATCTGTCTTCCGAAGGTTTACAGCGCTGTTTTGTATTGCACCGACGCCCTTACAGTGAATCGAGCTTAATCCTTGATGTATTTAGTGAGGAATATGGCCGAATGACTTTAATGGCTAAAGGCGCGCGCAGTAAGCGTTCGAACTTAAAAGGCGCATTGCAACCTTTTACCCCGCTATTACTTAAATGGTCGGGGAAAGGCTCAATGAAAACTTTGCGTCAAGCCGAGCCGATAAGTCTAGGTTTGCCGTTAACGGGCATTAATCTCTACTCAGCCATGTACGTCAATGAACTGATTGGCCGTATTTTGATGGCTGAAGTGCCGATGCCAGCACTATTTCATGATTATTTGCATGCGTTAACCGAGTTGGCGCACAACGAGAACCCTGAGCCTGCACTGCGTCGTTTTGAGTTAGCCTTGCTGTCTGCGATGGGGTATGGCGTGGATTTTTTGCATTGTGCAGGTACCGGCGAGCCCGTCGATCCAGAAATGACCTATCGTTACCGGGAACAGAAAGGGTTTATTGCTTCGGTTAGGCGCGATAACCTCACGTTTTTAGGGAATGAACTGATTGCTATCAGTGAGCGGCGGTTCGTCACTAAAGAGCAGCTAAAAGCGGCAAAACGCTTTACACGTATAGCCTTAAAGCCGTATCTTGGCGGCAAACCTTTAAAAAGTCGTGAATTTTTCATTCAGACCCCCAGAGCACGGAGTAACGGAAAATGAGCTCAATTTATTTAGGCGTCAATATCGACCATATTGCCACTCTACGTAATGCACGTGGTACAAAATACCCGGATCCTGTTCACGCTGCTGAAATTGCAGAGCGTGCAGGCGCGGACGGTATCACTATCCACTTACGTGAAGACCGTCGCCATATTTTGGATCGTGATGTACGTATTCTGCGTGAAACCATTCAAACGCGTATGAATCTAGAGATGGCAGTGACGGACGAAATGGTTGAGATTGCGCTGCAAACTAAACCAGAGTTTGTGTGTCTAGTGCCTGAAAAGCGTGAAGAACTGACGACGGAAGGTGGCTTAGATGTTGTAGGGCAGCTTGAAAAAATTAAAGCTGCGACGAAAAAGCTGACAGATGCCGGCATTAAAGTTTCGCTCTTTATTGATGCTGACCGTCAACAGATTGAAGCTGCGAAAAAGTGTGGCGCTCCGTTTATTGAGCTACATACTGGCCACTATGCAGATGCGACGACAGAAGACGAACAGCAAGCTGAACTGAAGAAGATTGCTGCTGGTGCGAGTTATGCACATGACCTAGGTATTATTGTTAATGCCGGGCATGGCCTGACTTATCACAATGTCGCACCAATTGCTGCATTACCAGAAATTTACGAACTCAACATTGGTCACTCAATCATTGGTCGCGCAGTATTTGATGGTTTAAATAAAGCGGTTGCTGACATGAAAGCACTGATGATTGAGGCTCGCCAGTCATAGGGCTATCTAGATGGCGATTATAGGGTTAGGGACCGACATTGCAGAAATTGAGCGTATTGAAAAAGCGTTAGCTCGTAGTGGTGAACCTTTTGCTCAGCGGATTCTTTCAGAAGAAGAAATGACCAAATTCTCACAGCTTAAGCTGCAAGGTCGTTATCTTGCTAAGCGCTTTGCAGTTAAAGAAGCGGCCTCAAAAGCATTGGGAACAGGGATCGCAAAAGGGGTCACGTTTCACGACTTTTCCATCTCGAACGATGCGCTTGGAAAACCAGTGCTCGCATTGACGGGCACAGCCAAGCAAATAGCGGATGCGATGGGCGTTAACCACATTCACCTGTCCATTTCCGATGAGCGTCATTACGCTGTGGCGACGGTCATTTTTGAATCCTAGCTTGTAAGTCTTAAACAAAATACTAAAAAGCCAGAGCATTTGCTCTGGCTTTTGTTTCTCTTCAATAGATCACTGTTCAAGGTATAACTTTGCGGTTGTTGTTACTTTAATCATTTCATCTTGCAGCTCGAACATTTCAGGCTCAACTTCCTCAAGACTGATCCCTGAGCGCAGTGCTTGCTCAAGCGTCGCACAGAGTGACTTCAGTCTTGGAACGCCACAATATGAACTACTGCCGTGCAGCTTATGGATGACATGAATTAGGTCATCACGAGAGATATCTTCTTGCTCCAGAGCTTGGTCAACGACTGCTTCTACTTCAGGGATGAACTCAATCAACATGCGCAGCATGTCTTTAGCGAGATCCTCTTTATTCGCGCTCTGTTTTAAGGCAGCTTGCCAATCAATAATCACATCCTGCTGAGGCGAAGAAACGGATTGAGGTGCGCTTCCTTCAGGTTCATCAACGTATGAAGGGGCGACTTTGCCAATGCTCTCTGTACAAGCATTTGGGTTCCAGTGAGCCAAAACCTGTTGTAGCACATGCTCTTCAATAGGTTTGGTCAAGTAGTCATCCATACCTGCTGAGAGCAAGCGGTCTCGTTCCCCTGCCATGGCATGCGCCGTTACCGCAATCACTGGCGTGTCTTTATTTAGCTCCAACTCTTTAATGTGCTTACAAGCGGTCACCCCATCCATTTGTGGCATTTGGATATCCATGAAGATTAAATCGTACTTTTTCTCTGTCGCTAGGTTCACCGCTTGCTGGCCATTGCTACAGGCGGTGACGGTTTCTACTCGTTCGCGGAGCAGTGCAGAGATCAGCTTCAAGTTTGCAGGGTTGTCATCCACTGCTAGTACAGTCAGAGGTAAACGGTCCCCTTCGCTTGGCGTAATTGGAGCGCTTAATACCGGTGGCGATTCTACATGTTCGCTAATCAGGCTTTGTAGCAACTTACGGCGAGACAATGGCTTCGTCAGGCACTGGACATGATGCTCAGTCATTATTTGGTCCGCAAGCGCTAATTCGGTACTCGGTGTCCCTAGGAGAACACTCGGAGCCATGCGTTTCGCTTGTTCTATCCAAGGTGTAATAACTTCCGCATCGTGAGTCTGGTTGGCCGCTAAATTCAACAATACATAATCATATTGTTCTTCGTTGTTTGGTAGCGCAGAGCGGTAGGTTACTAAAATACCCTCCTGACTTAGAATCTGTTGGGTTACGGATGCGGCTTGCATGTTTGGTTCAATCAGCAGTAACTGCTTCCCAGTCAGAAGTTCCACTTCAATCAGTTCGCTCATTGGCATCTCGGTTGAGTGCAAGCGCACCGTAAACCAGAAGGTTGAACCTTGGTGTAGACGGCTGGTTAAACTGATTTCGCCGCCCATCTGGCTCACCAGTTTCTGAGTGATAACCAGACCAAGGCCAGTACCGCCGTAACGACGTGAAATACTTGCATCTGCTTGGCTAAAGGCTTGGAACAACTGCGCTTGCTGACGCTCAGAGATACCAATACCGGTATCACGCACCATGAATTGCAGTTCGACGGAGTCTCCTGATTGAGAGCGCATTTCTACGCTAACATCAATGTTGCCTCGCTCGGTAAACTTGATTGAGTTACCGACTAAGTTCGTCAAAATTTGCTGGATACGTAGTGGATCCCCAACTAAACCTGGTGGAATTTTAGGGTCCACTTTTAGGGTGATTTCTAACCCTTTTTCGTGCGCGCTGGTGGCTTGTAGGTTAATTACCTCTTCTAAACTTTCTCGGAAATCAAAAGGAATGTTTTCCAGCGCCAGTTTACCCGCTTCAAGTTTCGAAAAGTCAAGAATGTCATTGATGATATTCAGCAAGTTGTTCGCCGATTTCTCAATCGTCTGTAGGTAATCCGTTTGGCTGTTAGAAAGCTGCGTTTTAAGCATTTGACGAGTAAAGCCAATCACCCCATTGAGCGGAGTACGCAGCTCGTGCGACATGTTCGCCAAGAACTCTGACTTAACCCTAGCCGCTTCTTGCGCGCGTTTCTTCGCGATATCCAGCTCAACGTTCTGAATTTCTAGCTGCTCAAGCGTTTCACGTAAGTCGGACGTGGCTTGGTCTATACTGTGCTGCATCTCCACGTGATATTCTGATAACGATACCGCCATGGCGTTGATGCCATTTTTTAGCTGGTCTAACTCACCGTGCATTTTGCCTTCGATACGCACATCAAGATGACCGCGGCGAATACGGTCAACAACGTTCTTCATGTGGGTGATAGGTTGGGTCACATCGTGCATTAGACGTGAAGCAAACACACTTGCTAAGCCAAGACCGAGAACCAGAACTAAAAAAGCAGAAAAGACTTCTTGATACTGTTGCAGCCTCAAGGAGGAGAGATCTAACTCGACGGCGATGTAACCAATCGCTTTTGTGCCTTGGCTTTCGTTCGACAACTCCGCTAAGTAGTGACCTTCTGACAAAATGGGGACACGCAATATCAGTGAGTTTTCGTAGATTTCCGAATTACCCAGTTGCGGGATCGGTTTATCTTTGGGAAACATCAAGGCTTCAAAATTAGGATGAAAGTTAGAGGTCACAAAGAGCTCATGATGTTCATCGAATACCGCGATACTACGAACCAGCTTGGAGTTTTTGCGGTGCGCGTAGCTTATCAAGCGACGTACCGCCTCTCGGCTTTCTGATAGTAGATGAGTTTCACTGGCAATCGCCAGCGGCTCAATAATGCTGTTACCAGTGGTGATAACTTGTTTCTCAAGGTCTTGGTAGCGGTTAAATGAGAAGAAACCGCTCAGTAATAAACCAATAATGAGAGTGGGAGCGAGAGTTAGTGTAATTACACGTGCTCGTAAGCCATATCTGGTCATGTTATCTAATTACATCGGAGTCTGGATATGGGAAAATAACGCATTATTTCTCAAGCGCACGATAAAGCCTTGAGCAAAGAAGTGACGTCACCGAATAAACGGTAAGCATAATCAAGTCACTCGAATCACACAACGGCTGCAATCAAGAATAGTGAAGCCGAAGAGCAATTACATATAAATCAGGCATAGAGCATGGCACGCATCTTTCAACCGAAAAAGAAAACCCAACTCAATACTCGGCATCAAGCAGTGCAAGTAGAGCGTTTAGATCACCACGGCGCAGGCATTGCTTACCTCAAAAAGAAGCCATTGTTTATTGATGGAGCACTGCCGGGTGAGGAGGTGGTCACTCAATTGGTGGAAGAAAAGAGCAAGTTCGCTCGCGGTAAGTTGATTAAAATCCTTAAGCCGAGTGAAGCTCGTGTGGAGCCATTTTGCCCACATTATCATGAGTGCGGTGGCTGTGATTTGCAGCATCTAGATTATGGCCAACAATTGACGTACAAACAGCAAACGTTGCGTCAGCTAATGCGAAAATTTTCAGGCAGTGACATTGAACTAGATGCCCCGTTATTGGGATATTCGCAGGCCTACCGTCGCCGTGCGAGAGTGAGCTTGTTTGTTGATAAAAAAACACGTCAGCTACATTTTGGTTTCCGTAAAAAGCAGAGTAAGCAAATTGCGCAAGTGACCGATTGCCCAGTGCTGGCACCGGAACTGAATGTTTTGCTGCCAGAGATTTACTCAGCCCTAAAAGCGTTCAAAAAGCCTGAACAATTGGGTCATGTAGAGCTGGTACTTGGTGATAATGGGCCGTGTATTACGCTGCGCCACTTGAGCGCTCTGACAACGAGTGAAACTCAATCTCTAACGGAGTTGGCAAAACGTCATGGCGCATCGTTGTACTTGATGCCATCGACAGAACAATTAGACCTTATCGAAGGCGATATGCCTTTTTATCAAGAAGTTGGAGTGAAAATCCCTTTTGCACCAAATAACTTTATTCAAGTAAACCAAGGTGTAAACCAACAAATGGTCAAGCAAGCGGTTGAGTGGTTAGACCCACAAAAGAGTGACCGAGTGTTAGATTTGTTCTGTGGTTTAGGCAACTTTAGTTTACCAGTTGCGAAATTAGCTAAGCACGTGGTTGGAGTAGAGGGTGTTGCAGAGATGGTAGAAAAAGCCACAAACAATGCATCTTTGAACCAAATCAATAACGCGCAATTTTATCACGCTAACCTTGAGCAAGATTTTGAAGGCCAAGCCTGGGCCGCAGAGCGGTTTGATAAAGTATTATTAGACCCGGCACGCGCGGGAGCGAGTGGGATCATCGATCAAGTTTCTGAGCTTGGCGCACAGCGTGTAGTTTATGTTTCTTGTAATCCTGCTACCCTTGCTAGGGATAGTCAAAGCTTGATAGAGCAAGGCTATAAATTAACTAAATTAGGTATGCTGGATATGTTCCCTCATACCAGTCATCTAGAATCGATGGCATTGTTTGAAAAGTCCTAACTTTAGGACTTTGACCCCTTATTTGTGGTGGGTGGTCATAAAGCCAGCGTGTACGCGCGGTAAAAAGAACTAACCTGGACGGTGTTAGTCAAACCACACGAATATAATAATTAGGATGATGAGATGGTTGCGGTAAGAAGCGCGCATTTAAACCAAGATGAACAGTTTGAACTCGAAAACTGGGTGGCTAGCCTAGGACAAGAGAAAAACACAGCCTCACGCTTAATCGAAGTATATCGAGATTGCCAGACAGTATTAGCTGATAACGAGCAAGCGGAACTGTTGTTGTGGCGTGGACGAGAAATGATCGAAATTTTGATCACCTTGTCTATGGACCAAGCCACTTTAGTGGCTGCTCAACTGTTTCCTTTGGTTTCAAGTGGTGCTTTTAACAGAGAAATTCTGGAAGAGAAATACAGCAAAGAAATCATAAAATTAATCGACGGCGTTGAAGAAATGGCTGCTATTGGCCAACTCAACGTCAACATGGAAGGCAGTGCAGCGTCATCTCAGGTAGATAACGTACGCCGCATGCTGCTTGCCATGGTGGATGACTTCCGCTGCGTAGTTATCAAGCTCGCGGAACGAATTTGTAACCTTATTGAAGTTAAAAAAGCGCCAGATGAAGTTCGACGTGCGGCGGCAAAAGAGTGTGCCAACATCTATGCGCCGCTAGCAAACCGATTAGGCATCGGTCAGCTGAAATGGGAAATTGAAGATTACGCTTTCCGCTACCAACAACCGGAAACTTACAAACAAATTGCCAAACAGCTTTCTGAGAGGCGCATCGTTCGTGAACAGTACATCAAAGACTTTGTTGAAGACCTCACGCACGAAATGGAAGTGTCGGGCATCAATGCCGAAGTGAGTGGTCGACCTAAGCACATCTACAGCATTTGGCGAAAAATGCAGAAAAAGAGTTTGGCCTTTGATGAGCTGTTTGATGTGCGAGCAGTGCGTATCATCGCAGACAAACTGCAAGATTGTTACGCGGCTTTAGGCGTAGTTCACACCAAATACAAGCATCTACCGAGCGAGTTTGATGACTACGTTGCTAACCCTAAACCAAACGGTTATCAATCGATCCATACAGTAATTCTAGGGCCAGAAGGCAAAACCATCGAGATCCAGATTCGTACCAAGCAAATGCATGAAGAGTCGGAACTGGGTGTTGCAGCGCACTGGAAATATAAAGAAGGGGCAAGCAGCCGAAGCGGTTATGATGAGAAGATCACGTGGCTGCGTAAGCTACTGGATTGGCAAGAAGAAATGTCTGACTCTGGCGAAATGCTCGATGAGTTACGTAGCCAAGTCTTTGATGACCGTGTTTATGCCTTTACACCACGTGGTGATGTTGTCGATTTGCCAATGGGGGCAACGCCGCTAGATTTTGCCTATCACATTCACTCCGAAGTGGGACACCGTTGTATCGGTGCCAAAGTCGGAGGTCGTATTGTGCCGTTCACGCATAAATTACATATGGGTGACCAAGTCGAGATTATCACTCAGAAAGAACCTAACCCATCACGTGACTGGTTAAACCCATCATTAGGCTTCGTTCATTCTGGTCGTGCGCGTGCCAAAATTAACGCCTGGTTCCGAAAACAAAGCCGTGAGAAGAACCTTGAAGCAGGTCGTGAAATCCTTGAGCATGAGTTAGCCAAAATTGGCGCAACGTTAAAAGATGCAGAGCATTACGCCCTCAAGCGGTTTAACGTCAAAACACCAGATGAATTGTATGTTGGTGTAGGTAGCGGTGATTTGCGCATCAACCAAATCATTAACCATATTAACGCGTTAGTTAACAAGCCAACGGCAGAGGAAGAAGACCAGCAAGCACTGGAAAAACTGCAAGAAGCTGAGCATAAATCACCCGCGCAAAGCCGACCGAAAAAAGACGCAGTTGTAGTAGAAGGCGTCGATAACCTAATGACACATCTAGCACGTTGCTGTCAGCCAATTCCAGGTGACGATATCTCTGGTTACATAACGCAAGGTCGTGGGATTTCAGTACACCGTAGTGACTGTGAACAGCTAGAAGAACTGCGCCATCATGCGCCAGAGCGCATCATCGATACAGTCTGGGGCAGCGGCTTTGTGGGGTCATACATCCTCACCGTGCGTGTTGAAGCGATGGAGCGAGGTGGTCTACTCAAAGACATTACGACACTGTTCGCCAACGAAAAGATCAAAGTGACCAGTATGAAGAACCGAGTCGACTACAGACGTCAACTTGCCATCATGGACTTTGACCTAGAAGTCACCAATATTGAGGTGCTTTCGCGGGTTTCGAAGCGTGTGGAACAGATCAAGGATGTCATGACGGTGAAACGCCTCGGCTAAAACTCTCGTCATAGTTATCGTTGTAGCGTTGTTGACTGCACGCACTCCGGAGTGCCGGCCCAGGCTCATCACATGGTGAACCATGCTCAGGAGTCTCGTTTGTTTGTCGCCTAGCTACAACTTCAACTATTTACAGAGTTACACTTGCGTCATATTTGGCTTTTTATCTGCGTTAGCTGCACTTATTCCGACGTGCCGGCTCAGGGGCATCACATAGTAGGCTATGCTCAGGAGTCGCGAAAACTTGTTGCCTTGTCAAAGTAACAATTACTTAGTGAAAGCTGCTGAGAAAATATAATGTAGAAGGTGAGTGGTTTTGGCTGCTCACCTTTTTCTTTAATAGAAAGGTTTAAAGGAACAAAAAATGAGTCATCCAATTGAACAGTTAGAACAAATCATGGCGAAGCTGCGTGACCCCGAAAACGGTTGCCCTTGGGACTTAAAACAAACCTTTGACACCATCGTTCCGCATACAATAGAAGAAACCTACGAGGTGGTGGACGCGATTCAAAATCGAGATTGGCTCAATCTAAAAGAAGAGCTAGGGGATTTGTTGTTTCAGGTGATTTTTTACAGTCAGCTAGCGAAAGAGCAAGAGCTGTTCGACTTTTCGGATGTCGTCGAAACCGTGAACGAAAAACTGACTCGTCGCCACCCGCATGTTTTTTCAGATGTTGAGTTTGAATCTGACGAGGAAATTAACGCGAACTGGGAAGCGGAAAAAGCAAAAGAAAAAGCCCTAGTAGGCAAAGCGGAAGAAAGTATCCTAGACTCAATACCAAACTCTTTACCGGCACTTTCTCGTGCTACAAAAATTCAGAAAAAATGTGCAAAATTTGGGTTTGATTGGGATTCACTTGGCCCGGTTGTCGATAAAGTACGAGAAGAAATTGACGAAGTCATGGAAGAGGCACTGCAAGTTCAGCCCGATGAAGAGAAAGTTGAGTTGGAGCTCGGTGATTTGCTATTTGCGACTGTCAATTTGGCTCGCCACCTTAATAAAAACCCAGAAGTCGCACTAGGAAAAGCAAACGTAAAGTTTGCGCGACGTTTTAAACAAGTTGAAGGCAAGGTCCAGCAGTCAGGCAAAGTACTTACAGATTGTTCTTTATCAGAACTTGACCATTTTTGGGATGAAGTAAAACAAGAAGAATCGAGGCAGAGGTAAACTGGCAGAATACATAATATAAGGTCAGCTTGTTTGGTTACACGAAAACGGACTTTGGTTTGTCTTTGCTCACTTTGATTTGAAGCAAAAAATAAAAAATTACGGTGTGATAGATTTCACGTTGTGGCGGTAAGGAGCTTCTGGTATATTTATCTCCCGTCCAGAAGCACTCCATTTCCCTCATTCAACCAATTTCAGGTTAAACATGACGACAAATTACATTTTTGTTACTGGCGGGGTTGTATCCTCTCTAGGTAAAGGTATTGCAGCAGCATCTCTTGCGGCTATTCTAGAAGCTCGTGGTCTTAAAGTGACTATGATGAAGCTTGACCCTTACATCAACGTTGACCCGGGCACAATGAGCCCTACTCAGCACGGTGAAGTGTTCGTTACAGAAGATGGCGCAGAGACTGACCTTGACCTTGGTCACTACGAGCGTTTCATCCGTACCAAGATGACCAAGCGTAACAACTTCACTGCAGGTCGTGTTTATGCCGACGTACTTCGTAAAGAACGTCGTGGTGACTACCTAGGCGCAACTATTCAAGTTATCCCTCATATCACTAACGCAATCAAAGATCGCGTTATTGCAGGTTCTGAAGGCCATGATGTGGCTATCGTTGAAGTTGGCGGTACTGTTGGTGATATCGAATCACTACCATTTATGGAAGCGATTCGTCAGCTAGCTGTTGAGCTAGGCCGTGAGCGCGCAATGTTCATGCACCTAACACTTGTTCCTTACCTAGCGGCAGCGGGCGAAGTGAAAACTAAGCCGACGCAACACTCTGTAAAAGAACTTCTATCTATCGGTATTCAGCCAGACATCCTAGTTTGCCGTAGCGATCGCGTTATTCCTGCGAATGAGCGTAAAAAAATCGCACTGTTCTGTAATGTTCCAGAAAAAGCAGTAATTTCAATGAAGGATGTAGACTCTATCTACAAGATCCCTCAGTTGATTAAATCTCAAGGGCTAGATGACCTTGTGTGTGCTCGCTTTGGTATTACTGCTCCTGAAGCAGACCTTTCTGAATGGGAACAGGTTATCTACGAAGAAGCAAATCCTACTGGTGAAGTAACCATCGGTATGGTTGGTAAATACATTGAATTACCAGATGCATACAAATCTGTGAACGAAGCGCTTAAACACGCTGGCTTGAAAAACCGTCTAAGCGTCACAATTAAGTATGTAGACTCACAAGATATCGAAACAAAAGGCGTTGAACTTCTAGAAGGTTTGGACGCGATCCTAGTACCAGGTGGCTTCGGCGATCGTGGTATTGAAGGCAAGATCCGTGCGGCTCAATATGCACGTGAAAATAACGTGCCTTACCTAGGTATTTGTTTGGGTATGCAAGTTGCACTAATCGAATACGCGCGTAACGTTGCGGGTATGGAAGGTGCACATTCAACAGAATTTAACAAAGAGACTAAGTACCCTGTGGTAGGTTTGATCACAGAGTGGGTAGACGAATCAGGTAGCGTAGAAGAGCGTACTGAAAAGTCTGACCTAGGCGGTACGATGCGTCTTGGTTCACAGCTGTGTCACCTAGAGAAAGGGACTAAAGCTCGTGAACTGTACGGTAGCGCGACGATCCATGAACGTCACCGTCACCGTTACGAAGTGAATAACGTGCTTCGTCCGCAAATCGAAAAAGCAGGCCTAAAAGTATCAGGTCTATCTGCGGACAAGAAGTTAGTGGAAATGATTGAGAACCCAGCTCACCCATGGTTTGTAGCGGCTCAGTTCCACCCAGAATTCACCTCGACTCCTCGCGATGGACATCCATTGTTTGCAGGTTTTGTTAAGGCTGCGGGCCAAAACGCACGCGGCGAATTTGAGAAGTAAAAGGATACGGGCGGCGGCGAAGGTTGTGCTGCTGCCCTTTAAGATTGACATTTATATTTGAAACGAGAGGAAACATTAATGTCTAAGATCGTTAAAGTTCTAGGTCGTGAAATCATCGACTCACGTGGTAACCCAACTGTAGAAGCTGAAGTACACCTAGAAGGCGGTTTCGTAGGTATGGCGGCAGCTCCATCTGGCGCATCTACTGGTTCTCGCGAAGCTCTTGAGCTACGTGACGGTGACAAAGCACGTTTCCTAGGTAAAGGTGTTCTTAAAGCAGTTGAAGCTGTAAACGGCCCAATCGCTGAAGCTCTAGTTGGCAAAGACGCTAAAGACCAAGCTGCAATCGACGCAGTAATGATCGAACTAGACGGCACTGAAAACAAATCTAAATTCGGTGCTAACGCTATCCTAGCTGTTTCTCTAGCAAACGCTAAAGCTGCTGCTGCTGCGAAAGGCATGCCTCTATACGAGCACATCGCTGAGCTAAACGGCACTGCAGGTCAGTTCTCTATGCCTCTACCAATGATGAACATCATCAACGGTGGCGAGCACGCAGACAACAACGTTGACATCCAAGAGTTCATGATCCAACCAGTTGGCGCTAAGACTCTTAAAGAAGGTCTACGTATCGGTGCAGAAGTATTCCACAACCTAGCTAAAGTTCTTAAGTCTAAAGGCTACAGCACTGCAGTTGGTGATGAAGGTGGTTTCGCTCCTAACCTTAAATCTAACGCTGAAGCTCTAGAAGTTATCGCAGAAGCTGTTGCAGCTGCTGGTTACGAACTAGGTAAAGACGTTACTCTAGCTATGGACTGTGCTGCATCTGAGTTCTTCGACAAAGAAGCTGGCATCTACAACATGAAAGGCGAAGGTAAAACTTTCACTTCTGAAGAGTTCAACCACTACCTAGCTGAGCTAGCTAACCAATTCCCAATCGTTTCTATCGAAGACGGTCTAGACGAGTCTGACTGGGATGGCTTCAAGCACCAAACTGAACTACTAGGTGACAAGCTTCAACTAGTAGGTGACGATCTATTCGTTACTAACACTAAGATCCTTGCTGAAGGTATCGAGAAAGGCGTAGCTAACTCTATCCTTATCAAGTTCAACCAAATCGGTTCTCTAACTGAGACTCTAGCTGCAATCAAGATGGCTAAAGACGCAGGTTACACAGCAGTAATCTCTCACCGTTCTGGCGAAACTGAAGATGCAACTATCGCTGACCTAGCGGTAGGTACAGCTGCAGGTCAAATCAAAACTGGTTCTATGAGCCGTTCTGACCGTGTTGCTAAGTACAACCAGCTAATCCGTATCGAGGAAGCTCTAGGTGAGCGCGCTCCTTTCAACGGTCTTAAAGAAGTTAAAGGTCAAGCTTAATTCTTCACTGAATTAGCTGCTTAACTTAAAGCTTTTAAAACACCCTGCTTTGGCGGGGTGTTTTTTTATATAACGGAAGCGCTAAGTCCATATTTCAAGTAAGCGATCTTAAAGAAGTTAAAGGTCAAGCTTAATTCTTAACTGAATTAACGGCTTAACTTAAAACTTTAAAAACACCCAGCTTTGGCGGGGTGTTTTTGTATCTGACATATGAGAACAGGCTTTGCTTTTTGATGTCTTTCGCTTACGTTCATTTGTGATTCCATAGAACGAGGAGAGAGTAGAGAAGTCTCTTTGTTTCATTTTGCTGCTTATTTCTTGTAAGGAGCGTGTGAGTCTCTCTTTCTCCCCTAGAGGCAACCTCGCATTTATGCTATATATGTCACCTTATCTAATTCCTTCCGGTACAGAATGTTAGCAGTGATATGCGAATCTTTGTTATAGCCCTTACGCTACTGTTTGGCTTGCTTCAATACACTCTATGGTTTGGTAAAAACGGAGTGTCTGACTACTACACAGTAAAAGATGAAATTGAAGTTCAGCAACAAGTGAACAGCAAGCTACAAGCTCGCAACAATGAAATGTTCGCTGAGATTGATGACTTAAGGCAAGGTCTTGATGCGATTGAAGAACGTGCGCGTCATGAGCTCGGTTTAGTTAAAGATGGCGAGACTTTTTACCGCATTATAGGTGAGGAAAACCATTAAAATGTTGGATATGAACTCATCGCATATCGCAATTGTGCCTGCTGCTGGTGTGGGTAGCAGAATGAAGGCAGATCGCCCTAAGCAATATTTATTGATCGAAGGTAAAGCGGTACTGGAACATACCGTAGAGAAACTGCTTTCTCACCCAAATATTTCTAAGGTTGTCGTTGCCGTTACTGACGGCGACCCATATTACCCAGAATTGTCCGTTGCTAAGCACCCAGATGTGATTCGTGTAGCTGGTGGTAAAGAAAGAGCAGACTCTGTGTTATCAGGGCTAAACTATGTCAATGAGCATCTGGAAAGCGAGTGGGTATTAGTTCACGACGCTGCAAGGCCATGTGTATTAACATCCGACATTGACCGTTTGATTGATGTTTGCTGCGCCCACTCAACGGGTGGCATTCTCGCATCTCCTGTGAGAGATACAATGAAGCGAGCAAACGCAGTGCAAGATATCGATCATACGGTAGATAGAGAAGCATTGTGGCATGCACTGACTCCACAAATGTTTAAAACTCAGCAGCTTACTCAAGCACTGGCTGACGCATTAGAACAGGGTGTAACTATTACTGATGAAGCCTCGGCTTTGGAGTGGTTAGGCGAGAAGCCAGCCTTAGTTCAAGGGAATGCGAGCAATATAAAAATCACTCAGCCAGAAGACCTTGCGTTAGCCGAGTTTTATCTAAGCCGTGAGCGCGGCGAATAAAGAAAGGATAGAAAATGATTCGAATTGGTCATGGTTTCGATGTACATAAATTTGGTGGTGAAGGCCCTGTCATTATTGGTGGTGTAGCAATCCCTTATGAGCAAGGTTTGATTGCACACTCAGACGGCGATGTAGCGTTGCATGCGTTAACGGATGCTCTGCTGGGCGCGATTGCTGCCGGCGATATTGGTCGTCATTTCCCAGATACGGATGATAAATGGAAAGGCGCAAACAGTCGTGAATTACTGAAAGACGTTTACCGTCGAGTTAAAGAGCAAGGCTACCGTCTTGGCAATGCTGATGTAACCATCATGGCACAAGCGCCTAAAATGGCACCACACATTGACGCAATGTGTGCGGCGATAGCCGAAGACCTAGAAACCGACATTAGTAACATTAACGTAAAAGCGACGACGACAGAACGTCTCGGTTTTACTGGACGCAAAGAAGGCATTGCAACGGAAGCCGTTGTACTTCTGTTTAAGCAATAACTAGCAATTTGCTCCCCTAAGCTGTGATATCAGCGGAAACACATCATGTCAGACATTTTATCTTCATTGGCTTACCTAACGGGTAAGCCAGTTGCATCGGCAAAAATTAAAGCGCAGCCAGAGCATTTTCAGGTTCGCGAAGATTTAGGTTTTGCCTTTACGGGCGAAGGCGAGCACCTAATGGTTCGTATCCGTAAAACGGGCGAGAACACCAGCTTCGTTGCTAACGAGTTAGCGAAAGCCTGTGGTGTTAAGTCGAAAGACGTTAGCTGGGCGGGTCTTAAAGACCGTCATGCGGTGACGGAACAGTGGTTAAGTGTCCATTTACCGAAAGGTGAAACGCCAGGTTTTTCAGCGTTTTTGGCTCAATACCCAAGTATCGAAATCCTTGCAACAGATCGTCACAATAAAAAACTGCGTCCTGGTGACCTAGTAGGGAACGAGTTCGTGGTTACTTTGTCTGAAGTGACAGATATAGCGGATGTAGAGCAACGTCTTGAAAAAGTGAAACAAGTTGGCGTGCCAAACTACTTTGGTAGTCAGCGTTTTGGTAACGATGGCAACAACCTTGAAGAAGCACGTCGATGGGGACGCGAAAACGTTCGTACCCGCAATCAAAACAAGCGCAGTATGTATTTATCAGCGGCTCGTTCGTGGATTTTCAACCGTATCGTTTCAGCTCGTCTAGAGAATGGTGTGTTTGATAAGTTCATTGATGGTGACATTGCGCAGACGAATTCTGGCACTCAGTTGATTGATGCAAACAACATTGCTGCTCTGCAAGTGCAATTTGCGCAAGGTGAAGCGGCAATTACCGCTGCGCTTGCTGGCGATAATGCACTGCCTACTCAAGCCGAGGCTCTGGCATTAGAGCAACCGTTTTTAGACGAAGAGCCTGACCTCATGGCGCTGATTCGTGGTAATCGCATGCGCCACGACCGTCGCGATATTGCGCTAAAGCCAAAAGATTTAGCTTGGACGGTTGAAGGTAACAACATTACGCTGACTTTCTCACTGGATGCGGGATCTTTTGCGACCTCTATTGTTCGTGAGTTAGTTAATGAGGTTGAAGTAGAAAGAGAATACTAATGGAACAGGATTCACGAAACCCGAAGCCCTTAAGAGTCTTAATCAGCAATGATGATGGTGTTCATGCTCAAGGGATTCATGCCCTCGCTGATGAGTTGAGAGATATCGCTGAAGTGACCATTGTCGCACCTGATCGAAATCGTTCAGGTGCTTCGAATTCACTCACATTAGAACAACCATTACGCGTGACTGAAATTGCCCCAAATATCTACTCAGTGCAAGGCACGCCCACGGATTGTGTGCATTTCGCGCTGAATGAGCTAATGAAAGATGATTTGCCTGATCTTGTTCTGTCAGGAATCAACCATGGCGCTAATTTGGGTGATGATGTTCTTTATTCTGGAACAGTAGCAGCAGCCATGGAAGGTCATTTCCTTGGCGTTCAGTCGGTGGCTTTTTCTCTAGTGGGTAAGCGACATTTCGAATCCGCCGCTAAAATTGCACGTCAAATTGTACAACAGCATTTAGCGTCGCCGATTCCAACGAATCGTCTACTGAACGTAAACGTGCCGGACTTACCATCAGAGAATTTAGGTGAAATTGAAGTTACTCGTTTAGGTGCACGTCATCACGCAGAGAATATGATCAAGCAGAAAGATCCGAGAGGCCATGACATTTATTGGTTAGGGCCACCAGGAAAGGAGCAAGATGCAGGAGAGGGCACGGACTTTTATGCAATTGAGCATGGCCGAGTTTCAATGACGCCTCTGCAAGTTGATCTCACCGCTCACGAGTCGCTGCGTGCTATGGATAGTTGGTTAAAGGAAGAGAAGTAATGAGTAACCCACATGCTGACAGGTTGATAGCGTTTCTTATCTCCAGTGGCATCAAAGACCAAAGAGTTCTGGATGCTATCCAACGCTTGCCACGAGAAAGCTTTGTTTCTCAAGCGATGATGCACCAAGCCTATGATAACAATGCGTTACCAATTGGTCAGGGACAAACTATTTCTCAGCCTTATATCGTTGCGCGTATGACCGAGTTGCTTGAGCTAGAGCCGGCGAGTCGTGTTCTGGAAATCGGAACGGGATCGGGTTATCAAACCGCGGTACTGGCGCAAATTGTTGATCATGTATACTCCGTTGAGCGAATTAAATCGTTGCAATGGGAAGCAAAGCGTCGCCTGAAGCAATTGGATATTTACAATGTTTCAACTAAGCATGCTGATGGGTGGCAGGGCTGGGAAGCGAGAGGTCCTTTCGATGCTATTATTGTTACCGCTGCCGCTGAAGTGATTCCCCAAGCTCTTCTCTCACAATTAAGAGATGGCGGCAAAATGGTCATTCCTGTTGGAGATACGGAACAACAGTTATTAAAAATAGAGCGTAAGGGAGACGAATATCTCTCTACCGTTGTAGAAATGGTTCGGTTCGTACCTCTGGTTGCGGGTGATTTAGCTTAAGGGTTAGGGATAGGTGAATAAGTTACTACGTCATATTGGTATTAGCTTTGTGTTTGCTGCAGGACTAGTTGGTTGTGCAGCGCATTCCCCTGCACCTGTCTCTAGCCTAAAAAAAGACTATTCAAGCCTTGAAAGAGGGAGTTACAGAGGGAGTTATTATGAGGTAAAAAAAGGCGATACACTTTACTTCATAGCTTATGTCACAGATAAAGATGTAAATGATCTTGTTCGTTACAATGAGTTAACTCAGCCTTACACTATCTACCCAGGACAGAGGCTAAAACTTTGGGCTCCGAAATATGTCGCCCCTAAATATGGTCAAAAAGTTGAACCCGTTGTGGCTCCTGTTGTTACGACACCCCCAGCTCCAGTGACGAAAACATCAACAGCCTCTAAACCTAAACCTTCGAGTAAAAACTCTAGTCAAAAACCTACAGAGACTAAGCCTAAAGTCGTACAAAAACAGCCTCCAAAGAAGGTTGAACAATCGAAAACAAAGGAGTATGTTGGTTCAAAAGATAACCAAAAAGTGAAGCAAAAAGCGCCAACTACCACAGCAAAGAGTGATAAAGTCTCAAAGTGGTTGTGGCCAACAAAAGGGAGAGTAATCAAGAACTTTTCGGCGGGAGAACAGGGAAATAAAGGTATCGACATCGCAGGACAGCGTGGTCAACCTATCGTTTCAACCGCAGCCGGCACAGTCGTTTATTCAGGCAATGCGCTACGAGGTTATGGCAACTTAATTATAGTAAAGCATAACGACAATTATTTAAGCGCATACGCACATAATGACAAACTGCTGGTCACAGAAGGACAAAGCGTAAAAAGCGGACAAAAAATCGCCACCATGGGTAGTTCAGGTGCAAAGTCGGTCAAACTACACTTTGAAATTCGCTATCAAGGTAAATCAGTGAATCCAAAACGCTATTTGCCTTAAAACTTTGAAAAACAACTTGCGACATCATTTAGCGACATATTGAGTTGTCATGTCTTGCTAACTCGCCAGGGGGAGGCGTTATGAGTATCAGCAACACAGTAACCAAAGTTGAAGAGTTTGCATTTGACAATGCGTCAGTGAAGACCATTGATAACGAACTCGAAAGATCATCATCCACAGAAAGCAAAGCGACTGCGCGTGAAGAATTTGACGCGAGCAGTAAAAGCTTAGATGCAACTCAGTTGTATTTGGGCGAAATTGGCTTCTCACCTTTACTTACTGCCGAAGAAGAAGTGCTTTACGCAAGACGCGCCCTACGTGGCGACGAAGCGGCACGCAAACGTATGATCGAAAGTAACCTACGTTTGGTTGTTAAGATTTCTCGTCGATACAGTAACCGTGGTCTAGCACTACTCGATCTGATTGAAGAAGGTAACCTCGGCTTGATCCGAGCGGTCGAAAAATTCGACCCAGAACGTGGTTTCCGTTTCTCTACTTACGCAACATGGTGGATCCGACAAACGATAGAGCGAGCGTTGATGAACCAAACTCGCACGATCCGTCTACCTATCCACGTAGTGAAAGAGCTGAACATTTATCTGCGTACTGCGCGTGAACTTTCTCAAAAGCTCGATCACGAACCGACCGCAGAAGAAATTGCTGCTCAATTAGATATTCCAGTCGAAGACGTAAGCAAAATGTTACGCCTTAATGAGCGTATTAGCTCTGTCGACACGCCAATCGGTGGTGACGGTGAGAAAGCGCTGCTGGATATTATTCCTGATGCAAACAACTCTGATCCAGAAGTTTCGACTCAAGATGACGACATCAAATCATCGTTGATTCATTGGTTAGAAGAGTTGAATCCGAAACAGAAAGAAGTGCTTGCACGTCGCTTCGGCCTACTAGGCTACGAGCCTTCGACGCTGGAAGAAGTTGGTCGAGAGATTGGTCTGACACGTGAGCGAGTACGTCAAATACAAGTGGAAGGTTTACGTCGTCTTCGTGAAGTCCTAATCAAACAAGGTTTGAATATGGAAAACTTATTTAACGTAGAAGACGATTAAATAATCCGTATTTCACTAGATACGCAAAAGGCTATGGTTCCCCATAGCCTTTTTTCTTTTTTGCTCGTTGGTGTGAGTCTGTTTACAGCATCTTCTTCAAGCGATACAGCTCTTCAAGAGCTTGGCGTGGCGTTAAGTCGTCAGGATCAATACCTGACAGAGCTTGTTCGACCTCGCTAGGCTCTGGAATCAGGCTCAACTGGTTAGCCACATCTACTGCACTTGGACGCGGTGTGTCACTGTTTTGCCCCAGTTGCTCTAGCTGAGATAGCTTGTTACGCGCATTTTTGATGACCGTTTTTGGTACGCCAGCTAAGCCCGCAACAGCCAAGCCGTAAGACTTACTTGCCGCACCTTCTTGAACTGCGTGCATAAAGGCAATGCTGTCTCCATGCTCTACGGCATCCAAGTGAACGTTCGCTAAGTTTGGCAGTTGGTTCGGTAACTCTGTTAATTCGAAGTAGTGAGTTGCAAATAGGGTCATCGCACCAATTTGTGTTGCGAGCCATTCCGCACTTGCCCAAGCTAAAGACAGACCGTCGTAAGTACTAGTACCGCGTCCGATTTCATCCATTAGCACCAAACTGTTCTTAGTTGCGTTGTGAAGAATATTGGCTGTTTCGGTCATTTCTACCATGAAGGTCGAGCGGCCAGATGCAAGATCATCTGATGCACCAATACGAGTAAATATACGATCTAAAGAACCAATCTGTGCGGATTCTGCCGGTACATAAGAGCCGATATGTGCCATCAATGCAATCAGCGCAGTTTGACGCATGTAGGTTGATTTACCACCCATGTTTGGACCGGTGATGATCAACATCTTACGGGCTGGGTTAAGCTCAATTGGGTTCGCGATGAACGGCTCTGTTGTTACTTGTTCTACGACTGGATGACGGCCAGCTTGAATGTGAATTCCTGCGTCTTTCACAAGCGTTGGGCGGCAGTAATCTAACGAATCTGCACGCTCTGCTAGGTTTTGTAATACATCTAGCTGAGACAGAGCAGAAGCTAGGTTTTGCAGCTTCTCAAGGTTTGGCATCAATAGATCAAACAGTTCTTCCCACAACTGTTTCTCAAGTGCTAACGCTTTAGACTTCGAGTTAAGTACTTTGTCTTCGTGTTCCTTAAGCTCTGGGATGATGTAGCGTTCAGCGTTTTTGAGTGTTTGGCGACGTACATAATGCGGTGGAACCAAATGGCTCTGGCCACGGCTTACTTGGATAAAGAAGCCATGAACGTTGTTATAGCCTACTTTAAGCGTATCGATACCGTGTCGTTCACGCTCATCTCGCTCAAGCTGCTCAAGATATTCTGTTGCACCATCTGCCAATTTTCGCCATTCATCGAGCTCCGCATTGTAGCCTTCAGCGATGACGCCACCATCACGAATAACAACCGGCGGATTTTCTTTAATCGCGCGCTCTAACAGGTCACATACTTCGTCAATCGGAGCTGCATACTTCGCCAATTTCGTTAGGTACGGATGGGTCAAAGAAGCGGTGACAGATTCTAGCTCTGGTAGCTGTTGCATTGCATTGCGAAGTCTAGCCATATCGCGAGGGCGAGCAGAGCGTAATGCAAGGCGCGCTAAGATACGTTCAATATCACCAATTTGCTTTAACGTTGGTTGAAGATCGGCAAACAGAGCTTGTTCTTTAATCTCACCAATCGCATCAAGACGATTGTTTAACGTTTCAATGCAACGCATAGGCTGATGCAACCAACGCTTCAGCATTCGGCTGCCCATCGGAGTAGCACAATGGTCGAGTACTGCAGCGAGCGTGTTATCGGTTCCGCCTGCTAGATTTTGAGTAATTTCCAGATTACGTCGGGTAGCAGCATCAAGGATGACGGATTGATCCTGATGATCAAACGTTAAAGAGCGAATATGAGGTAAAGCCGTACGTTGAGTATCTTTTACGTACTGGATCAAACAACCAGCAGCACATAACCCTAAGGACGCATGTTCTACACCAAAACCAACCAGATCTTTTGTGCCAAATTGTTGATTGAGTTGTTGCTTAGCCGTATCAAGCTCAAATTCCCAGACTGGGCGACGACGGTTACCATTGCGGCTCGCCATTAAATGTACAGGTTCAAAATCTTCTGGGAACAGTAGCTCACGTGGTGCAGTGCGTTGAAGCTCGGCTGTCATCGCTTCTTCAGTTTCTGGTTCTGTCAGTTGGAAGCGACCAGAGGTGACATCCAGCGTCGCATAACCGAACTTACCGTTGTGATGGTAAATTGCTGCGATTAAGTTATCGACACGCTCAGAAAGCAGCGCTTCATCCGTCACAGTACCTGGTGTCACGATACGCACAACTTTACGTTCTACCGGGCCCTTGCTGGTGGCCGGATCGCCAATCTGTTCACAGATCGCCACAGACTCACCAAGCTGAACAAGTTTTGCCAGGTAGCCCTCTACGGCGTGAAATGGCACACCCGCCATTGGGATAGGTTCACCTGCAGACGCACCACGTTTGGTCAATGAAATATCAAGAAGCTGAGAAGCTCGCTTGGCATCATCGTAAAAGAGTTCGTAGAAATCGCCCATGCGGTAGAACAGCAAAATCTCTGGGTTCTCAGCCTTTAGCTTGAGGTATTGCTGCATCATCGGAGTGTGTTTTTGTTCAGCTTTCACAGGTAAGTTCTTTTGTTTATTTCCGTAGCGGCTTAGGATACGTGAATCCCTATCAAGTAAAAAGAGACAAAGGGCATTTTGGCTATGGAAAAAACAACAAAATTGAGTGCCGATTTAGGCGCATTATTGGCTAAACACGGGCATGTTTTAACAACCGCAGAATCATGCACAGGTGGTGGTGTTGCAACCGCCATTACTGACATTGCTGGTAGTTCAGCGTGGCTTGACCGTGCGTTCGTCACCTACAGTAATGAAGCGAAAATGGAGATGCTTGGTGTGCAAGCTTCAACGTTAGAAGCGCATGGTGCAGTGAGTGAGCCAGTTGTGATTGAAATGGTACAGGGTGCAATTAAAAACTCAAATGCCACCATCGGTGTGTCCATCAGTGGTATTGCAGGGCCGGGTGGTGGCAGTGAAGAGAAACCAGTCGGCATGGTCTGCTTTGCTTTTGCTGATAACCAAAGTTGGCAGCAAGTCGAAACCATGCATTTCTCTGGTGACCGTGCAGAAGTTCGCAAAAAAGCGGTCGAGCACGCGCTGACTCAATTGTATCAACATCTGCTCTAGAATTTCTTAACTTGTTTTAGCCCAGCATTGATAAGGGCTAGAGCAAATCATGACTTTAGGTCAGCCAAATTTTTTTCATACAGGTATGGACACTGTATGAATCAACAGTATAATAACTTTCATTGCTGAGCAGTTCTTCTGCTTAAGAAAAATGAATTACTATTCGTCGCCCAAAGAAGATGAATAAATCGGAGAAAGTAATGGACGAGAACAAACAGAAAGCGCTCGCCGCTGCGCTAGGTCAAATTGAAAAGCAATTCGGTAAAGGCTCTATCATGCGCCTTGGTGATAACCGCGCAATGGACGTAGAAACCATCTCAACGGGTTCTCTTTCTCTTGATATCGCTTTGGGTGCTGGTGGTCTACCAATGGGTCGTATCGTAGAAATCTACGGCCCAGAATCTTCAGGTAAAACAACATTAACGCTTGAGCTTATTGCTGCTGCGCAACGTGAAGGCAAAACGTGTGCGTTTATCGATGCAGAGCATGCTCTAGATCCTGTATACGCGAAGAAACTTGGCGTTGATATCGATGCATTGCTAGTTTCTCAGCCAGACACAGGTGAGCAAGCTCTAGAGATCTGTGACGCACTTGCACGTTCTGGTGCTATCGATGTTATGGTTGTCGACTCTGTTGCAGCACTAACACCGAAAGCAGAAATCGAAGGCGAAATGGGCGATAGCCACATGGGTCTGCAAGCACGTATGCTTTCTCAAGCAATGCGTAAGCTAACGGGTAACCTAAAGCAGTCTAACTGTATGTGTATCTTCATCAACCAAATCCGTATGAAGATTGGTGTGATGTTTGGTAACCCAGAAACAACAACAGGTGGTAACGCACTTAAGTTCTACGCTTCTGTTCGTCTAGATATCCGTCGTACTGGCGCAATCAAAGAAGGTGACGAAGTCGTAGGTAACGAAACGCGCATCAAAGTTGTTAAGAATAAGATTGCAGCACCATTTAAAGAAGCAAACACACAAATCATGTACGGCCAAGGCTTTAACCGCGAAGGTGAACTTGTCGATCTAGGTGTGAAGCACAAGTTAGTTGAAAAAGCCGGTGCTTGGTATAGCTACAATGGCGATAAGATTGGTCAAGGTAAAGCGAATGCGTGTAACTACCTGCGTGAGCATCCTGAAGTGGCTAAAACTATCGATACAAAACTTCGTGAAATGTTGCTAGCGCCAGCACTTGCGGAAGCGCCTGAAGCTGGTGAAGCGCCAGAGCAAGCTGAAGAGTTTTAATCTCTCATAGATTAATAAATGACAAAGCCCTGCAATGCGGGGCTTTGTTGTATCTATTGAAATCAAAAATCGAATTATCACAAAGGCCATTGAGAGCCTGTACAGCAAAAATACTTTTAGGATCATCATGTACCAAAAACGCCAGGCGCCAACATTATCGAGCAAAGAGGCTGCTATCCAATTGCTTAGCCGTCGCGATCATGGTCAGTATGAGCTTTACCAAAAATTATCGATGAAGGGCTATGAAGAATCAGACATCGACATCGCAATTAATTTTTGCCTAGACCATAACTATTTAGATGATTTACGTTACGCGAAGAGTCAAATTAGACAGCATGTATACAAAGGACATGGAGAGCGTCGAATTCGTCAAGAGTTAAACCAGAAGCGTGTTGTGGAATCGGTGATTGAGCAAGCTATGGCTGAAGAGCCGCAAGATTGGTTTGAACTGGCTAAACAGGCGGCAGAAAAGAAATTCAAAGGTGTTAAAGCCAAAGACCAAAAAGAGTACGCAAAACAAGTTCGTTTTCTGCAGTATCGCGGCTACAGTTTTGACCAAATCAGCAACGCGCTGAGCTTTGAGGACGAAGATTAACGGTCAGTCGTCCGCACTGATTTTTGTTTTGCTTCAAATTTTTTCTCCTACTCCCTCTTTTCCTCAAGAAAACTAGTCTCAGCTGTTTGCATGATCTACAATACGGCAAAATTCTAACTCGACTATTTTCAGGAAGAGCTGCATGTACATGAGCACTGATGAGGTTCGTAACGCGTTCCTCAAGTTCTTTGAGAGCAAAGGACACCAAATCGTAGAAAGTTCATCGTTAGTTCCACATAACGACCCAACCCTGCTGTTCACAAACGCAGGTATGAACCAATTTAAAGATTGTTTCTTAGGCTTAGAAAAACGAGCCTACACTCGAGCGACTACGGCTCAGCGTTGCGTACGTGCTGGTGGTAAACATAACGACCTAGAAAATGTTGGCTTTACTGCTCGTCACCACACATTCTTTGAAATGTTAGGCAACTTCAGCTTTGGCGATTACTTCAAAGAAGATGCGATCTCCTTTGCTTGGGAATTCCTAACCGAAGTTCTTAAACTGCCAGCGGATCGTTTATTGGTAACTGTTTACGAAACCGATGACGAAGCGTTTGACATCTGGAACAAGAAAGTTGGCGTGCCCGCTGATCGTATTGTTCGCATTGGTGATAAAGAAGGCGGCAAGCCGTACGAGTCTGATAACTTCTGGCAAATGGGCGACACTGGCCCCTGTGGTCCATGTACTGAAATCTTCTACGATCACGGTGAGCACATCTGGGGTGGCCGTCCTGGCACGCCTGAAGAAGATGGTGACCGTTTCATCGAGATCTGGAACAACGTATTCATGCAGTTCAATCGTCACGCAGACGGCACTATGGAACCGCTACCCAAACCATCGGTAGATACTGGTATGGGTATCGAGCGTATCTCTGCAATCATGCAGGGCGTTCACTCAAACTACGAAATTGATGTATTCCAAGCTCTTATCAAAGCAGCAGCAGAAGTGATCGGTTACGAAGACCTATCAAACCAATCACTACGCGTTATCGCTGACCACATCCGTTCATGTTCATTCCTGATCGTGGATGGCGTTATGCCTTCAAACGAAGGTCGTGGTTACGTATTACGCCGTATCATCCGTCGCGCAGTTCGTCACGGTAACAAGCTGGGCGCACAAGGTGCATTCTTCCACAAGTTGGTTAGCGTACTGGCAGACATCATGGGTACGGCTGGTGAAGAGCTGAAGCGTCAACAAGCTGTGGTTGAAAAAGTACTGCGTATCGAAGAAGAAAACTTTGGTCGTACACTTGAGCGCGGTATGGCGATTCTAAACGAAGCATTAGATAACCTAGACGGTAAAGTACTGGACGGCGAAACCGTATTTAAACTTTACGACACTTACGGCTTCCCAGCTGACTTAACTAACGACGTTGCACGTGAGCGTGAGTTCGCAATCGACGAAGAAGGTTTTGAGAAAGCGATGGAAGAGCAGCGTCAACGTGCGCGTGAAGCGGGTAACTTTGGTACTGACTACAACGCAGCAATCAAAGTTGATACGCAAACAGAATTCTGTGGTTACACAGGTACTAAAGGCTCTAGTTCTGTAGCAGCGATGTTCGTTGAAGGCAACGAAGTAGATTCGCTATCTGCGGGCGACAAAGCAATCATCGTACTTGGTGAAACACCATTCTACGCAGAGTCAGGCGGTCAGTGTGGTGACGCTGGTGAAATCCGTACTGAGTCTGGTGTATTCCGCGTTGAGGACACTCAAAAACTAGGTAACGCAATCGCGCACCACGGTGTAATGGCAGAAGGCGTTCTAGCGAAAGGTGATGAAGTAGCAACTATCGTTGACGCAGAGCGTCGCGCAGCTATCTCTCTAAACCACTCAGCAACGCACTTGCTACACGCAGCACTACGCCAAGTTTTAGGTGAGCACGTAACGCAGAAAGGCTCATTGGTGAAGGCAGACAACCTACGTTTCGACTTCTCACACCTAGAAGCCGTAACTGCAGCAGAACTGAAAGAAGTTGAGCGTCTAGTTAACGCGCAAATTCGTCGCAACCACACGATTGAAACCAACGTGATGGACATTGAGTCTGCTAAGAAGAAAGGCGCAATGGCACTGTTTGGTGAGAAGTACGATGACGAAGTACGCGTACTGTCTATGGGTGACTTCTCGACAGAGCTTTGCGGTGGTATTCACGCATCAAGCACAGGTGATATTGGCCTATTCAAAATCACTTCAGAAAGCGGCATTGCTGCAGGTATTCGACGTATTGAGGCGGTAACAGGCGAGGCTGCATTAGACGCGATTGAAGCTCAAAACGCGAAGTATGAAGAGAAACTGGCAGAATCTGCACAGAAAGCAAAAGCGCTAGAGAAAGAAGTGCAGAAGCTAAAAGATAAGATGGCAGCAGCAGAAAGCGCTAACATCATGGGCAAAGCGGTTGAAGTCAATGGTACAAAAGTTCTAGTCGCAGCTCTTGAAGGCGCTGACAGCAAGAACCTACGCACTATGGTTGATGACATCAAGAACCAAATGGGGTCTGGTGTCGTACTGCTTGCCAACGTAACAGGTGACAAGGTTGGCCTGATTGCTGGTGTGACTAAAGATCTAACTGGTAAAGTAAAAGCTGGTGATCTAGTTAAGATGATTGCTGAGCAAGTCGGTGGTAAGGGCGGTGGTCGTCCTGACATGGCTCAAGCTGGTGGTACTGATGTAGCCGCACTACCAGAGGCAATTAAAACAGTTCAGCCTTGGTTAGAAGAGCGCTTATAAGCTTTTAACTACTAAAATTACGCTCAATCAAGTTTCTTTGATTGAGCGTAATTTTTTTTAGCAGCCAAGTGGTTTAATTGACCAAAAGTTAACCGAGTCATTTAGGCTATTTGGTTTTTGTTGTAACTACTGCTTATATAATTTTTCTAAAAGGAAATACTGAAGATGTAAGCAGTTCTAAAGAGACTTCGGTCTTGGGAAGGTGAAGACTGGTGAAAAAGCCCCTTATCGTGCAAAAGTTTGGCGGAACCTCAGTGGGTTCAATTGAAAGAATCCACCAAGTTGCTGAACACATCATTAAGGCGAAAAATGATGGCAATCAAGTTGTTGTTGTCGTGTCTGCAATGTCAGGCGAAACAAACAGACTGATGGACCTCGCTAAACAGATAGATAGCGTGCCTACAGCTCGAGAACTTGATGTTTTGCTCTCTGCTGGTGAGCAAGTGTCAATGGCACTGTTAGCAATGACACTCAATAAATTGGGTCATGCTGCACGCTCGCTTACCGGAGCACAGGCGAATATTGTGACGGATAATCAACACAATGACGCAACGATTAAACACATTGATACTAAAACAATTCTGGGATTGCTTGAGCAAGACCAAATCGTGATTGTTGCAGGCTTTCAAGGTGTGAATGAGAACGGGGATATCACCACATTAGGTCGAGGTGGCTCAGATACGAGCGCAGTGGCACTGGCAGGCGCATTGCGCGCTGATGAGTGTCAAATCTTTACCGACGTTGATGGTATTTATACTTGTGACCCACGTGTAGTGAAAAACGCGCGAAAATTGGCGGTTATCGATTTTCCTTCCATGGAAGCGATGGCAAGCCGAGGCGCGAAAGTATTACATTTACCTTCAGTGCAATTTGCATGGAAGAATAATGTGCCACTGCGCGTGCTTTCGACATTTGATGTTAATGAAGGCAGTCTGGTAAAGGGGGAGTTAGGCAATCAAGCCGTCTCTGGTATAGCCATTCAACGTGACCTTGCCATAATCGAAGTCGATAAAGAACATTTATCTAGTGCTACAAAACAATGTCAGATGTTGGGTATCGACATTTGGAATGTGATCGAGGAAACAGAACGGGCAGGTATCATGATAAAACAAGATGCATGTGCCAAGTTCGATCTGGTGTTCAGCGACAAAATCCGTAATAGTGAAGTGGTAAGCCTGTTGACCGCAGTGGGGCTTGAGGCCAATGGAATGGTAGAGCACGCATGCGATTTGTTGGCAAAGCGAGATATTGAGATCAATTTCAGCGCAACGAATGCACTCACTATGATGCTAGTTTTAGCACCCGAATGTGTGGATACAGCAGCAAACATTCTGCATGATGCTTACATTACGTCTAGTGAAGCATTAAACATTCAACAAAAACATGCCTTTTTAGGCTGATTTTCGCTAACAAGGTAGTTTACGAAAATATAACTTTTGTTGGATAATAGCTTTGTAGCAAGAAAATTTAGAGATTACTCAAGGAGCAAAGAATGCTAATTTTGACTCGCCGCGTAGGCGAAACACTGATGATTGGTGATGAAGTGACTGTAACTGTACTAGGTGTTAAAGGTAACCAAGTGCGTATCGGCGTTAACGCTCCGAAAGAGGTTTCAGTTCATCGTGAAGAAATCTACATGCGCATTCAAGCTGAAAAAGGCAATGGCAACGTTGCTTCAGGTAACTACTAAGTCGCTCCTGTTTACAGAGCTTAGTTTGAATGAAAAAGGCTAACCGAAGGGTTGGCCTTTTTAGTTTTTACTGTTTTTGAAAATTTGCAGAAACTATTGTGTTGAGTATGGCTGTGAATTCATCAATAATGTTGATTCGAACTTCAGAAAGTTATTTGAAAATAAATGTCTTTTTTTCAGAGAAGACTCTCTTTTTTTCATCATAATAGAGTGGTAAAGTTCGTTTAATAGTCACTTTGATTAAATCAGCAACGGTTAAGCCAGTTTCGTAGATTTTTTCAAAGAAAGTGTTTGACATATTTTCGGTAAAACGTAATATGTGCCTCCGCAAGACGGTGAGGTGGCCGAGAGGCTGAAGGCGCTCCCCTGCTAAGGGAGTATACGGTTTATCCCGTATCGAGGGTTCGAATCCCTCCTTCACCGCCATTCTTGCAACGTTGATTTATCAACAAAAAGTGCGTCCTTAGCTCAGCTGGATAGAGTACCTGGCTACGAACCAGGCGGTCGGAGGTTCGAATCCTCCAGGACGCGCCATATCTCTTTTGAGATATAACAATGAAAACGGTGAGGTGGCCGAGAGGCTGAAGGCGCTCCCCTGCTAAGGGAGTATACGGTTTATCCCGTATCGAGGGTTCGAATCCCTCCTTCACCGCCATTCATTGACTGGCCCGATGGCCTTTTTTTTTGTTTCGTAAGAAATGAATGTGATTTACTTCACAACTTCTTAGCAAGAAGATCTGCGCGTCCTTAGCTCAGCTGGATAGAGTACCTGGCTACGAACCAGGCGGTCGGAGGTTCGAATCCTCCAGGACGC
>NZ_JAWOUO010000006.1:82786-375120 GCF_033339435.1 Vibrio sp. 378
GTCCTTAGCTCAGCTGGATAGAGTACCTGGCTACGAACCAGGCGGTCGGAGGTTCGAATCCTCCAGGACGCGCCACTCATTGAAAAAGCCTCGCAATTGCGAGGCTTTTTTGTATCTAGACATCTGAAATATGGCGTAGGATCACTAGAGCCTATGTTCCTTCTTTTTAAAAGCGAATATGTGCGTATCTAAGCAATTTGCTATCAAGTTTCTGTCGCATTGTGTGAAATCATCTTGATTATCCCTCCTATACACTGACTTCCATTTTTCATTTCAATTACTCTCATGTAGTCACTTTGTTTGTTATTTGTTTATTTATTGTTAATCTTGTTCATCTTTTTGTTTTTGTTGGTTTTTACTGCGTGAGTCCCGATTTGATTTTGAAATCTAAATCGCAGTTTTTATTTATGTCCTCCTTTACTCTGTTCGTAAGGTGATAGCGATTTGAAGTGATTATTTTGTCATGAACTGTGATCTGGGTAGTGAATAAATAATCATTTATCAGGATTACTACAAACCTTCCTTAAACAAAATTGACAAAATTTAACCAATCGAGATAATCCATGGGTCGGGATTTGACACTATTAAAGTCCTGCACGTTGTCAGGATGACAAAGAAAGGAAGCAACATGACTAATATAGGAAGCCTGCTAGTAGATGCGGCCACCCTGATGCTAACGGGGATGGCGGTCGTATTTATTTTCCTCACTATTCTTGTTTATCTCGTTCGGTTAATGTCGAAATTGGTACCAGAAGAAGTACCAGAGCCGATCGCAGCACCAAAAACAAACACTAATATTCAATCAACCTCTTCAGCTGTTAGTCCACAAGTAGTGGCGGCGATCTCGGCTGCGATTCATAAACATCGCGCCTCATTCGCGAAGTAGCCGAACTAGGATTAAAAAGGAGTTTAAGAGCATGTCTAAACCACTAGCTATTACTGATGTGGTCCTTCGTGATGCCCATCAATCACTATTTGCTACGCGTATGCGTATTGAGGATATGCTGCCTATCGCAGCTGAGTTGGATAAGGTTGGTTACTGGTCTCTAGAGACTTGGGGTGGTGCAACATTTGATTCTTGTATTCGATTCTTAGGGGAAGACCCTTGGGAGCGTTTACGTGAACTAAAAAAAGCGATGCCTAATACACCAATGCAAATGCTACTGCGTGGTCAAAACCTTTTAGGATACCGCCATTATGCCGACGACGTAGTAGAGAAGTTTGTTGAACGCGCGCATGCTAACGGCATGGATGTATTCCGTATTTTTGATGCAATGAATGACGTGCGAAACTTCCAGAAAGCCGTGAAAGCAACGGTTGATGTTGGTGCGCATGCTCAAGGTACGTTGTCTTACACAACGAGCCCAGTGCATAACGCAGACACTTGGGTTGACTTGGCAAAACGCCTAGAGGATTTAGGTTGTCATTCGCTGTGTATTAAAGATATGTCTGGCTTACTTAAGCCTTATGAAGCGGAAGAGCTTATCACGCGTATCAAAGCGTCTTGTGATGTGCCATTGGCACTTCATTGTCATGCAACAACGGGGCTGTCTACAGCAACAGCGGTAAAAGCAGTAGAAGCCGGTATTGATATTCTCGATACTGCGATTTCTTCAATGAGTTGTACTTACGGTCATACACCGACTGAAACGGTAGTCGCTATGCTAGAAGGCACCGAGCGAGATACCAATTTGAAACTCGAGCAACTGGAACCTATCGCCGCATATTTCCGTGAGGTACGTAAGAAGTATGCGAAGTGGGAAGGCCAGTTAAAAGGAGTCGATTCACGCATCCTGATTGCTCAAGTGCCTGGTGGTATGCTGACCAATATGGAAGGCCAGTTGAAAGAGCAGGGTGCTGCGGATCGCATTGATGAAGTATTAGAAGAGATCCCTCGTGTACGTGAAGATCTTGGTTTCATTCCATTGGTGACTCCAACTTCACAGATCGTCGGTACGCAAGCGGTGATTAACGTTCTTACTGGCGAGCGCTACAAGAGTATTACCAAGGAAACCGCTGGCCTATTGAAAGGTGAGTACGGTCAAGCGCCAGCCGAGTTAAATGCAGAACTGCAAGCGAAAGTGCTTGATGGTAAAGAGCCAATTACCTGTCGTCCTGCCGATTTACTTGAGCCTGAAATGGAGACGCTTACGGTTGATCTGATGGAGAAAGCGAAATCAGAAGGCATTAAGCTAGCAAGTGAGCGTGTTGATGACGTACTCACTTATGCACTTTTCCCTCAAGTTGGGCTTAAGTTCCTTAAGAATCGTGAAAACCCAGAAGCATTTGAGCCTGCACCAACGCTAGAAGCTGCGAAGCCTGCTGTACCTGTAGCTCAACCGGCAACTGGTGGTGTAGAAACTTATAGTGTACGTGTTGACGGGCAGGTGTATGAGGTGGAAGTTGGCCCTCAAGGTGAACTGACATCTGTTGCTCCTTCTAATGCACCGGCAAAATCGGCTACACCTAGCGCACCTTCTAATGCTTCAGCAGAAGCGGTACCTGCTCCTCTTGCAGGTAACATCTTCAAAGTGAATGTTCAGCCTGGTGCTGAGGTAGCTGAAGGCGATGTATTGCTCATCCTTGAAGCGATGAAAATGGAAACTGAAGTACGAGCGGCGCGTGGTGGTGTGGTTCAAGAGCTGAACGTTAAAGAAGGCGATGCTGTCACAGTAGGTGCGCCTCTGTTGAGCCTGGCGTAAGGGAGTATCATGGACGGATTGTTAACCCTTTGGGCAGAAACAGGGATCGCTAACTTCGAGTTCGGCCAAATCTGTATGATGCTGGTTGGTTGTACTTTGCTGTTTTTGGCAATTAAAAAAGGATTTGAACCTTTACTGTTATTGCCGATTGGTTTCGGTGCTATTTTGGCGAATATTCCAAATGCTGGCTTTACTGAGCCTGGTGGCTTGCTCTACTACGTTTACTACATTGGGATTGAATCGGGTGTGTTCCCGCTATTGATCTTCATGGGTGTGGGCGCGATGACCGACTTTGGTGCTTTGATCGCAAACCCAAAAACGTTGTGGTTAGGTGCGGCTGCGCAGTTTGGTATTTTTGCAACACTGTTTGGCGCTATTTTGCTCAACTATGTACCTGGCATGGAGTTCTCCATGGCAGATGCTTCGTCTATCGCGATCATCGGTGGTGCTGATGGGCCGACAGCGATTTTCTTAGCGAGTAAGCTCTCTCCAGATCTGCTAGGTGCGATTGCAGTCGCGGCATACAGCTATATGGCATTGGTGCCGATCATCCAGCCACCAATCATGAAAGCACTGACAACCAAGGAAGAACGTCAAATTAAGATGGCTCAGCTTCGTCATGTTGGTAAATGGGAGAAAGTCATCTTCCCGCTTGCCGTATTACTGATGACGATTCTGTTCTTACCTTCAGCTACGCCATTGGTTGGTATGTTCTGTTTGGGTAACTTGATGCGTGAAGCTGGTGTGGTCGATCGTTTATCGAAAACTGCTCAAAATGAATTGATCAACATAGTGACTATCTTTTTAGGTCTTGGTGTTGGTTCTAAGCTGCAAGCTGAGCAGTTCTTGAACCTAGAAACGTTAGGTATCTTGGGGTTAGGTGCAGTTGCATTTAGTATCGGTACTGGTGCGGGCGTTCTGATGGCGAAACTGCTTAACAAGTTCTCGAAAGAAGACATCAACCCACTTATTGGTGCGGCTGGCGTTTCTGCGGTACCAATGGCCGCGCGAGTCGTAAACAAAGTTGGTTTACAAGCTAACCCGCAAAACTTTTTGTTAATGCATGCGATGGGACCAAACGTTGCTGGTGTGCTGGGTTCAGCCGTTGCGGCTGGTATATTGTTAGCACTTGTTGGTTAGACATTATTGAAAATGGAATGATCAACCAATTTACAAAATCACGATTAACTTAGGTTAACAAAATGGTTTATAGTCAAAGGGATGCTTTCGCATCCCTTTTTGTTTTCTTGCAGGGAATGGTTTATGGAACACAAACAGATCGTTATCACTGAGTTTGGTGATGCCAACGTACTCGCGATTCAACATGCTTCTACACCATCACCACAGCCTGGTGAAGTCTTAGTAAAAGTCGCTTTTTCAGGCGTAAATCCTATTGATGTCAAAACTCGAGCTGGGCTCGGTTGGGCGGCAGCGCAGAATAAGGACAATTTACCTTGGGTGCCAGGTTACGACATCTCAGGAAAAGTGATGTCTTGTGGAGAGGGGGCGTCACGTTTTAATGAAGGTGATGAGGTGGCTGGATTTATTGGTTTCCCAGTTCGAGGCGGTGGTTACAGCCAATACATCTGTGTTCCAGAAACTGAGTTAAGTCATGTTCCTAGCTCTGTCACTTTAGAGGCGGCTGCTGCATTACCGTTGGCGGGACAAACTGCGGCACAAGCTCTCAGTAAGGCTAATGTGACGGAAAACGATCGCGTACTTATCCTCGCTGGAGCCGGTGGTGTTGGACACCTCGCGGTACAAATTGCGATCGCGACGAAAGCGGAAGTCTTTACAACCTGCAGTGAACGAAATTTAGATTACCTTGCGACGCTCGGTGCTCATGCAGTGAACTATCAATTTGCACCAGTGTCAGAACGTGTTGAAGATGTTGATGTTTTGATTGATTTAGTAGGCGGAGATGCTGCGTTAGATGCGCTTAAATGCCTGAAAGACAATGCGAGAGTCATCACCGTTCCAACCATCACAGCTGAGCTGATTTGTGAAAAAGCCAAACTCCTAGGCTTTGAGGCTAGTGGCATGTTGGTTGAACCAGACCCTGCGCAGTTAGATACCTTGTTGTATATGGTCGGCGTTGGCTTACTGAAGACTGAAATTCAACAGGTTTATCCTATGAGTGATGTCATTGGTGCTCACCAGCAGGTCGAATCAGGAAGAACCAGAGGCAAGGTGTTGCTTGATATGACATGCTAGAAGTATTTAACACGAGTTTTGAAAGTTTAGCGCTTTGGTTTTCAGATTCAGCATTATGGGTGCTTTTCATGACCGGTTTTCTCAGTGCCACGTTGTTGCCTGGTGGTTCTGAGGCGGGCTTAGTTGCCACTCTCTCATTAAATCAATACTCCGTTTCTTCAATTGTTATGGTCGCTACTATCGGTAATACGCTTGGTGGCTTAACAAATTATTGGCTTGGCTTGTGGATTCCCAACAAAGCACAAGAGGAAAAGCACGGTCATACCGCATTAAAGTGGCTCTCTAAGTATGGCTATTGGGGATTATTTTTTAGCTGGTTACCTGTAATTGGAGACCCGCTGTGTTTAGCCGCAGGGTGGCTAAGAATGAAGTTTCTGCCTTGCGTGATTTTAATATTTTTAGGAAAGGCTGCTAGGTATAGCTTACTTGCGGCCATCTATCTCGGATTATTTTAAGGAAAGTACATGAAGATGTTTTGGGTTGGCGCGTGTTCACTGTTGGTGATCACGGGCTGTGCATCAAATACGCCAGTTTCATCACTGCCGAAAGGGGTAACTTTCGTTGAGTCATCGAAAGCTGAAGAAGGCAAAGTTAAGATTCCATACCAAAAGTATAAACTCGATAATGGTTTAACGGTGATCTTAGCTCCTGAAGATTCTGACCCATTGGTCCATGTGGATGTGACTTACCATGTTGGTTCAGCTCGTGAAGAAGTGGGTAAGTCTGGTTTTGCGCATTTCTTTGAGCACATGATGTTCCAAGGCTCAGAGAACGTTGGTGACCAAGAGCACTTCAGAATCATCACAGAGGCTGGCGGCACGTTAAATGGTACAACAAACCGCGATCGTACTAACTACTTTGAAACTGTCCCTGCTAACCAGCTCGAGAAAATGCTGTGGTTAGAGTCTGACCGTATGGGCTTTTTGTTGGATGCGGTTTCTCAACGCAAATTTGAAATTCAGCGTTCGACTGTAAAAAATGAGCGAGCTCAGCGTTACGATAATCGTCCTTATGGCTTAATTTGGGAGCGCATGTCCGAAGCGCTATATCCTGAAGGTCATCCGTATTCGTGGCAAACCATTGGTTATGTTGAAGATCTTGATCGTGTTGATGTGAACGACCTCAAAGCGTTTTTCTTGCGTTGGTATGGCCCAAACAATGCGACTATCACGATCGGTGGTGACTTAGACGTTGAACAAACTCTAGAGTGGGTAAATAAGTACTTCGGTTCGATTCCTCGTGGTCCTGAGGTTGAAAATGCGCCGAAACAACCTGCAAAACTGCAAGAAGACAAATACATCACGCTAGAAGATCGTATTCAACAACCTATGGTGATGATCGCGTGGCCAACAACCTACAACGGCGAAGAAAGCCAAGCGTCTCTCGACACGTTATCAGAAGTATTGGGTGGCGGTACCAACAGCGTGCTCTACCAAGACCTAGTGAAGACTCAAAAAGCGGTCGATGCTGGTTCATTCCATGACTGTGCTGAACTGGCGTGTAACTTTTACGTTTACGCAATGGGTGATTCTGGAGACAAAGGCGACCTATCAAAACTGTACGACGAGCTTTTACAATCACTTAATCAGTTTGCGGAAAAAGGCGTGACAAAAGATCGCCTTGAGCAGTTGAAGGGTAAAGCGGAAGCGGATGCTATTTTTGCGCTAGAAAGCGTTAAAGGTAAAGTGACTCAGTTGGCTTCCAACGAAACATTTTTCGGCGATCCTGATCGTCTTGAGCAACAGCTTGAACAAATCCGTGCAGTTACGCCGACTTCGGTAGAAAAAGCGTATACGGACTTTATCCAAGGTAAGAACAAAGTGACCCTAAGCGTGGTCCCAAAAGGAAAAACAGACCTTGTCGTAAAACCTGCGACCTTTGTGACACCAAAGCGTACGTTGCCAGAATATGAGAAGATTTCCGATGACCAATTGGCGTATCGTCGTGCGACCGATAACTTCGATCGCTCAGTGCAACCGCCAGTAGGAGAACCAGTGAAAGCGACGATGCCAGAGCTGTACGAGTTACATTTCAAGAATGGCTCAGAGCTGCTTGGTGCAGTTAGCGATGAAACGCCGACGGTGATGATGCAATTTAGTCTACCTGCCGGGACACGTTTTGTTGAAAAGGGTAAAGAAGGTCTTGCCCAATTGACCGCTGCGATGTTGCAAGAAGGCACAACGAAACGCAGTGTCGAAGAGATTCAAGCTGAGCTTGATAAACTGGGTAGTGTTATCTCTGTTAATGCCACAGGTTATACAACAAACATCAGTGTTTCTGCTCTAGAAAAGAACTTAGAGCCGACGTTAAAAATTGTCGAAGAGATGTTGCTGTCTCCTGCATTTAATCAAGATGATTTCGAGCGTGTAAAAATGCAAGCGCTAGAAGGCCTGGTATATGAGCACCAAAATCCAAGTTGGATGGCGTCACAAGCGAGTCGCCAGGTGCTCTATGGGGATTCGGCTTTTGCTCGACCAAAAGACGGCACGCAAGCAGGTGTCAGTGCATTAACGTTGGATGATGTCCGTGAATTCTACTCGAAGCATTACACGCCACAAAGTGCGCAAATCGTCGTTGTTGGTGACATCAATAAACAGGAAATTGAGCAGCAACTGACGTTCTGGAAAAACTGGCAAGATGAAGCTGCGCCATTGTATGCACCGCAAAGCATTGCTGCATTAGGTGAGCAAAAGATCCATCTTGTTGATAAACCAGGAGCGCCGCAAAGTGTGGTCATGATGGTTCGTCAAGGTATGCCTTACGACGCAACGGGCGATTTTTACCTAAGCCAACTGGCAAACTTCAACTTAGCTGGGAACTTCAATAGCCGCATCAACCAAAATCTACGTGAAGACAAGGGTTACACATACGGTGCTTACGGCTATTTCTCTGGTAATCCAGAAACAGGCTCGGTGGTTTTCACCGCGCAAGTACGAGCGGATGCAACGGTTGCTTCGATCATTGAGATGGAAAATGAGCTAAATGAATACTCGCAGTCAGGTATTACTGATGAAGAGATGAAATTTATGCGTCAAGCGGTCGGTCAAAAAGATGCACTGAAATATGAAACGCCAACACAAAAAGCGGAGCTCATCAGTGATATTCTTAAGTACAACCTCGATCATGATTACTTGCAGCAAAGAAACGCTATCGTAGAAAAAGTTGATAAGCAGACGTTGAATGCGCTGGCTCAGAAATGGTTTGATCCAAATGACTATCAAATTATCGTCGTTGGTGATGCTAAATCGTTGCGTCCTCAATTAGAAAAGTTGGGGAAAGACGTAGAAGAGCTTGAAATCATTCGATAGAGTACACATTTAATAGCGGAGAAACGTTTCTCCGCTATTCATCTAGATAAGCAACTTTTCGTGGGTTATTTATCTAGATGCATTAACTATCAATAACTTAGCTTACACTTGTGTTATGTAACAAGTGTCCTGCTCCCAATATAAGCGAACCTCATTTTGACTGATTTTGCTGCGCGACTAAAAAAAGTTGCATCAAACCCCGAAGTATTTAAGCAGTTTGGACGCGGTGTTGAGCGAGAAACTTTGCGCTATCGTCAGGATGGACATCTAGCTACAACTCCTCATCCTGAAGGGTTAGGCTCTGCGTTCACAAATCAATGGATCACAACGGATTTTTCGGAATCATTGTTAGAGTTCATTACGCCTGTGTCACATGAAATTCCAGAACTGATGGCACAGCTGAAAGATATCCATCATTTCACTCAAACCAAAATGGGTGAAGAGAAAATGTGGCCACTATCAATGCCTTGCTACGTAGGCTCAGAGGATGATATTCAGTTAGCCCAGTATGGCTCTTCGAATGCAGCGAAAATGAAAACGCTGTACCGAGAAGGCCTAAAGCGTCGCTATGGCAGCCTGATGCAAATTATTTCAGGTGTCCATTTTAACTTCTCGTTTCCTGAAACATTTTGGGATGCGCTCTATGGCGAGCAAGATGAACAAGCCCGCCAAGATGCTAAGTCTGATGCGTACTTTGCGTTGATCCGTAATTACTACCGCTTTGGCTGGATGATTCCCTACTTCTTTGGTGCATCACCAGCGTTATGTGGCTCTTTTATTCAAGGTCGTGAAACCGATCTGCCATTCGAGAAGATTGGCGGGACATTATATTTGCCGAAGTCGACGTCTTTGCGTTTGAGCGATCTTGGCTATACCAATAGTGCTCAAAGTGTGCTGAAAATTGGTTTTAACAGCATTGACCAATACCTCGATGGTTTGAGTGATGCGATTCGCCACCCATCAGAAGAGTTTGCGAAAATTGGGGTAAAAGTGGATGGTGAATACCGCCAGCTTAATTCCAATATCTTACAAATTGAGAATGAACTGTACGCTCCGATTCGTCCAAAACGTGTATCGAAAAGTGGTGAGAAGCCTTCAGATGCGTTACGACGCGGTGGTGTCGAATACATTGAAGTTCGTTCTCTAGATGTTAACCCATTCAGCGCAGTGGGCTTAAATGAAGAGCAAGTACGATTCTTGGATCTCTTCCTTACCTGGGCGGCCTTGTCAGACTCAGACCCTATGGATAACTGTGAATTAGAGTGTTGGCGCGATAACTGGAATAAAGTCATTGTTTCTGGCCGTGAAAAAGGTCTAATGCTGCAAATTGGTTGCCAAGGTGAGCGTCTATCTCTACAAGATTGGGCACACCGAGTTTTCGTCGAGTTACGTCAAATAGCACAGCAAATGGATATGACCGCTGGTGGCAGTGCATACCAAGATGTGTGTAATCAACTCGAGACATGGATTGATAACCCAGAACTAACGATCTCTGGTCAACTATTAGAGCTAACGAAAGAGCTGGGTGGGCTAGGTAAAGTTGGTTGTACTCTTGGTATGAAGTACCGTGATGAAAACCTAGCTCACGGTTATCAGTACTATTCACAAGATACGATGGAAACGGAAGTAGCGTCGTCCGTGGAAAAACAAAAGCAAGCAGAGCAGAGTGACACGCTTTCTTTTGATGATTTTTTGGAAGATTACTTTGCTTACCTGAAGCAGTAATGACTAACTAAGGATTGGTGCGGTTGAACATTAAGTCGTCAGTAGTAGCGGTACTTGGAAGCGTGTTACTTGCAGGTTGTGCTACGGCACCGCCAAAGCAGCAGAATAACTTATGCGAGATATTCCGAGAGAAATCCGGTTGGTACGATGATGCCAAAGATATGGAAGATGAATGGGGGACCCCTATTCATGTCGCTATGGCCATCATTAAACAAGAAAGCAGCTTTCGGCACGATGCAAAACCACCTAAAGATTATTTGCTAGGGTTTATTCCTTGGGGACGAGTCAGCAGTGCGTATGGTTACGCTCAAGCTCAAGACCCTGCTTGGGAAGACTTCCAAGATGCGACAGGTCAGGGTGGCTCTCGTACCAACTTCGATGATTCTATGATGTTTGTCGGTTGGTACACTCATGAAACACGGCGTCAGCTAGGGATTTCATTATGGGATCCCTATAACCAGTATCTGGCTTATCATGAAGGGCGAGGTGGGTATAAGCGAGGTACTTATAATCGAAAGCCTAGTTTAATCAAAGTCGCTCGACGTGTTGAACAAACAGCGAAAACTTATGGCTGGCAGCTGAAGCAATGTCGTCAGGAATTAGAAGACAACAGCAGCTGGTTCTTTTAGCCCACAGTCTGTTCATGTGCTGTAGGGATGAATGACATTTATCCATTACCGAAAGGTACTGGAGTTACAATCAGGAGAGATGTAATGCCTTTACTCGATAGTTTTACCGTGGACCACACTCGTATGAATGCACCCGCTGTACGAGTGGCGAAAACCATGCAGACCCCAAAAGGGGATACGATTACTGTTTTCGACTTACGCTTTACTGCGCCAAACAAAGACATTCTTTCTGAAAAAGGTATTCACACCCTAGAGCACCTTTATGCAGGCTTTATGCGTAATCACCTAAACGGTGATTCTGTTGAGATCATCGATATTTCGCCTATGGGTTGCCGCACAGGTTTTTACATGAGCCTGATTGGCACACCATCAGAGCAGCAAGTCGCAGATGCGTGGATTGCAGCAATGGAAGATGTGCTGAAGGTAGAAAGTCAGAATAAGATCCCTGAACTTAACGAATACCAATGCGGCACGGCAGCAATGCACTCTTTAAAAGAAGCACAACAGATCGCAAAGAACATTTTGGATGCTGGTGTTTCGGTGAACAAAAATGATGAACTTGCTTTGCCTGAGTCGATGTTAAAAGAGTTGCGCATCGACTAGGTGCTCATTAAGAAGCATATTGCCCCAATAAGTAAAAAGCCTGACATGAGTCAGGCTTTTCTTTTGGTTATTTGGATGTCGATTTTTTCTTCTTCGGATAAACACGAACGAGCTTGATTCGGTTCTCTTCAATCTCAACAAGTTCCATTGGGTGACCCGCTACTCTCACACTTAGATGGCTCTCAGGAATATCTTCCAAGTGTTCTAAAATGAGCCCGTTTAGCGTTCTCGGGCCATCCGTTGGTAAATCCCATTTCAGGCCTTTGTTGATATCTCGGATATTGGTGCTGCCTTCAATAAGAAAGCTTCCGTCACCTTGAGGACTGATTTCATCAGAGAGGCTTGGAGAAATGGACGTCGTGAACTCACCAATGATCTCTTCCAGAATATCTTCAAGAGTGATTAGACCGATGATATCACCGTACTCATCCACGATCAGACCGATACGTTGCTTGTTACGTTGGAATTTTAACATTTGCACGTTCAGTGGTGTGCCTTCTGGGATGTAATAGACCTCATCAGCAGCACGTAATAGCGTTTCTTTGTTGAATTCGTTCTTTTCCAACATCAGACGATAAGCTTCACGCAAGCGCAGCATGCCAACCACTTCATCAATTTGGTCACGATAGAAAACTATGCGTCCATGTGGTGAGTGGGTTAGCTGGCGAACAATGGATTTCCAGTCGTCGTTAATATCAATACCGGTAATTTCATTGCGTGGGACCATAATGTCGTTCACGGTGACGTGCTCAAGATCTAAAATAGACACTAGCATGTCTTGGTGTCGGCGAGGGATCAAACCGCCAGCTTCATTTACCACCGTACGCAGCTCATCGGAGCTAAGATGATCTTCTGCTGAGTGATCCGCTCTTACACCAAGTAAGCGGATAAAGCCATTCGTAATAAAGTTAACAAGCATCACTAAAGGCGACAGTAACTTCATCAGTATGGTCAATAATATACTGCTCGCGTAGGACACACGTTCAGGGTAAAGCGCTGCAATTGTTTTAGGGGTAACCTCGGCAAAAACCAATACAACCATAGTTAGTGCACCGGTTGCGATAGCGACACCTAAATCACCATACAAACGCATACCAATAATGGTCGCGATAGCAGACGCGAGAATATTAACGAGGTTGTTGCCGATAAGAATAAGACCAATCAAACGATCTGGACGGTCTAATAGTCTTTCGACTCGCTTAGCACCCTTATGCCCGTTTTTGGCTAAGTGTTTTAAGCGATAACGATTCAGAGACATCATCCCTGTTTCTGAACCGGAAAAGTAACCTGATATGACGATAAGACACGCGAGTAGCGCAAACAAGATACCCGTAGAGATGTCGTCCAAAACGTTGCTGTTCCTTGTAAGTATTGGGTTATATAACGGTTGAGTAAGTCCGTTAAGTCAAAGAGTTAAGGCGTACTGTATTTTATCTAGCCTAAAATATAAAGGATAGGAGCCCTAGAGCTCCTTAATTCAAGATGATTTCTTTTACAAAGCGACTGCCAAAATATGCCAGAGTCAACAGTGTTGCTCCTGCAACAGCGAACCATGTGACTTTTCTACCACGCCAGCCTTTTTGATAGTGACCCCAAAGTAGTATTGAGTACACCACCCAAGCGATGAAAGAAAGAATGCCCTTATGTGCCTTACCTTGGGCAAACATATCCTGCACAAAGACAAAGCCAGTAATGAGCGTGGCAGTTAACAATAAGTTACCGATCAAAATAATTTTGAAGAGTTGACGCTCCACCATTAATAGAGGCGGCAGGTTTGGGTTAATCGCCAAAGATTTTTTTGCTTTCAGTTTGTGATCCAGCCAAGCCAACTGAAGCGCATAGAGTGCCCCGATAGTTAAAGTCGCGTATGAGAAGAGCGCAAATGAAATATGAATGAGTAGCTTAGGGTCATTCTCTAGGTGCTTTATAAACGTGCTTGGCAAAAATGTGGCAGCAGATAAATTGATGGCAGCAAAGCTATAAACGACAGGCAATAAAAACCACAGTCGGTTTTTCAACATAGCAAGGCTCATGACCAGAGAAATAATAAAACTGATCAAAGAAGCCACGTTGAGAATACTCAGGTTTTGACCTGAACCATCAAAAATCAGATCACTCAAAATCCACGCATGAAAAACAAGCGCACAGGCAGCACTAGCAAACACTGTTTTTGCTTTGATTCCTGACTGTTGTGAGAGTCCGGGTATGATGGTCGCAATCGCCAAGACATAAAGTATGGCGGCCGCGATGGCTATTAAGCTATCCATGAATCCTAAATATTATTGTGCACGATGGAGAAATTATACCTTGCATTACACTTTGGGGCTACGTTATATCCGACATCAATCGTGAGAGATGAGATATTGAAATTAATAAGTTACCGCACCATATATAAATAGAGACAAGAATAGGACAGCGGTACGGGTATGACTCAGACCTTGGCTAATGTATACTCACACTAATTAATCGCCATTTTAGCGAAGAGACAAAGATGTTTGAGAATTTAACGGATCGATTATCCAAAACGCTGAAAAATATCAGTGGCAAAGGTCGTCTGACCGAAGACAACATTAAAGAAACCCTACGTGAAGTCCGAATGGCTCTACTTGAAGCTGACGTTGCGCTTCCGGTCGTTCGTGAATTTGTGAACCGCGTTAAAGAAAAAGCGGTGGGCGTAGAAGTTTCTAAATCTCTGACTCCAGGTCAGGAATTTATCAAGATCGTTCAAACAGAACTTGAAGCCGTAATGGGTGAGTCGAATGAGGCGCTAAACCTTGCCGCTCAACCACCTGCTGTGCTTCTTATGGCAGGTCTACAAGGTGCGGGTAAAACCACATCGGTAGGTAAGTTATCTAAGCTTCTAAAAGAACGTGACAAGAAGAAAGTTTTGGTTGTGTCTGCCGACGTTTACCGTCCTGCGGCAATCAAGCAGCTTGAAACACTGGCATCAGACATCGGTGTTGACTTCTTCCCATCATCACCAGACCAAAAGCCTATTGATATCGCCAATGCAGCGATTGACCATGCGAAGAAAAAATTCTACGACGTACTTATTGTCGATACCGCAGGTCGTTTGGCAATTGATGAAGAGATGATGGGGGAGATCAAAGATCTTCACGCAGCTATCAACCCAGTAGAAACGCTATTTGTTGTTGACGCCATGACGGGTCAAGACGCAGCAAATACAGCAAAAGCCTTTGGCGATGCGCTACCTCTTACCGGTGTAGTTCTAACTAAGGTTGATGGTGATGCTCGTGGTGGTGCGGCACTTTCAGTACGCCATGTCACGGGCAAACCAATCAAATTCTTGGGTGTCGGTGAAAAAACTGACGCGCTAGAACCGTTCCACCCAGATCGTGTTGCTTCACGTATTCTTGGCATGGGTGACGTTCTGTCTTTGATTGAAGACCTACAACGCAACGTTGACCAAGAAAAGGCAGAAAAGTTAGCGAAGAAGTTCAAAGAGAAGAAAGGTTTCGACCTTGAAGATTTCCGTGAACAGCTAGGCCAGATGCAAAACATGGGCGGCATGATGGGGATGATGGATAAGCTTCCAGGAATGTCCCAGCTACCAGACAATGTGAAAGATAAAGTCGATGACAAGATGTTCAAACAGATGGAAGCGATCATCAGCTCCATGACAATGAAAGAACGTCAACGCCCAGAAATTATCAAGGGCTCGCGCAAGAAGCGTATCGCGGCTGGTTCTGGTGTGCAGGTTCAAGATGTAAACCGCTTACTAAAACAGTTCACCCAAATGCAGAAAATGATGAAAAAGATGCAAAAAGGTGGCATGAAAGGCATGATGCGCAACATGCAAGGCATGATGGGCGGCATGGGTGGTGGCGGTGGCTTCAACCCATTTGGTCGTTAATTAATCGATCACGCATAGATTCAGGGTGTTAGGTACGTCACAAACTTTAAATTCAATTTATGTTGGTGAAAAAGTAACTAAACTCCTTGCATTGCTCCGGGAGAAGAGTAAAATTCCGGAGCTTTATTTTGGCACGAGACCCCAAACTGTTTAATTTCTTGAATGGTTTTTGGGGTTAATTTTATTTTTGAGAAAGCAAAGAGGACGACATGGTAACCATTCGTTTGGCACGTCACGGCGCTAAAAAGCGTCCATTTTATCAAATCGTAGTAGCGGACAGCCGCAACGCTGCAACTGGCCGTTTCATCGAGAAAGTTGGTTTCTTCAACCCAACTGCTAAAGGTCAAGAAGAAGGTCTACGTCTAGACCTAGACCGCGTTAACCACTGGGTTGGTCAAGGCGCGTCAGTATCTGACCGTGTTGCTAAGCTAGTTAAAGACGCTCAAAAAGCGGCTTAATTTTTTACTTGAAAAGTAGAAACTAGTTTATGTCGATGAAAGGTAAAGAAACAATGAGCAACGAAAAGATTGTTGTAGGCAAGTTTGGTGCTACTTACGGCATTCGTGGTTGGCTTAAGGTTTTTTCCTACACAGACAATGCTGAAAGCATTTTCGATTACAGCCCTTGGTACATTAACCAAAAGGGCAAGTGGGTTGAGTACAAAGTAGAAAGCTGGAAGCGCCATAACAAAGGTATGGTGGCTAAGTTGGAAGGCATGGATGTTCGTGAAGACGCACATCTAATGACGAACTTTGAAATTGCTATTGACCCTGCGGTACTTCCTGAATTGTCAGAAGATGAGTTCTACTGGCGCGAATTGTTTGGGATGCAAGTTGTAACTACTAAAGGTTACGATCTAGGTGTCGTTACTGACATGCTAGAAACTGGCTCAAACGATGTTCTGGTTGTTAAAGCAAATCTTAAAGATGCTTTCGGGCAGAAGGAACGATTAATCCCGTTCCTTGAAGAGCAAGTGATCATTAATGTTGATCGCGAAGCTCAACGGATCGAAGTTGACTGGGATCCTGGATTCTAATCTCCAAAATTACAGAGCGAGATAAACATGTGGGTTGGCGTTATTAGCCTTTTTCCAGAAATGTTCCGTTCTGTTACTGATTTTGGAGTAACAGGTCAAGCGGTTAAAAAAGGTCTTTTGTCGATTGAGACTTGGAATCCTAGAGATTTCACTCACGACAAACATCGCACAGTCGATGACCGACCTTACGGTGGTGGCCCTGGTATGTTAATGATGGTTCAGCCTTTGCGCGATGCCATTCATACCGCGAAAGCAGCCTCACCGGGCAAGACGAAAGTCATCTACCTTTCTCCTCAAGGTCGCAAGCTCGACCAGAAAGGAGTGGAAGAACTGGCAACGAATGAGAACTTGCTTCTGATTTGTGGTCGTTATGAAGGGGTAGATGAGCGCATCATTCAATCTGAAGTCGACGAAGAATGGTCGATTGGTGATTTTGTGATGACGGGTGGTGAGATACCAGCCATGACGTTAATCGACTCTGTCTCTCGGTTTGTTCCGGGTGTACTAGGGGATTTCGCGTCAGCAGAAGAAGACTCTTTTGCGAATGGCTTGTTAGATTGCCCTCACTATACGCGTCCAGAAGTATTGGATGACAAAGAGGTACCAGCGGTACTGATGTCAGGCAATCACAAGGACATTCGTCAATGGCGACTCAAGCAGTCGTTGGGCCGTACTTGGCTAAGAAGACCAGAGCTCCTGGAAAACCTAGCTCTGACTGACGAACAGGAACAATTACTTGCTGAGTTTGTTAATGAGCATAAAGCCATTAAAGAACATAACGCAAAGTAACCTAATTTATTTAGTATCAGTTTATTCTAGGAATTTAAAAAATGAGTAACATCATCAAAGCTCTTGAAGAAGAGCAAATGAAATCAGACCTACCTAAATTTGCACCAGGTGACACTGTTGTAGTTCAAGTTAAGGTAAAAGAAGGTGACCGTGAGCGTCTACAGGCTTTCGAAGGCGTTGTAATCGCAATCCGTAACCGTGGTCTACACTCTGCTTTCACTGTACGTAAGATCTCTAACGGTGAAGGTGTTGAGCGTACGTTCCAAACACACTCTCCAATCGTTGATAGCATCGAAGTTAAACGCCGTGGTGCAGTACGTCGTGCCAAGTTGTACTACCTACGTGAGCGTTCTGGTAAGTCTGCTCGTATCAAAGAGAAACTTGCTAAGAAGTAATGCTATAACTAGCGTTCTCATCTTAAACGGAGTCCTTTTAGGGCTCCGTTTTTTTATTTGTGTAATTAGCTTGCTCGTTTCTTTTCACCCGACCTGCACTGTCGATGCTCATGCACTGACGTACACTCCACGCCTCTGTCTTGTTGTGAATAGATTCCTGATGCCGCTATGGCTCCTCGGAATGACAGGAAATGATGGTCAAAGATTATAGAGTACCGTGGTTAAAATTCGTCATTCTGGACAGCGACGAAGGAGCGTGATTCAGAATCTACTAGTCGAGCATGCAAGTGTTTAAGTTGTTAGCTTCATCCTTACTGTGAGTAGATTCCTGATGTCGCTATGGCTCCTCGGAATGACGGAAAATGATGGTCAAAGATTATATAGCACCGAGGTTAAAATTCGTCATTCTGGACAGCGACGAAGGAGCGTGATTCAGATTCCCCAAGAAGGAACCTAGGGTATTCCTTTACCCTAGGTCTCAATTTAATACTGGTCTTCAGACCAGCCATCACTATCGGACATATCGGGTGCGCCTGGGATGGTGTTTTCTTCATCTGCCCATTCACCAAAGTCAATCATTTGGCATTGTTTACTGCAGAAAGGGCGATGAGGACTTTGTTCTCCCCATTCTACGTCGGCGCCACATTGTGGGCATTGAACGATGGTAACTTTAGACATAGTTGAGCGTCCCATTACTAATTGGTGTTAAAGGGTAGTATACCTAAACGAATTAAAGATGGCTTATTCAACGCGCTATTGCTGCTACGAAATTTTATCAAATATAAGCGCAATAAAGCGTTGAATTTTAGATTATGGAGGCGAGGCGTAGTGTCGTCTTAGCTGCACACAGCAAGTTCAAATTCAATATCTTGTGTGCACGCTTGACCGTTTTCAAACGACATGAACTTGATCGCAAAGCGGTTTTTATGGCCTGAAATCATAGGATAAACGCCATATTCCATTGGGATGTGAAGTCTTAGAATGTTGGCTTCATCAGCGTCACTTTGGAAGAAACCTGCACGACCGATTTGAGCTTTGAAATGTCCGGTTTCTCTAGTGAGCTTTAACCATAACGAAAGCGCATCAGATAAGGGCTTTAAGCTTGCTTGCCACTGTTGTGCATCACGCTTTTTACGTTCAATAGGTAGATGAAGCCAGTAGTGTAATGCTGGCAGGTCAAAACAGCATGAACCACCCGGTAGATTAAAGCGTTGGCGGATAGAGCTTAAGAAGCGATCTTCTTTTAGTGCTTGACCAAAACGCTCTGCACCCATCAGTTGGCTATGAACGACATCTATCTCTTGTAGTAGGGTGTTTAATGCGTCTTGATCGACGCCATCAACATTTAGCCAATGGCGGTACGACAGTCGTTGTTTCTCTAAATCTTTGGCCAGTTCACTTTTCAGCTGGATCTGTTCGAAGATTTCAACCATATCGAATAACGCACGGAAAAACAGTTGATACTGATGATTTTCGCTAAACCCAGAGGCCAAGTGAGCCTGACGCAGCAGAGACTCCACTCTTAGATAAATACGAGTTTTCTCATTTAACGGATGTTCAAATTTGTGCGTGGTCATCGACATAAGCCTTTGTGAGTTTCGTTCCTATTTTCGCAGATTTTTCTTACACATGGCTAGGTACTTTTCGTGCAAATCTGTGATTTGAAGCAAAAGATCAGGGTCACTTGGATTATTCTTAACCACATCGTCTGCAAGCGCGAGCCTTTGCTCTCTTGATGCTTGAGAGGCAAGGATGGCGCGAACTTGATCTTCACTCACATTGTCTCGTTTCATCGTGCGAGATATCTGTGTATTCGGTTCTACATCGACGACAAGAACGCGATCACACAAACTATCTAGCCTGTTTTCTACGAGCAACGGCACCACAAGTAACGCATACTCTGAAGTGACTTGCTGCAAATCTTCGATCATCTTTTCACGAATTATCGGGTGCAACAGTGCGTTGAGCCATGCTTTTTCATCTGAATTCGAAAAGATTTTTTCTCTCAGCTTTGCGCGATCTAAAGTTTGGTCTTCACGAACGATATCGTGACCAAAGTGTTCAATAATCGCGTTTAGGCCGGGAGTACCTGGCTCGACAACTTCTCTTGCTACAATGTCGGCATCGACGATATCGATTTTAAATTGTTGTTTGAACAGATTCGCGACGGTTGTTTTTCCACTAGCGATACCACCTGTTAAACCAATAACCAAAGCCATTTACACTCCTAGAACTGAAGTAAAGTACCAGTTTAAAATCTGGTCGCCCCAAATTAAGCTTATCCAACCAGCAATTGCTAAGTAAGGACCGAAAGGGAAAGCTTTTTCAATTCCCTGCTTTTGCAAGCGTAGTTGAATGATGCCAAATACGATGCCAACCACAGAAGAAAGTAGAATGATCATCGGCAGTGACTGCCAACCTAGCCAAGCTCCTAGTGCCGCCAGTAGTTTAAAATCACCATACCCCATTCCTTCTTTACCAGTAAGTAGCTTAAAGCCCCAGTAAACGGACCAGAGACATAGGTAACCAGCAATAGCACCAATGACAGAATCTTGTAGAGTAACAGGACTTATTTCGACTAATGCTAAGACAATGCCAGCCCAAGTTAATGGTAATGTTAATTGGTCAGGTAACAACATAGTATCGAGATCGATAAATGTTGCGGCGATTAAGATAAAAGTGAAAAAGAGTAGGGCAACGGTAAAGTAACTAAAACCAAAGTGGTAAGCGACAAAGCCTGAGCAGAACGCAGTGAGCAGTTCAATCAGTGGATAGCGTGCGCTAATGGCTGTCTGACAGTTGTGGCATTTGCCTTTTAAAAGCAGCCAGCTAATCACAGGGATGTTGTCTCGAATACGTATCGGCGTTGCGCACTTCTGACAGGAGGAGCGTGGGACGCTCAAGGTCAGCACTTCTTTAGGAGGTTCTATTTTGTATTCAGGAAATGACTCGGCACATTCGCGTCGCCATTCTAGTTCCATGATTTTAGGTAGTCGATAAATAACCACATTGAGGAAGCTACCCACGATCAGACCGAAGATGGTGGCAAACACAACGAATAGCCAAGGGTAGTACTGGAATACTTCCATATTTGTCTCTTGAGCGATGAGTGAAATCAGCAAGATGCTGTTTTAAAGGAGTTAACAGCTCATTCTAGCCCAATACACTCATTAAGTTAAAGATTGGCAAGTACATCGCTGTCACTAATCCGCCAACAACGATACCTAAAAAAACGATAATTAGTGGCTCTAGAATTTTACTAAGGTTGTCGACGGTGTTGTCGACTTCAAACTCGTAGATTGTTGCAACTTTATTGAGCATATCGTCAAGTCGACCAGACTCTTCACCGATCATAACCATTTGTAACACCAATTCAGGGAACACATTACAGTTGCGCATAGCTACATACATTGGCATACCTGCGGCGGTATCACGGTAAACTTCTTCTATGGCGAGTTGATAGTGCAAGTTTCCTGATGTTTTTGATGTAGTTTTTAAACTGGTTAGAATTGGAATGCCCGCTGTAAAGCTTGTGGCGAGTGTTCGACTAAATTTGGCGATCGCTGCTTTTGATAATACAGGCCCAAGGACAGGAAATTTAAGCACAGATCGATTGAGCGTTAAGCGAAAAGAATCTGAACGCTTAGAGAGGATTCTCGCCGAGATGAATAAACTAATGGAGCCTAGTGCGATAAACGGACTCCAGTTTTGTGTCCAGGCGGAAAGATCTAATACTTGCCTGGTAAACCAAGGTAAGTCAGCACCAAAACCAACAAACATTTTTTCAAACTCGGGAATGACTTTGGTGAGCATGATAAACGACACGCCTAACGCGACTAGTACTACCATCGCTGGGTAGATCAGTGCTTTGATCACTTTCGCACGGAGTTGTTCATTTTTTTCTCGGTAGGTGGCTAAGCGCTCGAACACTTCCGCTAAGTTACCGGATTGCTCACCTGTGGCGATAAGATCGGTATAGAGTGGGTCAAAGTGTTCACTTGCAGTGCGCATGGCTTTTGACATGGGCGTCCCCGCTTCAACGGCGCGTGTCACGCTCATCAAAATGGATTTCATCTCTGCTTTTTTGTGATTTTCTGATACCAATTTTAAAGCCTGAACTAAGGGTACACCGGTTATCAACATCGTCGAAATCTGACGGGTAAACACCGTGATGTCTCTGGCTTTCACGCGATGGCTGAGTTTAGTGAGAAACGAAATACTGCTTTTCTTTAACTTCTTGATCTTGATGTGCTGTGCGTCTAGACGCTCGCGTACTTCAATTTCTGTCATCGCGAGGGTTTGCCCAGATGTCTTTTTGCCTGAACTGTTGATGCCTTTCCAGCGGAAGTTTTTAAGTTGTGGTGTAGTGCTTTTCATAGAGGTGACTGCTGATTAAAGGATTAAAAATAAAGTACGCGCTGTAGTTCACTAAAACTTGTGATCCCTTGTTTGAGTTTTTCTATGCCCGACATTTGTAACGTGCTCATACCATTTGCGATGGCGAGTTTTTCTAGTTCATGTACCGAGGCGCCTTTAATAAGCGCTTCGGAAAGAAATTCATCAAAGCGCATCACTTCATAAATCCCCGTTCGGCCGGAATAACCATGGGTACACTCATTGCATCCATCGGGATTGGCTTTAAAAATGTTGTCGCTTGTTTGAATTCCGAGATGTTGTAGCTGAACGGTAAGCTCTTGCGACTGTTTGCAGTGCGAGCACAGTTTTCGGGCCAAGCGCTGGGCAATAATCAAACTAAGAGATGAGGCCAAGTTAAAGCTTTCTACGCCCATGTTTGATAAACGAATCACCGTTTCAGCCGCAGAATTGGTATGCAAGGTTGAAAGTACTAAGTGACCGGTTTGCGATGCTTTTATGGCTATTTCCGCAGTGTCTAAGTCACGAATCTCACCGACCATTACCACATCGGGGTCTTGACGAAGAAAAGAGCGTAATGCCTCTGCGAAGCCAAAGCCGATCTTGGGCTGTACTTGTACTTGGTTAATGCCCGATAAGTTAATTTCTACCGGATCTTCTGCTGTGGAAATGTTGATTTCTGGCTTATTGAGTATACTCAGCCCAGTGTACAGAGATACGGTTTTTCCGCTCCCGGTTGGGCCTGTCATCAGAATCATGCCTTGTGGGCGACGCAGCGCATCCAAGTACAATTGTTTTTGTTGTTCGCTATAACCAAGCTTGTCGATATCCAATGACGCAGAGCTGCTGTCGAGCAGTCGTAGTACAATTTTCTCTCCAAATAGAGTAGGCAGCGTGGATACACGCATATCAATTGCGGTGTCTTGATTCAACTTGAGCTTAATACGCCCATCTTGTGGTAAACGTCGCTCTGCAATATCAAGCTTAGAGAGGATTTTGATACGAGCGGATAAGCGGCGACTCAAGTGGCTTGGTGGCTGCTGTGTTTCAATTAAGATGCCATCACAGCGCAGGCGCACGCGGTACATCTTTTCATAAGGCTCAAAGTGGATATCGGATGCGCCTTTGCGCACAGCGTCCAATAGAATTTGGTTGATGTAACGGCTAACAGGAGACTCATCTTGGCTCAAGTCTTCAATGTTGTCGATTTCATCTGCGCCCACGTCAACTAGGTTGGCCAACTCTTCTTGGTTGATCTCTTTTAACCCGGACTTCTCATGACTCAATGAACGACCATACAAGCGTCGAATTGCCGCGCTGAGTTGACTAAAATCCCCCAAGACCAATTCAACCTGTAAACCAGTGGCAAAGCGAAAATCATCTTCTGCTTGTTGGTTGGTGGGGTCGGCAACCGCTAATAATAACGTTGAAGACGTACGCTGGAGTGGGAGTGCGTTATGCCGCGTGATTAATTCCCTAAGGCCAAGTTGCTGACAAAGCGAAGCATACTCGTACTGAGATAACTCGGGCTGATTTAAACCAAAGAGAGAACTTAAGTGCTCAGCGAGTTCGCTTGATGTAAATAATCCAGAACTGAGTAAAGCCTCTGGCATCGAAATGCCAGAAGCTTTGACTTGCTCTATTAACGATTCTTCTTGGGAAAAGGTCAGTACTCCTTTTTGACGAAGAATGGTTGAGAGGTTTGTTAACATTAGGTTTTATCTACAAGCTTTTGGTACTTCATTGCTTGTTAATTTGCTATTAGTTGTAAATGTACATGCCCACCCACTATTTGACTTGGCAATTTCTACAAAGGCCGTGCTTATAGAAGAAGTATTACCAAATAGGAACTTAATGGTTCCATTTGCACCGCTGATACTCTCGAATGATAGAGTGCCAAGTTTGTTCATTCCTGACGTTGCACCAACAGCAGTAAAGCCCGCTGAATCATTAGTCGGGAAAGCACCGACTTCTTGAATATGCATATCTATATTAGTGATAAGAGATTTAGCGGTTGCTAACCCAGTAGCTGCTTCTGACTTTTTTACATAGTTTTGATAAGCAGGGATCGCGATAGCTGATAGCACCCCAATAATTGCTACCACAATCATCAATTCAATTAGCGTAAAACCTTGCTGTTTTTTCTGTTTACTGTTTTTCATTTTTAACCCTTTCCTAAAAATTAATAATGCTCTTGCATTGGCGAAAGATTATGGAGAGTTAAGGTGGGTTGAAAATGGGGAAGGGATGGGCTCTCGAGTGAGATAAAACTCTTTGGTGAAAAGTTGCATATCGCATGCAGAGTTTTGCGAGTAGTACTATTTTTTTAGTGGATAAAAAAGAAAGGGCCAATTGGCCCTTTTAAATGATTAGTTACTCACAACTCACTGAGTTAGTTGAAGTAATTGAGATTGTGTTGCTTTTATTATTTGAAGCGCATCGAAAGATCCATCGCTTTTAGATGCTTAGTCAACGCGCCTACCGAAATGTAATCGACACCGGTTTCTGCGTATTCTGCGATGGTCTCTAGCGTAATGTTGCCGGAGTTTTCTAAAGCGGCACGACCTGCGTTAATCGCTACGGCTTCACGCATCATTTCTTTTGTGAAGTTATCTAGCATGATGATGTCGGCACCGGCGTCTATCGCTTGTTTCAACTCTTCTAAGCTTTCCGTTTCTACTTCTACCGGTTTGCCTGGGTTAAGCTCTTTCGCTTTCTGGATGGCTTGAGTGATGCCACCACAAGCAATAATGTGGTTTTCTTTAATGAGGTAAGCGTCGAACACGCCGATGCGATGGTTAAAGCCACCACCACACGTCACGGCGTATTTTAGTGCGCTACGCAGACCAGGAATGGTTTTGCGTGTGTCTAGTAGACGACACTCAGTATGCGCGATCTTTTCAGCGTACTCTGCGGTAACTGTTGCGCAGCCAGACAACGTTTGGATGAAATTCATTGCGTTACGCTCACCAGTCAACAGGTCACGAGCAGGGCCTGTCAGCGTGCAAAGGGTTTGGTTAGGTTCTACTTTATCGCCGTCCTTTACGTGCCATTCAATGCTGACCTTGCCACCGAGCTGTTTAAAAACTTCATCAGCCCATACTTGACCACAGAACACACCATATTCGCGAGTAATAATCGTTGCGGTATTAACCGCATCGGCAGGGATCAAAGATGCAGTAATGTCGTTATCTGCGTCGACACTGCCACCTAGATCTTCTTTTAAGGTATCAGCGACAGAGCGAGTGATCTCTAAAGGGAGTTGTTGTTTAAGGTATTCTAGGCGTTCTTGAATGTTGTGTGTGTTCTTCATCGCAAATCTTGTCTTGAAAGGGAGATGGCAACGAATGATACTCTCCGGTGTCAATAATTTCAGCAGTTAATTTGCAAAGTAGAGAGGTTGATATGCGCCCAATTATCGAGAATGGCTGGCTGACACAAGCAAAGCATGTTCCGTCACCATTTTTTGATGCCCGCTCTGATATAAACGACATCTCTCTGCTGGTGGTACACAATATCAGTTTGCCTCCTGGGCAGTTTGGTGGACCATATATAGAGGACTTCTTCACTGGCAAGCTAGACCCAAGTGAACATCCATTTTTTGAAGTTATTCACAAAATGGGCGTTTCTGCACATTGCTTGATTAAGAGAAACGGCGAGGTTGTTCAATTTGTTTCTTTTCTCGATAGAGCATGGCATGCCGGTCAATCCAGTTTCGCGGGCAGGGAGCGTTGTAATGACTATTCCATTGGTATCGAGCTTGAAGGGACAGAATTTACTGCCTACACAGAAGCGCAATATCAATCACTTGCAGAGATCACTGAGGTGATTATGCAATCTTATCCTCAAATCACCCCGCCACGAATTACCGGTCATCAATATATTGCGCCCTTGAGAAAAAGCGATCCTGGTCTAAGCTTTGATTGGGTGAAATATAGACTGCTTATACAGCGTTGATTTGTAGCGAAAGTGTAAATTCAAAAAAGCGAAATAAATAAGGCATACGATCAGGTATGCCTTTTTTTGATACCAGAAATATTAATGATTGTTAAAAGTTAACTACATTTTTACGCTCGTAAATGCCGTTTTGGTGAATAAATAGACTGATAATTTTGTCATTTTCTGTATTTCTTTTCCAAAACTGCTAGCACGTCGACTTCCCATTTGTATGCTTTATGTAATTGGTCATACCAATTCTATTGCTGTTTTAACAGTCGATTGTTATCAGAGTGTTGGAAGTAAGCTCGTTCTATGATTTAGGTCAATTTTCGGCTGGACAGTGGCGTTTTAATTATGTTAATTTCTGCACCAACTTAAAATTGGTATTACCAATTACCTGCAAGAGTAGAAGAACAATAAATTATGGCTTATCAAAGGATTCGTCAGCCAAAACTCTCTGATGTTATAGAACAAGAGTTAGAAAGGTTGATAGTGGAAGGAACATTGTCTCCGGGGCAACAACTGCCTCCAGAGCGTGAACTGGCAAAACAGTTCGATGTGTCTCGTCCTTCAGTCCGAGAAGCCATTCAACGCTTGGAAGCGAAGCGTTTGTTGACTCGTCGCCAAGGTGGCGGAACATTCGTAAGTGAGAATATCTGGAAGAGCTTTTCAGATCCCTTGTTGAATTTGTTGTCTAGTCATTCTGAAACCCAGCTTGATGTGCTTGAGTCTCGTCATGCGATGGAAGGAATTTCAGCCTACTTTGCAGCTTTACGTGGTACCGAAGAAGATTTTGCGCGTATTCAAGGTTGCCTTGAGCGCATTAGCCAAGAGCAAGCAAACAACGATATCGAAGCTGAATCTGCGGAAGTGATGCAATTTTTGATCGCTTTGACAGAAGCCGCGCACAACGTGGTTTTGTTGCACATTGTTCGAAGCTTAGCACCTTTGCTTGAGCAAAATATTCTACAAAATTTTAAATTACTACGTCGCCGCCCAGAAGCGGTCGAGAAAGTCAGTAAACACCGAGCCAATATCGTGGATGCGATTGTTTCTGGTCAGCCTGAAAAGGCGCGAGAAATGTCCCACTCGCACTTGGCTTACATCGAAGAAACATTGTTGGATTTGACTCGAGAAGAGTCTCGACGAGAGCGTTCTCTACGTCGAATTCAGCAGGGTAACGACTCGTAAGAGCGTTACTTAAATAAGTAGATCCAACCAACAGAAGGATAGATCGCCATGTCTGATATGAAGCATGACGTAGATGCACTGGAAACTCAAGAATGGCTACAAGCGCTTGAGTCAGTTGTACGTGAAGAAGGTCTAGAGCGTGCTCAATTCCTATTAGAGCAAGTTCTAGATAAAGCACGTCTAGACGGTGTTGATATGCCAACAGGTATCACAACTAACTACATCAACACGATTCCTGCAGACCAAGAACCAGCATACCCAGGTGACACAACACTTGAGCGTCGTATTCGCTCAATTATTCGTTGGAACGCTATCATGATCGTTCTACGTGCATCTAAGAAAGACCTAGAGCTAGGCGGCCACATGGCGTCTTTCCAGTCTTCTGCTGCGTTCTACGAGACATGTTTCAACCACTTCTTCCGTGCACCAAACGAGAAGGATGGTGGCGACCTAGTTTACTACCAAGGTCACATTTCACCAGGTATCTACTCACGTGCATTCGTTGAAGGTCGTCTAACTGAAGAGCAGCTAGACAACTTCCGTCAAGAAGTAGACGGCAAAGGTATTCCTTCATACCCTCACCCTAAACTGATGCCTGAATTCTGGCAGTTCCCGACAGTATCGATGGGCCTAGGTCCAATCGCTTCTATCTACCAAGCTCGTTTCCTTAAGTACCTAGAAGGCCGTGGTCTTAAAGATACTTCAGAGCAGCGCGTTTACGCGTTCCTAGGTGACGGTGAGATGGATGAGCCAGAATCACGTGGTGCTATCTCTTTCGCTGCGCGTGAGAAACTAGACAACCTATGCTTCCTAATCAACTGTAACCTACAGCGTCTAGATGGCCCTGTAATGGGTAACGGTAAGATCATTCAAGAACTTGAAGGTCTGTTCAAAGGTGCTGGTTGGAACGTAGTGAAGGTAATCTGGGGTAACAACTGGGATTCACTACTAGCTAAAGATACGACTGGTAAGCTTCTACAGCTTATGAATGAAACGATCGACGGCGACTACCAAACATTCAAATCAAAAGATGGCGCGTACGTACGTGAGCACTTCTTTGGTAAGTACCCAGAGACAGCTGCACTTGTTGCTGACATGACTGATGACGAAATCTTCGCACTTAAGCGTGGTGGTCACGAGTCTTCTAAGCTATACGCGGCATACAAAAACGCGGCAGAAACTAAAGGTCGTCCAACAGTAATCCTAGCTAAGACTGTTAAAGGTTACGGCATGGGTGAAGCGGCTGAAGGTAAGAACATCGCGCACCAAGTTAAGAAGATGGACATGACTCACGTACTACACCTACGTGACCGTCTAGGTCTTCAAGACATCCTAACTGACGAAGCAGTGAAAGAACTTCCGTACCTGAAACTTGAAGAAGGTTCAAAAGAGTACGAATACCTACACGCTCGTCGTAAAGCGCTACACGGCTACACGCCACAGCGTCTACCAAAATTCACTCAAGAATTCATCGTTCCTGAGCTAGAAGAATTCAAGCCACTACTAGAAGAACAGAAGCGTGATATCTCTTCTACTATGGCATTCGTACGTGCACTAAACGTTCTACTTAAGAACAAGAACATTGGTAAGAACATCGTTCCTATCATTGCTGACGAAGCACGTACATTCGGTATGGAAGGTCTGTTCCGTCAAATCGGTATCTACAACCCGCACGGTCAAACTTACACACCAGAAGACCGTGGCGTTGTTTCTTACTACAAAGAAGCGACTTCAGGTCAGGTTCTACAAGAAGGTATCAACGAGCTAGGTGCTATGTCTTCATGGGTTGCTGCTGCGACTTCATACTCGACAAACGACCTACCAATGATCCCGTTCTACATCTACTACTCAATGTTCGGCTTCCAACGTGTTGGCGACATGGCGTGGATGGCTGGTGACCAACAAGCACGTGGTTTCCTACTAGGTGCAACTGCGGGTCGTACAACGTTGAACGGTGAAGGTCTACAGCACGAAGACGGCCACTCGCACATTTTGGCGGGTACGGTTCCTAACTGTATTTCTTACGACCCAACATTCGCGTACGAAGTAGCAGTAATCATGCAAGACGGTATCCGTCGTATGTACGGTCCAGAACAAGAAAACGTGTTCTACTACCTAACGCTAATGAACGAAAACTACGCAATGCCAGCAATGCCAGAAGGCGCTGAAGAAGGCATCCGTAAAGGTATCTACAAGCTAGAAACTTACACGGGCGACAAAGCGAAAGTTCAGCTAATGAGCTCTGGTACTATCATGAATGAAGTACGTAAAGCAGCTCAAATCCTAAGCGAAGATTACGGTGTTGCTTCTGATGTTTACTCTGTAACGTCATTCAACGAACTAACTCGCGATGGCCAAGATGCAGAGCGTTTCAACATGCTTCACCCAGAAGCGGAAGCGAAAGTACCTTACATCCAAACAGTAATGGGTACTGAACCTGCTATCGCAGCAACTGACTACATGAAGAACTACGCAGAGCAGGTTCGTGCATACATTCCTGCTGAGTCTTTCAAAGTTCTTGGTACTGATGGCTTCGGTCGTTCAGACAGCCGTGAAAACCTACGTCGTCACTTCGAAGTGAACGCAGGTTACGTAGTAGTAGCAGCGCTAACTGAACTAGCGAAACGTGGCGAAGTTGAGAAATCTGTAGTTGCAGAAGCAATTAAGAAATTCGACATCGACACAGAGAAAACAAACCCGCTATACGCTTAATTAAGAAGGTAGATAAGAAATGGCAATCGAAATTAATGTACCAGACATCGGTGCGGATGAGGTTGAAGTTACTGAGATTCTTGTAAGCGTTGGCGACAAGGTTGAAGAAGAGCAATCTCTGATCACAGTTGAAGGCGATAAAGCTTCTATGGAAGTTCCTGCTTCTCAAGCGGGTATCGTTAAAGAAATCAAAGTTGCAGAAGGCGACAAGGTTTCTACTGGTTCTCTAATCATGATTTTCGAAGCCGAGGGTGCAGCTGACGCTGCACCTGCTCCTGCGGCAGAAGCAGCTCCAGCAGCAGCTCCAGCTCCAGCAGCAGCGGCAGAACTAAAAGAAGTTCACGTACCAGACATCGGTGGTGATGAAGTAGAAGTTACTGAAATCATGGTTGCCGTTGGCGACAGCATCGAAGAAGAGCAATCTCTTCTAACTGTTGAAGGCGACAAAGCTTCTATGGAAGTTCCAGCGCCATTCGCAGGTACTCTAAAAGAGATCAAAGTTGCAGCAGGCGATAAAGTATCGACTGGCTCACTTATCATGGTATTCGAAACAGCAGGTTCAGGCGCTCCAGCAGCACCAGCGGCAGCTGAAGCTCCTGCGGCAGCAGCTCCAGCAGCGTCTGCGGCAAAAGAAGTGAACGTTCCAGATATCGGCGGCGACGAAGTTGAAGTTACTGAGATCATGGTTGCGGTTGGCGACACAGTGGAAGAAGAGCAATCTCTAATCACTGTTGAAGGTGACAAAGCTTCTATGGAAGTTCCTGCACCATTCGCTGGCACAGTTAAAGAAATCAAGATTGCAGCTGGCGACAAAGTGTCTACTGGCTCACTAATCATGGTATTCGAAGTGGCGGGCGCAGCACCTGCTCCTGCAGCAGCTCCAGCTCAAGCGGCAGCACCTGCAGCTCCAGCTCCTAAAGCAGAAGCTCCAGCGGCAGCAGCTCCAGCAGCGACTGGCGATTTCAAAGAAAACGATGAGTACGCTCACGCGTCTCCAGTTGTTCGTCGTCTAGCGCGTGAATTTGGCGTTAATCTTTCTAAGGTTAAAGGTTCTGGTCGTAAGAGCCGTATCCTAAAAGAAGACGTTCAAGCTTACGTGAAAGATGCACTTAAGCGTCTTGAGTCTGGCGCAGGTGCAGCAGCATCTGGCAAAGGCGACGGCGCGGCTCTTGGTCTACTACCATGGCCAAAAGTGGACTTCAGCAAGTTTGGTGAGACAGAAGTTCAACCGCTATCTCGCATTAAGAAGATCTCTGGCGCAAACCTACACCGTAACTGGGTAATGATCCCGCACGTTACACAGTGGGATAACGCAGACATCACGGCTCTTGAAGCATTCCGTAAAGAGCAAAACGCGATTGAAGCGAAGAAAGACACTGGCATGAAGATCACACCACTTGTGTTCATCATGAAAGCGGTAGCTAAAGCGCTTGAAGCGTTCCCAGCGTTCAACTCTTCTCTATCAGAAGACGGTGAGAGCCTAATTCTGAAGAAATACGTGAATGTTGGTATCGCGGTAGATACACCAAACGGTCTAGTTGTTCCTGTATTTAAAGACGTGAACAAGAAAGGCATCTACGAGCTATCTGAAGAGCTAATGGCGGTTTCTAAGAAAGCACGTGCTGGTAAGCTAACTGCGGCTGACATGCAAGGTGGCTGTTTCACTATCTCTAGCCTAGGCGGTATCGGCGGTACAGCGTTTACTCCAATCGTAAACGCACCAGAAGTTGGTATCCTAGGTGTGTCTAAGTCAGAAATGAAACCGGTATGGAACGGTAAAGAGTTCGAACCGCGTCTACAACTTCCACTGTCTCTATCATACGACCACCGTGTGATCGATGGTGCTGAAGGTGCGCGCTTCATCACTTACCTAAACTCATGTCTATCTGACATTCGTCGTCTAGTTCTGTAATAGAAATTAGATGAATGAGAGGCGGCAACTTAGCCGCCTCTGCTAATCATAATTACCGACAATTTGGTTATCAGCCTTGCTTCGTTCAGGGTTTTCACAATCGAATTGTTGTCTAGCTCACAGGCTAAATTGATTTACTTTTCACACCATTAACATCTCTGTAAACTGTTAGCGGTCTGAAAATAACTGTTTAAAACAAATCTCTCTTAAACATAAAAAATCGATACCCACTCAGCCTGTTAGGGATAATGACTACAAGAGGTCAAAATGAGCAAAGAAATTAAAGCCCAAGTTGTTGTACTTGGTTCTGGTCCTGCTGGTTACTCCGCTGCATTCCGTTGTGCGGACTTAGGTCTTGAAACTGTACTAGTTGAACGTTACAGCACGCTTGGCGGTGTATGTCTGAACGTGGGTTGTATCCCATCTAAAGCACTGCTTCACGTTTCTAAAGTAATTGAAGAAGCGAAAGCGATGGCTGACCACGGCGTTGTGTTCGGTGAGCCTCAAACAGACATCAGCAAAATCCGCATCTGGAAAGAAAAAGTTGTTAACCAACTAACTGGCGGCCTAAGCGGTATGGCTAAGATGCGTAACGTAACAGTAGTTAACGGTTACGGTAAGTTCACTGGCCCTAACTCTATCCTTGTAGAAGGCGAAGGTGAGCCAACAGTTGTTAACTTTGACAACGCAATCGTTGCGGCTGGTTCTCGTCCAATCAAACTGCCATTTATCCCGCATGAAGACCCACGTATTTGGGACTCTACTGACGCTCTTGAACTAAAAGAAGTGCCAGAAAAACTGCTTATCATGGGCGGTGGTATCATCGGTCTAGAAATGGGTACGGTTTACCACTCTCTAGGTTCTAAAGTTGAAGTTGTTGAAATGTTTGACCAGGTAATTCCTGCAGCAGACAAAGATATCGTGAAAGTATTTACTAAGCGTATCAAAGACAAGTTCAAGCTAATGCTAGAAACGAAAGTAACAGCAGTTGAAGCAAAAGACGACGGTATCTACGTTTCAATGGAAGGCAAGAAAGCGCCAGCTGAAGCTGAGCGTTACGATGCGGTTCTAGTTGCTATCGGTCGTGTACCAAATGGTAAGCTAATCGACGGTGAAAAAGCGGGTCTAGAAATTGACGAGCGCGGCTTCATCAACGTTGATAAGCAAATGCGTACTAACGTTCCTCACATCTTCGCGATCGGTGATATCGTTGGTCAACCAATGCTTGCTCACAAAGGTGTGCATGAAGGTCACGTAGCTGCTGAAGTTATCTCTGGTAAGAAGCACTACTTCGACCCTAAAGTTATCCCTTCAATTGCGTACACTGAGCCAGAAGTAGCTTGGGTTGGTAAGACTGAAAAAGAAGCGAAAGAAGAAGGCATCAAGTACGAAGTAGCAACATTCCCATGGGCAGCATCAGGTCGTGCAATCGCATCTGACTGTGCAGACGGTATGACTAAGCTAATCTTCGACAAAGAAACTCACCGCGTAATCGGTGGTGCTATCGTTGGTACTAACGGTGGTGAACTACTTGGTGAAATCGGCCTTGCAATTGAGATGGGCTGTGATGCAGAAGATATCGCTCTGACTATCCACGCTCACCCAACTCTACACGAGTCTGTAGGTCTAGCTGCTGAAGTATTTGAAGGTTCAATCACTGACCTGCCAAACAAAAAAGCAGTTAAGAAGAAGTAAGCTTTTTCTGACTGAATGATAGAAGCCGCTGCATTGCAGCGGTTTTTTTATGCTTGTCATATAGGAATATAAATGTGTGCTTAGCAGACAATAAAAAGCCCACCAAACGGTGGGCTGACATATATCACGAGTTAAGCTTTAGTGTTCACGGTTGTAAATGCAAAGCATATCTAAGTATGAATTCACTAGATGTTTCAGTTCCGCTTCACCTTTAGCGCGGTTCGCTTGGACAAACAGTGAGTAACAAATACCGTGGAACAGGTTTGCCAAGTGTTCTGAATCGTGCTGGTCACACACCTCACCGCGTTCAATTGCTTTAATGAACATGTTTTGTACTAGCAGCTGGTTAGTGCGGTTAGTTGAAACAAACAATGGCCATACTTCGTCACGTGTTGAAGCACTCCACTCGAACCATACTTTTAGCCAGTGGCAGTCTTGGCTGACAAGCTCGATCATCGCATTAGTAATATTGGCGATGTTTTCACGTGCGTGTAAGTCTAGGTCTATGTTATCAGATAGGAAGTTTGAGAATTGACGTACGACGTGATTGAGAACTTCATCCACCAAGTCTTCGCGTGTAGGGAAGTAGTTAAAAACAGTCGCCACAGAAACTTGAGCAATTTCTGCGATATCTGCGTGACCACCACGACCGATGCCGCGGCGCGCAAATACTTCCAATGCGATTTCCATTAACTGTTGCTTACGCTTAATTGGAGAAAGCCTAGTTCTAGGTCTCTTTGCAATTGAGTCCATATCCATTTTCCTTGCCATTTGAGTTGATATTGGGGGTAACCCCCTAATTGATTATTTTAATAGTTGCTTAAAGCAGTGATGAGTGTAATGGTGCATATGCACAAGGTCAACATCTGTAGAACAATTTATATACAGTAATGTCATTATTATTGATAAATTTAGCTATGAACTTTATAAAACTAAGACCTTCTTCCAAGATTTTTTGGCAACAGGATGCGACTTTCAACCCAATGAACGTGGTGATACACTACACGCCGTAAGATTAGGTGATCGTTTGCGTGCGACTTACCTCAACCCACAAATTTAGATTGAGCACAGTATGAAACATACAATAGAAGTCATGATTTCTGAGCAAGAAGTTCAGGAGCGAGTTCGTGAATTAGGCAAACAAATTACAGAGCGTTATCAAGGTAGTGAAGATCTTGTGTTGGTAGGCTTATTGCGTGGCTCATTTGTATTTATGGCAGACTTGGCACGTGCTATCGAACTGACTCACCAAGTTGATTTTATGACTGCGTCAAGCTACGGCAATACGATGGAAAGCTCACGTGACGTTCGTATCTTGAAAGATTTGGATGATGACATCAAAGGTAAAGACATTCTGCTTGTTGAAGACATCATTGACACTGGTAACACACTAAATAAAATCCGTGAGATTCTTTCGCTACGTGAGCCGAAGTCTATCGCTATTTGTACGCTCCTAGATAAGCCATCTCGTCGTGAAGTGAATGTTCCTGTGGATTGGATTGGTTTCGAAATCCCAGATGAATTTGTCGTTGGGGTGGGTATTGATTACGCGCAGAAATACCGCCACTTACCATACATCGGTAAAGTTGTACCTCAAGAATAATCATCGAGTTCAGCATTAAAAATATAAAAAAACGCCCATCTAAGATGGGCGTTTTTTGTTCAACTTTTAGATATGACTTAGCGACAAAGCAGCTTGTTGTCTGTATTTAGAATCGTCGAAAGAGCTTTCTGGTAAGACGCTTCTACGGTTTCCTTAGAGTTAGAACGAATGCCTAAGTACTCTAAGCGACCATCTTCAATTCCGTATACCACACCATGAATTTCAACATCTTGCCCACGCTCCCAAGCGTTTTGCAGGATGGTTGAGTTACCCAAGTTGTACACTTGCTCTGCAACATTAAGCTCGCCTAGTTTATCCGCTCGATCTTGTTGCGGCATTTGATCTAGGTAAGTGCGGTGTTTGAAATAGATATCTCTGATATGTAACAGCCAATTATTAATAAGACCTAGCTTAGGGTTATCAATGGCTGCGTTTACGCCACCACATCCATAGTGTCCACAGACAATGATGTGTTTAACCTTAAGCACGTCTACGGCGTACTGGACGACAGATAGACAGTTGAGATCAGTATGGATAACTTGGTTTGCAACATTCCGATGAACAAAGAGTTCACCTGAGTATAGTCCGGTTAGTCGCTCGGCAGGAACGCGGCTATCAGAGCAGCCAATCCAAAGAAAATCAGGCTTTTGACCCTCTGCGAGTTTTGCGAAGTATTCAGGTCGATCAGATTTGATCTCTTGAGACCATTTCGAATTGTTTTCAAATAACTGTTTTATTTCCGGCATTTTGCAAACTACTTCCCTTAAAAGACAAAATCGCTGCCGCTGTTTGTGTGCACATGCAAGCGATCAGTGTTGTAACTATACACAATGTTACAATTTCGATCTCGTTAAATATTCGTCAGATAGGACTCATCTGACTAGTTTTCATTAAGAAAAAAGTAAAATCTGGTGAAACTATTTGTGGTGTGAATTTAGCCTTAATCTATTTATGGTTTAAATTTTCGCCTAGCTCGTTAAAGTAGTGATATTTTACTTTTTAAAATTGAATGCAGGGAAAATCAGCAGTGTTCGGTAGTCGTTTTGAAGATATCAATTTCAAAGGGGATGTGTTTGGCGGGGTAACCACGGCGATTATCTCTCTCCCTCTGGCGTTAGCGTTTGGTGTTGCATCCGGAGCCGGGGCTGAGGCCGGCCTTTGGGGGGCAATAATGGTCGGTTTGTTTGCCTCGTTATTTGGTGGTTCTAATACGTTAATATCAGAACCGACAGGGCCAATGACGGTAATCATGACCGCAGTATTAACCAGTATGATGGCGAAATACCCAGAAACGGGCATGGCTATGACTTTCACAGTTGTCATGATGGCTGGAGCGTTCCAAATCCTATTGGGGACGTTAAAACTGGGTAAATACGTTACCTTGATGCCTTACAGCGTTATTTCCGGGTTTATGTCTGGCATAGGTGTGATTCTTATCATTCTGCAGTTATCGCCTTTGATGGGGCATGCCGCGCCTTCAGGGGGAGTACTCGGAACGTTATCTGCTTTGCCGGAGACCATTTCTAACCTTAAGTTCAGTGAGTTGTTTTTGGGACTACTGACTTTGGGGATTCTTTTTTTCTTCCCTAAGCAATATCGTAAATACGTTCCTGCACAGCTCGTGGCATTGGTCGCGGTAACTTTATTGTCTGTGATTTTCTTTGATACAGAAGATATTCGTCGTATCGGTGAAATTCCTGCTGGGTTACCTTCTCTCGTCGCACCATATATTGACACAGATATGTTTGTCGAGATGGTCATTGATGCATTAGTGCTCGGCACGTTAGGTTGTATTGATACTTTGTTAACGGCGGTTATCGGTGACTCATTAACTCGTAAAGAACACGACTCAGATAAAGAGCTGCGAGGTCAAGGGTTAGCTAACATGATCTCTGGCTTGTTTGGTGCGCTGCCGGGGGCGGGAGCTACTATGGGAACGGTAACGAATATCCAAGTAGGGGCTCGTTCGCCATTATCTGGTGTGATTCGTGCACTAATGTTGGCGTTGGTTGTACTGGTTGCTGGCGGGTTAACAGAGCCAATCCCGATGGCTGTGTTAGCAGGCATTGCGGTGTATGTTGGCTTTAACATCCTAGACTGGAGCTTTATTCAGAGGGCACATAAGGTAAGCTTTTCCGGAATGGCGGTGATGTATGGCGTTATGTTGCTTACAGTCTTCGTTGATCTTATCGTTGCGGTGGGTTTAGGCGTCTTTATCTCGAACATTATCATCATCGAGCGTTTGAGCCGAGAGCAGGCGCGACAAGTAAAAGCGATCAGCGACGCGGATGAAGATGATGTGCCGCTGACTGACAGCGAGCGTGGTTTGTTGGATCGTGCTAATGGTAAAGTGCTGTTCTTTTATCTTTCCGGTCCGATGATCTTTAGTGTTTCTAAAGCCATTTCACGTCAGCACTCTAGTATTTCGGACTATGACGTGATGATTCTCGATCTTACGGATGTACCAATGATTGATGTGACCGTCGGTTTGGCGTTAGAGAATGCGATTAAGGATGCTCTCGATGCCAATTGTGCCGTGTATTTATTATGCCCGAATGAGCGAACACGAGAACAGCTAGAGAAATTCCATGTGATTGACCTTGTCCCGGATGAAAATATGTACCAATTCCGTTACGAAGCATTGAATGCGGCGGTGGCACATGTTGAGGCAGACCAGTATCAGCGCATAACGGCGTAATCATTCTGACAGTTAAAAACGCAACAGTGTCCTGTTGCGTTTTTTTATGCTCTATTTTGTCTTACTCAGAGATAACCTTTACGAGGTAAGGGTTATATTTCCAATATTATCGAAAGGTTTATTTGTAATCATCGTTATTCAACGATAAACTGATGGACCTCCAATACGATACCCAAGGCGATTTTGTAGTAAACCGCTGCTAAATATGAGTCGGTATTAGTAATCACAAACAAACGGCAATCAAGACCTTATGTACGCATTAGAAATTGAACAACTGCGCAAGACGTATGCAGGTGGCTTTGAGGCGTTAAAAGGTATAAGTCTCCAAGTGAAAAAGGGTGACTTCTACGCGCTTCTGGGTCCCAATGGTGCAGGAAAATCGACCACGATTGGCATCATTTCCTCCTTAGTGAATAAAACCTCCGGAACGACGAAAGTTTTCGGTTATGACATTGATACCGACCTCGAATTGGCCAAGCAGAATTTAGGCTTGGTGCCACAAGAGTTCAACTTCAACCAGTTTGAAACCGTTGAGCAAATTGTGATGCAGCAAGCTGGCTATTACGGTGTGTCTAAAGTATTAGCCAAAGAAAGAGCAGAAAAATACCTGAAAAAATTGGATTTATGGGAAAAACGCCAAGAGCGTGCTCGTAACCTATCCGGAGGGATGAAGCGTCGTTTAATGATCGCAAGAGCTTTGATGCACGAGCCGCAATTACTCATTTTAGATGAACCAACGGCTGGAGTGGATATTGAACTACGCCGCTCAATGTGGGGGTTTCTGAAAGAGATCAACCAAGAGCAAGGAATTACGATTATTTTAACGACACACTACCTAGAAGAAGCGGAGATGCTGTGTCGAAATATCGGCATTATTAATCGTGGTGAGCTGATTGAAAATACCACCATGAAGGCGTTACTAGGTAAGCTAAGCGTCGAGACATTTATCTTGGATATTGAGTCAGAAGTCGAGGTGCCTGAGCTTGAAGGTGTTAATCGACAAAGTATTGTTGATGGCTCTTTAGAGATAGAACTAGATAAAAGCCAAGGATTGAATTCGGTATTCAGTCAGTTAACAGAGCATGGCATTAAAGTTCTCTCAATGCGTAACAAAGCCAACCGACTTGAAGAGTTGTTTGTCAGCATTGTAAGAGAGGGGAGTAATTAAATGTACGGTTTATATTGGACGGCATTTCGCAGCTTGCTGAGCAAAGAAGTCACTCGTTTTACACGTATTTGGGTGCAAACCTTAGTGCCGCCAGCCATTACGATGACGTTGTACTTCATCATTTTCGGCAATCTTATTGGCTCTCGAATTGGTGAGATGAGCGGCTTTAGTTACATGGAGTACATTGTTCCAGGTTTGATCATGATGTCGGTGATCACCAACTCATACTCGAACGTGGCGTCGTCATTCTTTAGTGCAAAGCTACAGAAGAACATTGAAGAACTGTTGGTGGCACCGGTACCAAACTATGTGATTATTGCTGGCTATGTGATGGGCGGCGTGACTCGAGGTTTGTTGGTCGGTGCAATTGTTACTTGTGTGTCACTTTTGTTCGTTGATTTGCAAGTGGAGCACTGGGGCATTATTGTCGCGACTGTCTTCATGACGTCGGTTGTATTTGCTCTCGGTGGCTTGATCAACGCGGTTTACGCAAAAACGTTTGATGATATTTCGATCATCCCTACGTTTGTATTGACTCCTTTAACTTACTTGGGAGGAGTCTTTTATTCGATCAGTCTGCTGCCTGAATTTTGGCAAGGCGTTTCTAAGATCAACCCAATCGTCTACATGGTGAATGCGTTCCGCTACGGCTTTTTAGGTGTCTCGGATGTGGGCATTGTCACTTCATTTAGTGTACTTGCAGTGTTTGTTGTAGCACTGTATGCCATTGCGCATTATCTAGTAACCAAAGGGATTGGGCTAAGAAGCTAAGCCATTCTCATAAAGCAAAGAGCGGCGATTCACGCTGCTCTTTCGCGTGCATAACAATACATACCCATACAATTTTTCGGTTTTTATCATGGTAGGTTTCAATCATTTGTAATAAATGAGTGATCCTATGAATATTGTCCCGCCGCCGCCTTTCTCCTATCAGTTACTTAAGCCCCAATATTGGTCTGTATGGCTGGCATTTGGATCTTTAGCGATTCTTGTTAATGTACTGCCATACGTAGTATTGCGAATCTTAGGTAGAAGCATCGGCTGTATTGCGATGCATGTAATGAAGCGCCGACACAAGATCGCTCTGCGTAATCTCCAGCTGTGTTTCCCTGATTTTACGGATTGGCAATGTAAGGACGTAGTACGAAAAAACTTTCAATATACTGGAATGGCGATCATCGAAACCGGTATCGCTTGGTTTTGGCCAGATTGGCGGATACGTCGGATAACCTCTATTGTTGGAAAAGATCGTTTACTCGCTGAGGAAAATAATGGACGTGGTGTGTTGGTGGTGTGCAGTCACCATTTAAACTTGGAGATAACCGCTCGTATTTTTAGCCAGTTTGCCCAAGGTTATGGCGTTTATCGCCCAAATTCGAATTCTGCTTATGAGTTTATTCAACATCGAGGTCGAACTCGTTTTGGACATCAAATGATTGATCGAAAAGACGTGAAATCAATGCTCAAAGTTCTGAAGAATGGTCATCGACTTTGGTATTTGCCCGACCATGATTATGGCGTTAGCCATTCTGTTTTTGCGCCGTTTTTTGCTGTTGAACAAGCGGCGAGTACCGTCGGGTCTAGTGTTCTCATTGATGCAACAAAGTGTGCGGTTATATCTGGCGTTACAGTGAGTAAAAATCACCATTACACGCTGTACATTGGAAAAGACATTAGCGAGCGTTTCGAGAGACGTAATGCGGTTAAAGCGGCAAGCATCTTGAATCAAGAGCTTGAGAAAATGATAAAACGTGATATTCCAGCGTGGATGTGGCTGCACAAACGGTTTAAAACTCGCCCTGAAGGGTTAGATTGCGTCTATACGTAGAGTATAAAAAAGGTCGACTAAGAGTCGACCTTTTTACTTTTATGACTCAGAGCTCACTCTGCGCTCTCTGAGTTTGTATTGTTAGATTCAGCTTCTTCCTTCGCTTCGACAACCATATCTACCGTTTGGTTATCGATAAGACGAGCTTTGCCTAGGAACGCAGACATCAGAATGACAGCTTGTGTCGTTTCTGGTGTGATCACTTGTAATGTACGAGCATCACGAATGAAGATCTCATCAGGGTGCAGACCTGCAGCTCGAAGTTGGTCGCTTGCATCTTCGATGATCGATGCGTAGTCATCGCGGCCACCGCGAATGGCACTGCTGATCCAACGCATTGTACGAGCAAGTACAGGCGCACGTTGACGCTCGTCCAGCGTAAGCAAGCCATTGCGTGAACTCATTGCTAAACCGTCCATTTCACGTACGGTTGGTACACCGATGATTTCAATGTCCATTGCTAGGTCATCAACCATCTTGCGGATAACAGCAAGTTGTTGGAAGTCCTTCTCGCCGAAGCACGCGACATCCGGTTGTACGATGTTAAACAGCTTATTCACAATCGTCGTCACGCCACGGAAATGACCTGGTCGAGACGCGCCTTCGAGAATTGTTGATAGGCCAGGGACATCGACGAAGGTTTGCTTATCCAGGCCTTCTGGGTAGATAACTTCTGGTGTTGGCGTAAATACCACATCGACCCCTTCAGAGGTTAACTTGCTTAAGTCTTCCTCTAGCGTGCGTGGGTAATTATTTAAATCGTCAGCACGATCAAACTGCATCGGATTAACAAAAATGCTTACGACAACGATATCAGCGTATTCGCGTGCTTTACGCACTAAAGTTAAGTGGCCTTCGTGAAGGTTGCCCATGGTAGGGACAAACGCCACTTTACGACCTTCACGTTTAAAGGTTTTAAGGTGTTCACGAACTGCTGAGATTTCCGCAAAAGTTTGCATGCATTTATCCTCTAGGCAATGGTATGAGCGTCGTCTGGGAATACACCGTTGGCTACATCTTCAATGTATTTAGTAACGGCTTTGCGCATATCACCTGTTTCAGCAAGAAAGTTTTTGGAGAATTTCGGCATGTAGTTGGCAGAAATACCAAACATATCATGCATTACGAGAATTTGACCATCTGTTACGTTACCTGCACCAATACCGATAACAGGAACGTCAAGCACTTGCGTAATACGTTCAGCAAGCTCAGCTGGTACGCATTCTAGTAAGACGATTTGAGCGCCTGCTTCTTGCAGCGCTAATGCGTCTTTTACCATGCGGTCTGCTTTTTCTTGATCGCGACCTTGGATTTTGTAACCACCAAAAATATTAACAGCTTGAGGAGTTAAACCAAGATGAGCACAAACTGGAACTGATCGTTCAGTGAGCATTTTCACCGTGTCGACAAGCCAGTCACCACCTTCAATTTTTACCATATTGGCACCAGCACGCATCAGTTTAGCCGCATTTTCGCAAGCTTGCTCTGGCGTGGTGTAGCTCATGAATGGCATGTCTGCCATCAACAAACAATTTGGGCTACCAGCGCGTACGCAACGAGTATGGTAAGCGATATCATCGACCGTTACTGGCAGAGTATCGTTGTGACCTTGCAAAACCATACCTAGAGAATCACCGACAAGAAGTACTGGCATTTCTTGGCTTTCAAACAGTTGGGCAAAGCTCGCATCATAAGCGGTTGAAGTAGCAAATTTACGACCTTCTTGCTTCCACTTGATTAGGTCGTTGATGGTCATTTTTTTCATGGTTTTATCCTTACTAGGAGTTGGCTATGACTGCCAGATACTGAGGCCGTTTCTATCTACTTGTTCCAGTAGTTTAGAGACCTCGGTCCCATCAGGGAGTTGTAAACTTGGTGCAATTTCCGCAAGAGGGTAGAGTACGAATTCACGCTCTTTCATTCCATAATGAGGAACGATCAGCCTCTCGGAATTAATCACCTCATTGCCATAAAGCACAATGTCGAGGTCCAAGGTTCTTGGTCCCCAGCGTTCGTCTTTACGGACACGCCCTTGTTCTTGCTCTATAGCTTGTGTGCAATTGAGCAATTCAATAGGCGTCAAACTGGTGTTAATAGACACAACCGCATTGATGTAATCCGGTTGGTTTTGTGGCCCCATTGGCGTGCTGCTGTATAGCGAAGAAGCTTGAACAAACTCTGATTTAGGCAGCGTTTTTAATGCTTCAATCGCTTGCTTCGCTTGGCTGACAGGATCAGCCAAGTTACTGCCTACCGCAATGTACGCTGTAATCATGATTTGGGCTTACTCTTTTTCTTGCGATAAGTTTTACGGCGGCGCTGGCCTGTTTTCGGTGATTGACCGTCTAAGTCGGCAGCCATTGCTTGACGCATTTCTCGGCCTGCATTTTGAAAAGTTTCCCACCACTTGGCAAGCTTCTGAGTGTCACCACCTTCAATTTCACCGCGCATTTCAAGAAAATCAAAGCCAGCTCTAAATTTATTGAGCTCCATAAGACGGAATGCACGTTTACCGTTACGTCGTGGAAGACGAAGCTGTAACTGCCAAATCTCGCGAATGGTTGCGGTGTGGCGTCTTGGAATGGCAATTGTGCGAACTTGCTCGTCAAGAATGATGTTGCTCGCTTCCATAATGGCGTCGTAATGGCCTAAGTTGCGCTCTTCCATCAGTTCATCGGCTTTCGCACACAGTGGGTACCACAGCATTGCAGCAAACATAAATGCTGGATTGATGCGTTTCCCATCTTCGATGCGCATGTCGGTAGAATCTAGGACAAGATCCAACATCTGCTCAGTGTGAGAGGAGTAATCTTCTGTAAAGTGCGCTGCAATCGTCGGGAATAGTTGCTGGAATAGGTTGTACTCACGCAGTAGGTGGTAGGTTTCTAAGCCATGACCGGATTGCAATAATTTGAGTGACTCTTCAAAAAGACGCGCTGACGGAATGTCACCGAGCAACGGTGCCATGTGTTCGATTGGCGCTGCGGTGTCTTCTTCAATATCAAAGTCTAGTTTTACCGCGAAACGAACCGCACGCAGCATGCGTACAGGGTCTTCACGGTAGCGTGTTTCTGGATCACCAATCAGTCGAATTAGGCGATCTTCTAAATCTTCAATACCACGTGCGTAGTCGTGAATCGAGTAATCTGCGATGTTGTAGTACATCGAGTTAATCGTGAAATCACGGCGCTCAGCATCTTCATCGATGGTGCCGTAGACGTTATCACGCAGCAGCATACCCTCTTTTGATTGCTGAGAAATGCTCTTATTCTTTTGCTCTTGGTGGTGACCACGGAATGTCGCAACCTCAATGATGTCTCGGCCAAACATAATATGAGCCAAGCGGAAGCGGCGACCAATCAAACGGCAGTTACGAAATAGCTGTTTGATCTGTTCCGGCGTTGCGTTGGTCGCAATGTCAAAATCTTTTGGTTTTTGTCCAAGCAGTAAGTCTCGAACCCCGCCACCCACAAGAAAAGCATCGAAACCAGCACCATTTAGGCGGTACAGTACCTTCAGCGCATTATCACTGATCTGCTTACGCGAAATGTTGTGCTCTTCACGAGTTATTACATTGAGAGCGAGCTCTGGAATTGTGGCAGGTTCGCTTGGTGTATAGTCGTTTGTATTCATGTGCATCTGGCAATAACTGGGTTTAATCCAATCTTGCTTTGGTTAGTTTTATACGCCTCTAGGGCCTAATTTGCGGCTAATGATAGCCTACACAATGCCATTTGAGAATCACGGTGTGATCTCGATCTCTGCTGGAAGCTGTTCCAACCGCCAGTTTTCGCAGCCCCAACGAAGAATATCTTCTATGTTGGCCGCCCTTACGGTTTCAGGTATCTCGAAACCTAAAAATGTCATGGCGCGCAATAAAGTAGGTTTTGGTGTATCTATATCAATAGCCGTCGCGTGATTTTGTTTCGACAATTTATTGCCGTTGTTGTCCATCGCCAATGGTAAATGCAAGTAGCTAACTTCTGGCTGACCAAGTATTTGGTACAGGCTAATTTGACGCCCTGTCGGCTCGATTAAGTCTGCACCTCGCACGACTTCTGTGACGCCTTGGTCGATGTCGTCCAATACTACCGCAAGATTATAAGCAAATAATCCATCTCGACGTTTAATAATGAAATCTTCATTAACGAGTTGCTCTGGAATAGTAATGGTTCCCCGCTTTTGGTCGAGGAAATAAGCGACAGGCTTGGTCATTTTTAGGCGAATCGCGCCGTCTTTCAAGTTTTTATCGCGGCAAGTGCCAGGATAAAAACCGCCATGCTCTTTAATTTGCTTACGAGTACATTGGCAATAATAGGCTTCTCCATTTTCGAGCCATTTGTTTATTTGAGCTTGGTAAAGGTCGTGACGTTCGCTCTGGTATACCACTTCTCCATCCCAATGCAGCTGATAGGCCTTGAGTGCCTCTAGGATAAGTTGCGCTGCACCTGGCATTTCTCTTGGTGGGTCTAAGTCCTCAATACGTACTAACCAAGCTCCGTTTTGTGCTTTCGCTTGAAAATAACTGCCAAGAGCGGCAATCAGTGAACCAAAATGCAGTGGACCAGAAGGAGATGGGGCGAATCGACCTACATAGCGTGTCATGCGTGTATCTCGAATTTAGTAAACAAATAGGGTGCGAAGATAGCCAAAACAAAAAGGGAGCCTGAGCTCCCTTCAACAATCATAATGCTGGGTGATTAACCTTGCATTTGCTTCTCTTTGATTTCTGCAAGTGTTTTACAGTCAATACAAAGGTCAGCGGTTGGACGTGCTTCAAGACGGCGAACGCCAATCTCTACGCCACAAGACTCACAGAAGCCAAAATCGTCTTCTTTGATTTTATCCAAAGTCTTTTCAATCTTCTTGATCAAACGGCGTTCGCGGTCACGGTTACGCAGTTCTAGGCTGAACTCTTCCTCTTGAGAGGCGCGGTCAACTGGATCTGGGAAGTTTGCTGCTTCGTCCTGCATGTGGTGAACAGTACGATCCACTTCAGCTCTTAGCTGGTCGCGCCAAGCTGTTAAGATTTTCGTAAAGTGTTCAACCTGCTCTGGTGACATGTACTCTTCACCAGGTTTTTCCTGATATGGCTCCACGCCGGCAATGGCTAGGATGCCTATCGTTTTCTTCTTTGATTCTGGCATACAGCATCTCCTACTTACACCTAGTCAACTGCTACGCAGTCAATTTAAGGCGGGTATCTATAGCAAAAAGAGGCGGTGCAAGCAAATACTGAATCGCAAAGTTATCGTCAATGTGAAGACGACATCATTTTTTCTCTTAATTGATAAAATCAATAGCGGAAATCAGCTTCATTCCAGTATCGCTCAGTTCAGCTTTGTAGCAGAGAACTTCCACTCCAGCGTCTTGTGCTTGTTTGAGTAATAGTGAATATTTCGCGTCTATATGGTGCGCCGCGGATACTTTTTCAATACCTGAATGTAAAACAGTGAATAAAAGTATGGCTCTACTTCCATTTTGTGCCATTTCTGTGAGCTCTCTCAGGTGTTTTTGTCCCCGAGTCGTGACCGCATCTGGGAAGTATCCTTGTCCAGTAGAGTCGGTCTCATCAAGAAGAGTGACGCTTTTCACTTCTATATAGCACTTTGGCTTGTCGTCTGCGCTGAGCAAGATATCAATTCGGCTATTTTCATTGCCGTATTTCACCTCAGTTTGAAGTGTGTCATAACCACAAAGCTCTGAAATGACATTATTTTCAATAGCCTCTACGGCTAATTGATTGGCACGCGCGGTGTTGATACAAATACGGTGGCCTTGTTCGGTCTCACTCAACTCCCAACTATTGGGGTATTTTCGTTTCGGGTTGTCGGAAGTAGAAAACCAAACCTTGTTTCCGGGCGTTGCACAACCCGTCATTGCACCTGTATTTGCGCAGTGGATTGTACGGGTTTCACCAGTATCGAGCTCGATATCGGCAAGAAAGCGTTTATAACGTTTGAGTAGAGTGGCGGACTCTAAAGCGGGTGTGAAATGCATTTGCTTATTTAGACAAAAAATTTTTTATGTACAATGTTGCCACCATTACACCATAAGGTATTTCCTTTGTCACAATTGCCGATTGAAGCCGTGATGCCTGAGTTGCTGACGGCGGTCAAAAATCAACATCAAGTGATCTTAAAAGCGGCGCCTGGTTCCGGTAAGTCGACTTACTTCCCTTTGCAGTTACTCTTAAATCATTCGGTTGCTGGAAAAATCATCATGCTTGAGCCAAGACGACTCGCGGCGCGTAACATTGCCCGTTATCTTGCTGAGCAATTGGGAGAACAAGTTGGTCAACGCGTGGGTTATCGAGTTCGTGGCGAGGCAAAGGTAAGTTCTGCAACGCAGCTGGAGATCGTGACCGAAGGGATCATGACTCGGATGATTCAAACTGACCCAGAACTGGATGGGGTTGATCTACTGATCTTTGATGAGTTTCATGAACGCAGCATTCATGCCGATACCGCTTTGGCATTCAGTTTAGAAGTTCAAGAGGCATTGCGAGACGATCTCAAGCTGGTGGTAATGTCGGCAACGCTTGACCAACAAGCATTACAATCGTTGTTGCCGGAAGCCAGTTACATTGAATCTGAAGGGCGCAGCTTTGATGTGGCAATGCGCTACCAGCCGTTAGGTGTGAACGAGCATTTACCTACGAGTATGGCAAAAACAATAGAAAGTCTTATGAACAAAGAGTCTGGATCTTTGTTAGCTTTCCTACCGGGTGTTGGTGCCATAAAACAAGTTGAAGAGCGGTTGTCTCATTTAGCGGATGATATCGACGTATGCCCACTTTATGGTCAACTGAGCTTTGCAGATCAACAAAAAGCGATTACGCCAGCAGAACAAGGTAAGCGTAAAGTCGTTCTAGCGACCAACATTGCAGAAACTTCACTAACGATTGAAGGCATTCGCCTCGTCGTTGATTCTGGGTTAGAGCGTATTGCCCGCTTTGATTTGAAAAACGGTTTAACACGCTTAGAGCAAACATGCATTGCACAGTCTTCAGCGATTCAGCGTGCAGGACGAGCGGGACGAATAGAAGAGGGCATTTGTGTTCGTCTTTATTCTGAAAACCAGTTCAAGCAGCAACCGCTGGTTCCCCAACCCGAAATTTTTCATTCCGATTTGGCTAGTTTAGTTATGGAGCTTGCCTTTTGGGGAACGGGTGATATCCACGATCTAAAGTGGCTTGATGTTCCCGCTAATGCGTCATTGGAACAAGCGAAGCAGCTATTGGTGTCATTGGGACTACTGACGGAAAAAGGGCAATTAACGTCCGAAGGAAAACAGGCGCATGAACTAGGCGTTGAGCCTCGTGCGGCTGCGATGCTAATTAAAGCGCAATCTTACAGTGATAAGATGTTAAATGCTGCTTTGGCGGCGGTCGCACTGATTGAAGAGCCAGAGAGAAATGCTACCAATATCTCTTATAGCTTGCATCGTTGGCTTGTTGGTACTCATCCAAAAAAGTCGATGTTGTTCAAGCGTGCTCAATCTCTGGCATACAAATTGGATACGGTATTTGACCTGAAAGGCGTGGATGAAGATGCATTACCGCTGGTGTTAAGTTTGGCATTTCCAGATCGCATTGCACAGCAGCGCACAAATCAATTTGGGCGATTTACTTTGGCTAATGGTCATGGTGCAGAATGTCGTCAGGAAGACATGCTAGGTGGCTGTGAGTATTTGGTTGCCGTTGACTTAATGCGTTCTCATTCTAATTCAAGTCAAATTCATTCGGCATGTGAATTGGATGTCAATATATTGCGAACGACCTTTGATACGCTATTTTCGTCTGAAGAAGTAGTGGACTGGGATGAAAAAAGAGGCCGTCTAATAGCTGAGCGACAAATAAAACTCGGTCTGCTGGTCGTTGAACGCGAGCCGTTGCCAAGCCCGGACAAAGAAAAAATGACACAAGCTTTACTCACGTATGTCCGCCGCCAGGGCTTACAGAGTCTAAACTGGACACCGGCAGCGGAGAGCTTGTTAGCTCGGATTCGTTGTGCGGTGGAATGGTTACCTGAGCAGTCATGGCCAATGTTTGATGAAGTCAGTTTGCTGGATTCATTAGGGGAGTGGTTAGAACCATACATGACGTCTGTCAGTTCGGTTAAAGACCTGAGCAAGATAAACTTGGTCGAAGCGCTTAATGCTCGATTAGGTTGGCCACTCAATCAACAACTGGATGAATGGTTACCTGAGCATTACCAACTGCCCACAGGTTCAAAGAAGCGTATCCGTTACCAATATGGCCATGAGCCGATATTATCGGTGCGTATGCAAGAAGTATTTGGGGAGAGTGGTTCCCCAACGGTGGCTCTTGGCCGCAAGCGTTTGGTGCTTGAACTGCTTTCACCGGCACAACGTCCATTGCAAGTAACGTCGGACTTGGCGGCTTTCTGGAACGGAAGCTACAAAGACGTTCAAAAAGAGATGAAAGGGCGCTACCCAAAACACGTTTGGCCAGATGATCCTGCCAATCATGTAGCAACAACGAAAACAAAAAGACAATTGAATAATGACTGACAGCAAGAAGCCTAGCGCGAAAAAAGCGCCAGCGAAGAAAAGTACAACCAATAAAGGAGCCGCAAAACAGACTCGACGTACGCCGAGTAAAAAGCCGACTAACGAGAAACGTTCGTGGTTGAAAGTTCTGTGGTCGTTTAGCTGGAAAGCTGGCGTTGCACTTGCCGCTGTTTTGCTGTTTGTTGGGATTTACTTAGATAGTGTGGTGAAAGAACGCTTTGAAGGCCAGCTGTTTGAGCTGCCAACGGTGGTTTATGCCCGTATCTTGAATCTAAGCCCTGGTGAGAATATCACCATCCAAGAACTGCGCAACGAGCTAGATGTGTTGAATTACCGTAAAGTGAGTCAACCTCGTTACCCAGGCGAATATTCCTCTTCTTCCACTCGGATTGAATTGATTCGTCGTCCATTCGAGTTTGCCGATGGTCCCGAGCCGGATCGTCACATTATGCTGCATTTTTCTGATTCTGGCTTGCAACGTATTCAGTCTTTAGAATCTCGAGGAGACCTTGGTTACTTGCGCCTAGAACCGAAGATGTTGGGCATGCTGGAGAAAGACCGTGATGAACAGCGCCTTTTCTTACGTCGTGATCAGTTCCCTGAAATTTTAGTGGATGCGCTGCTTGCGACCGAAGACCGGGATTTTTATCAACATGACGGGGTGTCACCGCTCGCGATTGCACGTGCATTGGTTGCGAACATTAAGGCCGGTCGTACTGTTCAAGGCGGTAGTACGTTGACTCAGCAACTGGCAAAAAACCTATTTTTGACTCGTGATAAAACACTGTGGCGTAAAGTTCGAGAAGCGTATATCGCGCTAATTTTGGATTACCGTTACAGCAAAGATCGTATCTTAGAAGCCTACCTAAACGAAGTGTACCTAGGTCAAAGTGGAGGTGAAGCGATCCACGGGTTTGGCTTGGCGTCGCGTTACTATTTTGGGCAGCCAATCCAGGAGTTGCGAATCGATCAGCTGGCGATGTTAGTTGGGATGGTAAAAGGACCGTCTTACTACAACCCAATTCGTTACCCTGAGAGAACGAAAGAGCGTCGTGATCTCGTTCTGCGCCTGTTAATGCAGCAAAACATGTTGACTTCAGAGCAGTATGAACAAGCTGTAAGTCGTCCACTCGATACGCAAAGCAAGCCACGTATTGCGAGCCGTCAGCCAGCTTATTTCCAACAATTGAGTATTGAATTAAAAGAAAAAGTTGGGGAGCGATTTAAGGCAGAGACCGGACTGCGCGTATTTACGTCTCTGGACCCAGTATCGCAAAGCAAAATGGAACAAGCTATCGCGAAAAAGATCCCAGAACTAGCTAAACGGGGTGGTAAAGAGTTAGAAGCCGCTGCTGTGGCCGTTGATCGCCATAGTGGTGAAATCCGTGCGATGGTTGGTGGTAAACGTGTCGGTTATGAAGGCTTTAACCGCGCGCTCAATGCCAGTCGTCCGATTGGTTCTTTAGTGAAACCAGCGATTTACTTAACGGCTCTAGAACAACCGGATAAATACAACCTAGGCACGACGCTACACGACACGCCGTTAAGTCTGAAGAGCAGTAAAGGTAACGTGTGGACGCCGCGCAACTACGATAGAAAATATCGTGGTGATGTGCCACTTTACATTGCTTTAGCGAAATCACTTAACGTACCAACCGTGCGCTTAGGTATGGCACTTGGCATTCCTGAAGTCTCCAATACTTTAGAGCGTTTGGGCGTGAACAAAGACGAAATTCGCCCAGTGCCTTCGATGTTTTTGGGTTCGTTTTCTTTGACGCCATTCGAAGTCGCACAGATGTATCAGACTCTGACGAATTCAGGTAAGCGTGCAAAACTGACCGCTCTGCGCTCAGTCATGGATATGGAAGGTAATGTGCTGTATCAATCCTTGCCTCGTTCATCAAGAGCCGTGGATGAACAAGCAGCATGGCTAACGACCTACGCGATGAAACAAGGGGTTGCTCAAGGCACTGGCCGCTTCTTACAAAGCCAGTTTGGTTGGGCTGCATTGGCAGGAAAAACGGGTACCAGTAATGATAACCGCGATAGTTGGTTTGTCGGTGTTGATGGTCGTGAGGTGACGACAATTTGGCTAGGCCGCGACGATAATAAACCCGTGAATCTAACGGGGTCGAGTGGTGCATTACGAGTATACGCAGAGTACTTGAAGCAGCGTATTCCTGAGCGTTTAGAGCTCCCATGGCCAAGAGAAATCACCACATTAGGGTTCAAGCCTACATCTGATGGAGGTTTAGAAATGAACTGCCGTAGTGATTACAAACTGCCGGTTTGGGATAAAACCGGTCAGATAAAGCAACAGTGTGAGAAGAAATCAAACTGGTTAAATAGCATATTTGATTGGTAGCATCGCCAAATCAACAACATTAGCTTGTTTATCTGATTAATTCTTAGTACATATTAGGGCGTGTTAGTACAGTACTGCTAGCACGCCCTACTTGATCAGATATTCAATAAAGGAAGAAGTGAATGTTCAAAAAGCTGTTATCAAGCCCATCGGTTCGCAACTTTGCGCTTTGGGTTAGTACCTTTTTGATGATCACTCCTTCTGTTTCCCTCGCCAACTCTCTAACAAAAACGGATGACTTGGAACCTCGACCAAAGGTGGCGGTTGTGCTCGCTGGTGGCGGAGCGAAAGGGGCGGCACACATTGGAGTTTTAAAAGCATTGGAAGAAATGCAGATTCCTGTGGATATTGTGACCGGTACCAGTATGGGCGCCTATGTGGGTGGGCTTTATGCCACGGGGATGAGTGCTGATGAAATCGAGAGTTTTATCTACACCGTCGATTGGGGCAGCGGTTATCGAGATCGTGTTGACCGTAGCCAACGTAGAGTTCGTGACAAAGAGTATGAAGACCGCTATCAAATTAATACCGACCTCGGCTTAAGATTCGGTGAGGTACGAGCACCAACGGGTGTGGTGCAAGGCCAGAACATGTTGCGAGTATTGCGTGAGACTACAGGGAACTTAGGGCGATTCGATTCTTTTGATGATCTTGCCATTCCCTATCGTTCTGTTGCGACAGATATTCTTGCCCTAGAAGAAGTCGTACTGGGCAATGGTTACCTTGTTGATGCAATGATGGCTAGCATGTCTGTACCAGGAGCGCTTCCTCCTTATAAGCTCAATGGCCATATGCTTGTTGATGGCGGCGTCGTCAATAACATGCCTGTCGATGTGGCTCGCGCCATGGGGGCTGATGTCGTTATTGCCGTCGATATTAGCACCGATTACAAAACCGAAGATGAATTTACGGGGCTGTTTACTGTCGCGGACCAACTCTCTAACTATCTCGTTCGTCGTAGTACACAACAGCAAGTGGACGAGCTTGAACCTCAAGATATCTACATTCGTCCCAATGTGGGCACCATGGAAACCGTCGAGTTCGACAAAATGCCTTGGGCTTTTCAAGCTGGGTACGATATTACCAAGCAGTTAAAAGACAAGCTGAAAGGGTTGCGCTTGTCCAATGCGGACTATCAAAAATACATCGATCGCAAACAAGAAGTTCGTAAAACTTTGATTTATGGCGATCAGCGTGTGGTTGATGACATAGTGATTGTTAATAACACGCACTACAGCGATGTGTTGTTGACGAATCGTATTGAATTAGAAACCGGACGTCGTATTTCAACGGCCGAAATTGAGAAAGCCGTTGAAAACCTCTACGCGTTAGATAGGTTCGAGCTCATCACTTATCACTTTGAAGAAGTTGATGGTGAGACATTGTTGGTTTTTGATGTTAACGAGAAGTCGTGGGGGCCTAATTATCTCAACTTCCGATTTTTTCTTGAAGATGACTTCGATACAGATAGCCAGTACGGCATAGGAATATCGACCAACTTTACCAATTTAAACTCTCATGGCGCGGAGTTGGCGTTCAACGTAGAAATGGGCACGGATAAGCTGATTGAAGCTGAGTTGTATTCCCCTGTTTTATCTAGCCAAGAACTTTTTGTATCGGGGCGAATTTCCTATGGTAGTGAGAGCCGAAACTTACCTTTAACAGAGCCTCAAGCACCAGATTTAGAGTCAGTAAATGACTTTTTTCCGGTCACTTACGATGATTTTACAACAGAGTTAGCGATAGGTATCCAACCCACATTGTGGCAAGAACTTCGATTTGGCGCTCGCTACTCTACCGGAGATATTGAGCTTTCTACTTTGGCTTCTGCTGGTAAATTGGATTTTGAACGTCGTGGCCTGTTTGCCAACTATCGCCTGGATACACTTGATGATTTCGCATTTCCGACTCGTGGACTTTTAGTCGATCTCGAATATTTAGTGTCTCATGATCAAAGTCCTCAAGGCGTTAGCCTTTTAGAAACTGACAAAATTATTGAAGATACCGTGTATGAAATCTCTGCACGATTTAAAGGTGCAGTGAGTCATCAGCGTCATACTTTAGTCGGACATGCTGAATATAGTTTTGTAGAGAGTAAAAACTCATCTTTACCGCTTGATCCCAGAGAGTTGGGCGGCTTCTTAAGCCTATCGGGAATCCCAAGAAATAGCCTGATCGGACAGAACTTATTTTTCAGCAGTTTGGTGTACCGATATAAGTGGTTTGATAATGATTTCGGATTGTTTGAAGCTCCAGTCTACCTGGGCGCATCGGTCGAATATGGCGGTGTTTGGTCTGATAATGATCTGAAACTAAACGAAGCGCCGCTTTACAATGCTGGTTCCATCTTCTTTGGTGTTGACTCACCAATAGGACCAATAATGTTGGCATACGGTCGTACCGAGCAAGATTTGGATGCTGTGTATTTGATCGTAGGAACATCGTTTAATTAACCGGGTATGAGAAAGCAAAAACTTGGCATATTTGGTCAAAATTAGCAGAACTTTAGTCGTAAGTTGCTATGTTGGTCAAAATGATAAGATTTTAATTTAAGGTTAAATTTGCTATTATTTTGCCCACAGTTTGGCCTCTACGGCGCTGTTTCTCAATCATAATTGAATGAAAACAAGGGCAATGGAGAGCCAAGTTTCCAAGGATGTTCACTCCTTTACTTTAACAATAGTAATAATAGAGGAGGAACCGCAATGAGAGGAAAAAGTCGTGCTTGAAGCCTACCGTAAACACGTCGAAGAGCGTGCTGCTGAAGGAGTTGTTCCTAAACCGCTAGACGCAGAACAAGTTGCTGGACTTGTAGAACTTCTGAAAAATCCCCCGCAAGGTGAAGAAGAAGTCATTCTTGACCTACTTGAAAACCGTATCCCTCCAGGTGTTGATGAAGCTGCTTATGTAAAAGCGGGTTTCCTAACAGCAGTAGCAAAAGGTGAAGTTAAATCACCATTAGTGAGTCGTGAAAAAGCGGCTGAACTGCTAGGCACTATGCAAGGTGGTTACAACATCGAACCGCTAGTTGAGCTATTGGATGATGAAGCACTGGCAGAGATCGCAGTAAAAGCGCTGTCTCATACGCTGCTGATGTTTGATGCTTTCTATGACGTAGAAGAGAAAGCGAAAGCAGGCAATGCGCATGCACAGAAAGTACTTCAATCATGGGCTGATGCTGAGTGGTTCCTTTCTAAGCCTAAGCTTGAAGAAAAAGTCACTCTAACCGTATTTAAAGTAACAGGTGAAACGAACACGGATGACCTTTCACCTGCACCTGACGCTTGGTCTCGTCCTGATATCCCAGTACACGCACTGGCGATGCTTAAAAACGAGCGTGAAGGAATAAACCCTGATCAACCGGGTACTATTGGCCCGATCAAGCAAATTGAAGAGTTAAAAGACAAAGGTCATCAATTGGTTTACGTTGGTGATGTTGTTGGTACTGGCTCTTCACGTAAATCGGCAACCAACTCAGTGCTTTGGTTTATGGGTGATGATATCCCTTACGTTCCAAACAAACGAGCTGGTGGGTATGTGCTTGGTGGCAAAATTGCCCCTATCTTCTTTAACACAATGGAAGATGCTGGCGCACTACCAATTGAAGTTGACGTAACTAAGCTCAACATGGGCGATGTTATCGATGTTTACCCATATGAAGGTAAAGTTTGCAACCACGAAACTGGTGAGGTTCTAGCTGAGTTCTCGCTAAAAACAGAAGTACTGATTGATGAAGTTCGTGCTGGTGGTCGTATCCCATTGATCATCGGTCGTGGTTTGACAGACAAAGCGCGTCAATCGCTAGGTCTTGAGCCTTCGGACGTATTCCGCAAACCTGGTGAAATCGCAGATTCTGGCAAGGGTTACACGCTTGCACAGAAAATGGTTGGTAAAGCATGTGGCGTAGAAGGCATCCGTCCTGGAACCTACTGTGAGCCGAAGATGACGACAGTAGGCTCGCAAGATACTACAGGCCCTATGACTCGTGATGAACTTAAAGACTTGGCGTGTCTCGGCTTCTCTGCTGATCTTGTCATGCAGTCTTTCTGTCACACATCGGCTTATCCAAAACCAGTAGACGTTAACACTCACCATACACTTCCGGACTTTATTATGAACCGCGGTGGTGTATCTCTTCGTCCTGGTGACGGTATTATCCACTCATGGCTAAACCGTATGCTACTACCGGATACTGTCGGTACGGGTGGGGACTCACATACTCGTTTCCCTCTGGGTATTTCATTCCCAGCAGGCTCGGGCTTGGTTGCCTTTGCAGCTGCGACAGGCGTTATGCCGCTAGACATGCCAGAGTCAATCTTGGTTCGTTTTAAAGGTGAAATGCAACCGGGTATTACACTGCGTGATCTTGTTCATGCCATCCCTTACTACGCGATTCAGCAAGGTCTACTAACGGTAGAGAAAGCGGGCAAGATCAACGAATTTTCTGGCCGTATCCTTGAGATTGAAGGCTTAGAAACGCTAACGGTTGAGCAAGCATTTGAGCTTTCTGATGCATCTGCAGAGCGTTCGGCGGCAGGTTGTACTGTGAAATTGTCTCAAGAGTCGATCGAAGAGTACTTAAACTCTAACATCGTGATGCTGAAGTGGATGATCTCTGAAGGCTACGGTGATCGCCGTACTATCGAGCGCCGCATTACTGCAATGCAAGAGTGGCTAGCAAACCCTGAGCTGATGCAAGCAGATAAAGACGCTGAATACGCACATGTGATTGAAATCGATATGGCTGAAATCAATGAGCCAGTACTATGTGCACCGAATGACCCAGATGACGCTCGTTTGTTGTCTGAAGTACAAGGCACAGCGATTGATGAAGTGTTCATCGGTTCTTGTATGACGAACATCGGTCACTTCCGCGCAGCAGGTAAATTGCTTGATAAGTTCAATGGCCAGTTAGCGACGCGCCTTTGGGTAGCGCCACCAACAAAGATGGATAAAGACCAACTGATTGAAGAAGGCTACTACGGTATCTTCGGACGTGCAGGGGTGCGTATTGAAACGCCAGGGTGTTCACTTTGTATGGGTAACCAAGCACGTGTTGCAGATAAATCAACAGTAATGTCGACTTCAACGCGTAACTTCCCGAACCGTCTGGGTACTGGTGCGAATGTTTACCTATCGTCAGCTGAGCTAGCTGCAGTAGGTGCAATCCTAGGTAAGATTCCAACCAAAGAAGAATACCTAGAATACGCGAAGCAAATCGACGCTACGGCAACGGATACGTACCGCTACTTGAACTTCCATAAAATGGATCAATACACCAAGAAAGCGGACGAAGTGATCTTCCAAGAACCGGCATAATCAGAAATGCACAATTCGAAAGCACCTCATATGAGGTGCTTTTTTTATGGGAGCAATTCGCTATACTCGCACCAAATTGATACGAAATAGGCAATCTCGGTGGAATTTGAATTCATTCGTAACACGTTGATGGGCGAGTACTACGTAAAATGTAGCATGGGACATGAGATTGTAGGGCGCTGGTTGCAAGAAGAAATTGGCAAAGATCCGATGAATATTGCACAGGTTGAAAAGCTAATTGAGCGGTCATTTTCAGCGCCTTCTCAGGAGCATAACCTAACAGGCACGGAAATTAGCTTGATGATTCAGGGCGACGAAGTTCTTGTACAAGAAAACGCATTAGCCCATGAATATGATGTCGAGATGGAAAGTGAGTTCGACTTCTACAATGCAGAAAGTACAGCAAGTTGTGGGATAGAGGATTTCATGACACTTATCGAACAATGGAAAGACTTTTTGAACATTTAATGCACAGTTTTGGGTAACTTCTCTGCCGTTGCTTTAAATTTGTGAAAAGGGCGCACCGATATGGTGCGCTCTTTTTGTTTATAGATATGTAAATTGAGGTTAGCTTTTATTATTCAATGACTTAAAAACTTGGCACGTAGATTGGATTATAAGAAGTGTTTCAGGATGAAAGCTTCGGAGATAACTCAATGAAAATAATCAATGCCATTATTAAGCCGTTTAAATTAGACGATGTACGAGAAGCATTGGCTGATGTCGGTATCGAAGGGATGACAGTATCAGAAGTTAAAGGGTTCGGTCGTCAAAAAGGTCACACGGAATTGTATCGCGGTGCAGAGTATCAAGTTGATTTCCTACCAAAGGTGAAAATTGAAATCGCGACTCACGCAGACAATGTAGATCGTGTTGTTGAAGCAATTACAAAAGCTGCGCAAACCGGAAAAATCGGCGACGGTAAAATTTTTGTTTACGATCTGAACCAAGCGGTGCGTATCCGAACTGGCGAAATGGACGCAGAAGCACTTTAAGAATTCAAAGGATTGGAGATACTTATTATGGAATTAACAACAACAGTAACCGAGTTACGTTACGCACTTGACACCTTTTTCTTCCTCATTTCCGGTGCGTTGGTAATGTGGATGGCAGCAGGCTTTGCGATGCTAGAGGCTGGCCTTGTGCGCTCTAAAAACACAACAGAAATTCTTACGAAGAACATCTGTTTGTACGCCATCGCATGTACGATGTTTCTGATCGTCGGTTATAACATCATGTATGTCGATAATGGAGAAGGAGGCTGGTTACCTTCATTTGGTACGCTAATTGGTACTCAAGGTGAAGGGGCCGACCACTCTTTAGAGTCTGACTTCTTCTTCCAAGTTGTCTTCGTTGCAACTGCCATGTCCGTCGTTTCTGGTGCGGTAGCTGAGCGCATGAAGCTTTGGTCTTTCTTGATTTTCTCTGCGATTTTAACTGCGTTTATCTATCCAATGGAAGGTTACTGGACATGGGGTGGAGGCTTCCTAGCAGAAGCTGGATTTAGTGACTTTGCGGGTTCTGGTATCGTACATATGGCAGGTGCTTCTGCTGCTCTTGCTGGTGTGTTACTGCTTGGCGCGCGTAAGGGTAAGTACGGTAAAAATGGTGAAATCTATCCGATTCCAGGTTCTAACATGCCTTTGGCAACGTTGGGTACTTTTATCCTTTGGTTTGGCTGGTTTGGATTTAACGGTGGTTCTCAGTTGATGGTTTCAGATTTTGAGAATGCTACAGCGGTAGGTCAGATCTTTCTAAACACTAACGCAGCAGCGGCTGCCGGTGCAATTGCGGCGCTATTCGTTTGTAAAACTACTTGGGGTAAAGCCGATTTAACGATGATTCTCAATGGCGCGCTAGCTGGCTTGGTTGCCATCACTGCAGACCCTCTATCGCCATCACCACTGTACGCGGTTGCGATTGGTGCGGTGTCGGGTGCACTAGTTGTATTCAGTATCATTGCTCTAGATAAACTTAAAATTGACGATCCAGTAGGTGCTATCTCAGTTCACGGTGTGTGTGGTTTCTTCGGCCTAATGGTAGTGCCACTGAGCAACGGTGATGCAACGTTTGGTGCACAGCTTTTAGGTGCCGTAGTTATCTTTGCTTGGGTATTTGGTGCCAGCCTAGTTGTGTGGGCAATCTTGAAAGCAACCGTTGGGATTCGCGTTACAGAAGATGAAGAAATGGAAGGTATGGACATGCATGATTGTGGTGTTGGTGCTTACCCAGAGTTTGTTACGGTGAAATAATCATTAGCTTGTAATAAATGGTTACACACTTAACACAATAAAACCTGCTCCGATGAGCAGGTTTTTTAATATTCGTCATTGTCTTCTTATTGAACATACATATAATAACGCAACTGATAAACGTTATCATTAGCATGGTAAAGGATTAAACAATGAAAAAACTGCTAACTCTTTCAGCACTAACTTGCGCTACTCTAGCTCCAACAGCAATGGCTGCTGAAGAAGTGAACGTCTACTCTTACCGTCAACCTTTCCTAGTTGAACCTATGTTCAATGAGTTCACTAAAGAAACTGGCATCAAAGTAAACGTAAAATTTGCTAAAAAAGGCTTAGCAGAAAAGCTAGCTCAAGAAGGTGAGTACAGCCCTGCTGACGTTATTCTTACGACAGACATCAGCCGTCTAGCTGAACTGACAAACAAAGGTTTAGTTCAGAAAGTCGATAGCAAAATCATTGAAGAAAACGTACCTGCTCAATACCAAGATAAAGAGAATGAGTGGTTTGCTCTAACTCTACGTTCTCGTAGCGTTTATTCATCACGTGATCGCGTAGGTAAACTAGGCGCAGATTTCAACTACGCAGACTTAGCTAAGCCAGAGTTCAAAGGTAAAATTTGTACTCGTAGCGGTAAGCACCCGTACAACGTTTCTCTAGTTTCAGCAATGATTGCTCACAATGGCGAAGCAGAAACCAAAGAGTGGTTGGAAGGCGTGAAAGCAAACCTTGCTCGCAAACCACAAGGCAACGACCGTGCACAAGTTAAAGCGATCAAAGAAGGCCTATGTGATGTTTCTCTAGGTAACAGCTACTACCTAGGTAAAATGGTTAACGACAAAGAGCAAAAAGCTTGGGCTGATGCAGTTTACATCAACTTCCCTAACCAAGAGACTACAGGCACTCACGTGAATATCTCTGGTATGGCGATGGCGAAGTACTCTCCAAACAAAGACAATGCTGTGAAGCTAATGGAATTCCTAACGGGTGACAAAGCGCAGCAAATGTACGCAGAAGTTAACTATGAGTACCCAGTTAAAGAAGGCGTGAAGCGTTCTGAGCTTGTGGAATCTTGGGGTGACTTTAAAGCAGACAAGCTTTCTCTAGACGATATTGCAGCCAACCACGAAGCGGCAATTAAGCTATTAGACGAAGTGAAATTTGACCTTTAATTCCTTGTGGGGGTATAACAGTACCCCCATTTGATTAAAGGATATGAGATGTATTTGCAACAGCATTTGTATTTCATACAGCCTTGCAGTAATTAGGCGATGAAAGATAAACACTCTTTATGGAAAACCAGTAGTGGGGTAATAACTCTGCTACTGGTTTTGCCGATCTTAGCGATCTTCTACACCGCGATTGGTGAAACGGATGATTTGTTTGCTCATTTAATGGCAACGGTCATGCCGACTTATATTTTTAACACGGTTGCGCTAACTGTTGGCGTAATGGTGCTGTCCTTAATTCTTGGTATTCCAAGCGCTTGGATAATGGCCATGTGTAAACTGCCGACCGAAAAATGGTTGCAGTGGGCATTGGTACTACCTCTTGCAATGCCAGGTTATATCATTGGTTATATTTTTACTGATTGGTTTGATTTTGCAGGCCCGATTCAGATCTTTTTGCGTGATGTAACCGGATGGGGACCTGGCGAGTATTGGTTCCCTGACATTCGTACGTTGCCTGGTGCGACCTTTGTGTTGGCTTTGGTGTTGTATCCTTACGTGTATTTATTGTGCCGGGCTGCGTTTATGGAGCAAAATGTCTCTTTATTGCAAAGCGCGCGTTTGCTCAAGTGCTCTCCATGGGAAAGTTTTTGGCGCATCTCGATGCCGTTAGTAAGACCCTCTATCGCAGTGGGTTTATCATTGGTCGCAATGGAGACCATTGGTGACTTTGGTACGGTAAGTTACTTCGCGGTGAATACGTTAACCACAGCGGTCTACGATACTTGGTTGGGGTACTCTAATCTTAATGCGGCAGCCAAGATTTCTGCCATGATGCTCGTCATTGTAGTACTGCTTCTTAGTGCCGAACGATACAGCCGCCGTAAACAAAAGCTTTTTCAAAGCCAATTTAACAGTCACGAAGATTTTCGTTACGAGTTGACGGGCTGGAAAAAGTGGACCGCACTAGTTTGGTGCTGGGGCTTGGTTTCGGTCGCGTTTATTTTGCCGCTACTACAGCTGATTGATTATGCGATCACTTATTTTGCACAGAGTTGGACCTCAGAGTTTCGTGAATACGCATGGAATAGCTTAGTTGTGTCTGTTATTGCTGCGATTATTGGTGTTGCTGTCGCACTGATCGTTAACTTTACCCATCGAGTCAATGGTAAACGAGAAAGCTTGGCATTTATGCGTCTTTCTTCTATGGGCTATGCAGTACCAGGAACGGTACTAGCCATCGGTGTGATGGTCGCTGTGCTGTTTATGGATCATCGTGTCAACGACGTTGCTAAAGCCATGGAGTGGGGAAGGCCGGGACTTATCTTTTCTGGTTCCATGTTCGCACTAGTATTTGCCATGGTTGTGCGCTTTTCCGCGGTAGCGATTGGTAGTATCGAAAGTAATTTAAATAAAATTTCTCCGTCGTTAGATATGGCATCGCGCACTATGGGTTGTAAGCCCAATGCCATGCTGTGGCGCGTGCACTTTCCGCTGGTTAAGCGCGGTGCACTGATTGCGGCTTTATTAGTGTTTATCGAGTCAATGAAAGAGCTCAATGCGGCTTTGTTACTTCGTCCGTTTAACTTTGAAACACTAGCCACATACGTTTATAACTTCGCCTCGGATGAGCATTTAGAATTGGCCGCTTTACCAGCGGTCCTGTTGGTTCTTGTTGGGTTGATCCCGCTTGTTGTTGTTAACCGTTCACTGGAGCAAAATCACTGATGAGCTGTGCATTATCAATTAAAAACCTAACGTGCCAATATGATGATCAAACCGTACTCGAATCATTGTCTCTTGAGGTAGAACAAGGGCAGATTGTCTGTTTGCTAGGAGCTAGTGGCTGTGGGAAAACAACACTATTAAAGGCCGTTGCGGGATTATTGCCGTTAACGTCAGGCGAAATGAGTCTAAATTGCGTCACAATTGATGATGGGGAAAACTGGTTGCCGCCAGAACAGCGTAATATAGGGATGATTTTCCAAGATTACGCACTTTTTCCTCACTTGACGGTGGAGCAAAACATTGCCTTTGGCTTAAAGCAGTGCTCGACAAAAGAGAAAAATGCCAAAGTTCAAGAGATGTTAGAACTCGTGCATCTTCAAGGTTATGGCGATCGTTATCCTCATCAATTGTCTGGTGGACAGCAGCAGCGTGTTGCGATTGCTCGCTCATTAGCTTACAGCCCAGACTTACTGTTACTGGATGAACCGTTTTCTAATATTGATACGCAAGTTCGCCATGAGTTGATAAGTGAGATCCGTAAGATTTTTAAGGCCCAAGGTGTGACTGCCATTTTTGTTACGCATAGCCGTGAAGAGGCTTTTGCTTTCGCCGATAAAATGGCAGTGATGAACAATGGAGTCATCGAGCAATATGGCACAGCATCTGAGCTTTACTACCAACCTTCAAGTAAATTTGTCGCTGATTTCTTAGGTGGTGGCAGTTACCTTGCTGCTAAACGAGTTTCGAATTCAGAATATGAAACCCACTTGGGCGTGGTTGAAGCCACGGCTCAACAAGATATTCCAGTACAGGCGGAGTGCTCTTTACTGCTAAGACCGCAGCATGTACAAATTCAATCCGATGAAGATAGTTCGGTAACCGTATTGGAACAGCATTTTATGGGTGATCACTGCCGTTATGTGATTAACGCGAATGGTGACCGTTTGTTAGCTACAGCTTCGCAAGCATTAAATATAGGTGAGTCCGTCGCGGTGAAAATTGAAACGCAAGGCGTCCTGGCATTTGCTTAACGCTCCTGAGTATCTTTGCTATCTCGTTTACGACTTTCCAACATACAATAAAAAAGCCCGGCTGTGGAGCCGGGCAAGTGCTCTTCTCCTGTTGATGAGCGCCTTTTCAGACAGCGTTGACTCTCATCATAGTGCTCGAAGCGGGCACAAGGTTCAGTTATAAAGACAAGAAGTCTTTAAACTGTTGAAGAACACGTTCCGCAGTGTCCTTATCTTGCATCTCTGCAAAAATTCGTAGCAGTGGCTCAGTGCCAGAGAAGCGAGCGATGATCCAACCGCCGTTTTTGAAGTAGACTTTCGCACCATCTTCATAGCTGACTTTTTCGATTTCAAACTCAAACTCAGGCAACTGCTTTTCAACATAAATCTTGTTGAACAGTACGTCTTTTTGCGCTGGTTTGAACTTGCAATCGCCTTCTGCCATGTAGGCATAGCCGTACTTGCCGTAGATTTCATCCAGCAACTCAGACAGCTTCTTGCCGGTTACTGAAATCATTTCTACCAATAGACTTGATGCGAATACGCCGTCTTTACCTTTGATGTGGCCGCGAATGGTTAGGCCGCCAGAGCTTTCCCCGCCAATCAGTGAGTCATCCGCTTCCATTTTGGAGCTGATGTGCTTAAAGCCTACAGGAACCTCAAAGCATTTCTCGCCATGATCTTCGGCGACTTTATCGAGAAGGTGTGTGGTTGCGATGTTACGTACCACGGAGCCTTTCCAGCCTTTGTATTCAAGTAGGTAGTAGTAAAGCAGCAGTAGCACTTCATTTGGATGAATGAAGTTACCTTTTTCGTCGATAATACCAAGACGGTCCGCATCGCCATCAGTACCGATGCCAATATCGTAACCTTGCTCTTTCACTAGGTGCATCAAACGGTAGAGTGTTGCAGCGCTTGGCGAAGGCATTAACCCACCGAAATCTGGGTTTTTGCCATCGTTAATCACATCAACGTCACAGCGGCCGTTGATTAATACGGTTTGCAGTGCGTTTTTCGCGACACCAAACATTGGGTCGATCAAAACACGTAAATTCGCCTTCTTGATCGCTTCGATGTCGATAAAGTCGATGATTGAGTCAACGAATTCGTTCATCGGATTAATGATTTCAATCAGCTTATCTTCAACCGCTTGTTCAAAGTCGACGCTTTTTACATCTTGCGCAGTGAGCGCGTCTATTTGTGATTCGATTTTTTGGGTGATGATTTCATCTGCGTCACGACCGCCTTCAATGAAGACTTTAATGCCGTTGTAATCGGCAGGGTTGTGTGATGCGGTAATACATGCCGAGTATGCGCAGCCCATTTCTTTCGCTTTAAACATTACGATAGGTGTTGGGACAAATTTGTCGATAAAGCTGACCACAATGCCGTTTGCTGCTAGAACTTCAGCGAACCAACGACCTGCTTTATCGGAAAGAAAACGACGGTCATAGCCAATCACAAAACCGCGATCAGCAACCGATTCGTTATTCGTGATGTTTGCAACTGCTTGGGCAACCAAGCGTACGTTATCTTTGGTGAACTCCTCACCGATAAATGCACGCCAACCGCCTGTACCAAATTTGATCATGATTCGATCCTCGATAAGAGCGGCATCCCACCGCGTCTTAAATCTTTGCTAGCGAACCGATGCACTTGTAAAACATAAATGCACCGGATAAATCAAAAGGGGAGAAGGACTCCCCCAAAAGATGATTAACCTAGAGTAACGATAACTTCGTTTACTGAACCTTCCGCTTGAACTGGGACAGAGGCACCATTCACTGCTTCACCGTTCACAGTAATCGACTTAACGCCTTTGCTTACTGAGTTTGGGTTAACTACTTTGATGTTGTACGTTGCACCTAGCCATTGACGAGTCACTTCGAAACCAGGCCAGTTCGTTGGGATACATGGATCGATAGTTAGGCCATCGAAGCCTGTACGCACACCAAGGATAAAGTTGGTAACAGCGAAGTAAGCCCAGCCTGACGTACCTGTTAACCATGGGTGGTTTGCACGACCGTGGTCTTGGTGGTCACGACCCATGATGAACTGTACGTATGAGTAAGGTTCTGCAATACGTTTTTCGATGATGTCGTTCTGGTTGTATGGGTTCAGTGCATCGTAGAACTTCATTGCACGATCACCACGACCCAGTTTCGCTTCAGCTACCCAAGCCCATGGATTTGGATGCGAGAAGATCGCACCGTTCTCTTTTACGCCTTGGTAAACACGAGTTACGAAGCCGATATCATCATTCGGTGTTGCAAAAGATGGTGAGTTTAGGTGGAGGCCGTATTCAGAGAATAGGTTCTCATCGACAGCGTCCATCGCTTTTTCGCCGCGCTCTTGAGATACCGCACCAGAAAGTACCGCAAGTGTGTTTGACTCTAGGTGTACACGACCTTCTTTTTGTTGCGCTGTACCGATCTTTTCGCCGTTTTTCGTTAGACCACGGATATACCAGCCGCCTTCTTCGTCCCAAAGGTGTGTTTCACACGCTTCACGCACGTTTGCTGCCATCTCGGTGTATTTTTCAACGTCGGCTTCCTTACCTAGGTATTTCGCTAGGTCGATGAACTCCTGCAGTGCCCAGAAATGTAGGAACGACACCATTGAAGATTCGCCGCCACCTAGGTTCAGACAGTCGTTCCAGTCTGCACGCAGACCTTTACAGATACCGGTTTGACCTACGTATTCAGCCGAGAAGTCTAGCGCGGCTTTCATGTGGTCATAAACCGTTGCATCGCCACTGTCGGCGTAAGGGATCACTTCGTCGAAGAAGCTGTGCTCACCGGTTTCCATCACGTACTTACAGATGGTTGGAACTAGCCATAGGTGATCATCAGAACAGGTGTCTTCGATGCCGTGAATTTTGTCTTCATCAGAAGGTGTTGGAACTACGGTTGGAGATTTAGATGGTTTAACATCAGCTTTTTCTGGATCAAACCAATCTGGATCGAATAGGTGTAGACCGTAGCCCGCTTTTACTTGGCCGCGCAGTAGGTCAACGATACGTTTGCGCGTCATTGCTGGGTTAGCGTGAGGAACTGAGATTGCATCTTGCGCTGTATCGCGGTAACCAAGACCAGTACGGCCTCCCACCTCGATGAATGAAGCAAAGCGAGACCACACCACACACGTTTCCGCTTGGTATAACGTCCAAGCGTTGATCATGGTATCTAGACCTTCGTTTGGTGATTTCACTTGGAACTTGCCACAACGCTCATCCCAGTGTGCTTTGATACCCGCAAATGCGTTGTCGACTTCTGCAAGGTCTTGGTACTTAGCACGCAGACGCTCTCCGTTGCCTTTACCGATACCGAGAATGTAAGCAAAGCGAACTTCTTCACCCGGCTGAATAGTAAATTGCTTATGCAAAGAGCCACAGTGGTTGTAACAAGTTTGCGCTGTATTGAAACACTTACCTTGTTCTACCGCTAACGGGTTTGCTTCGTCACGGTATAGGCCTAGGAAGCTGTCACGTTGGCCGTCGTATGAATCTGGGGCAAATGTTGAAGCTAGGTAGTAGAAGCCTTCGAAATTGTTGGTGTTGTAGTACAGGTCGTACTCTATCACGCCTTCGTTGTAAGCCGTACCTGCCGAGTACAGAGACATCTGATGGTTTTGGTTATCAGATTGAATGTGGCTGAATGAGAACTCAACAAATGAGAATGCACTGATCGTACGTGGTTTGTCAGAGGTGTTTTTAATCACTACATCCCAGATTTCAGCGTCTTCGCCTTTTGGCACGAACAGAGTTTTTGTTGCGGTAATACCGCTGTATTCACATTTGAACTTAGAGTAAGACAAGCCGTGACGAACTTCGTAGTTTGCTTCGTCTAGGCTCTTCGCAACTGGTTGCCAAGAGATTGACCAGTAATCACCTGTCTCATCATCACGCAAGTAAACGTAGTGTCCTGGGCGATCGAATGTCGCATTTGGACGGAATTTAGTAACACGGTTGTATTCTGGAGAGTTGTAGAACGAGTAGCCACCCGCGTTGTGCGAGATAACCGTACAGAACTTCTCAGTACCTAGGTAGTTGGTCCATGGTGCTGGTACGTCAGGGCGAGTGATGACGTATTCGCGATTCTCGTTATCGAAATAGCCGTATTTCATTTGTGTCTTTCCTTTTTACGAAGCTGCATCAGCAGCCAAAATTTAAAAACTCTTCAAGCGTGATGTTTCGACATCAGTTTTGTATTACTTCCACGGTTTACGGTAATTCACTCCCTGCAAATCAAGCAGAGGTAGATGGCCTTTCAAGCGTGATAAATAGTCGGTCCAATCTCGGTGTTGTTTGTCTGTCCAACATGCTTCTGCCATTGCAGTTAAACGAGGGAAGATCATGTAGTCCATGCGAGGTTGGTTATTGATAATTTCGCACCATAATGCTGTTTGAATGCCCCAAATGCGCTTACGTATTGGGTCGTCAGCAGGCACTTCAGCGAGCGGCTCGTAGTTGTAAGCTTTTTCTAGTGGCAGTGGGTTTGCCCAGTCCACGCCCGGTTCTTCAGGTGCGTAGTCTTGGGTCATATCTAGGTAAGTGGTTTGTGCTGGTTGCAGCACCACATCAAAGCCTTGGCGAGCACAGTTCAATGCCGCTTCTTCGCTTAGCCATGAGTAGATCACCGTATCTTTACTGACTTTGTCGCCGTGTTGAGCTTCTTCCCAGCCCAGCATGCGTTTGCCCAATTTACGAAGTTTGTCTTCGGCATAACGCAAGAAGTGTCCTTGCAAATCTTTGTAGTCGCTGTAACCCAGTTGTTCCATTAGTGCTTGGCATGCTGGGCTTTTTGACCATACGCCGTTAGGTACTTCGTCGGCACCAATATGAACGTAAGGCGCAGGAAAAAGTGCAGAGACTTCTTCTAGCACTTTGTCGATAAATTCATAACTCCCCGGCAGAGCAGGGTTAATGACGTTGTCGTTGTAATGCTGAATACTGCGGTATTCGGTGGTATCTTCCGCTTCTACCAATAGGTGTGGTAACGACTTGATGGCGGCTCGGCAATGACCAGGTACATCAATTTCAGGAATGATGGTGATGCCGCGTTGCGATGCAAATTCGATAACGTCTTTGATGTCTTCTTGTGTGTAGAAGCCGCCGTAACGTTCATCAAAGTGCGTGTACTGTGGTTCATTGATCTCATCCAATCCGCGCCAAGCACCAATATTGGTCAGTTGAGGCAGTGATTTGATTTCAATTCGCCAACCCTCATCGTCGGTAAGATGCCAATGGAACGTATTGAACTTGTAATGAGCCAGTTGGTTGATCAAGCGTTTGACTTGCTTAACGGAGTGAAAATGACGAGCACAATCCAGCATCATACCGCGGTAACGAAAACGTGGCCTGTCCTTGATTGAACAGCAAACTACTTCCATTGAGTTAGGTTGATCGCCAACTTTGATTAGTTGTAATAACGTTGCACAAGCATGGGTAAAACCAGACGAAGATCCTGCTTCAATTTTGATTGACTCTTCGGCTACTTTCAGTTTGTAAGCGCCTTCATCCAAGGTTGGGTTGCCTTTGAAGATGATCTGACTGCCATTGTCTGATGCGAACTCAAATTGGTGAATGCGCTTAAGCTCATCAAGTAGCCATTCTTTAGCTGAATTGGCCAGGCTTGAATAAACCGCGACGCCAGCATGATGATCAAAGCTAAAATAGTGATCGCTGACCTCAATATGGTTTGGTTTTGGCAGCAAGGGCTGTGCATGGGTTAAACTTGCAGGAATCTCACTGCGTTCACGGTATGGTGAAGCTAATACGATAGGCGTGACATCCACTTGTGCGCGCTGTGGGTTTCCATCAACGACAAAGTTGATCATCGCTTCGTTAAAGCCATCCGAGTAATAACGGAATGGGTTCGAACCAATACTGAATTCACAGTAATAGTGATGGTTGGCAGCCAGTACCACCCCTTCTGGCTTAAGTGTGCAAAAACTACCAATTTGAGTCAGTTGACCATTTGAAACGCTGTCTGGAAGAATGTAACGATCGAAAGCGAAAGTTAAGCTCCAGCTGTTTAGGTCTTGGTCGCTCAAGTTATGAAAGGTGAGGCCAAAGCGGCAGTTTTGTTTCTGCTCAGAAAGGACTACGAGATCAACACGATATTCCATATCTACTCCTACGCCGCACTGAGCGAGTAAAGGTTATGTTCTGGTTTGCCAGCAAACATAATTGCGCCTTCAATCGCGTCAAACTGTGGCTCAACAATCCATTGCTGAACTGGTGGTGAAAGCCAACGTACAATGCGTTCAGCTATGCTGCCCATTAAACAAATACGTGTTGCGCCGCGCTTGTTTAATGCCACGAGAAACATTTCTATATCCGCTGCGGTTTGCTTCAGCATTTCAATGGCCAGTGCATCGCCTTGTTCCGCATGTTGGAAAATAGCCGGAGAAAACTGCCCATAATCACGAGGAAGCGCCTGTTTTGACCACGCCACCACGTTGTCGACCTCATTTTCGAAATGCGTCATAACGTGTTGTGCTAGGGGCGTTTTTTCTCTGATGCCATCTTCAGCTAACAAAACTTGCTGAACTAGGCGTAGCCCCATCACTGCGCCGCCACCTTGATCCGAAATAGGGAACTCACGACCACCGACAACATGTTGCTCCAATCCGTTAAGGTAGATGCCACAAGAACCGGTTCCCGCAATCATGATTGCGCCATCTTCGCCATTGTGCGCACCAACGCACGCACCGTAAGCATCGGTATTCAGAGTCATACTGGCAAATGGATGAGGAAGAGACATGAAGGCTTGCCAAGATGCTTTGTGCTCTGCGCCAGCAAGGGCTAAGCCGACGTGCATCGACGCGAAATCTTGTTGTGTCAGACCGCCTTGCTCGGTAGCCGAAGTGATGGATTCAAGAATCGAAGCCATTGCTATTTCAGCACCTAGCATGATGTTGGCACTGCCGCTTTTGGCCTCGCCAAGAAAATTACCTTGTGAATCTTTAATCCTGGCTCGACATGACGTGCCGCCACCATCGATACCGACAAAATACATTCCCATGATTATTCTTCCTTCATATTTTTAGAGGTCGCCAACTGAGAAACATGCTGAGCTTGACTCATTATCGCGAGTAAGTACCAAGCGCCATGCGGGATCCATTGTTCGCCCCAGCGCCAGTTTTGTAACACGTCTTCTTTTTGTGCTGGTGGGTTAAATGCAATGTCTTCCTCGTCTTCAAAGCCGCCAGTGATTCCGTTACACACGCCACCTTTTGCGTTGAAGAAACCATATTGAGGGAGGTAATCAGGGTTGTTACGACCATGGCCATCTAGCATGCACATGTCGTATGGGTTTAAGCCTACAACCCAGTTCAATGCATCTTGAGCAAACACAGAAAGTTGTTGCTGTACTTCTTGCGACGCTATATGCGGTTGAGCAAGGTACGCCATGGTTGCGAGTGAGCCCAGTCGAGCATTCTCGCCTTGCCACCAATAGCCGGACTCATTGTTGTGTGCGACAAAAAATGCCTCGCGTTTTGACTCATTTACGCCTTTAACATATTGGCGAGGGTAACCGAATGGGTTGATCACTTTATTCGATATTGTGATCTCAAACTCACACGCTAGGTTGACGATACGTTTTACCGATTCCGCTCGTGCTGAGTCGTCTTCAATTGATAGATATTCGCATAGGGCAATAACTGGTAGACCAGCTTCGGCTGCGTGAAAATATGGACGGCTGCCGTCTTGGTTTGCTGACCAAAAGTGTTGAATCTGCTCGTCGCTCATTTGGCGTGCAACTAAACGTTGCGCCCACAAACGGCTCTCTTCCAAGTAGCGAGTTTCTTTGGTTGCTTTAAACAGTTCTACACAAGCCAGTAGCGCACAGTATTCGTCGATAATGTTTTCTTCCCCATCATTGAGGTACTGTGTATTGTGCTCTTTTAAGTGCCAGTAACCATTTTCGGCAGCGTTGCGGTATTTTTGTTGATCGTATTCACCGTGAACACTTAAACGCGACGCTGCCGCTAGCGCTGCAATGGCGACACCGCCACCTTGTCGAAAGCCTGCTTGATAGTCGTCAAATTTGTGACCAAGTTGAGTTTCGTACGCGCAAATCTCGCGTTGCGCAGTATCTTTGCTCCACTTGTCAAAGACCGTCATGTAGAAAAAGCCTTTTTCGTTTTGCATACGCACAAGAAAGTCTGCACCGAACAGGGCTTCTTCAATCAGACGTGTACGTGTGAAAGCTGCAATGTCTTCGCTTCCTTCAAGCAATGAAACCCCTTTTAGGATGTTCCAAACCACCATTGGGGTTTGTTGAGGATTCAAATAATTCGCGTATGAAAGGTGGCTTAAATACTTGCTAACGTCTCCAGATGCGTCGTACCAGCCGCCGTGTACATCAACCTTTTTATTGGAGTTTAGTACTGGAAGTTGTCGATCTTGTTGATCGAAGATCCCGCCGCAACGTTGCGATTTGAAGTAGTGGATCACATCTGACAAAGTTTGATCCAACAGAATGTGTTCGCCAACGATGAAAGAGAAAGAGCGCGTATCTTCTACATGCAAGAAATAGTCACCTGACGTTGTGAAAGAGGAAAAGTCGATGAGGTAGAAATAGCCCTGATGCCAGTTCGCCACTTTACCTTGTTCTTCAACCGCAAAAGTTGCCACGGTTTGCTCGCTAGTGGCACAAATCAATTGAGCAGTGTAAGAAGACAAGTGTGGTTGTTCGGTCTGGATAATGGCTTTCTTTGGGCCCAGACGTTCATAACCAATGTGGTTAGTCAGTAGCAGCATTCAATGTCTCCGGGAAACGATAAAAACAGGAATGGGCCAGGCTGAACCTGACCCTCGTTATGATTAATCTTCAAATAAGTAACAGCGGACAAAGTGGTTGTCGGACAGTTGAGTGACGCCTGGTAGTCGTTCACGACATTTGTCGGTAGCGTGTACACAACGTCCAGCAAATGGACAGCCGACAGATTCTGGTGTCCAAAGTGGGATTTCCCCTTTGTTGCCTTTCAGTTTCTCGTGAATAGACTTCGATGGATCTGGAACCGCAGATACCAACAGTTGCGTATATGGGTGTTGAGGGTCGTGAATGATTTCTTCAGTATCGCCCCATTCAACCATGTGACCTACGTACATGACCGCAAGATCTTCAGCAATGTAACGCGCTGTTGCGATGTCGTGAGTGATGTAAAGCAGAGACATTTGTTTCTCGAACTTCATCTCTTCCATCAAGTTCAGAACACCGGCACGGATTGATACATCGAGCATCGATGTTGGCTCATCCGCCAATACCACTTCTGCACCAACTGCGATGTTACGAGCTAGGTTTACACGTTGACGCTGACCGCCAGATAGCTGGTGCGGGAACTTTTGCGCCGTTTCTTTTGGTGGAATAAGACCAACTTGTTCAAGTAGGTCGTACACACGCTCTTCCAGTTCTTTCTTGTTGCCCGGTGCTACTTTCTTATGAATCAGCAGCGGGCGCGCAATATGGTGGAAGATATTGTGTGTTGGGTTTAGCGAGCCAAACGGGTCTTGCCACACCATTTGTACACCTTCACGGTAGGTCATTAAATCGTGACGAGAGGTGATGTCTTGGATATCACGACCTTTGTATTCAATGATGCCATCGGTTGGTGCGTACATTTTTGCAATCATTTTTGCAGTAGTAGACTTACCTGAACCAGATTCACCTACCACTGACAAGCCGCGGCTCTTGTACATTTTGAAAGAGACGTCGTTGATTGCACGCATCTTAGATTGTTTGATTGAGTTACTGTTTAAAGGGAAGTCCTTAACGACATTTTTACCCTCAATCAGCAGTTCGCCGAATTGTTTGCTCATAATTCTCTCCAGTGTAATTTTTGTTCTTAGCTAGCGTTTTTTTGTTGTTAAACCTTAGCTTGAGCAATGGTGTCGCCGTACAAATGGCAATTTGAGAGGCGACCTGGTTCAATTTGACGTAATTGGGTTGGTACACGTGTACATGCTTCATGTACGCGATTGCAACGAGCTTGGAAGCGGCAGCCCTGTGGTACTTCTAGCAAGTTCAAAGGGTTACCTGGAATACCAGTCAATTTGGTCTTTGGTCCAGTTAGTGGAGGGAAAGAGCTACCCAAGCCTTTGGTGTAAGGGTGGTAAGGACTTTCCAGAATTTGCTTAGAAGGCGCGACTTCAATCAACTCACCTGAGTACATGATGCCGATACGATCCGAGAACTCGACCATCAATGACAAGTCATGTGTGATGAACAGAATTGAGAAACCAAACTCTTCTTTAAGCGCGTAAATTTTTTGTAGAATTTCACGTTGAACCACTACATCCAATGCGGTAGTCGGTTCGTCCATGATGATCATTTTTGGGTTCAGAGCCAAAGCGATTGCGATTACTAGACGTTGACGCATACCACCAGAGAACTGGTGCGGGTAATCACTCAATCGGCTAGGGTGGATATCAACGATTTCCAGCAGACCTTCAGCGCGTGTTTTTGCTTGAGCGCGAGTCATATTGGTATGACGCATGATGACGTCACAGAACTGCTCTTCCATGGTTAGAACAGGGTTCAAAGCGTTCATCGCACTCTGGAATACCATCGACATTTCACTCCAGCGGAACGCTTGCATGCGATCATCGCTGTACTGAAGGATATCTTCACCGTTGAAGATAACCTCACCACCTGTGATAAACGCTGGTGGCTTATGAAGGCGCATTAGTGAGAAGGCAACAGTGGATTTGCCACAGCCAGATTCACCAGCCAGACCGAATACTTCACCTGGTGCAATGTCGAAGCTCACGTTGTTACAGGCGCGGACATCGCCCGCGTCTGTGATGTAGTCTACGCATAGGTTACGGATGGAAATTAGTGGTGCAGTCATGATTATTTATCTCCGCTCCATAGTGCATTTTGTGGTGCCAGTTCAGGCTCACGCTCTTTCTTGTCTTTTGCTGCTAGTTTTTTCCAGCGTTTCATGCCTTTGTGAGAACGAAGTTGAGGGTTCGCAATTTCGTCAACGGCAAAGTTCAACAGAGCAAGACCAGTAACCAGTAGTGTTAGGGCAATACAAGGTGCTAGTACTTCCCACCATGCGCCAATCAGCATGGCTGATGAGGTTTGCACGTTGTAAAGCATGATGCCCCAACTGATCGTGTTGGCATCACCCAAACCTAGGAACGAAATGACCGCTTCAGTGTTGATCGCCAGCATTACTGAGCCAATGAAGCTCGCACCGACAATTGGGATAAGGTTTGGTAAAATCTCAACAAAGATGATGCGGAATGAAGACTCTCCCAATACTTCGGCAGCTTTAACGAACTCTTTCTCGCGTAGTGCCATAGTTTGAGAGCGGACAACACGTGCACCCCATGCCCAAGAAGTACCAGCGATAATCAAGGCAATGGTGAGTGGGCCTGCTTCACCGATAAAGGCCGCCAACACGAATAGCAATGGATACTGCGGAATTACTAACATGATGTTCATCGCGGCACTCAATACGTCATCCACTTTACCGCCGAAGTAACCTGCCGATATACCAATGACTGTTGCTAAGAAACACACGATGATGCCAGCACCAAAGCCTACACCCAGTGATACTCGTGCACCGTAAGCCACCTGCGACCAGATATCGCGACCCATTCGGCTAGTACCTAATACGTGGTCGGCCTTTTTAGACATAAGCAGTGTACGACGATCGTCTGCTAGGTTTTTAGCGACCCAACCATCAGGGTTGTTTTGTGCCTGTTTTACAACAAAGCTTGGGTATTCGTGTGGGTTACCGGTTCGCTTGTCTGGCGCATGCTTTGTAAGTAAAGGAGCGGCAATCGCAACGAACACGAACAGCGTAACAATGCCAAGACCAATGCGAGCAAATGCGTTACCTAAAATAAGTTTGAATAGTTCTTTCATGATTATTTGCCTCCCGTACGTAGGCGAGGGTCTAGAATCATGTACAGCATGTCAGCCATTAAGTTGAAGCACAGCATGAACATCGTCATGATAATTAACTGACCTTGAAGTACTTGGTAGTCACGAGCGTGAATTGCGTTAAGTAGAACAGTACCTAGGCCTGGGTAGTTGAAAATCATCTCGATGATTAATTGACCTCCAATGGCCATACCTAAAGACATAGACAGTGCGGTAACACTTGGAAGTAGTGCGTTACGTGCGGCGTAATTAAAGACGACGCGGTTTTCACTCAGCCCTTTACCTTTAGCCATCGTGATATAGTCTTCGGCGAGAAGGTTGATCATGTTGTTACGCATGTTAACTAGGAAGCCACCAATTTGAACGATGGTTGCACAGAATAGAGGTAGTACAGCGTGGTAACCCACGTTCTTGATGAACTCCCAGCTTGTCCAATCAGGAATAGTACCTGGCGTGTAAGCATAGCCAGATGGGAACCATTTCAGGCCAATCGCAAAGGTAAACAGCGCTAACATTGCGATAACCATTTGTGGAATAGCTTGAATGATCAATGTGCCAGGCGTTACGAATGCATCGTACTTACTACCGCGCTTCCAGGCGGCAAAAATACCAAGGACAGAAGCGATGGAGAAAGAAAGTACAACCGCAGTACCAGCTAGAAATAGTGACCAGCCAAATGCACTACCTAGTAAAGAATTAACTGAAAGTGGGTAGAACTGGATTGAGGTGCCCAATTCCCAACTTAGAATGTTTTTAATGTACGAGAAGTACTGAATGTAAATTGGCCCATCAACGAAACCGAGCAGTTCTTTCATTGCTGCGATTCGTTCTGGAGTCACCTGTACTGAAGCATTAGCAAACATCATGGTAACTGGGTCACCAGGCATTGCTCGCGGAATAATAAAGTTTAACGTCGCTGCAACTAAGAGCGCGACAAGATAGAACGACAAACGTCTTAAAAAATAACCCATAACTCACACCTTACTCACCCAGATTTTTTCCCTGTTTCTGGTTTCAGGTCGCTCCTAGCGAAATTTAGAGCGAAAAATCCCCTGACGACGAGCGCCACATATTGGTTTCGTTAACAAGGGATTTTTATAGGCGGCACACGGGATGTATGCCGCTTTAAATGAACTTCTACTTATTTAACTGGTTTTAGGTCCAGTACGTGAAGTAGACGCTCTGGGATACCTGCCCAAATGTTTGGACGGCCCTTAGGGTTTTCTTCGTTCCACCAACCAGTGAAGCGAGTTGTGTTGTATTGGTACATGTACGCGCCAGATAGCACAGGAATAGTTACTTGGTCCTGAGCAATGATCTTCTGAATGCCATGAGCGATCTCTAGCTGTTCTTGCTTATCTGCTGTCTTGTAGAAGCTGTTAAGAAGACCGTCTAGCTTATCGTTCTTGTAGAAGTGCATTGCAAAGCGAGGCATGCCGTCACCAGCTTGTAGCTTCGAGTTGTAGCCACTATCCCAGTACAAGTGTGGATCTGCACCGTGGAAGTAGTTGGTGTAAGCAACGTCGTAAGTACCTTCTAGCATTGCTTGGTTGTATACCGAGAAGTCCGGTGTACGAGCACGAGCTTTAATGCCCACTTCTGCTAGTTGCTCAACGGCTAGTTGTACTGTGTTGTTGAAGTCAGTCCAACCGTTTGGTGATTGAATTAGGAGCTCGAAAGACTTGCCAGATGGTGTATCCACAAAGCCATCTTTGTTTACATCTTTGAAGCCAGCTTTAGCTAGAAGCTTTTTCGCACCTTCCGCGTTGTATGTGTTGTAGCCTTTGTACTTGTTGTGCGTCTCTTCATCAGACCAAGCTTCGAATGCGTAGCCAAGGCCAGATGCGAAGTCGTTCACTGTACCGCCGCCGTAGAAAGCGATATCAATGATAGTTTGACGGTCTAGCGCCATAGAGAACGCACGACGGAAGTCAACGTTAGTTAGTGCTTCGTTTTTCGCAGCGTCTGGGTTTTTGAAGTTCACTACAAATGCTTGAGTACCCGCTGGTGGGTACCAGTAGTGGTGATTCGGACTTGCTGCAGCGTACGTACGGTCGATGTCTGGTACGAATGAAGACGTCCAGTCCATTTCGCCGTTAACGATTTTGCCCAAGAATTGGTCGTTGTTCGCGATTTGCGGCACACGCAGACAGTCTACATCTAGGTTGTCTGCATCCCAATAATTCGGGTTCTCACACTGGATATATAGCTGCGGTGTGAAAGTGTCGATTTCGGTAAATGGACCACTGCCTACTGGATTTTCGTTTGTGAATGTTGCTGGATCTTTTACTTTGCTCCATACGTGCTTAGGTACGACGGGTACTTTCGCAATTTCGTAAGGAACGTTTGAGTTTGCTTCGCTTAGACGGAATTTAACTTGGTAGTCGTTAACTTTTTCTACGCCAGTCACCCAAGAGTTGATACCAGATTGGTCTAGCTCTGGCTTCTCTTTAACTAGGTTGAAAGAGTAAACAACATCATCAGCGGTAAACGCTTTGCCATCAGACCATTTTACGCCCTTACGGATATCGAAGGTTACGCTCATCAGGTCATCAGCCATGGTAAAGTTTTCTGCTAGACGAAATACAGGCGTGTTACCGTGCATTTCGTTAAAAACAACGAGCGGCTCGTAAATAAAGTCGGTTGTTGTGTGCAGGTTAGTTGCACCCAAGAAAGGGTTAAAGTTACGAACGAAAGTTGTAAACTCTTTAGGGTGGATAGTCAGTTCACTGCGTTCAGCCGCAGTAGCTACCGATGCAAAACCTGTAGTAGCCGTTGCAATAATTGCTGTTGCTAGTGCTGTTTTTTTAATATTGGCAAGCATAGCTGTTCCTTACTATTTGCTTTCATTTCACTAAATGGAATTGAATGTCATCAATTGATAAACACTCTCTAAGACCTACCTCTTGTACATGCCTTACTCATTACAACATTGAGTTTCGCCAAGAGTGGCCTGTAGGCCTTAGGCAGGAGTAAGAAAACACCTTATCCATAAAATAATCAAACTTGATTCCCGTTAAAAACGTTAAAATCTCTGAGCTCTCCGTTATAAACGTTATTTTGGCTAATTTTAACCAGTAGAGGGACAAAAAATAAACGTTGATATGCGTCGCAGTTTATATCCTTGTTAATAATGAGTGTTGGTGATTACTAACCTGGTGATCCATTTAAAATATACGTTTCTTGCTTGGTTTCTAGGTTCGGAGATCTCGCTCACATGCAGAAATGGTGTTAATTAATCAGCTAAAAATTAATCTGCCGTTCTGTTGTGATTAAGTTCGCAATCTCTATCAATAGTTCGTCAAAATCCGCTTGTTATCTGAAAAATGGCCTTTTTTATCGACAGTTTTCTTCCGTTTGTCGTCCTTTTTTTATTGTATGAATGAAGTTTTTTGGTTGCTCGAACTTACCTAATTAAGGCCAGTTAAATGGATAAGATCGTACGTTTGAAGACCAACAATAGATAGCGATGTCTAACCGAATGTTCGTTATTGGAAATATGTTAATGGGGTAGGAAGAGGCGGTCTCTTTTATCTCTAGGAAGGGAATACTTGAATAACAAAAAAGCCCAGCATGCACGCTGGGCTAGTTTTTTTGATAAATATTAGCTGGTCAATAGTCGCTGTAGTTTATCTCGTTGTGCTTCTATGTATGCTCTCTCGGGGCTCTGTTCTTTGCAGTGTTCGAGAATGAACTCTATCGAGCTTAGCACCGTTCTCCAACGTGGTGTTTTGGGTAATGTTTCTATACGCATGTATTTATCTAAAGTGCGTGTTTGCAAAGTACTACGGTCTAGATAAACGCGCCACAAGCCACTTTGCTCTGCAAATGCGAACTTACTTTCACCCGTTACAGATTCCCAATACTCTAAAGCATGTGTCATTGCGTCTACTAGAACTTCTCGCATAAGTTCTTGCTTGTCTTTTTTATTACCGAGCGCTTTGTCTGCAAGGCGCGTAAATTCTCCGCCAAGCTCTTTTAGCTTTTGCAATTGGTCTTTGTCACCATCAAATGCATAACTTGAAAGCACTTCTACGGCGGTTTCTAGATTATGTATGCGAGCGGCACTGGCTCCACCGCCGACATTAAAGATGTACATGATATCTAACCCTGAACCTTCAGGGAGCTTAAGAATGTCTGCTTCGATGTTCTGACGAATATCTTCAATATAGATATCAATCTTGCCACAGTAATGAGGTTGTTTGACGGTCAGATATTTAGGGGCAATCAGCTCATCAGCAGATGAGCGCTTTAGCTGTTCTAAGCTGCGCTTGAATAGCTTACAAGCAGCTTCGTTAGCAAAGCGAATACGCTTGTCTTCACGTAGACAGATGATAGCTTCAGGAGCCGATTCTAGCTGTTCCAACAAACGACCTTGAGTCTCAAGTAAGCTTGCTTCAACGACTGCACGCTGTCTAAGTTCAGACTCTAGCACTTTGTTTTCCATATGGCGCATTTCTGCTTTACTTGCCGTTAAATGCGCTTGGATACGTGCCGCCAACTCTTGTTTATTAAATGGTTTCGATAAATAGTCGTTGGCTCCTGCTTCAAAACCTCTTACACGATCTTCTGTTTGACTGAGTGCGGTGAGCATAATGATTGGCAACTCGGCATGATCATAGGTTTCACGTAGTTCACTACAAACTTGGTAGCCGCTCATGCCTGGCATCATGATATCCAATAACAGAAGTTCCGGCTTCTCTTGCTCGACGAGCGCTAACGTTTCTGGCCCATCGGAGACGGTACGCACACGATAGCCCTCTAAACGTAAAAAGCTTTCAAGCACGCGTAAGTTTACTGGTTCATCGTCAGCAACATACAGTAACGGGCCGTCTGGGTTTTCTGGAAGTGATAAGTCTTCACTGTTCTCTACATTAACTTCAGGAATTTGGAAGTGCCCGTGCGCAGCTAGAGTCTGGGTTGCTTGGATTTCTTCTTCACTGGCGAGCGGTAAAGTGAAACTGAAGGTAGTTCCGACCATTGGTTGGCTACTGACGTATAACGAGCCTCCCATTAATTCGATCAATTGACGGCTAATGGAGAGCCCAAGTCCTGCACCTTGACGATAACGGCTCGCGTCTTGCCCTGCTTGGATGAGTGGTTCAAAAATATGTTCAAGTTGTTCTGCGGGAATTCCTTGTCCAGTATCCACAACTTGTACGCGTACATGATCATCTACCACATTAGCGGAGATAACAATTTTACCTTCTGAGGTGTATTTAATCGCATTGCCAATCAGGTTATATAGCACTTGTTCAAGGCGTTGCGGGTCAGCTGACACTGCTTTTAAATCCGCAGGGACTTGGTTGATGATGCGGATGGTTTTACTTCCGAGTAAATGGCTAGAAAGCTCTAAAACCAATCGTGTTGCACTGCCCAAACTCACTGCTGATTTCTGGATATCCATGCTTCCATAACGCATTTTATGATAATCCAACAAGTCATCGACTAGATTAGCGAGACGCTGACCACTTTTAATGATGATATCAAGCTGATATTTCTGGCTAGCGGGGATCGCGCCATTGGCGCCGGACGCTAAGGTTTCAGCAATCCCGACCATGCCGTGTAACGGTGTACGAAGTTCATGAGAAGTCGTGGCTAAGAACTCATCTTTTAATTTATCGGCCAATTGCAGTTCTTCATTCTGTTTCTGAATGATCTGTATGTTGCTTTCTAGTTCTTCATTTTGCTTCTTAATGGTTTGAATCTTCTCTCGAATAGAGCGTTGCATTCGTTCAAAGCTTAACGCAAGCCGACCAATTTCATCTTTACGAACCGTATTAAAAGACGTGTCATCAAGATCCCCTGCAGAGACCTTTTCGGCAACCCAAGTCAATTTCAGCAACGGAGAAGTGATAAAGTTTGATAAATAGTGAGAAGCGATCACCACAAGGATAATGGCGATCAACATAGCGATAACGAATAGTTTTTCGAGTTGATGGATACGAGCGAAAGCTTCGTTTTCTGGTAACTGTACGACGAGCGCCCAAATCACACCACGAGTTTCAATCGGTGCATAAGCCGCGATGATCTCTTCACCTAAACTGTTTGTGTAAGTGCCGACACCAAATGCACCAGAGAGTGCTTTATCGATCACTTCTAAGCTGTTCTTAATGTCGTCTTGTTTCGTGTTAATTGTGCGAGGTTGGTGATCATTTCCAACCAGCAAGGTGTTAATGGATGACTCTCGGTTGGCGTCTGCGGCTAACTTAGTGATGCCATTATTTGGCAAGCGGAACATGGCATAGCTGTGTAGATAACCTTGCTGAACAATTGGTGCACCTAGCCAAGCGACTGATTTCCCCCCTTCCAGCTCGAAGTCAGACACAATCACAGGAGTGTAGTCTTCGTTTACTTTTCGACGTTCAGTCACATCATCGGCGAGACGCTTGAAAGTTTTGCCAAGTGCCGAGTCTTTGTAGGGGCCTGATAACAAGTTCGTTCCGTAGTTATCGTCTTTGTTGATCGAGTAGGTGACGTTACCATTGATGTCGACCAGTAAAATGTCATTAAAATCAGAGCGCTTGAGGAGCTCTAAGTAGGCCCAATGATAGCGTTTATGTAAAAGCCGGTAACGTTCACTTCCTACATAGTTGGATGACTCGGGTAACGTTGAGGTTTTGATTTGGTCTCCGCTGCCCTCGATGTAGCGCTGTTGGGCGTTTTTACGAGACTCTTCAATATCATTGCCTAAACGACTAAAAGCATTGACGAGACCGTAGAATCGGCCACCACTGGCGTAAGCCAACTCTGAGCGCACAAAGCCCATGACTTCGGTTTCTCGTGCCTCAAAGTAGTCGATGATTTGCTGCTGTTTTGTATCTCGAACAGACAGTAAGTGCGAGGTGCTTTGTTCTTGCAGATCTTTACTGTGGGACTGCAAGAAAAAGATCGCAGTAATGGTAAGAGGTGTGATACTGAGCACCAGAAATGCGGTCATCAGTGTACTCTGAAGGCGCTTAAATTTCTGTTTTTTGTAGAATTTAAACATGGATAAGATTACAACTCATAATGGGCAGTTCTAAAACATACTTCGCTGCCGAGGTTCTCGTTAAAAACGGATAAGATGTTCAACTAGATAGAATTAACAAAATTAACGAGTTTTTTTTCTTTGACAAGAAAGTTAGTTGTAAAGCGTGCAGGGTGACGCAGTTTTTCTTATGAGTGTTGAATTTATGAGAAAAAATCGCGCAGGTTTGTGCCTGCGCGGGGGGAAGTTATGATTTTTTCGCGTAGTAGATAGAAAATTTATTGGTCTTATTTAGCGTCTCGCAATTATTAAACGCCCGCTCGATAATTGGTGGGTATTTTAAGAAGCTATTCGCGACAATCACCATTTCGCCGTCTTTGGTTAGATATTGTGGTGCCTGACCCAACAAGGTTTCCGCTGCGTTGTAATTTGTGTCTAGACCACTGTGGAATGGCGGGTTGCTGACGATAAAGCGGTAGTCTTTTGCGGTATCCGAGTATATATCTGATGCAAATACGCGTCCGGATAAACCATTCGCTTCTAATGTGGCTTGGCTAGAAGTGATCGCATAAGCATTAATGTCACACATCTCAATCGCGATCTCTGGATTCGCTTTCGCCATAAACGCACCGAGCACACCTGCACCACAACCAAAGTCGAGCACTTTGCCCGACAGCTTAGGTAAGGTTTCAAGCAGCAATCGGCTACCTAAGTCGAACTCGCCATGGCTGAATACGCCAGGTAGGCTCTTAACCGCTAGCGACTTCTCACCGAGTGTAACAGTGTAAGACTTAAACCAATCTGCTTGGTTGAAAGGTTTTGGTTCATTGAGGCAATTACCCCAGTAAAATGAGCAGCGACGAGCAGAGTCGTACTTGTTCACAGGGCCGTATTCTTGGAACATCTTCTCGATGCTCTTGATCCCGGAGCGGTTTTCACCAACGATGACGATTTCGGTGTTAATGCCCAGTTTCGCCATCAACATCGCCAGCAAGTATTCTGCTTCGGCTTTTGCTTTTGGCCAGTATAAAAGGACCATGTCTGCTTTTGTTTCAACATCAAACACAGAGCCAAAATGACTTTTCACTTTGTCAGAGGTTTGAATTTGGCGGTAGTAGCTATAGTTGGAAGTAAACACTTCAACAGACTCACAATGAGCCACTAACTCAAGAGGAAATAGGTCTTCAACTTCACCAGCGACTAAAACGTGTTTTCCGTTGAAGTATTCAAGTTGGCGCTGAGCTATTTGGCTAGGAGCGATATAAGCAGACATAAATTTGGTTCATCAGAAATAATTTGGGGCAGATTTTCGCACAATCTGCCCCAAGCTTGAAGTGATTAAGCGGTGACTAGCTGTTGTCTTGTTGGTTAAGGAAGTCTTTGAATTCTTCCTCGTAGATATTAAACAGTACCATGGTCACGGCAAAAATAAGTGGGCCGTAGATAAGACCAATCAAACCAAACAGATGCAGACCACCCAGTAATGAGAAGAAAATCATAAGGGTATTCATGCCGGCGCTGCCTTGCATTAGCAACGGGCGCAATAGGTTATCTATAGAGCCAACGACAACTACACTCCACACCGTCAAGAAGATAGCCCAAGTCATATCGCCTGTTAAGAACAAGTACGCTGCTGCAGGAATCCAGATTAGCGCGGTTCCTATCACTGGAATAAATGATGCAAAGCCCATCATCGTTCCCCAAAATAACCCAGGGAAGCCTGCTAGCCACATACCGATACCGCCAGCCAGACCTTGAGCAATCGCTGTCATGAATGAGCCCATTACGGCTGATTTAGAAACTTGCTCTATCTCTGTCAATATGCGGTCTTCTTGGCTACGTGAGAGTGGCAGGATATGACGAATCGCAGAGATAATTTTGTCGTGGTCACGAAGCAGAAAAAACAGCACAAACAGCATTAGGAAGAAGTTCATTAGGAAGTTGGTTGCGTCTCCTAAAATCTTTGCGCTGATAGCGACTAAGTTAGAGCCAAACGATGTGGCAAATTGACCAATTTTCTCAGCAATGGCTTTGGGCTCGATTTTATCAAAAGGTAAGTACTCATTAACAATCGCTAAGCCTTTGATAACGAAAGGATGTTGGAATATATCTTGGATACCACCATTGGTAACCCAATTATATGTATTTTGTGAGAAAACAGAGCCTTGCTGAACAATGGCGGCAAACACAAATAAAAGCGGGATAACAATAATAAACGTCAAGACGACACATGACAGCAGTGCTGCCATATTTGGGTGCTTGGGAATTTTCTGCTCAAACCATTCGTGTATCGGAAACATGAGCAAAGAAATGATAAAAGCCATCACAATGGAATTGATATATGGCTCAACCAATAAGTAGCAAGCAAAAGCAGCGGCGAGTAAAGCAACCATTAGTACTCGGTGACTCGACGTTATTTTTACATTATTTGGCATGGTATTAGTCCAACTTACAGGTGACGTTTACGGTTTATGCCTTCAATGATGGCGTGTAACCTTTATTACTTTGCACTCTTAACTCTTTCAAGCTTATGACAATGCCGAATTAGAGCAGGGCGATGTACCTTGCTATAATGACTACAAATCAGTCGGTTATCAATCAAGAGATGAGCTATGGGTTGTTGCAACGGTGATAAAAAGTGTCAAACCGAGAAAAAAGCTAAGCGAATACCGTGGTTTGGCATTGTCGTTGGGGTATTAGCGATATTGGTTATTTTGAATTGGCAATAAAAAAGGACCGTTACGGTCCTTTTCTAAATGCGTTATCGCCGTTTTTAGCGATTATTTCGCTTCTTCTGCAAGAACAGCAAAACAGCGGTCAGCCGCTTCTAGTGTAGCATCAATCTCTTTTGAACCATGAGCGAGTGAAGTAAAGCTCGCTTCAAACGCAGATGGCGCAAGGTAGACACCGTGTTTTAGCATTAAGTGGAAGAAACGCTTGAAGCGTTCTACATCGCACTTCGTTACGTCTTCGTAGCAAGTTACTTTTTCTTGGTCAGTGAAGAAGAAGCCGAACATACCGCCCACTTGGTTAACAACTAGCGGAATACCGTGTTTTTCTGCTAGAGACTTAAAACCTTCAGCAAGTTGTTTCGTTTTAGAAGCTAGGCGCTTTTCGTTGCCTTCTTCTTTTAGAAGGTTCAAACATGCGTAGCCTGCTGCCATTGCGACAGGGTTACCGGAAAGGGTACCAGCTTGGTAAACTGGGCCTGTAGGTGCAACGTATTGCATCACTTCTTTACGGCCACCGAAAGCACCTACTGGCATACCGCCACCAATCACTTTACCCAGTGTCGTTAGGTCGGGTTTGATGTTGTAGTGTGCTTGCGCGCCGCCTAGAGCAACACGGAAGCCTGTCATTACTTCATCAAAAATTAGTAGCGCGCCTTCTTGATCACAGATTTCACGTAGCCCTTCGTGGAAGCCTTCCACTGGTGGAATACAGTTCATGTTGCCTGCTACTGGCTCAACGATGATACAAGCAATTTCGCCTTTGTTCGCAGCAAATAGCTCGCGTACAGAATCTAGGTCGTTGAATGTTGCTGTTAGCGTGTGCTTAGCAAAATCTGCAGGAACGCCAGGAGAGCTTGGTTGGCCTAGAGTTAGTGCACCAGAACCTGCTTTTACTAGCAAGCTGTCAGCGTGGCCGTGGTAACAACCTTCAAATTTCATGATCTTGTCGCGACCGGTGAAGCCACGTGCAAGGCGAATCGCGCTCATCGTAGCTTCAGTACCAGAACTTACCATGCGGATTTGATCCATTGATGGAACAAGCTCAGAAACTAATTCTGCCATCGCGATTTCAAGTTCTGTTGGCGCACCAAAGCTAAGACCGCGTTGCGCTGCATCAATTACTGCTTCGCGGATAACTGCGTGGTTGTGGCCAAGAATCATTGGACCCCAAGAGCCAACGTAATCAATATACGCTTTACCATCGGCATCAAAAATCAGTGGACCGTCTGCTCGTTCGATAAATAGCGGAGAGCCGCCAACGCCGTTGAATGCACGAACTGGTGAATTGACACCGCCAGGGATGGTTTGCTGAGCTTTTTGATACAGCTCTGATGATTTGGTCATGGGGTTATCCTCTTTTGATTGCTCGGACCAAGTGGAGCGCATTGTACCTAGCTATAATCAAGTTAGAAACGTTTTGCTTAATTTATGTGTTGTTTCGCAGTGTAATCTTATATATCCGCATCTGTTATAAAGAATCGGCGGCGAATACTTGAACGAGTTTGTCAGGTATTGGATAATCGTCTCAATTAGCACAAATTTGACGTCTTGCTTTAGGCTTGACGCATTACACGAGTGAGAGAGGTCTTCGTGAGCGAAGTAAACGTACCATTATCTTTTTCTGACGCAGCAGCATCTCGCGTTAAAGCATTGATTGCTGAAGAAGAAAACCCAGCATTGAAACTGCGCGTATACATTACTGGCGGCGGCTGCAGCGGCTTCCAATACGGCTTTACTTTTGATGAAAATGTAAACGAAGGCGATACGACAATCGTAAACAGTGGTGTAACACTGGTTGTAGACCCTATGAGTCTGCAATATCTCGTTGGCGGTATTGTTGACTACACAGAAGGGTTGGAAGGAGCGCGCTTCTTCGTAAATAATCCAAATGCAACGACAACATGTGGTTGTGGTGCATCGTTCAGTGTGTAATTAACACCTAACAGGCAGCTAATGGCTGCCTGTGCTTTATGTAGAAGGATGTCACGTAAAGCGCACGCTCGCAGATATGCAGAGAAATAATAAAAAGGACTTTATATGTCTGGACTTTCTTTTGGACGCCGAATTGTCGAGCGCCCTTGGCTAGTATCTCTTATCCTCGTCTTACTTCTTGTTGCATGGCTAACCATCGGCCAACTCAAAGCACAAGATGATCATCCTAACTCTTCAACATCCACGAACACAACACCACTTGCAAAGGTGATGTTTGATACTTTTCTTGCCGAACCTACCAGTAAAACCATTGAATTGTATGGACGAACAGCGCCCAATCGTCAAGCGCGTCTTGGCGCCGAAGTTGCCGGTAAAATAGTCAGTCTTAACATAAAGAAAGGCCAAGCGGTCAAACAGGGACAAGTGATCGCAAACATCGATAAGCGCGACCTTGGCATTCAACTTAAACGGGCCCAGGCGATGCTGTTGGTTAAAGAGAAAGAGTTTAATGCAGCTAAATCGCTAAAAAGTCGCGGACTGCAAGGTGAGGTTGCATTTGCGACAGCGCAAGCAGCGTTGGTAGATGCACGTGCGAATTTGAGTAACGTGCAAACGGCTTTAAGAAATACTGAGGTTAAAGCGCCATTTGATGGCATCGTAGATCATCACTTTGTTGAGTTAGGTGATTTTGTCGGGATTGGCGATCCTATTGCGACGGTCATTGATTTGGATACTTTAGTGATTGAAGCCGATGTCAGTGAACGGCATATACAATATCTTAAGGAAGGCCTAGAAGCCGACGTAAGAACCATTAACCAACAGCATCATCAAGGTCGTGTGCGCTACATTGGACGTGTTTCTTCTGCTTCTACTAATACATTTCCAATTGAAATCGAAATTGATAATCAAGACGCAAGAATTCCTGCCGGTATGAGCGCAGAAGTACAGCTGCCTTTGAGTGAAGTGTTGGCAGTAAAGGTTACGGCTGCCATGTTAGCACTAGATGAAGAAGGTAACTTAGGTGTCAAGACACTGCGTAATGAGTATGTTGAGTTTGTTCCAATTCAACTCGTTAAGGCCGAGGATGATGGTGTGTGGCTCTCTGGGTTAGGAGAGCGTGCAGACATTATCGTGCTGGGACAAGGTTTTGTGCGAGATGGTGATCAAGTACTGGCCAATAAAGTTGATGACGTAGTTGTTGAAGCGGCTAGTGAGCAGTAAGGAGCACTTATGTACACTCTGATTGATGCTGCGTTATCCCGCGCTCGCACCATGCTGACATTACTGGTGATGATCTTAATTGCCGGTGTCATTACTTACGTCACTATCCCCAAGGAATCGAGCCCAGATATTACCATTCCTATTATCTACGTTTCTGTTGGGCATCAAGGCATTTCTCCCGTCGATGCCGAACGTTTATTAGTTCGGCCAATAGAGCAAGAGTTGCGCTCTATTGAAGGCGTAAAAGAGATGACCTCTGTGGCATCAGAAGGTCATGCTTCGGTGACGCTGGAATTTAGTGTTGGAGTGGATCTTGATAAAGCGATGGCAGATGTGCGTGATGCGGTTGATCTTGCAAAGCCAAAATTACCAGAGGACAGTGATGAGCCAACGGTAAATGAAGTCACGTTTGCATCTGAAGAGCCTGTGTTGACTGTTGTTCTATATGGCACCGTACCAGAGCGGACCATTGTACAGATTGCCAGAACGCTACGTGATCGTTTGGAGAGTTTCCGTCAGGTTCTTGAAGTTGAAATCGCAGGGGATCGCGAAGACATCGTGGAAATAGTTGTCGATCCGCTATTGATGGAAAGCTACGGTCTCGATCAAGCGGATATCTATAATTTAATTGCCTTGAATAACCGAGTTGTGGCTGCGGGGTTTGTCGATACTGGATATGGACGCTTTTCGGTAAAAGTCCCATCGGTTTTTGATTCACTGAAAGATGTGCTTGAATTACCGATCAAGGTGAATGGCAAAGAGGTGATCACTTTTGGCGATGTGGCGACAGTACGGCGTGCATTTCGCGATCCTGAAAGTTTTGCTCGTTTAGATGGCGAATCTGCCATCGTTTTGGACGTAAAAAAACGGGCAGGGGAAAACATTATTGAAACGGTTGAGCTGGTAAAAGAAGTACTGGCTCAGGGACAGAAGCGCGCCGAGTGGCCCGACAATTTGCAAGTTAAATACACTTGGGATCAATCCGACGATGTCAAATTGATGCTCAGTGATCTACAAAACAATATCTTATCCGCAATTATCCTCGTAGTTATCGTCATTATTGCCATATTGGGGGTTAGGACCGCGCTTCTCGTGGGGATTTCTATTCCAGGATCGTTCTTGACTGGGTTGTTGGTGTTATCGGTATTTGGGCTGACGGTCAATATCGTCGTACTGTTTGCTTTAATTATGGCGGTAGGCATGTTGGTGGATGGTGCCATTGTGGTGACAGAGTTTGCAGATCGGCGCATGCAAGAAGGAACGCCACGTAAAGAAGCCTATCGAGATGCAGCAAAGCGAATGGCCTGGCCTATTACCGCATCCACAGCAACCACATTGGCTGCGTTTGCTCCGTTACTTTTCTGGCCAGACATCACTGGTGAGTTCATGAAGTACTTACCACTTACTTTAATTGCTACCTTGGCCGCTTCGCTGATGATGGCTTTATTGTTCGTTCCTGTCATCGGTGGGATCATTGGCAAGCCTCAAGTAGTCAATCAGAAAGCTCAGCGAGAAATGGTGGAGCTGCATAACGGCAACTTTGAAAAAGCGACTGGCATTACCAAGCTTTATTACCAGACTCTGTCGGTAGCGATTCGTCATCCATGGAAAGTCTTACTCAGCGCGATACTGCTAGCGGCAGGTGTCGGATTCACTTACAACAAAGCTGGCTTGGGTGCAGAGTTTTTCCCTGAAGTGGACCCTGCCTTTTTTACCGTTAAAGTTCGTTCTTATGGTGACCTGTCTATTCACGAAAAAGATGTTGTTATGCGCGAAATCGAGAAGGTGATGCTCGGTCATGACGAGTTTGAAAGTGTCTACACGCGCACAGGAGCGAGCGATAATGGGGACGAGATTGGCCAGATTCAAATAACGCCTGTGGATTGGCAGTATCGACGCAAAGTGAAAACCATTATTGAGGAACTAAAAGAGACGACAGACCGCTTTTATGGTGTTGAACTTGAGTATAAATTCCCGGACGCAGGACCGCCTGTCGAGCATGATCTCGTGATTGAAGTATCATCACGAAATTTGAGTGTTAGTGCGTTAGATGAAGCGGCCAAAAAAGTACGACATTGGGCTGATGGTAATCCTGCACTGACCAACTTGAGTGATACCACTAATAAGGAAGGGATTGATTGGCAAATTGATATCCAGCGAGATGACGCTTCTCGCTTTGCAGCGGATGCTACCTTAGTCGGGAATACCGTCCAGTTTGTTACGAACGGCTTGAAAATAGGCGATTATTTGCCCGATGATGCGGATGAAGAAGTCGATATTTTGGTGCGCTATCCGCAAGATAAGCGCGACATAGGTCGATTTGATCAACTGAGAGTGAAAACGGCAGCTGGTCTGGTACCGATTACGAATTTTGCTCAAATCAAACCAGATCATAAGCAAGACACTATTCGTCGGGTCGACGGTCATCGAGTTATCAATATTAAAGCGGATATGGTGGAAGGTTACAATTTGGCGCTTGAGTTACCTAAGATTGCCGCTGGAATGGAACAGCTCGACTTACCGGAAGGCATTGAATATAAGATTCGGGGTCAAAATGAAGAGCAGGAAAACTCATCAGCATTCTTGCAAAATGCTTTTATTGTCGCGCTTGGTGTGATGGCTTTGATTTTAATTACGCAGTTTAATAGCTTTTATCAAGCTTTCTTAATCCTTAGTGCAGTGCTGTTTTCTACCGTTGGTGTCTTCGCTGGATTACTTATTTTCCAAAAGCCATTTGGCATCATTATGTCGGGAATTGGAGTGATTGCGTTGGCTGGTATCGTGGTAAACAACAATATTGTTTTAATCGATACTTATAATCAGATGCGTAAACGTGGTTTAGAAAAATCTGAGGCTATTTTACGTACGGGTGTGCAGCGTTTAAGACCCGTTTTACTTACGACGGTGACCACCATATTAGGCTTATTGCCAATGGTGTTAGAAATGAACATCGACTTAGTTAATCAGAAAGTGGAGTTTGGCGCACCAAGCACTCAATGGTGGTCTCAGCTTGCGACCGCTGTCGCGGGTGGTTTGGCGTTTGCGACTTTGCTAACGTTAGTTCTGACACCGTGTTTGCTTATGCTCGGGAGAGAGCATCACTCCGAACAGTAAGCTTTATCGTGATGATATCGACAAAACAAAAAGGCAGCTTCGCTGCCCTTTTCAATACCTGGCTTACTTCATTGCTAGCAGTTTGCTGTAGCGTTCAAGCTTGTCCATGCTAATTTTCGCGTTTGCCATGAAAGTTTGTCTCGCTTTGCCTGTCAGGGATTTAGATTGTGGCAAATTCACCGTGCGCGGGTTTTTATGGACACCATTCACAAGGAACTCATAGTGCAGGTGAGGGCCAGTTACACGGCCAGTTCCGCCAAGCGTACCAATGGTTTGGCCTTGCTTAACGCGTTGACCAGCTCGTACAGTACGTTTGGTTAAGTGCAGGTACTTGGTAATGTAAGTATTGCTATGTTTAATGAAAACGTAGTTACCATTAAATTTGTTGTAAGACGATTTTTGAACAACGCCATCACCAGCCGCCCAAATCGGGGTGCCCACTGGTGCCGCATAGTCCGTGCCTCTATGAGGACGAACGCGTCCCGTCACTGGATGTAAGCGGCGTGGGTTGAAATTAGACGAAACTCGACGGAAGTCCAACGGCGCGCGTAAGAATGCTTTTTTCATTGCACGCCCATTTTCGTCGTAATACTTGCCACTTTTCTGATCCAATATTGCGGTAAAGGTATCGCCTTGGTTTTTAAAGATCGCAGCAATGATTTTTCCACGGCCGATTACTTCACCTTCTACCACTTCCTCTTGGTAAAGTACTCGGAAGCTGTCGTTTTTACGAATATCTAAAGCAAAGTCGATGTCCCAACCAAATATGCCAGCCAGTTCCATGATTTGGTTACCATTTAATCCAGAAGATATTCCTGCATTCCAAAAGTTTGATTTGATGGTGGCTTCAGCGTAGTTGTACTGGAAGTCGACTTCTTTTTTATCAACTTCAGAAACGTACTTGCCGTCTTTTAATGTGATACGAAAAGTCTCGAACGCGCTTAGTGTTCTTCTTAGCTGCACCAAGTTGTTATTTTCGTCAAAACCAAATTGCAATCGGTCACCAGGTCGAAGCCGAGTTAACTGTTTTTCCACTTCTTTGTCTGATGACACCAGTTCATGTAATAGACGAGCAGAAAGCCCTACGCGACTAAATAAGATGGCAGCACTCTCGCCATTTTTTACCTTGTATGTCTCCCAGCGCAGCACGGCGGGAACCGCAGGCGATGAACTATTTAGTGCACTGAGTTCGAGGGAAACTGGCACAGGATAATGTTGACCAACTTTTAATCGGCTCTGCTGCGGGTCTAGGTCTTGCGGATCAGGTAAAAAGAAGAGCGCGAAGATAATCAGCGCACTAAAAAAACCGATCAATACTTTGTGCAAGAGTGGAAGTCGGACAAAAATCGAATGCATGAGGTACTTGATTGCTAAATTAAACGGAAAAAGTGACAACTACCTAGTCTAACGTGTTTCAAAATGCATCGCTATTCAAGTAATATGTTCAGCTATTATATTTTTGCCAAATCTGTGGGAGTGAACAAGAATGGCGAGCATTGAAGCTGCACTAGCCGAGATTAAGCGCGGTGTTGAAGAGCTGATTCCAGAAGAAGAGCTAATCGCAAAACTAAAAGAAGACCGTCCTCTACGTATTAAATTGGGCGCTGATCCAACAGCACCTGACATTCACCTAGGCCATACGGTTATTTTCAATAAGCTTCGCTTGTTCCAAGAACTAGGTCATGAAGTGACGTTCCTAATCGGTGACTTCACTGCAATGGTTGGTGACCCAACAGGTAAAAACACAACTCGTCCACCGCTAAGTCGTGAAGACGTATTGCGTAACGCTGAAACGTACAAAGAGCAAGTGTTCAAAATTCTCGATCCTGCAAAGACTAAAATTCAGTTTAACTCTGAGTGGCTGTCTGAACTGGGCGCAGAAGGTATGATTCGCCTTGCGGCAAACCAAACCGTTGCTCGTATGCTAGAGCGTGACGACTTTAAAAAGCGTTACGCGGGTGGTCAGCCAATTGCTATTCATGAGTTCATGTACCCACTTCTACAAGGCTGGGACTCAGTAGCAATGGAAACGGATGTTGAATTAGGTGGTACAGACCAGAAGTTCAACCTTCTAATGGGTCGTGAACTGCAAAAGTCTCACGGTCAAAAACCTCAGGTTGTACTGATGATGCCGCTTCTAGTGGGCCTTGATGGCGAGAAGAAGATGTCTAAGTCAGCAAACAACTACATCGGTATCAGCGAAGCGCCAAGCGAAATGTTTGGTAAAATTATGTCTATTTCTGATGACCTAATGTGGAGCTACTACGAGCTGCTCTCTTTCCGTCCTCTGGAAGAGATTGCTCAATTCAAAGCTGATGTAGAAGCGGGCAAAAACCCTCGTGACATCAAAGTATTGCTAGCAAAAGAAATTATTGCTCGTTTCCACAGTGAAGCCGATGCCGATGCAGCAGAGCAAGAATTCGTAAACCGTTTTGCGAAGAACCAAATTCCTGATGAAATGCCAGAGTTTGACTTTGACGCAGGTCGCCCAGTGAGTAATCTGTTGAAAGAAGCAGGCTTATGTCCATCATCGTCAGATGCGATGCGCATGGTTAAGCAGGGCGCTGTGAAGATTGATGGTGAAAAAATTGCGGACAGCAAATTTGCTCCAGAAGCGGGTACTTACGTGTTCCAAGTAGGCAAACGTAAATTTGCTCGTATTACTATTCAGTAATTCATAATGACTGCAAATGAAAGCGTCCGAAGGGCGCTTTTTTTGTATGAAAATTTAGCAAAAACGGCAAAGTAAAACTTCCATACCTGATGAACTTTGTTACTATACTTGCGCTGCCAATAATGGCAGCGCTATCGGAGATTTACATGAACAATACCGACCATCCTCCCAGTCGTTGGGTGAGTAAGATTAAGGGAGCGAAATAACCCGCTTCGGTATTGGCGATCTCCGCCTTACCTAAGTGGTGAGGCATCTTTTCTAATTTTCTTCTCGTTATTTCCTTCATACATTCTGAATAGACAGTGCATTCGCATTGGTTTTCTCTGTGCATCTTAATTGTTGTCTGACTTTTAGCGTGCAAGAGTGGCTTTTCATGCTTTGTCGATGGTCGTTACCAATGCCAATCGGGAGATTCGCCATGACGGTAATGAACAACACTTTTATTGAAACAACACCAAACTTTTCTGAAGTAGAAATTGGTGCAGCTCGCAATGCATTCTTGCAGTACGAGCAAGAGCAACAAGTCCATTTGCTTACGGTTATGCCGATTGATGAGGCTGTAGGTATTTTACAGCATTGCTCTGTCGGCTATGTGAATAGTCTTATTGCTCAACTTGAGCAAGCAGGTCATGACAAACGCGCACGTCATTATGCTCACCAACTGGGTCTGCATATGTCTGAAGTTGATACACCCGATGGTTATTTATCAACTAGTGTTTTAGGGCATGTAAAACAGCGTATTGGATGGATCATTGCGCTGGCTCTTTTAGGGATAGTGTCAGGCTTGATCATCGCTCAGTATGAGGACACCCTTAGTCAGCTTGTTTTACTTGCAGTGTACATGCCAGTGATTGCAGCTGCTGGTGGTAACACAGGAACACAAGCAGCAACTTTGGTGATTCGTGCTCTTGCTACTGGAGAGTTAAAAAAGCGCCAATGGTTAGAAGTTTTGTGGAAAGAGAGCCGAGTCGCTCTATTTATTGCGCTAGCGATCGCTATCGTGATGATTGGACGCATTATGTTGTTTAGTGCAGGACAATCAACAGGAGGCTTTGAACTGACCGATATCGCACTGGCAATAGCAGTTGCGCTGTTCATTCAAGTCACCATTTCTACAACATTGGGCGGGCTGTTGCCAATTATTGCACGAGCTTGCAAGTTGGACCCAGCCGTATTGGTGAGTCCAGTTCTTGCGTCTATCGTCGATATTTCAGGAATGTGGATTTACTTTAACGTGGTGAACTATTTCTTAGGTATTGCCTGACTAAAGTTCACAATGTCATTGTAAAAAAGCTGCTCAAAATGTGTAATCGGGGCGATGACAGGTGTGCTGTCGTCCCGTTTTTCTGGGAAGTAGTCTGAAACAAACTGAACAAAAATGGTGTTAGGTTGACCATTTTTATCCAAGCCATATCCAGCCATATTGTAAGTCCCGTAGATAGAGCCACTTTTCGCTATCAGCTGTCCTTTAATTGGAAGTTTTCGCATACTTTGTCGGTACTTTAATGTGCCGGATTCACCTGATTTCGGCATGATGGCAATCAATTTGAGTTCGTTTTCATGCTTCCAAATATAGCGCAGCATTTCAGCCATCTTGGTCGCGGAGATCCGGTTATTTCGCGAAAGTCCTGAGCCGTCTTCTAGGCGCGCATTACGAATATCAATACCAGTGTTGGCGAAAATGATCTGCTTGATCGCTTCTGTACCGTTAGTAAAACTGCCTGGCTGAACGAAAAATTTAGCACCAAGTGTTTTGGTTAATGTGTCGGCAATCAAGTTGTCAGAGTTTTTGAGCATATCTTCAAGAATGTCTGGTAAGGCCTTTGATTGATGCATTGCGATGAGCTTTCGCTGCTTTTCTGGCGCCGTACCGACCCTAATCTTTCCTGATACCCCAATGTTGAGCTCCTTGAGCAAAGTCGCCAACCTTTGACTGGTGTAACGCTCAGGGTCTTGAACCGCAAATTTCAGTGGCAATGGTTTGTCTCTTTCAACCAAGCACCCTGTTAGCTTGTAGTTGTTATCGGGATTTGCAACTAAACCTAAGTCACAATGACGACTTTTCTTAATGGTTTTAGAAACTGTTTCTACGGTACTTGTGACACGAATAGGTTGATGCTCTGGTACGTAGACCCGCGTTCCACCATCTTTTTGTGTATAGATAGAGGCTTGTACACAGTTGTTATTGAGTGTGATGGTCGATGCCGGAGCGCTGTAGCAAACTCCCAAGATATCCCACGGCCAGCCCACCGCACGGTTATAACCAGTGAATGCGCTGTTATCGAGCCATAGGTCACCGTTAATCCGTTTTAAGCCATTTTTCTTAGCTAGAGTGAGAAGTGATTTTAAGTCGTTGGTTTGGAGTGTTGGGTCGCCGACAAAGTAAATCACTGCATCTGAGTTCGACGTTTCCAGCTTGGTTCGAAACCGGAAATTATCACCCAGTTCTAGCTTTGCGGCTAATGCGGTGACGATTTTTAATGTACTCGCTGGTGGGAACAGTTGTTCGGTAGGATGAACACCGTCAAGCTCAGCATTTTCACTGAGTTTCTCCGCAACTAAACTGATGCGGGCGCCTTCAGGCAACACCTCTTGATGAGGGTACGCTTGTGAAAAAGCAGAAAGTAATGAAGAGAATATGAGCAAGAGCCAACGTAAACGCATAATGATACTTTCTAAGGTGAGTTATGTGATTGAGTATACGCAAGTCCTTTCAATATGCTAGGTAACTAAAGAAATGCTTCAAATGTCTTCATGAATGAGACACGAGAGAAAGGCGCGCTGCTTAAAATGAAGTATAAAAAATGCCCGCTTAAAGCGGGCATTCGATATTCTAGTCAAAGACCGGAATTAGAAGTCGTAACGTAGACCTAGAGCTAGCTCGTCTTCAGCATCGATCTTAGTTGCAACTGTTTTGCTAGTGTCAGTTGAACCAAACTTGTCACCTGCATCAATCAGGTTGAAGTTGTAAGAAATGTAACCACGGAAGTTAGGCTTGAAGTAGTAAGAAGCATCAACAGCGAAGTTGTTTGCAGAAGTTTCGTTGTTAGTTTCTGCATTGTTGTATGATGTTGTAAATACTGTTTGGCCTAGAGTGTAAGCACCCGCTAGCTCGTAACCAGTGTAATCAACTGTGTTACTGTTGTTTGAATCTTCCATTTTCTCGCCGTCAGTGAATACACCAGCGAAGTAAAGATCAGACATTGTGTAAGATGCAGCTAGCATGTACTCGTTAGCTTTGTCTTGATCTGCGTAACCAGCACCTAGCTCAAGACCAGTGTCAGCTAGAGCGTAGATTGCAGATAGAGAGTAACCGTCTTGTTTGTTGTCGTAGTACTCACCAGTGTTTTTGTTTTCCATACGATCAGCGAAGCGGTAGCTTGCTTTTACGCTTAGGTTTTCAAACTGGCCTTTGTAAGCCATCATGTTGTCTGTACGGTCTGATACAGCTAGTTTGTCTGCTGCAGAGTTACCGTGGTAAGCCATGATATCTGTGAAGTCAGTGATAACGCCTAGTGCACCTTCAGTTTTACCGTATGCGAACTCACCGTAAGCACCGCCAAGACCAGCGTAAGCAAGACGAGTTTCTAGATCGCTCTTGTCGTCGCCGTCTACAGTACCGTTTTGAGCAGTCTCAAATTCACCTTCCCAGAAACCAACACCGTATAGGTTGTCATTGATTTCTTGTTTACCAAGGAAGTTTAGACGGATGCGAGATTTGTCTTGAGCGTCGCCATCTTTCATAGATAGACGTGCTTCAGCACGGCCGCCCATTTCTAGAGAAGTACCGTCTTGGTTGTAAAGTTCAGCTGCGTTTACGCCAGTTGCCATAGCTGCTGCAGATACAGAAAGAGCAATTAGAGTCTTTTTCATCTTATTTGTCCTAGTTAGCTGTCCATAATCATTGTTGTATGGGGGAGAGGTGATCTCTCACAAGTTGTTGGTCCAAAATTGGCTAATTGAGCGATATAGTTCGCACTTGTAAGCCATTGATCTAACAACTCGCTGGACATGTTTTACTGCTAAAGTTTCCGTATGAGTTAGTAAAATGATATAAATCCCACTGATGAACACTGTTCAATTGTGTGTTGTTTTTATTTAAATTACTGTTTTTAATTGAAATTATTGGCAATGACATTGGCCTGACATTGATTAGTTTTTATCTTTTTTGAGGTTTTTGGTGTAATGAACAGTGTTGTTTTTCAATAAATTGAGAAGGTGATTCGCCCTAGAACCGCTCTAAAAGTGAGTTATATCATTATGCCGAAAAGGCATAGTCTTGCTGTCTTTCGAATTAAGATGATTTCGTCCGGGAGTTTGTTTACACTAAACGAAATACATCTTTAAGCGCACTACCCAGTCCTATGACAGGGTGGGCTTTTTTTGTCCAAAGACCCATTTGGGCTTGAGGTTATAAAATGGAAAAAGTTCCAATGACACTACGTGGCGAGCAAAAGCTACGTGCAGAACTCGATCGTCTACTTAAACTACGTCCTCAGATCTCAGAGGCAATTGCTGAAGCTCGTGAGCTAGGTGATTTAAAAGAGAATGCTGAATATCACGCCGCTCGTGAAGAGCAGGGCATTTGTGAAGCACAAATCCGTGACATTGAATACAAACTGTCAGTTGCTCAAGTTATTGATGTAACGAAGATGGAGAACACGGGTAAAGTTATTTTTGGTTCAACCGTAACCTTGATTGATATCGACACCGAAGAAGAAAAAACGTACCAAATCGTTGGTGATGACGAAGCCGATATCAAAGCAGGTCGCATTTCAGTGAGCTCACCTATTGCTCGTGGCCTGATTGGCAAGATGGAAGGCGATGAAGTTGCTATTCAAACTCCGGGTGGCGCGAAAGACTTCGAAATTGACCGAGTAGAATATATCTAGGTCGTTTGGAGTAGCATTACTGCCCTGATAAAACGCAAAAAGGTCGCCTCAGGCGACCTTTTTTCTTCAGCAACGTAAGTAGAGTTACTTACGAGGGATTTCGATTTTACGCTCTTCAGACTGGCGGTATAGCACAAGCACTTTACCAATAGTCTGAACTTTTTCAGCGCCCGTCTCACGTACGATAGCGTCGATGATTAGCTGTTTTGTTTCACGATCTTCCGAAGCAACTTTTACTTTGATAAGTTCGTGATGGTTAAGAGCGATTTCAATTTCTGCTAGCACGGCTTCTGTAAGTCCATTTGCGCCCATTAGCACAACAGGTTTTAAACTGTGAGCTAGGCCTTTAAGGTGCTGCTTTTGTTTGGTGCTTAGGTTCATTACGCGGCCAATTTTCTTTAAAATAAGGGTTGAAAAAAGCTATTTTAACGCCATCTATTGCTGAAGACTATAATTTATTGAGTAATAGGTAGCGCCTATTAAAACAATAGCTCCAATTTGTGCCTTGTTGGGATTAAAATGAGTAAACAAAAACATTCGGCTAGTTCTGGTCGTTGGTTGAAAGAACACTTTGATGATAAATACGCGAATGAAGCCCGAAAAAAAGGCTACCGCTCACGTGCTTATTTCAAGATCGATGAGATTCAAACGAAAGATAAATTGTTAAAGCCTGGAATGACAGTCGTCGACTTGGGGGCTGCGCCGGGCGGATGGTCTCAATATGCTGCTAAGATAGTAGGGGACAGTGGTCAGATCATCGCGTGTGACTTGCTTCCTATGGACCCGATTGCTGGCGTTAGCTTTTTACAAGGCGACTTTCGTGATGATGCGGTATTGGAAGCTTTGCTAGAAAGGATCCAACCTTCCATGGTAGACGTAGTAATGTCTGATATGGCGCCTAACATCGCGGGAAACAATTCTGTTGATCAACCTCGCGCTATGTATTTAGTTGAATTAGCTTTAGATATGTGTCGACAAGTTCTAGCGCCTAATGGTAGCTTTGTCGTAAAGGTTTTCCAAGGGGAAGGCTTCGATCAGTATGTGAAAGAAGTCCGAGACATGTTTAAAGCCGTAAAAATTAGAAAACCAGACTCATCGCGAGCTCGCTCTCGAGAGGTCTTCGTCGTAGCCACTGGTTACAAAGGTTAACCATTTTGCTCTCTTGAGAGCGTGTTAACACTATAGCTACAGTTAATGAACTGTAGTACCCTACCTTTAATTACAATTAGTTATCGAGAGGCTTACACCTTGAGTGACATGGCAAAAAATTTAATTCTGTGGCTTGTTATCGCCGTCGTATTGATGTCGGTATTCCAGAGCTTTGGCCCTGGAGAAAGCAATGGCAGAACCGTGGATTACACCACGTTTGTACAGGAAGTTGGCCAAGGCCAGATTCAAGAAGCAACTTTTAAAGACGGTGAAATTAGCTTTGTTCGTCGTGGCGGCGGTGCCAAAATGGTCACTTACATGCCAGTGTATGACCAAAAGCTTCTAGATGACCTAATTAACCAAAACGTGAAAGTACAAGGCACGCCTCCAGAAGAGCAAAGCTTGCTGGGTACTATCTTCATCTCTTGGTTCCCAATGATCTTACTAATTGGTGTATGGATTTTCTTCATGCGTCAAATGCAAGGCGGCGGTGGTAAAGGCGCCATGTCTTTTGGTAAGAGCAAAGCTCGAATGATGAGCGAAGAACAAATCAAGACAACTTTTGCTGACGTTGCAGGTTGTGACGAAGCAAAAGAAGACGTGAAAGAGCTGGTGGACTACCTACGCGATCCAAGCCGCTTCCAAAAGCTGGGCGGTAAGATTCCAACGGGTGTTCTAATGGTTGGTCCTCCTGGTACGGGTAAAACGCTTCTAGCGAAAGCCATTGCCGGTGAGGCGAAAGTACCATTCTTTACTATCTCTGGTTCTGATTTCGTAGAAATGTTCGTTGGTGTTGGTGCATCTCGTGTGCGTGACATGTTTGAACAAGCAAAGAAAGCCGCACCTTGTATCATCTTTATCGATGAGATCGATGCGGTAGGTCGTCAACGTGGCGCAGGTGTTGGTGGTGGTCATGATGAACGTGAACAAACACTAAACCAAATGCTCGTTGAGATGGATGGTTTCGAAGGTAACGAAGGTATTATCGTTATCGCTGCGACTAACCGTCCGGATGTGCTGGACCCTGCGTTACTGCGTCCTGGTCGTTTTGACCGCCAAGTGGTAGTTGGTCTTCCAGATGTACGTGGCCGTGAACAGATCCTAAAAGTTCACATGCGTAAGGTCCCTCTAGCGGGTGATGTAGAGCCTTCTCTCATCGCACGTGGTACTCCAGGCTTCTCTGGTGCTGACCTAGCAAACTTAGTTAACGAAGCAGCCCTGTTTGCTGCGCGCGGTAACAAGCGCAACGTTTCTATGGTTGAGTTTGAACTGGCGAAAGACAAAATCATGATGGGTGCTGAGCGCCGTTCAATGGTGATGTCTGAGGAAGTGAAAGAGTCAACCGCATACCACGAAGCGGGTCACGCGATTGTTGGTCGCTTGGTTCCTGAACACGATCCAGTGTACAAAGTGTCTATCATTCCACGTGGTCGTGCGTTGGGTGTAACAATGTACCTTCCAGAGCAGGACCGCGTGAGTATGTCTCGCCAACACCTAGAATCAATGATTTCTAGCTTGTATGGTGGTCGTTTAGCAGAAGAACTTATCTACGGTGCTGACAAAGTATCAACCGGTGCTTCTAATGATATCGAGCGCGCAACAGATATTGCTCGTAAGATGGTTACTCAATGGGGTTTCTCTGAAAAGCTTGGCCCTCTGCTGTATGCAGAAGATGAAGGCGAAGTGTTCTTAGGACGTAGTGTAACTCAGACTAAACATGTGTCTGACGATACAGCGAAGTTGATTGATGACGAAGTTCGTCAGATCATTGACCGCAACTACGATCGTGCGAAGAAGATTCTTCAAGAGAACATGGATATCATGCATGCGATGAAAGATGCGCTGATGAAGTATGAAACCATTGATGCTCGCCAGATTGATGACTTAATGGAGCGCAAAGCTGAAATTCGTGAGCCTGCGGGCTGGAGTGATAACTCAGCAAGCAAAACAGAAGACAGCGACAAGCCTCAAGCAAAGCAAGAAGTTAAAGAAGAAGCAATGGATACTGCGAAAGATGCAGAACAGCCTAGCTCTTCTGGAACAACTTCTAACGAAGCGCCTGAAAAGAAAGACTCTGAATAAAGAGTATCGATAATATTAAACCCCGAGTTATCTCGGGGTTTTTGTGTTTATGATGATGATTACAGCAAATAACAAATCTTTGGACCTTTCGCGTCCACATGTCATGGCCATTCTAAATGTGACACCGGATTCCTTTTCGGATGGCGGTAAATACAACTCAATTGAACTTGCTCTTGCTCAAGTTGATAAAATGATAAAGGCTGGTGTAAGTATTGTTGATGTTGGTGGTGAATCGACAAGACCTGGTGCACCGGATGTGTCTTTGGAAGAAGAGCTTAGGCGTGTTGTCCCAGTAATCAAAGCCATTCGTGAAAAGTATGATGTGTGGATTTCCGTTGACACCAGTAAAGCAGAAGTGATGCGTCAAGCAATTGATGCTGGGGCTGATTTGATCAATGACATCCGCTCGCTGCAAGAGCCAGGTGCTCTGGAAGTCGCAGCAGAAGCAAACCTTCCAATTTGTCTGATGCATATGAAAGGTCAGCCTAGGACCATGCAAGTTGACCCTCATTACGATGATTTAATGGGGGACGTGTCGGCTTTTCTAGAAGAACGTATCGCGGCGTGTGAAGCAGCAGGGATTGATAAATCTCAACTGATTCTCGATCCTGGGTTTGGCTTTGGCAAAACAATCGAACACAATTATCATATGCTTGCTCATCTTGAAAAGTTTCATGAATTCGGCCTGCCTATTTTGGCTGGCATGTCTCGTAAATCCATGATCTTCAAACTGTTAGACAAGCCAGCGGCAGAGTGTACGAACGCAAGTGTCGTTTGTGCTACGATTGCCGCGATGAAAGGCGCGCAGATCATTCGCGTGCATGACTTTGAAGAGACAATCGAAGCGATGAAAGTTGTTGAGATGACGAAAAACAATATTTAAAAATAATAAAGGAAAGTTTATGTCGAATGAAAGACGTTACTTTGGTACTGACGGTGTGCGCGGTAAAGTAGGACAATACCCAATCACTCCAGACTTCGTACTTAAGCTTGGCTGGGCTGCTGGTCGTGTACTAGCGAAACAAGGCACAAAGAAAGTTATCATAGGTAAAGATACACGTATTTCAGGTTATATGCTTGAATCTGCACTAGAGGCAGGCCTTGCAGCTGCGGGACTTAAAGCAACATTTACTGGTCCCATGCCAACTCCAGCTGTGGCCTATTTAACTCAGACTTTCCGTGCCGAGGCTGGTATTGTGATTTCTGCATCACATAACCCATATTACGACAACGGCATTAAGTTCTTTTCTTCTGAGGGTACTAAGCTACCTGACGATATCGAATTGGCGATCGAAGCTGAGTTAGATAAAGAAATTGAATGTGTGGAGTCTGCTGAGCTTGGTAAAGCAACCCGCCTAAATGATGCAGCTGGTCGTTACATCGAATTCTGTAAGAGTACTTTCCCATCTGAGTTGAGCCTTGCGAACTTTAAGATCGTAGTAGACTGTGCGCACGGTGCAACGTACCACATCGCTCCAAATGTTTTCAAAGAACTTGGGGCAGAAGTTATCGCTATGGGCGTAGAGCCTAACGGCATCAACATTAATGAAAACGTGGGCGCAACAGACGTACGAGCTCTTCAACAGCGTGTTGTTGAAGAGCAAGCGCATCTTGGTCTCGCGTTTGATGGTGATGGTGACCGTATCATTATGGTCGATCACTTGGGTAACAAAGTTGATGGTGACCAAATTGCTTATATCATCGCTCGTGATGCACTTCGTCGTGGTGAGCTAAAGGGTGGTGTTGTTGGTACACTAATGACTAACTTGGGTATGGAAAATGGTTTAAAGCAGCTAGGCATTCCGTTTGTACGTGCAGCTGTTGGTGACCGTTATGTCATGGAGCAACTGCTAGAAAAAGGTTGGAAAATTGGTGCTGAAAACTCAGGCCATGTGATCTTATTAGATAAAGTCACAACCGGCGATGCGATTGTTGCTGCACTTCAAGTACTTGCTTCTGTAATTGGCAGCGATATGTCTTTGTATGAACTATCGCAAGGAATGACATTATATCCTCAGGTTTTAGAAAATGTCCGTTTTTCAGGAGAAAGTAACCCTCTTGAAGCTACAGCTGTATTAAACGCTGTTGCTGAAGTCGAGGCAACGCTTGGTGATAAAGGGCGTGTACTGCTGCGCAAGTCTGGCACTGAGCCTTTGATCCGCGTTATGGTGGAAGGCGAAGATGGTGAACTAGTTCAACACTCAGCATTGAAAATCGCTGAGGCTGTTAAAGCAAGTTGTTAATCATTGCGTTAAAGCATGTCTTGAATGAAAAGGGCATCTTTTGCCCTTTTTTTGAGCGCTTAACGCATTGGCATTGATTTTTTACTAATTTTCCCTTGTCAGCGTTACTGGCTTTCGCTAGTATTGCTCCGCCTCCCGTTAGGAGGTCGCTAGCCTTGTTCATAATGATTTATTCTTTTGAACGGCGCTGGCTCAACAATTTGGAACATAGGTGGAAAAAATGTTTTCAGTTCTACTTGTGATTTACCTGTTGGCAGCGCTTGGTGTGATTGGCCTTGTGTTGATTCAACAAGGTAAAGGCGCAGATATGGGAGCCTCGTTCGGTGCTGGTGCTTCAAACACAGTGTTTGGTGCTGGCGGCTCAGGTAATTTCTTAACCCGAACAACTGCTATTTTAGCAACCGTATTCTTTATCGTTAGCTTGTTACTTGGTCGTATGTCTACGCACCAGACTGAATCACAATGGGTAGACCCAACGTTAGGTCAACCAGTTGTTGAACAAGTTAAGGATGCAGCGAGTGAAGTTCCTGCCCCTGCGGGTGATGAAATTCCTCAATAAGCTGTAAGGTTTTGATGCCGAGATGGTGAAATTGGTAGACACGCTAGCATGAGGTGCTAGTGCCTTAGGTGTGAGGGTTCGAGTCCCTCTCTCGGCACCATGTATTTACAAACTTGTAAATCACTTGTTTGCGAGTATAATGCTCAGCAAGTCGGACGCGGGGTGGAGCAGCTTGGTAGCTCGTCGGGCTCATAACCCGAAGGTCGTCGGTTCAAATCCGGCCCCCGCAACCAATCTCTTTCTTTAAAAGGAAATCGTAGATTGGCAAGTTTGCGTAGTGCTAACCACACTACGAGTTAAGAAAAGCAATTGTTGGCTATTCTTAACGTATCAGGGTCCAGCAGCATAAAACCCCGACTATCGGGGTTTTTTGTTATCTGAGCTTTTTGAAATAGCTCAGATACTGCTTGGTTTTTTGATTGGGCTCTGAGCCCTTTTTTTGTTTCTGGAGTGGTTAAATGACTGGTTTAGAAAGACAACTTACTGAAATGCTTGACGCGCCAGTAGCGGCATCAGGTTATGAGTTAGTTGGATTAGAATTCATTCGTGCAGGCGCGCACTCAACGTTACGTATCTACATTGACCATGAAAATGGTATTAACGTAGACGACTGTGCAGAAGTTAGCCACCAAGTTAGTGCAGTTTTAGACGTTGAAGATCCAATTTCTGTTGCTTACAGCCTAGAAGTGTCTTCTCCAGGTTTAGAAAGACCACTTTTTAAAGCAGCACATTACGAGCAATTTATTGGTCACGAGGTCAGCATCGTATTGAAAATGGCTGTAGCAAACCGTCGTAAGTGGAAAGGTATTATCCACGGTGTTGATGGCGAAACAGTGACAATTACTGTAGACGGTCAGCAAGAAGAGTTTGCTCTAAGTAACATTTCCAAAGCTAACCTGATCCCTAAATTTTAGTTCCCTAAAAAAGTTTAAGCTTAGAGGCTAAATACAATGAGTAAAGAAATTTTAGCGGTAGCAGAAGCGGTATCGAACGAAAAAGCGGTACCTCGTGAGCGTATCTTTGAGGCTCTTGAGATTGCTCTAGCAACTTCTACAAAGAAAAAATACGAAATCGAAATCGACGTACGTGTTGCCATTGACCGTAAAACCGGTGAATTTGTAACTTACCGCCGTTGGTTAGTTGTTGATGACGTTGAGAACCCTACAAAAGAGATCTCACTAGAAGCAGCGCAATACGAAGATGACTCAATCGAGCTTGGCGACTACGTAGAAGACGAAATCGAATCAGTAACGTTTGACCGTATTACGACTCAAACTGCTAAGCAAGTTATCGTTCAAAAAGTTCGTGAAGCTGAGCGCGCACAAATCGTTGAACAGTTCATTGACAATGAAGGTGATCTAATCACTGGTGTCGTGAAAAAAGTAAACCGTGACACAATCGTGCTTGATCTTGGTAATAACGCTGAAGCGGTAATCCTGCGTGATGACCAACTTCCTCGTGAAAACTTCCGTCCAGGCGACCGCGTACGTGGCCTTCTTTACAAAGTCGCGCCTGAAGCACGTGGTTTCCAATTGTTCATCACTCGTTCTAAGCCAGAAATGTTGGCAGAACTGTTCCGTGTTGAAGTGCCTGAAATCGCAGAAGATATTATCGAGCTTAAAGGCGCAGCACGTGATCCTGGTTCTCGCGCTAAGATCGCTGTCAAAACAAATGACAAACGTATCGACCCTGTAGGTGCGTGTGTTGGTATGCGTGGTGCACGTGTACAAGCTGTTTCTGGCGAACTTGGTGGTGAGCGTATCGATATCGTTCTTTGGGATGATAACCCAGCTCAATTCGTTATCAACGCAATGGCGCCAGCTGATGTTGCTTCTATCATCGTTGATGAGGATGCACATTCAATGGACATCGCAGTTGAAGCTGACAACCTAGCGCAAGCTATTGGTCGTAACGGTCAAAACGTGCGTCTAGCATCTCAACTAACCGGTTGGGAACTGAATGTTATGACAGTTGCTGATCTTCAGAAGAAACACGCTGAAGAATCACAAGCATCTATTGAAAACTTCATGAAGTACCTAGATATTGAAGAAGACTTCGCTCAACTTCTTGTTGAAGAAGGTTTCTCAACGCTAGAAGAAATCGCATACGTGCCAGTTAACGAGCTACTAGAAATCGATGGTTTGAATGAAGAACTAATCGAAGAGCTTCGTGGACGTGCAAAAGATGCACTAACGACGATCGCACTAGCACAAGAAGAGTCTTTTGAAGGTCTAGAACCAGCTGAGGACCTACTTGCACTTGAAGGTCTTGAGCGTGAGATGGCATTTAAATTGGCAGCGAAAGGTGTAGCGACACTGGAAGATCTTGCTGACCAAGGTATTGACGATTTAGAAGGTATCGAAGGCCTGACCGAAGAACGTGCAGGTGAGCTAATTATGGCCGCACGTAACATCTGTTGGTTCGGCGAAGAAGCATAATTTTCGGCAAGGAGGAAGCGGCATGACACAATTAACAGTTAAAGCACTGAGTGATGAGATTGGTACGCCAGTCGACCGCTTGATTGAACAACTTGCTGACGCTGGCATTAAAAAGGCGAGCTCTGACAATGTTACTGATGAAGAGAAGCAGAAGCTTCTCTCTCATTTAAAGAAAGAACACGGTGATAAATCAGGTGATTCAGAGCCGACTCGCCTTACGCTTCAGCGTAAAACTCGTAGTACACTTAGTGTGAACGCGGGTGGTGGTAAGAGTAAGAATGTTCAGGTTGAGGTGCGCAAAAAACGTACATACGTGAAGCGCAGCACAATTGAAGATGAAGCGAAACGTGAAGCTGAAGAAGCAGCACAACGTGAAGCAGAAGAAGCAGCAAAACGTGCAGCAGAAGAAGCTGCAAAACGTGAAGCTGAAGAAGCTGCAAAACGTGAAGCTGAAGAAGCTGCAAAACGTGAAGCGGAAGAAAAAGCGAAACGTGAAGCTGAAGAAAAAGCGAAGCGAGACGTAGATACGAATGCACAACGTAATGCTGAAGAAAAAGCAAAGCGTGATGCTGAAGAGAAAATTAAGCAAGAAGCAGCGCGAAAAGAGGCCGACGAGCTTAAACGTCGTCAGGAAGAAGAAGCTAAGCGTAAGGCTGAAGAGGAAAGTCAGCGCAAGCTTGAAGAAGCTCGCGAATTGGCTGAAAAGAATAAAGAGCGTTGGTCTGCTGCAGAAGAGAAAAAGGGTGATATGGAAGATACAGATTACCATGTAACGACTTCACAATACGCACGTGAAGCCGAAGATGAAGCAGATCGCAAAGTAGAAGGCGGTCGTCGTAAGAAGAAAAAAGCAGCTTCGGGTAAAGACGACCAAGCTCGCGGTGGCCGTAACAACCAACGTGGCGGTAGAGGTCGTAAGGGCAAACTTGCTAAGCCGACTTCAATGCAGCACGGGTTTGATAAGTCAGCAACGGTTGCTAAGCAAGACGTTGTAATTGGCGAAACGATCGTTCTATCAGAACTTGCTAACAAGATGTCGGTTAAAGCGACAGAAGTTATCAAAGTAATGATGAAGATGGGCGCTATGGCGACTATCAACCAAGTGATCGACCAAGAAACAGCACAACTTGTTGCTGAAGAAATGGGCCATAAAGTAGTTCTTCGTAAAGAGAACGAACTGGAAGAAGCGGTACTATCTGACCGTGACACTAACGCGGAAGCAGTTCCGCGTGCTCCAGTTGTTACTATCATGGGTCACGTTGACCACGGTAAAACGTCAACACTTGACTACATCCGTCGCACACACGTTGCTTCTGGCGAAGCGGGTGGTATTACTCAGCACATTGGTGCGTACCACGTTGAAACAGACAACGGCATGATCACGTTCCTTGATACTCCTGGACACGCAGCGTTTACTGCAATGCGTGCTCGTGGTGCTCAAGCAACAGATATCGTTGTTCTTGTAGTTGCAGCAGACGATGGCGTAATGCCACAAACAGTAGAAGCGATTCAGCACGCGAAAGCGGCAGGCGTTCCTCTAATTGTTGCTGTGAACAAGATCGATAAAGAAGACGCGAACCCAGATAACGTTAAGAACGAGCTTGCTCAATACGACGTTATTCCTGAAGAGTGGGGCGGTGAGAACATGTTCGTTCACATCTCTGCTAAACAGGGTACAAACATCGATGGTCTTCTAGAAGCAATCCTTCTTCAGTCTGAAGTTCTTGAACTTACAGCTGTAGCTGAAGGCATGGCATCTGGTGTTGTTGTTGAATCTCGCCTAGATAAAGGTCGTGGTCCAGTTGCAACAGTACTTGTTCAATCAGGTACACTAAACAAAGGCGACATCGTTCTTTGTGGTCAAGAATACGGCCGTGTTCGTGCAATGCGTGATGAGCTAGGTAAAGAAATTACTTCGGCTGGCCCATCTATCCCTGTAGAGATCCTAGGTCTTTCAGGTGTACCATCTTCAGGTGATGAAGCAACAGTAGTTCGTGACGAGCGTAAAGCGCGTGAAGTAGCTAACTACCGTGCTGGTAAGTTCCGTGAAGTGAAACTTGCTCGTCAGCAGAAATCTAAACTAGAGAACATGTTCTCTAACATGACTGCTGGTGAAGTTGCTGAACTTAACGTTGTACTTAAAGCAGACGTTCAAGGTTCTGTAGAAGCAATCGCTGACTCACTAGTTAAGCTATCTACTGACGAAGTTAAAGTGAACATCGTTGGTTCTGGTGTAGGTGGTATTACGGAAACTGACGTAGTACTAGCGGAAGCTTCAAACGCAATCATCCTTGGCTTTAACGTTCGTGCAGATGCTTCTGCTCGCCGTGCTGTTGAAGCCGCAGCTGTTGACTTACGTTACTACTCAATCATTTACCAATTGATTGATGAAGTGAAACAAGCAATGGGCGGTATGCTTGCTCCAGAATTCAAGCAAGAGATCATTGGTCTTGCTGAAGTTCGTGACGTGTTTAAGTCACCGAAACTGGGCGCTATCGCTGGTTGTATGGTTACAGAAGGTGTGATCAAGCGTAACAACCCAATCCGTGTACTACGTGATAACGTTGTTATTTACGAAGGTGAACTAGAGTCACTACGTCGTTTCAAAGATGACGTTCAAGAAGTTAAGAATGGCTACGAATGTGGTATCGGCGTTAAGAACTACAATGATGTTCGCGTTGGTGACCAAATCGAAGTCTTCGAAATCGTTGAAATTAAACGTACTCTAGACTAATTGACTAAAATTACTAATATTGTCTTTGAAAGATAAGTAGTAATTGGTTGTTGAATACACCATGGGGGGCTGGCTTTGACCAACCCCCCATTCTTTCTATATAAGAGTAAAGATATGTCAAAAGAATTTAGCCGCACGCAGCGCGTTGCACAGCAGCTGCAAAAAGAACTAGCGATGATCCTTCAACGTGAAGTTCGTGACTCTCGCCTTGGCATGGTGACGATCTCAGACGTAGAAGTCTCTCGTGACCTAGCTTACGCAAAAGTATTTGTGACCTTCCTGTGTGTGGGTGAGCAAACACCAGAATCATGTCTAGCAGCGCTACGTGAGCACGAAGTGCACATTCGCATGATGTTAGGTAAGCGTATTCGTCTACGTTTAACGCCAGAAATCCGCTTCCACTATGACAATACGCTTGTTGAAGGTATGCGTATGTCTAACCTAGTGTCTGAAGTCGTTAGTTCAGACAAACAAAAGCAAAAAGATTCTGGTCGTGAGGACGAAGAATAATGGCTCGTCGTCGTAAAGGTCGTCCAATTAATGGCGTTATACTGTTGGACAAACCAACAGGTATCTCTTCCAATGATGCACTGCAAAAAGTAAAGCGAATCTACTTTGCTGAGAAAGCAGGCCACACTGGAGCCTTGGACCCATTAGCGACAGGCATGCTGCCAATTTGCTTGGGTGAAGCGACAAAATTTTCTCAGTTTCTTCTTGATTCTGATAAACGCTACCGCGTGATCGCAAAGCTGGGTGAACGTACCAATACGTCTGACTCGGATGGTGAAGTTGTAGAGACGCGTCCAGTCGATGTTACGTTAGACAAGCTAGAAGCGTGCATTGATCAGTTCCGTGGTGAGTCTGATCAAGTGCCTTCCATGTTCTCTGCGTTGAAGTATCAAGGTAAACCCTTGTATGAATACGCTCGTAAAGGCATCGAAGTTCCGCGTGAATCTCGTAAGATCACGGTATATGAGATTGTTCTTCACCGTTTTGAAGGCGATGAAGTAGAGATGGAAGTGCACTGCTCTAAAGGTACCTATATTCGTACTATCGTTGATGATCTGGGCGAAATGTTAGGTTGTGGTGCGCACGTAACTATGCTTCGTCGTACTGGTGTTGCTAAATACCCTTACGAGAATATGGTAACACTTGAGCAACTAAATGAGTTGCTAGAGCAAGCTCACCGAGAGGAACGAGCGCCTCGAGAACTACTGGACCCGCTACTTTTGCCAATGGATACAGCGGTAGAAGACTTACCAGAAGTCAACTTGGTGCCTGAACTGGCGGATATGGTCCAACATGGGCAGCCCGTTCAAGTATTTGGTGCTCCGACTGAGGGCTCACTTCGCCTTACTATGGGTGAAGAACGCTTGTTTATTGGCGTTGGCGAAATGAACGAAGATGGCAAAATCGCTCCTAAGCGATTGGTCGTGTTCCGAGATGACGTTGCATCCAAGTAAATGATTGAAAATACCGACCTGAGTGTCGGTATTTTTATATTGCACGAGATAGGAAATTTCCCTATAATCCGCGCTTCGCGTAGCGGCTGAATCAGAGATTGGCTGCTACAACTTTAAACCTACTCTTATTAGGAGAGAATTATGTCTCTGAATGCAGAAACTAAAGCAGCAATCGTTGCAGAATACGCACAAGGCGAAGGCGACACTGGTTCACCAGAAGTTCAAGTAGCTCTACTTACAGCTTCTATCAACCACCTACAAGGTCACTTCAAAGCGCACAAAGGCGATCACCACAGCCGTCGTGGTCTTCTACGCATGGTTTCTCGTCGTCGTAAGCTTCTAGATTACCTAAAAGGTAAAAACCTAGCTCGCTACCAAGACCTAATCAAACGTCTAGGCCTACGTCGCTAATCAGCGACTGCATAGCAGTTTGTCTAAAAAGGGGCTTTATGCCCCTTTTTTGTTGCCTAAATTTAGCCAAATTAGACTTATGCCGTTATAATACTGGCGGCTAAACCTTGTAAGAGGTTTTCTCAAAAGCTCATAGCATTACAGTCAACCACGTCGACCAAAAGGTCGCGACTATTCAAAAGGAATTTCCGAGTTTCTTTTTACTAGTCGCGATTCGTAATGCCTTGAGTGTCAATTAACACATCTAAGATTTCTTTAAGCACTAAAGGAAGATTAGAAACAAGGAATAACAATGTTCGAAAAACCAGTTGTTAAAACGTTCCAGTACGGTAACCACACAGTTACTTTAGAAACTGGCGTTATTGCACGTCAAGCTACAGCAGCAGTTATGGTCACAATGGATGATACGTCTGTATTCGTATCTGTTGTAGGTAAAAAAGAAGCCGTTGCAGGTCAAGACTTCTTCCCACTAACGGTTAACTACCAAGAGCGTACTTACGCTGCGGGTAAAATCCCAGGCGGCTTCTTCAAACGTGAAGGTCGTCCTTCTGAAGGCGAAACGCTAACAGCTCGTCTAATCGACCGTCCAATCCGTCCGCTATTCCCAGACGCGTTTAAAAACGAAGTTCAGGTTATCGCGACAGTAATGTCTGTAAACCCAGATGTTCAGCCAGATATCGTTACAATGATCGGTACTTCTGCTGCTCTTGCTATCTCTGGCATTCCATTCAACGGCCCTATCGGTGCGGCGCGTGTTGGTCATATCGATGGTCAGCTTGTACTTAACCCTAGCCAAACTGAACTAGAAACTTCTAAGCTTGACCTTGTTGTTGCAGGTACAGAGTCAGCAGTACTGATGGTTGAGTCAGAAGCGGACAACCTAACTGAAGAAGAAATGCTAGCGGCGGTTGTTTATGGTCATGACCAACAACAAGTTGCTATTCAAGCTATCAACGAATTCAAAGCAGAAGTTGCAACTCCTGCTTGGGATTGGGTTGCTCCTGAAGAGAACACAGCGCTTAAAAATAAGATTGCTGATCTAGCAGAAGCTAAACTTGTTGAAGCTTACCAAATTACTGAGAAAATGGCTCGTTACGACCGCATCCATGAGATCGCTGCGGAAGTAAATGAAGTTCTTCTTGCTGAAGATCCTGAAGCAGACACAAAAGAAATCCACACTATCTTCCATGATCTAGAGAAGACAGTAGTACGTAGCCGTATTATTGCAGGTAACCCTCGTATCGATGGCCGTGAAAAAGACATGGTTCGTGCACTAGATGTACGTACTGGTGTTCTTCCTCGTACTCACGGTAGCGCGCTATTCACTCGTGGTGAAACTCAGGCGATCGTTACTGCAACGCTAGGTACTCAGCGTGATGCTCAAATCATCGATGAGCTAACTGGTGAGCGTAAAGATCACTTCCTACTGCACTACAACTTCCCTCCATACTGTGTAGGTGAAACTGGTTTTGTAGGTTCTCCTAAGCGTCGTGAAATCGGCCACGGTAAACTGGCGAAGCGTGGTATTGCTGCAGTAATGCCTTCTGTTGATGAGTTCCCATACACAGTACGTGTTGTATCGGAAATCACTGAATCTAACGGTTCATCTTCAATGGCTTCAGTATGTGGTACTTCTCTTGCGCTTATGGACGCAGGTGTACCAATCAAAGCATCTGTTGCTGGTATCGCAATGGGTCTTGTTAAAGAAGGTGACGATTTCGTTGTACTTTCTGACATCCTTGGTGATGAAGACCATCTAGGTGACATGGACTTTAAAGTAGCAGGTACTAACACTGGTATCACTGCACTTCAAATGGACATCAAGATCGAAGGCATCACTAAAGAAATCATGCAAATTGCGCTTAACCAAGCTCAAGGTGCACGTAAGCACATCTTATCTGTAATGGATGAAGCAATCTCTGGTGCTCGTGAAGACATCTCTGAATTTGCTCCGCGTATTCACACGATGAAGATCAGCGCTGAGAAGATCAAAGACGTTATCGGTAAAGGTGGTGCAGTTATCCGTGCTCTAACTGAAGAGACTGGTACAACTATCGAAATCGAAGACGACGGTACTATCAAGATTGCGGCAACTGAAGGCACTGCTGCGAAAGAAGCTATCCGCCGTATCGAAGAGATCACTGCTGAAGTTGAAGTGGGCCGTATCTACACAGGTAAAGTTGCACGTCTAGCAGACTTCGGTGCATTCGTAACGGTTCTTCCAGGCAAAGATGGTCTTGTACACATTTCTCAAATCGCAGAAAAACGCGTAGAGAAAGTGTCTGACTACCTAGCTGAAGGTCAAGAAGTTCAAGTTAAAGTTCTTGAAATCGACCGCCAAGGCCGTGTACGTCTAAGCATGAAAGAAGCGGTAGAAAAGCCAGCTGAAGAAGCTGCTGCTGAAGCACCGGCTGCTAAAGACGAGTAAGACAAAATGAGACTTTCAGCCTTTTATTAGATTAAGGGCCTGAAAGCATGTTATAAAAGGGGAGCATTTTCGCTCCCCTTTTTTGGTTTGTTTCGATGTATTAACCTCAAACGAGGTTATCGCCTATATTGCATTAAGAGAAACAAATCTTGAGCGGTCCAAACAGGAGTATCAATTAGTGAAATGGTTTCAAACCGCAATTTTATGTGTTGCTATCGCGCTGACCGGTTGTGCAAATACTTCTCAACAATCAGCACAAAAGTGGTTATATCCACCGATGGCGGTGCCACTTCAGCCTAGTGTTCAACAAGAAGTACAAATCGCGCGTCTCTCGCAGTTGCTACAACGTCCCGACCTTAGTGATGAAGTGCGCGCTAAAATGCATTATGAGCGCGGTAGCTACTACGACAGCGTTGGTTTGCGTGATCTTGCCCGTTTGGACTTTAACCAGTCTTTGCAGTTGAATCCTGCTCAGCCGGACATCTTCAATCTTTTGGGAGTATACTTTACCCAAGTAGGAGAGTTTGATGCGGCATATGAAGCGTTTGACTCGACCATAGAGTTGGCTCCTGATAATACCTATGCTGAGCGCAACCGTGCGATTGCACTGTATTATGGTGGCCGAATCGATCTCGCTTTAGAAGATATGACCAAGCATTATCAAGAAATGCCAACGGATCCTTTTCGTTCATTATGGCTGTACATCATCGAAGCTGAGCAAAATCCAGAGCAAGCAAAAGCCAATCTTCAACGGCGTTATTTACGAGATCGTAGTGAAGAGTGGGGATGGGTTCTTGTTGCCATCATGCTACGAGACGTCTCGGACGAAGACGCGCTTAAAGCAATTATGGATGGAACGAGAGAGAACTATCGCCTAGCTGAACGATTGACGGAAACGTATTTCTACCTTGGAAAGCGTAATCAGCTTGAAGGTGATATCGCAAGTGCCATCTCACTTTATAAGCTCGCGATTTCGTTCAACGTTTACGATTATGTTGAGCATCGCTATTCTTTCTTGGAGTTGGCGCAAATTTACGATCAATTACAGCAAGATAGATTGGCCAAGTTAAAGGCTGCCAAGAAGCTGGAAATTGAATGATTTAGAGCCGCTCGATGAGAGCGGCTTTTTTTATGATTGAACTTGATGAGTGACTCATTTAAAATAGTTAGTCTTGCTAACTAAGTGGTGGTGGCTTTTATGGCATTAGAAGAAAGCTTGATTGATTTAGAGCGTTTTTGCGCCAAAGCTTGGCGTGTCTATGCCAAAGAAGATCCATTATCACATCTAAGCTTTAATGAGTTCGATTATTTACGTGTGATTCAGGTTTACCCTGAGGGTGTGCGAATAACCGATCTTGCAGAAGAGCTGCAAGTGACTAAGCCTTCCGCATCGACAATGGTTGTGCGTCTGGAAAAAAAGGGTTTGGTGAAACGCATCGCATGTAATGAGGATGCTCGTGCTAAGCGTGTGTTGCTTACGGAAGAAGTCGCAGAAAAAATGTCTTTGGAGCAGGTAGTGTACAAAGATATCTCTGACCAAATGATGCAACAATTAAATCAGCAAGAAGCTGAACAGTTACAAGCTTTATTGAATAAAGCATTGAGTAATAAGTCATTTTAAACTAAAGCAAAGGCCTCAGCTGTATGGTTTAGTTTTTGTTGTTTCATCTTTCTTTTATTTAATTTAACCATTTAGTTAGTCTTGCTAATTAAATGGTTAGCTTTGCTAACTACTGGTGACAGTCATGCAAAACTCAATTTATAGACAGTTTTGGAAATATACGATTCCAACCGTCGCAGCAATGCTCGTAAACGGTTTGTATCAAATAGTTGATGGCATTTTTATTGGCCGTTATGTTGGCGCTGACGGATTAGCTGGGATCAATGTTGCGTGGCCTATTATCGGTTCGATCCTCGGTATAGGAATGATGATTGGGGTGGGGACTGGCGCGCTGACTTCGATCAAGCAAGGAGAGAACGATCATGAAGGCGCTAAGCGTATCCTAACGACCGGATTGACGTTGTTAGCGGCATTGATGCCGATCGTTGCTACAATATTGTTCTTGTTTTCGGATGAATTTATTCGCTGGCAAGGTGCGGAAGGGCGAGTGTTTGAACTTGCGCTGCAATATTTACATATTCTGATTGTCGCGTGCGTATTCACGTTGGGTTCTATCGCAGTTCCGTTTTTATTACGCAATGACGACAGCCCGAACTTAGCAACGATTTTGATGGTTATCGGTGCCGTTATTAACATTGTATTAGACTACGTATTTATTGCTTGGTTGGAGTGGGAGTTAACCGGAGCCGCTATTGCCACTGCACTTGCACAATTAGTGGTCACTGTGCTCGGTATTGGTTACTTCTTTACTTCAAAAGCAACATTACGCCTTCGTATCCGCGACTTCAAAGTTCAGGTTGATGCTGCACCAAAGATTATCATGATAGGTACATCAAGTTTCTTTATGTACGCCTACGGCTCTGTGATGGTGGCACTGCACAACGCGTTATTTGCTCAATACGGAAGTGCAATGTTGATCGGAGCGTACGCCATTTTGGGGTACATCGTGACGGTTTACTATCTGATAGCAGAAGGAATTGCGAATGGTATGCAGCCTTTAGTGAGCTTCAACCACGGTGCACGTAATCAGGAGAACATCAGAAAGTTATTAAAGGTCGCGATGGGGACATCTGTGCTTGGTGGGGTGGCGTTCGTTGTTTTGATGAACCTTTTCCCGTACGAACTGGTTGCGGTGTTTAATAATGCTGACCAACAGTTGATTGATAGCACCGTGATCGGGATTCGTTTACACATGTTTGCGTTGTTCTTAGATGGTTTTTTAGTTGTGGCGGCCGCGTACTATCAATCAGTAAACAAAGGCAGCAAAGCTATGTTTGTAACACTAGGCAACATGCTGGTCCAGTTGCCATTCTTATTCATTATGCCGAAACTTTTCGGCGTGACAGGTATTTGGTTAGCTTTCCCATTGTCTAACATTGCATTGAGTTTGGTCGTGATCAGTATGTTGTGGCGAGATGTGAAAAAGCTGCTTAATGAGGGTTCTGTCGAACCAAGGGTGCAAGCCTGCTAACAAAAGCTAACAGATAAAAGCGAGGCTAGGCCTCGCTTTTATCTTTAAGGATTAAATGGTTTTTACTTCTAAGCCCGCTAGTTGATGCCAATAGCCATTGCATTGGCGGCTTTCGAGCTTTTCAGGATTATCGCCGTATTCGTTTGAGCGAAAACGCTCTAACTCTGAAAAAGTGTCGATACCAAGAGGGCTTAACCGGACCACATCAACCAGCCCTTTCATACTTGGTAAGTCATTGATGAGGTTGTAGCAATCCCCTGACTGTGTTTGAATGCCGTTAAGGTTAAAGACTTCTTGCCCTTCTTGGCTGCTGACCTGGATACCCGTAGGGTATTTGATACAGCAGGTTTCGCAATCGTCTTTCGCTCGGTTTTCAGCTCGGGCTGTGAAACAGCGAGCGGAATACGCTAAAGGCAAATAACCGTGGCTAAATACCTCAACTTCAAACTTGTTACGAATACCAAGCTCGTCACACTGAACTAAAGTATCGTTTAACCATTCGCGAGATAGTTCGACAGGCATGCACCAACGCATCATACCTTGCTTCAAAAATAAGTTGAGCGTGTGTGCGTTATAAGTATTGATTGCAGGGCCAACGACGAAAGGCACTTTATGCTCTGATGCCAATTGAACAGCAGATACGTCATTTGCTTCAATCGCGAAGTCACCGTTGTCGATGTACTTCTTCATTATGTTTACTTCACTCGGAGCTTCTAGCAGTGCCATTGTTGATAGCACCACTTGCTTGCCAGATGCAGACAGCTCTTTTGCGATTTCAAGCCAATGCGAAGGCTTCATTTCTCGACGTTTTGAACATACGGTTTCCCCAAGATAGATGATGTCCGCGGAGCTTGATTTCGCTTGTTCATAAAACGCTTCGATGTCTTGTTTTGGCCAGAAGTACAACAGCGGGCCAAGCGCGTATTTCATTGAATTATCCATCTTAACCTCTACTGCCATTTGCGGTGATAAGCACCAAGTGTGGTCTGCGTACCTTCAGACACGTTTGCCAATGCGGCATCCCAAGCTGCTTCGACTTGATAAGCTTCTGGGTTTGCTTGGTAACGGTCAATCGCGGCTCGCCATGTTCGAGTGACTTGTTCTACGTAAGCTGGGCTACGTTGGCGACCTTCAATTTTTACAGACGCCACATTTGCAGCAAATAGTTCTGGCAGCATAGAGAGGGTGTTCAAACTGGTTGGTTCTTCCAGTGCGTGGTAGCGTTTTTTCTCGCCTTCGATTTCTGCTTCGAAACGACCTTTACACAAGGTAGGGTAGCCCGCATTTTCACCGGCGTTGTAGCGATCGATCAAAATGTCGTTAAGGCGGGATTCCAGACCATTTTCTGTTTCTTGCCAGCGAACGTACTTAGCTGGAGAGCATGCTCCCACAGTGTTTGGAGACTCACCTGTCATGTAAGACGATAGGTAGCAGCGACCTTCAGACATGATGCAAAGGCTACCAAAAGCAAAGACTTCTAACTCGACATCGTTAGTGATGTTGCGCGAAAGCTGTTTGACCTGATGAATCGATAAAACGCGAGGTAGTACTACCCGTTTTACGTTGAAGTTTTGTTTGTAAAAATCAATGGCTGCGACGTTGGTCGCTGATGCTTGCACTGAAAGGTGTAGTTCCAGATCGGGATATTTGCGAGCCGCGTACTCCAGCACTGCAATGTCTGCAACAATCAGCGCGTCTACACCCAGTGCCGCTGCATTGTCTACTGCGTTCGTCCAGCGCTCGAAGCCATTGGGATGAGCGAAGGTATTCAACGCGACATGAATTTTTTTATTGCGGTCATGAACGTATTGCACCGCTTTTTCTAACTTTTTGCCGTTAAAGTTGAGGCCAGCAAAGTGACGGGCGTTGGTATCATCTTTGAAACCAATGTAAACGGCATCGGCACCGCAATCAATCGCAGTTTTTAACGCAGGCAGGTTACCCGCGGGACACAAGAGTTCCATATGCTCACAATCATTGAGAATAAAAAGGTGTCCGCATTTTATGAAGAATTATGAATAGCGAAATTGACCTAAGTTAGGTTTAGCTCAATAAAGTCGATATTTACCCCTTGCGAGTAAGGGGATCGGGTCGGGGTTAGTTCTTGTGACGACGATTCTGTACAAACAGCTCTTCAATTTCATGTTTTGGCTGCGGGCGATAAAAATGGAATCCTTGAATCGCATTACATTGAAGGTTAGAGAGCAAAGTAGCTTGCTGGTGGGTTTCCACCCCCTCGGCAACGACAGTTAAGTCGAGCGACTTACCCAGATTAATGATGTTTTCAATCACAGTGACTTGTTTCGGTAGTGTGTCGATATCATTAATAAAAGCGCGGTCGATTTTTAGCTCGTCAATAGGGAAACGCGCTAAGTAGGAAAGAGAAGAGTAGCCGGTACCAAAGTCATCGATAGAGAGAGCGAAGCCAAGCTTTTTAATCGCATTCAACATTTGCAGTGTATGTTCGCTATCACTCATCACGGCACTTTCGGTTAGCTCGAAGGTAATGCAGCTTGGATCAAGCTCGGTAGTGCGAAGCAGCTTTTCCATAAAGTCGATCAGCTGTGGGTTGCCAAATTGCTCGGGAGAGAGGTTGATGGCGACACGGCCTGGCAGTATGCCTTGTTGCTTCCAACGTTTTACCGTATTGAAAACATCACGCATCACGACACGTCCAAGGTGTTCGATTAACCCAGCGCGCTCGGCGACAGGAATGAATGAGCCAGGACTAATGTACCCTTCGACTGGATGCTTCCAACGAACGAGCGCTTCTGCGCCGTTGATACTGAAGTCTCGCGCGTTAACCTTAGGTTGATACCACACTTCCAAACCGTTCTGCTGCAGTGCTTTTTGCAGTTCGATTTCGAGCCACAAACGCATACGCGCTTCTTTGTTCATTTGATCGTTAAATTTGATCAGACGATTTCTACCACGATCTTTGGCTTCATACATCGCAGTATCGGCATTTTGGAGTAGGATTCGCGCATCTTGTCCGTCTTCAGGGTATCGAACGCTACCAATTGAACAGGCAAGGCGTTTACTGAAGTGGTGCAAGTCGAAAGGTTGGTTGATCAACGAGATAATGCGATCGGACAAAATTTCAGCCATGCGGGTATTTTCTGGCTCCGGCAGAATGACGCCAAACTCATCGCCACCCAAATGACCAATAATCGCTTGGTTTGGTAGTAACCGTTTAAGACGGGCCGATACCTCTTGAATCACTTTATCGCCAATATGGTGACCAAGTGAGTCATTAATGTTTTTGAAGTTATCGATATCCAAATAGAACACCAGAAGCGGTGTTTGCTTTTTGATCAGCTGTTCCAAACGTTTGGTGAAGCCAAAGCGGTTGTAGAGTTTGGTGAGCGAGTCAATGTGTATGTCTTCATTCGATGCAGAAGACAGGTTTTTGGGCGCATCATCAGCATCTTGGATTAGGATAATTTGAGATTCGCTACCTAATATCGCCGTGGAATCCGCGTGTAGCTGAACTTTCCGTTCAAAGCCGCATCTTGCGCTGGTTAAGCAGACAAAAGGTTTGTCAGAAATTAATGTACTCAATCGATGACTAAATACCTTTTTACTGTTTTCATCGATGAATAAACGACTTAGCTCTTCGCCCAACAATTCATGAGGAGAGTTAAGTCCGAGAAGGCGCGCTGATGCGGGGTTCGCAGAGATGACAATATCATCTTCGATAAGCAGTAAGCCGTCTGGTAGCAGTTGTGTTAACTTCGCAAACTTACTTTCGGACTCTTCTAAGGAGCGAACGAGTATCTGCTTTTCTGAAGTATCGACAGCGTGAAAAACAACAAAGCGAATGTCGTTACCTTCAAAAACTGGCGAAAGACTAAAGTGAAGACTGGTTTCAAGGTCGGTTTCATCGAGCGTGATTTCGGCTTCGACATGTGCCCCTTTGAACGCGCGCTGATAGTATGGTGCAAGCTTCTTATAAAACTGTTCACCCAGCACTTGGCAATCGTTTAAGCCGACGATTTCCTCATGACTTAAACCTGCGATATCGCAGTAACGGTCACTTACCATTCGATAATTGTGTTTTTTATCAAGAATGGCAAAGAAGAAAGGGCTATTTGAGGTTAGCGTGGCAAACCAATGTTTTAATTGCTGGGAAGGCATTAGGGTATTACCGATCTCCAATGAGCCAGATTATTCGTCCGTGTATAAAAAGCGACACCCTGATAAGCCTGCGGCGATCTACCACCAAGCCAAAGTGTTACTTGCCATTAAAGGGCTCGCGGTTTTAGCTGTGCAGTCGACAATCACATGGATACGCTCAGATAACTATAACTTTGAAAATACGGTTGTAAAAGTGTTTATCCACCTGTTCGCATCAATAATACACGTAAGTTCAAAAAAAGAAGCGTTAGTGAGCAATAAACCACCAATCTAAAATAAGCACTTTATTGATACATAACAGTAATCTCATCGCCACGATTGCTTAATATAAGCAACCTAATGACAAAGTAACGGATAATGAACGTGTTAAACAAGATTCGCAGTCAACTAGTAAAGAACGCAGCTAATATTTTGCGTTCTCCAGTCCAGTTATTACCACAGCCAATTCAGCAAAAAGCGTTGCTGGAAGGGCTAAAAATGGTGTTTAAAGAAGCCTTGGAAGATGGTGACTTTGAGTTCCTTGAAGACAAGTGGTTAAAAGTTGCGATTAAAGACTTGAACTTAGCATGGTACATCAGCTATCAAGACGAAAAATTGGTGGTAGCTGAAAAACCAGTTCAGGAAGATGTGAGTTTTAGTGGTAATCTAAACGACCTAGTACTGATTGCTGGTCGTAAAGAAGACCCTGACACACTGTTCTTCCAACGTCGCCTTTCAATTGAAGGTGATACTGAGCTTGGCTTAGAAGTGAAAAACTTAATGGACAGTGTCGACTTAGAGCAGTTACCGAAAGCAATGCAAGTCGCTTTGAATCAATTGGCTGATTTTGTTCAGAAAGGAGTTCAAGCGCCTGCACAACCAACCGGAGTAGCGAATGCTTATTCGAACTGAAGCCCCAGCGGACATTCTTACCATTGACCGCTTATTGAAACACGCCTTCCCGACGGAAGCTGAAGCTGAGCTTGTGATGCGTTTGCGCGAAAACAGCAAATTCACGCTTTCCTTAGTCGCGTGTACAGATGAGGGAGAGGTGATAGGCCATGCTTTATTTAGCCCTGTGACCTTAAATGGCGAAGATTTGTCATGGCAAGGGCTAGCGCCATTAGCTGTTCATGAAGATTACCGTCGCCAAGGCATCGCTGCAGAGTTGATCAAAGAAGGTTTTGATTCACTGCGTGATTTTGGCTACCCAGTGTGTGTGGTGTTGGGCGATCCTGATTATTACGCGCGCCAGGGTTTTCAATCATGCGACGAGATGGGCTTTGAATGTGCTTGGGATGTCCCTAAAGGTGCATTTCGAGTCGCAGAGTTGGTCGAAGGTCAATGTGCTGGACGCTCCGGACGCATAGACTATGCGCCAGAGTTCTCTGAACTGTAAATGAAAGAAGCCCACGACTAAGTGGGCTTCTTTCTTATTCACTGAAAACTGAGATAGGGAGGTTAGGATGACTGGTTACTTTTCTTTTTGCCCCAGACCTCTATTTTCGCTTTTTTACTTACCCCTAGCAGGCTGAGTTTTGTGCTTCCCCAGCTACTGTAAGTCATTTCAATCTGTTTTAGCTTGGCTTCTTTTGTACCTGGAAGGCTCCAGGCACGAGTCGACAATCCGCTTGTTAGTACGCCCATAGAGGAAAGTTTTTTCTCACTACCATCTGTCATGACGACTTTTAAACCATTAATGTCTACCGTTCCTTGCACACATTTTAGTTTTATTTTACTGAAGCTTCGGTTTCGGAATAGGCTATTTGGTGTCACGGTATCTGTTTCTGTATGAAAGTTAACGGTTTTCGTTGCAATCAGCTCCCACTCATCGCTGTTATTAGCAAAAACACTCATGCTGGTGGCGGCTACCAGTGTGCAAAGTAGTAGCGTATTTAAGAATTTCATAATGTACCTCATATGTCATACCCAATGTGTGGCTGTTGGCAAAACGCTATGTTCAGGAATATCCAAATCATCTCATTGTGTTCAGGTGTTCCTTGAAGTCCTTTAGGTATAATCGCGATAATTTGATAGGATTGCCCTCGTTCAAATAGGTGACGGAAAATGTCAATTAACGAGAAACAGTATTTACGTGAAATGGGGATCAGCACATGGGAGCTGGTGCACCCTGAAAGACTGGAAGGCTATCAATCGCCATTATTGGATTTGCAAAGTTCATGTAAACTCCTATTGGTATCGCCAATATGTCCAGAAAACGAGACGGCATTGATGTTTGAGCGCGTATTAAAAAGCATTAAGCTCACGCTTGATGATGCGCTACACCTAGAGCCTGAGCGCTTATCCATGCTGGGTGAACATCAGCTAGAGTGGGTGTGGTTTGCAGGCTGTGAGGCTGATCAAAGCATCAAGGCAAAGCACCTGACCTCGCCACTATTACAAGATATTGATGGTAATAACGAACAGCGCCGCGCATTGTGGCAACAAATCTGTTCGTACTCTTCTTAACGGAGCTAATGCGTGACAATTGAAATTACGCCGATGCGTGCAGAGCACCTCGACCAAGTTTGGCAAATCGAGCAGCAAGCACATTCTCACCCTTGGGCCGAATCTTTGGTTCGTGACTTATCCAGTCGCGGTGCTTGCCATCATGTGATGCTGGAAGGCTCTCAAGTGGTTGGTTACTTCTATGGACAGAATATTGTTGGAGAAGTGACACTATTAAATATTGCAGTAGCGCCTTCTCAACAGGGCAGAGGGCTAGGGCAAAAATTGCTGGACGCGTTTATTGAATACTGTGAACAAGCCAAAGCAGAGAGTGCTTGGTTAGAAGTGCGTGAAAGTAATCACCCAGCTATCCATATTTATGAGCAAGCAGGTTTTAATGAAGTGGACCGTCGTTACAACTATTACCCAGCTAAATCGGGAAATGGTAAGGAAGACGCCATTATCATGAGTTACTTATTTTTGAGTTAGTTTTAGGCCGTTACTAATTACCTCATCAACACTTATGCTTTAAATGCGTATCCGGATTCGAGGCTTTTGAATATGTAATAATAATTTTTTGAATTTTTACATCTCTTTGTGTGGAGCTGGCTTTCCCTTGTTAGTTGCAGGTAAAGGCTGGTGAGCCGAGTAAATTCAGTTCATGTCTTTCCAGTTTGCTAGCACAGCGATAATAAGCGAGAATACCGCACAATATCGAATAGTAGATATGCTTGCCTATTTTGTGAGCATGAAAGTAATTTAGAAGATTAACTAATGTCAAATCCCCTTTTTTTAGGCGAAGTGTCTAAGCGCAGAACGTTCGCTATTATTTCTCACCCGGATGCGGGTAAAACCACCATTACTGAAAAAGTACTGTTATTCGGAAACGCGATCCAAAAAGCAGGTACGGTTAAAGGTCGTGGTAACGCACAGCACGCAAAATCAGACTGGATGGAAATGGAAAAGGAACGTGGTATCTCGGTTACTACTTCTGTAATGCAGTTCCCTTACAACGATTGTCTGGTAAACCTACTTGATACGCCTGGACACGAAGACTTCTCGGAAGATACTTACCGTACTCTAACGGCAGTTGACTCATGTCTGATGGTTATCGATGCAGCGAAAGGTGTTGAGGACCGTACTCGTAAACTAATGGAAGTTACACGTCTACGTGACACGCCAATCGTAACCTTCATGAACAAACTTGACCGTGACGTTCGTGATCCAATGGAAGTATTGGATGAAGTAGAAAACGAATTGGGCATGATGTGTGCGCCAATCACATGGCCAATCGGCTGTGGTAAAGAGTTTAAAGGTGTTTACCACATTCACCGTGATGAAACGATTTTATACGAATCAGGTCACGGTCATGAGATTCAAGAAGTTCGAATCATCAAAGGTCTCGATAACCCAGAGCTTGATGAAAAAGTTGGTGCAGGCCTTGCGGAAAGTGTTCGAGAAGAGCTTGAGCTTGTCATGGGTGCTTGCCCTGAGTTTGATTTGGAAATGTTCTTAACCGGTGATCTTACGCCAGTTTACTTCGGTACTGCATTAGGTAACTTTGGTGTGGATCATATGCTAGACGGTCTAACTGAATGGGCTCCAGCGCCGAAAACTCGTCAAGCGGTTGAACGTGAAGTTGAAGCGACTGAAGAGAAGTTCTCTGGTTTCGTATTTAAGATCCAAGCGAACATGGACCCAAAACACCGCGACCGTATCGCATTCATGCGTATTGTATCGGGCACTTACACGCAAGGTATGAAGATGAACCACGTTCGTCTTGGCAAGCAAGTGAGTATCTCTGATGCAGTAACCTTTATGGCTGGTGACCGTGCACGTGCAGAACACGCTTACGCCGGTGACATCATTGGTCTACACAACCACGGTACTATTCAGATTGGTGATACCTTTACGCAAGGTGAATCATTGAAGTTCTCTGGTATTCCGAACTTCGCTCCGGAACTATTCCGTCGTATTCGCCTGAAAGATCCACTAAAGCAGAAGCAGCTTCTCAAAGGCTTGGTTCAGCTATCAGAAGAAGGTGCGGTACAGGTATTCCGTCCTCTACAGAACAACGATCTGATCGTTGGTGCCGTTGGTGTACTTCAGTTCGATGTTGTTGTGGCTCGTTTGAAATCTGAGTATAACGTTGAAGCGATTTATGAAGGCATTAACGTTGCAACTGCTCGTTGGGTTGAGTGTGGTGATGCGAAGAAACTGGATGAGTTCCAACGCAAGAATCAAGCGAACTTAGCATTGGATGGTGGTGATAACCTAACGTATATCGCCCCAACAATGGTTAACTTAAACTTGGCGAAAGAGCGTTTCCCTGACGTTGATTTCCGTGCGACGCGTGAGCACTAATTTGCGCGGTTAGGGTAAGCCTTAACGCAAACTAGATTTTAAAACGCCCTTGGCTATAAACTTAGCCAAGGGCGTTTTTATATAAGGATAAGATATGAATTGGTTTAAACGTGGGCTAAAGCGTTACGACAACTGGTGTAAAGAGATGGGGTTAACTCCCGATCAGAAACGTAGTTGTGTCCCATATCGAAAAGACCCAGCCCATCAAACTGAAGAGAAGAGTGAAGCCCAACCATCCTCTGATTTTCTGCCCGCAGATACAGATAAAAAGCGTCAAGATGAAGCTCTTTGATACGCACTGCCACTTTGATTTTGATGTGTTTCAAGATGACTTTGCACATCAACTTGAGCTTGCTCAAACGCAAGGCGTCGCAAGAATTTTGATTCCTTCCGTCGGTCCGCAAAACTGGGCTCGTATTCAAACTTTGGCAGAGCAACATGCCAATTTGTATTATGCGCTCGGCTTTCATCCGTATTTTCTTGAAGATAACGTTGAGCAGCACCTTACAGAGCTAGAAGGCTATCTAAATCAAAAAGGGCAGCAGTGCGTGGCAATAGGAGAGTGTGGTTTAGATTTTGCCATTGATGTTGATCCACAGTTGCAAGAAAAGATACTTGAAGTTCAATTTGAGCTGGCTAGACGCTTCGAACTCCCAGTTATTTTACATAGCCGAAAAGCGCACAATCGCCTCATTCAAATGGTGAAAGCGGCGAATCTCCCTAGAGGTGGTGTGCTACACGCTTTTTCTGGGAGTTATCAGCAAGCCATGGAGTGGGTCAAATTAGGTTTTTTTATCGGTGTAGGAGGAACGATTACCTACCCAAGAGCCAAGAAAACACGCGACGCAATTCAAAAATTACCACTCGAAAACCTAGTAATCGAAACAGACGCACCAGATATGCCTATACTTGGATATCAAGGGGAGTCAAATCACCCAGCCAAACTCATTCACGTCTTTAATGAGCTCGTAGAGTTGCATAACGGCCGAAAGCAATCGATTGCCTCTCAACTGTGGAAAAATAGCAATTTTGCTTTCTCGATATGTGAATAAAATCTAAAAATGTGGTTTGAAATCGAAAACGTTTTCCTGCTTATTGTGAATTAACTCACAAAGCTGGTTGAATCAATCATGAATCTTATAGGAAAGTGTGAGGCTGGCATTACTTTAATTGATTCTGCATGAGTATAATTGCCCCCGCTTTATAGCTCCATTTTGTAACACGCCAATAAATAACTTATAAGGAAGTCATAAACTATGAGCCTGTTTATGAGCCTAATCGGTATGGTAGTGCTTCTTGCGATTGCAGTGGCATTTTCTAACAACCGAAAAGCTATCAACTTTAGAACTGTGGGTGGCGCATTCGCTATCCAATTCGCATTAGGTGCATTTGTTCTGTATGTACCTTGGGGCCGTGATCTACTAAACGGTTTCTCTTCAGGTGTTTCTAACGTTATCAACTACGGTAACGATGGTTCATCATTCCTGTTCGGTGGTCTTGTTTCTGACAAGATGTTCGAAGTATTCGGCGGCGGCGGTTTCATCTTCGCATTCCGTGTTCTTCCTACACTGATCTTCTTCTCTGCACTGATTTCAGTTCTTTACTACATTGGCGTTATGCAATGGGTTATCAAGATTCTTGGTGGCGCACTACAAAAAGCGCTAGGCACTTCGCGTGCGGAATCAATGTCAGCAGCAGCTAACATTTTCGTAGGTCAAACTGAGGCACCTCTAGTTGTTCGTCCATTCGTTCCAAAAATGACTCAATCAGAGCTATTCGCGGTAATGTGTGGTGGTCTAGCTTCTGTTGCTGGTGGTGTACTAGCTGGTTACGCATCTATGGGTGTTCCACTAGAGTACCTAGTTGCGGCATCATTCATGGCAGCACCAGGTGGTCTACTGTTCGCTAAAATCCTTCACCCTGAGACTGACCAGCCTCACGAAAGTATCGAAGAAGCGATGGACGGCGGTGACGACAAACCAGTTAACGTAATCGACGCAGCTGCGGGCGGTGCGGCTTCTGGTCTACAACTTGCACTTAACGTAGGTGCAATGCTAATCGCATTCGTTGGTCTAATCGCGCTAATCAACGGTATGCTAGGTGGCATCGGTGGTTGGTTCGGCATGCCAGAACTAACACTAGAGCTAATCCTAGGTTACGCGTTCTCTCCACTAGCATTCCTAATCGGTGTTCCATGGGCAGAAGCTGTAACAGCTGGTTCATTCATCGGTCAGAAAATCGTAGTGAACGAATTCGTTGCTTACTTGAACTTCACACCATATCTAGGTGAAAACGCTCAAGTAATCGCGGCAACTGGTGAAGTAATGTCTGAGAAGACAACAGCTATCATCTCATTCGCACTATGTGGTTTCGCGAACCTTTCTTCTATCGCGATTCTACTTGGTGGTCTAGGTAGCCTTGCACCAAACCGTCGTAGTGACATCGCTCGCATGGGTGTTAAAGCAGTTCTTGCAGGTACGTTGTCTAACCTTATGGCAGCGACAATTGCAGGCTTCTGCTTAAGCCTTGCAGCACTATAATTAGAATCGGTTCTTAATATATAGACGCCGTTTTACATCATGCCCTGTAGCAATCATGCCCTGTAGCAAGAGATTGCTGCGGGGCATTTTTCGTTTTTCGGGCTCCAAAATTTCATCGGGTGTTTGCCTTAGTCGAGGTATTACGCAGTCAATGGAATAGGGGCTAGGAAATTTTGAGATACAAACCGTTTGCGCTCTATTTGGTGCTACAGTTTTGCGGTGAAACTCTATAATGTATTAATCACAGGATAGTGGTTAAGCTTGATTCTTAATCACGTAATGAATATTACATAATCGATGGGCAAATGAATTGCCCTGCAATATTAGATCTAATAGGCGTTTTGCTTTGTGATGTGATATTAAAGACACCGCAATCATAGATTGTTGTGCCATAGGCCAAACTGGTACTGTGCGGTGACAAGGATAGCAATTGGCATATGATAAATTTTCGCTGTATATGCCGAGTCTTCAGGGAACCAAGTCCGTTCATTAATAGACTGTTTAGCCATTTACTCACATTGTCTCGACTTGTTGATTATAGTTAAAGACGTGATGTAAGGCTGAGTAGTGAATTTTTTGAATATTGATCGGAGATAGAAATGAGCGATTTAAAAGCAGCAGCGCTACGTGCACTTAAACTTATGGACCTAACTACGTTGAATGACGATGACACTGATGCAAAAGTGATCTCACTATGTCATGACGCGAAAACAGCAGTAGGCAACACAGCTGCAATTTGTATTTACCCTCGCTTTATTCCTATTGCTAAGAAGACACTTCGTGAGCAAGGTACGCCAGAGGTTCGTATTGCAACAGTAACGAACTTCCCACATGGTAACGACGACATTGAAATCGCAGTTGCTGAAACAAAAGCGGCGGTTGCTTACGGTGCAGACGAAGTTGACGTAGTTTTTCCTTACCGCGCGCTAATGGCGGGTGATGAGAAAGTAGGCTTCGAACTAGTTAAGCAATGTAAAGAAGCTTGTGGTGACATTCTTCTTAAAGTGATCATCGAAACAGGTGAACTAAAAGAAGAAGCACTAATCAAGAAAGCATCTCAAATCTGTATTGAAGCAGGTGCTGACTTCATTAAAACTTCAACTGGTAAAGTGCCAGTAAACGCAACACCAGAATACGCTCGCATGATGCTTGAAGTTATTCGCGACATGGGTGTTGCAGAAACTGTTGGTTTCAAACCAGCAGGTGGTGTGCGCACTGCTGAAGACGCAGCTGCATACCTAGCAATGGCTGACGAAATCCTAGGTGACAACTGGGTTGATGCTCGTCACTACCGTTTTGGTGCGTCTAGCCTGCTAACCAACCTACTAAATACATTAGAAGTATCGGACGACGTCGCTGATCCAACAGCGTACTAATTCCAATAATACGTCTGAACGGTAGCACCTAAACGGGTGCTACCAAACCTCTTCTATCCTACTACAACCATGGCTCAAAAGAGCTTGGGAGGCACTAATGTATTTACCACAAGAAATCATTCGTAAAAAACGTGACGGCGAAGTCCTAACCGCCGATGAAATCAACTTCTTTATTCAAGGCGTAGCGAACAACACGGTATCTGAAGGTCAGATTGCGGCGTTTGCTATGACGATTTTCTTTAATGAAATGACCATGGATGAGCGCATCGCCTTAACGTGTGCAATGCGTGATTCGGGCATGGTTATCGACTGGAGCCACATGAACTTCGGTGGTCCAATTGTCGACAAACACTCAACCGGTGGTGTGGGTGACGTAACTTCTTTAATGCTTGGCCCAATGGTGGCAGCGTGTGGCGGTTTCGTACCTATGATCTCTGGCCGCGGTCTTGGTCATACAGGCGGTACGCTGGATAAACTTGAATCTATCCCTGGTTACAACATTACGCCGAGCAACGATGTTTTTGGTCAAGTAACCAAAGACGCTGGTGTGGCGATCATCGGTCAAACTGGTGACCTTGCTCCTGCGGATAAGCGTGTTTACGCGACTCGTGATATTACCGCAACGGTAGACAATATCTCCCTGATTACGGCGTCGATCCTTTCTAAGAAACTGGCGGCGGGTCTGGAATCGCTAGTGATGGACGTAAAAGTGGGTTCAGGTGCATTTATGCCAACTTACGAAGCGTCTGAAGAGCTAGCAAAATCAATCGTTGCGGTAGCAAACGGTGCTGGCACTAAGACTACGGCAATTCTTACGGACATGAACCAAGTATTGGCGTCTTCAGCGGGTAACGCAGTGGAAGTTCGTGAAGCGGTTCGTTTCTTAACGGGTGAATACCGTAACCCTCGTCTACTTGAAGTGACCATGGCTTCATGTGCTGAAATGTTAGTACTTGGCAAGCTTGCTGAGAACACAGAAGACGCACGCGCAAAACTGATGGAAGTGCTGGATAACGGCAAAGCGGCTGAGTGCTTCGGCAAGATGGTTGCCGGCTTAGGCGGCCCAGCAGACTTCGTAGAAAACTACGACAACTACTTAGAAAAAGCAGAAATCATCAAGCCAGTTTACGCAACAGAAACGGGCATTGTCTCTGCAATGGATACACGTGCTATCGGCATGGCTGTGGTTGCTATGGGTGGTGGTCGTCGAGTTGCTACTGATGAAATCGACTACGCAGTTGGTTTCGACGAGTTCATCCGCCTAGGTGAGGTCGCAGACAGTGATAAACCTCTTGCGGTCATCCACGCTCGCACTGAAGAGCAATGGGAAGAAGCGGCAAAAGCACTGCGCAGTGCAATCAAAGTAGGTGGTGAATACACACCAACTCCAGAGGTTTACCGCCAAATTCGTGCAGAAGATATCTAATAGAACAAGTAATTACACAAGGCCTACTCAACCATAATAAAAAGCCGAGTGGGCCTAAGGAACGAGCAATGAAAAGAGCATTTATTTTAGTACTAGACTCATTCGGTATCGGTGCAACTGCCGATGCTAAAGAATTTGGTGATGTAGGTTCAGACACACTAGGTCACATCGCTGACCAATGTGAAAAAGGCTTAGCAGATAACGACAATCGCCAAGGTGCACTTCGCCTTCCAAATCTATCGAAACTTGGTTTGGCAATGGCGCATAAAGAATCGACAGGTCGCTTCGCACCTGGACTAGACGCAGACGCTGAAATTATTGGTGCATACGGTCATGCAGCAGAGCTTTCTTCAGGTAAAGACACGCCGTCTGGTCACTGGGAAATCGCAGGTGTTCCTGTTCTGTTTGACTGGGGTTACTTCACTGACAAAGCAAACAGCTTCCCGAAAGAATTGACTGACCGCATTCTTGAGCGTGCAGGTCTTGACGGTTTCCTGGGTAACTGCCACGCATCTGGTACTCAAGTTCTTGACGATCTTGGTGAAGAGCACATGAAGACTGGCAAACCAATCTTCTACACTTCTGCTGACTCTGTATTCCAAATCGCATGTCACGAAGAGACTTTCGGTCTAGACCGTCTACTAGAGCTTTGCCAAATCGCACGTGAAGAGCTAGAAGATTACAACATTGGTCGTGTTATCGCGCGTCCATTTGTTGGTGCTGGTAAAGGTCAATTTGAGCGTACCGGTAACCGTCGTGACCTTTCTGTTGAGCCACCATCAGCAACGGTTCTACAGAAACTTGTTGAAGAGAAGCAAGGCAACGTGGTTTCTATTGGTAAGATTGCTGATATCTACGCAAACTGCGGTATCACTAAGAAAGTGAAAGCGACAGGTATCCCTGCATTGTTCGAAGCAACGCTAGAGCAAATCAAAGAAGCGGGCGACAACACGATCGTATTCACTAACTTTGTAGACTTCGACTCAGCTTACGGTCACCGTCGTGACGTAGCGGGTTACGCAGCGGCACTTGAGTACTTCGATGGTCGTATCAACGAAGTGCTAGAGATTATGGAAGAAGACGATGTGCTTATCCTAACAGCAGACCACGGCTGTGACCCAACATGGCCAGGCACTGACCATACTCGTGAGCACATCCCAGTATTGGTTTATGGTCAAAAAGTACCAGCTGGTTCTCTTGGCCGCCGCGAAACATTCGCAGATATCGGTCAAACATTGGCAAGTTACTTCGGTACTTCTCCAATGGATTACGGTAAGAACTTCCTATAATTAGTTAGGTTTTTGAAAACTAGGAGCTTGATTGCTCCTAGTTTTATGTTTGCAGTATGTAAATGCTGCTTGTCGGAAATGATAATACTCTGGCTTATATCGCCTTAAGCGCGGAGCGCTAGAGAAAGGTTAAGGAAAAGAAAATGGCAACTCCACATATCAATGCTGAAATGGGTGCATTTGCAGACGTCGTACTGATGCCTGGCGATCCACTACGTGCCAAATACATCGCAGAGACTTTCCTTGAAGATGTCGTTCAAGTGTGTGACGTTCGTAATATGTTTGGTTACACAGGCACATACAAAGGCCGTAAGATCTCGGTAATGGGCCACGGTATGGGTATCCCATCATGCTCGATTTACGCAACTGAACTAATCAAAGACTTCGGCGTGAAGAAAATCATCCGTGTTGGCAGCTGTGGCGCAGTGAATGAAGACATCAAAGTGCGTGATGTTGTGATCGGCATGGGTGCATGTACTGACTCTAAAGTGAACCGTATCCGCTTTAAAGGTCATGACTTCGCGGCAATCGCAGACTACAACATGGTTCGTGCGGCAGAAGACGCTGCAAAAGCTCGCGGTATTGACGTTAAAGTTGGTAACCTATTCTCAGCAGAGCTTTTCTACACGCCAGATCCAGAAATGTTCGATGTAATGGACAAGTACGGCATTGTTGGTGTTGAAATGGAAGCGGCTGGTATTTACGGTGTTGCGGCAGAATACGGTGCAAAAGCTCTGACAATCTGTACGGTTTCTGATCATATCAAGACTGGCGAACAGACTACATCTGACGAGCGTCAAACGACATTCAACGACATGATGCTAATCGCACTAGATTCAGTATTGCTTGGTGACGAAGAGTAAGCGACGAAGAGTCATTCTATTTTTCTCTCTCAAGAGCTAAAAAAACAGCCCGCACATTGCGGGCTGTTTTTATATGAGTTGTTAGCGCTACCTAGTTACTTGGTTAGCAGCAGGTTTGGCGCTTTTTTACGACGTATCGGTTGTCGACGTAAAATCAAGATGAACAACATGCCACAGACAAAGCTCATTAAGACCATCATGTACATATAACGATCGCTCTTGCGATAGTGGTGGTCAGAAATAGCCGTCACCCGGCCCGTCTCAAAAGTCACGCGAACAAAACCGATAAGCGCACCATCTGCAAAAACTGGTTCAACCAACTGCTGGCGACCAATGGAAGCTGTTGCCAAAGGCGTATCCAGGCCAAGAACTTCGCGTACCGATAATGCCTCTTCACTAGACGCTAAACGTACACCCTGTGCATCGTAGATTGTTGCATCAAACACTAAACGGTCTTGTGCTAGTTGGTTTGTTAGCTGAAGTAATCGTTCTTGATCTTTAGTTAAAATCATCTCACTGGCAGAAAGAGACGCCTGTGAAATCAAAACTTTGGTGAGTGTTTCAAGCTGTTGTGCTTGAATTTTCTCATTACCCTTACTGATCACAACACTGTTTTTTATTGTGATAAACAACATCACACACAGTAGGATTAGTGCCAGAATTCTTAGGGCATTCCTTACTGAGAACAAAGATTCACTCATGCTCTTTACTCATCCATTTAAAATAAAACAAAGACTTGCCTTTTTAGTTTGTTGAGGTAACGTTTTAGCAAAGTCATAAGGGATTATATACATGGACGCGTCAAAAAGCTTGCCTATCAGAAAACATACGACACTTTTAAAACGATTACCCGAGACTCGATTTGCCTCCCAATTAGATAAAGCAAAAGCAAACTGGATCGTATTTGCTGAGTACCTTTCGCCAAGTCACTTCGAAGACATTGATTTCTTCACCGGCTTTTACAACCCGATACTAGAAACTTGGAAAGTTGGCCAATATGAAGTAGCCCTGATGGCCGGAGAGTTGACTCCTCAACATGAAACGATCTTACAAAGTCTCAACCTAGATTACGCCTCGCTTAATGAAGTGCCCGATCTATCAACCCAAGGGTTGATTGTATTTGATATGGATTCAACGGCGATCCAGATAGAGTGTATTGATGAAATCGCGAAACTGGCAGGAGTAGGGGATGAGGTCGCTGAAGTCACTGAACGTGCCATGCAAGGTGAGCTGGATTTTGAGCAAAGTTTACGTCAGCGAGTTGGTAAGCTCAAAGGTGCCGATGAATCAATTCTTGAACAAGTTCGTTCCCAGTTACCATTCATGCCGGACTTTGAAGCGCTAATTGCGACGTTGAAAGCCTTGGGCTGGAAAACAGCGATTGCCTCCGGTGGTTTTACTTACTTCTCTGATTACATCAAAGATAAAGTCGACTTAGACTTTGCTCGCTCCAATCAATTAGAAATTATTGACGGCAAACTCACGGGTAACGTACTTGGCGATGTGGTAACGGCGCAGATGAAGTCTGACATTCTAGTGGAACTGGCGGATGAATATGAAATTGAGCAGCACAACACGGTTGCTGTCGGTGATGGCGCTAATGATCTTGTGATGATGTCGGTGGCAGGATTAGGGATTGCGTATCACGCAAAACCAAAAGTGGAAGCTCAAGCGCAATCAGCGATTCGCTTTGCAGGGTTGGGCGGTGTGCTCTGTATTTTATCTGGCGCATTGGTGAAGCAGCAAAAGGTCAGCTGGAAAGCTAAACCTTAACCATCCATTCAAAAACACCGCTAGAAAGGCGGTGTTTTTTTTCAATTTGGTATGACTTTGAATTTACTCGGTTAACTCCAATCTAATTACAACCTCTTCAGTAATGTCTTCAAATTCACTGTAACCAACGAGCGCTGTTAACTCTTTTTCTAACTTGCTCGCTTGATGTACGCCAAATTGGGTTAAGTCACTTAAATCTTGTTGCAGTAATGATGTCATCGGATCGAAAATTGGCGCAGTAGAAAGGCGAATCACGTAAAAGTCACCCATCATTCGCGCTTTCTTTATAAATTGAATCCGCTCTTTTACGCTGTTGAACTCTTGATGAAGCTTTGACTCAATACCTGTAATTTTATTGCCTACTTTTGCGGCGCTTATGTAGATATCCTGATGTCTGGCTTGAGCACCTTCTACACGTTTTATTGGCTCTGCGATTAATGTGCTTGTCCGGCCTTTAAAGATAGGTTCAAGTGACAACAGTTGGTCATGCCCAAGACGGGCAAAAAGCTCAATGTGTTTAGGTAGCGGCAAGTTCACCCCGATAACGGGGGTTTTGATTGAAGATGACGTACTCTTACTGATAAAAATGGGCGTGCTCAGCGTACGCGAGAGCAACATGCAGTGCAGCCTTTCAAGTAGAGCATTACTTGGTAGCGTCTCTTTTTGCGGGATTAGCTTGTCTTGATTGTGCTCGATAATGCTGTTGAAAAAAGCGATTACCTTCATGGTTTGGCTGCTTTCATCAATAACTAGCTGCACGCTACAACCATCTGGGCTTACACGAATTACTCGATATGGCACCGACATTAACGGCAATTTTTTATCGTAGAGTTGTAATTCTCGAAAGTTGATTCTTACCTCTTGCCCAGAACGTAACATCGTGGGCTCACTTAGCCTAATTCCGAGTCCTCGTTTGGAAAGGTCAACAGTACAGCCGCCTGTTTTAGTTTGTCCTGAGTACAACTCTAAAGGTGTTTTAAAACGATAACGAGGCTCTTTACGACGAGACTTTGCATCAAAATAAATGCCCTTTGGATTGCCGATAACTCTTCTCGGATGACGAAACGCGTTTAACGTATTAGCGGGTAAGCGCGGCTTTTCAGTTAGCAGGTAATCCTGCCCTGATTTTTCGTCAGCAATTTCTTGCAAAATACCAATATGAGTCAGTGATTGAGACGTTTCTGCCAACTCTGGAGAGAAAGCTGCTAGGTCTTCCTGCTCTTGCTCTGATAGTTCAAAGATTGAAATTCTAAAGGCGCGCCAACTCTCTCGTTTGCCACCTAAATGCCAAAATAGCTGGCGCTGTTCGCGAGTTGCTTCTGGGCGAAACATCGAATAGAAATAGGTTCGATTCTCGTGCTCGTGAGTAAATGAATAAAGGACATTGGTTGTTCCTTTAACACCAGGCTTAATGAGTGACGCGATGCGTTGCTCGTTGAATAAGGAACCAAACATTTGCTGGTTTCTCTCATCGTGCCAGTATTGCCAAAGCTTTTGATTGTTTGGCGTTAACATTGCTAATTTTAGGTCACTACCATCAAAGAATAGAGGCAAGCTGCTGGTGTGCTTTAGTGCGATGTGCTCATAACCGCGAGTTCGAGCTCGAATAATCTTGTCTTGATTGTCGTGACGAGCCCTTTTAACAGCACTGTTGAGCGCTTCATCTATCACTCTGGTGACGACATTGGTATCAGTTAAGCGTATGGTTCTGAGGTATCGAACTGAGTCATTTTCGTAACAGTCATCAACCGCGAGTATGCGGTATGCAAGCGGTTTCTCTATACCTGCAACGTTAGATTTGCTGGCAAATTCAGTAAACGTGACCTGAATAATTTCCCCAAGGTTATATTTAAATGCGCTAGGGACTTTAAACTTTGCGCCAGAGCTAGATAAATCAATGCTTAATCCATGAAGAAGCTGTCCTTTAGAACGGCAAATTTCAACTTGAGATTGGACTTTCAAGCGTTTTTCTTGGCGCTTTAAATCGTAGCCTAGGTGAACGGGTTCTGCTAAGAACGGGCTTTTAGGATCCGTTAACGATTGCGTTTTTTGCTGAGTAAGGCGCTTGCTCATTACGCGAAAGTTATTTCGCGTGTTGACCAATGCTTCCCACATTCCTTCCGTGTAGCAGCCAAACTTTTTGATGTTTTTATGGTAAGCGTTGAAAGCAACATCATCCAACCAATGTGGAATGCCATCCAAAATATACTCGCGACATTCGCCTTGAACGCGACCTCGCAAATCAATGCTTTTTTTGCATGGAGCCATTAAGCGGTTAAGTTCCATTTTAACCAAAATTTTGGCCGAAGGCGGCTCTTCCTCGGTCAGTTGGCCAAGGACAAAGTCAAAGTCATTCGTACCGTAAACGGGAATGAGTCGTTCTGCGAGCGAGAGAATTTCAGATTGCTGCATTATTTCTGTTAGAGTATGTCGTTACTTTAAATTGTATCGGCTAAGCGAAGTAATACTTAAGTATATCAATAGTTCATTTCAGTTCAGGTCTGACTTGGCTGTGCTTAGTCACATTTGTAGAAAAAATTGAGGCATCATGGCGAAAGCAAAACGAGCGTATGTTTGTAATGATTGTGGCGCGGACTTTCCCCGTTGGCAGGGGCAGTGTAACGCATGTGGTGCATGGAATACGATAACAGAAGTACGTATCGCAGCATCGCCAACCGTTGCTCGCAATGAACGCTTAAGCGGCTACGCTGGTTCCGCAACAGAAGCTACGGTTCAAACGCTATCCGAAATTGATCTGCAAGAAGTACCTCGCTTCACCAGTGGGTTTAAAGAGCTTGACCGCGTGTTGGGTGGTGGTGTTGTACCAGGTGCCGCAATTTTGATTGGTGGTAACCCTGGCGCTGGTAAATCAACCCTTCTGTTGCAAACCATGTGTAGTTTATCTGCGCAAATGCCAACGCTTTACGTAACCGGTGAAGAGTCATTACAGCAGGTGGCAATGCGTGCTTCCCGATTGGGCTTGCCGAAAGATCATTTAAAAATGCTATCGGAAACGAACGTCGACAAAATTTGCCAAATCGCCGAAAAAGAGCAGCCTCGTATAATGGTAATAGACTCGATTCAGGTGATGCACGTTTCTGATGTTCAATCGTCGCCTGGCAGTGTTGCTCAGGTACGTGAATCTGCGACGGCTCTGACACGATACGCAAAACAGAATAATGTTGCGGTATTTATTGTTGGTCACGTAACAAAAGATGGTACCCTTGCGGGCCCCAAAGTTCTTGAACACATTATCGACTGTTCGGTACTACTCGATGGTGGAACGGATAGCCGATTCCGCACTTTGCGTAGTCATAAAAACCGTTTTGGCGCTGTGAATGAGCTTGGTGTCTTTGCAATGACAGGCCAAGGATTGAAAGAAGTGAGTAACCCATCAGCGATCTTCCTTTCTCGTGGTGAAGAAGAAACATCAGGCTCTTCCGTCATGGTGGTTTGGGAAGGCACGCGCCCTCTGCTAGTAGAGATTCAAGCGCTGGTGGATTACTCGCAGTTAGCCAACCCTCGTCGTGTTGCGGTCGGCTTGGAGCAGAACCGCCTATCACTTTTGCTCGCTGTGTTGCATAAGCATGGTGGCTTACAAATGGCAGACCAAGATGTCTTTGTTAATGTGGTTGGCGGTGTTAAGGTGACGGAGACGAGCGCTGATCTTGCTTTAGTTATGGCGCTTTTATCGAGTTTTCGTGACCGTCCACTCCCTAAAGATGTGGTGATTTTTGGTGAGGTAGGGCTTGCGGGCGAAATCCGTCCAGTGCCAAGTGGGCAAGAGCGTTTGAATGAAGCGTTCAAACATGGTTTCAAGAAAGCCATCGTGCCAGCAGCCAACATGCCGAAAGGTGGCATCCCTGGCATGCAAATTCACGGCGTTAAGAAATTGTCGGAAGCTATAGAGGCTTTTGACGAGCTGTAATGCTCATAAGAATGGTATTTGTGCAATCACAAACTGTTCTATTCGTCCTCAATAAAATACGAATAAAGTACATAAATTGCTGTGTTTGACTATGCTTTGGGGACGGAAATTTCACGTTAAAATTTTTTTTCTTCCATCCGCACGCAAGGGTATCAGTATTGACAGAATGTGATATACTCTGCGCGCACTTTATACCTTATTAACAGAGTAAGACAATGACTGATTTATCAAAATACAGAAACATTGGTATTTTTGCTCACGTAGACGCGGGTAAAACTACCTCTACAGAGCGTATCCTAAAGCTAACTGGTAAGATCCATAAGATCGGTGACACTCACGACGGTTCAACTACTACTGACTTCATGGAGCAGGAAGCTGAGCGTGGTATCACAATCCAGTCTGCAGCAACAACTTGTTTCTGGAACGATCACCGTCTAAACATCATCGATACTCCTGGACACGTTGACTTCACTATCGAAGTTTACCGTTCTCTAAAAGTACTTGACGGTGGTATCGGTGTATTCTGTGGTTCTGGTGGTGTTGAGCCTCAGTCAGAAACTAACTGGCGTTACGCTGACGAATCACACGTATCACGTCTGATCTTCGTTAACAAACTAGACCGTATGGGCGCAGATTTCTACAAAGTTGTAGATCAAGTACAGAACGTACTAGGTGCTACACCTCTAGTTATGACTCTACCTATCGGTATCGAAGAAGATTTCGTAGGTGTTGTAGACGTACTAAGCCAACAAGCTTACGTATGGGATGAGTCTGGCCAACCAGAGAACTACGAAGTTCAAGATATTCCAGCAGACATGGTAGAGAAAGCTGCTGAATACCGTGAAATGCTAATCGAAACTGCTCTAGAGCAAGACGAAGATCTAATGATGGCTTACCTAGAAGAAGGCGAAGAGCCATCTCTAGAAGACATCAAACGTTGTATCCGTAAAGGTACTCGTGATCTAGCATTCTTCCCAACTTACTGTGGTTCAGCGTACAAGAACAAAGGTATCCAACTTATTCTTGACGCGGTAATTGATTACCTACCATCTCCAACAGAAGTTGATCCACAGCCTCTAACTGATTCAGAGACTGGTGAGCCAACTGGTGAAGTTGCGACTGTATCTGCAGACGAGCCACTACGTGCTCTTGCATTTAAGATCATGGATGACCGCTTCGGTGCTCTAACCTTTATCCGCATCTACTCTGGTAAGATGAAGAAAGGTGACACAATCCTTAACTCTGCAACTGGTAAAACAGAGCGTATCGGCCGTATGGTTGAGATGCACGCGGACGAGCGTAACGAGATCGATTCAGCACAAGCTGGTGACATCATCGCTGTAGTTGGTATGAAGAACGTTCAAACTGGTCACACTCTATGTGATCCTAAGCACGAATGTACTCTTGAGCCAATGATCTTCCCAGATCCAGTAATCTCTATCGCAGTTAAGCCTAAAGATAAAGGCGGTTCTGAGAAGATGGGTATCGCGATCGGTAAAATGGTTGCAGAAGATCCATCATTCCAAGTTGAGACTGATGAAGATTCAGGCGAAACTATCCTGAAAGGTATGGGTGAACTTCACCTAGACATCAAGGTAGATATCCTTAAGCGTACTTACGGCGTTGAGCTAGAAGTTGGTGCTCCACAGGTTGCTTACCGTGAAACTATCACTCAAGCAATCGAAGATAGCTACACGCACAAGAAACAGTCTGGTGGTTCTGGTCAGTTCGGTAAGATCGACTACCGCATCAAACCAGGTGAGCCAAACTCTGGCTTCACGTTCAAATCAACAGTTGTTGGTGGTAACGTACCTAAAGAATTCTGGCCTGCAGTTGAGAAAGGCTTTGCGTCAATGATGGAGCACGGTGTTCTAGCTGGCTTCCCTACTCTAGACGTTGAAGTTGAACTATTCGACGGTGGTTTCCACGCAGTTGACTCTTCAGCTATCGCTTACGAAATCGCAGCGAAAGGTGCATTCCGTCAGTCTATGCCTAAAGCTGGCGCGCAACTTCTTGAGCCAATCATGAAAGTTGACGTGTTCACTCCAGAAGATCACGTTGGTGACGTAATCGGTGACCTTAACCGTCGTCGTGGTATGATCAAAGACCAACAAGCAGCGTCTACTGGCGTACGTATCAAGGGTGATGTACCTCTATCAGAAATGTTTGGTTACATCGGTACTCTACGTACTATGACTTCTGGTCGTGGTCAGTTCTCTATGGAGTTCTCACACTACGCACCATGTCCAACAAACGTTGCAGAGCAAGTAATTGCTGACGTTAAAGAGCGTAACGCTAAGAAGTAATTCTTAAGTTAACTCTATAACTTGAAAGCCCCGCTTAGTGCGGGGCTTTTTGTATTTAGCAGTCTTATACGCAGAGCGTGTTTGTTTTATTCCTATTTAGCGTTTGTTTTGACGATTGTTATGATGCCGTTCTAGTACTGTTGCCTTTTAGGTCAATGGTCTTAAAGTCTGGTACCACTGACTTTTCAAATATTTCTATTTCTTCCTTCAACCATTGCGCAAACAATTGAGCTTTAGGTCTTTTTAAGTAGCCTTTTGGCGCACACAAGTAATACGCAAAGTTGGGCTTGATAGCGATATCTCCAATTCGGACCAATTTGCCAGAACGAAAATATTGATGGGCTAAACTGTGTTTTACTAATGCCACGCCTTGAAGTGATAGTGCAGCCTCAAGCACGAGATGTGATCCACTGTATTTTAAGGTAGGCTTTGCTGCGCAGTGACCCAAGGTTGCTAACCACATATTCCAATCAAGATCAGGCCAAACATCTTCAATCAGCTCAGCTTTGCTTAAATCCTCGATGTTATAGATCCCGTGCTCTTTCTGGTACACCGGATGACAAGCAGGATAAAAAGCTTCGTCCATCAGCCATTGTGATTCTAAATTGGGATATTTTCCTAAACCGTAACGAACACATAAATCTATCTGACTATCTTGAAAAGACACCAAATCATTGGTTGGTTCTAATAGCAAGGCGATATCAGGGTGACGCTGGCGAAAAGCCGTAATTTTCGGGACTAACCAATGATGAGCGAAAGAGGGGAGTGTTGATATCGAAAGGTGGTTCGGGTTTGGATCTTGATTGACTAATCTAACCCCTTGCTGCAAATGAGCAAACCCTCTTTCTGCCTGACTAAACAGTAGCTCTCCCTCAGGTGTGAGCACGATTTTTCTGTGCTGACGAACAAATAGGTCCGTGCCTAAGAACTCTTCTAAATGACGAATTTGCTGACTAATGGCCGCTGGCGTAACAAACAGTTCTTTTGCTGCCGTTTTAAAGCTTCCTTCCTTTGCTGCAACGAAAAAGTAATACAAGCCCTGTAAGGGAGGCATTCGATCTTTCACATTAGTTTTCCTTAACTCTATGGCAGATTCTATCGTTTGAGGATATCAGCGTAGTCGCTGATTATTAAGTGGTCAACATTGTATAGGGAACTTTGAAATGGAAAACATGACACACACTTGTGAGCGTACTATACCTACTGCCCATCAGAGCGGGTTACAGTTAATTTATTCTAAACTGGCGGCTTGGAGAAGGAACTATAAGACACGTCGTCACTTGAGAGAGTTACCAAAGCACCTTTGGGACGATATTGGATTAGGTGAAAGGGAGATTAGTTGTGAAGTGAGTAAGCCATTCTGGAGAGAGTAGTCTATGAGTTTGATTCAAGCTCAAAGTTAAGTTGCACTCCCCAATGGTGTTGAGGAGTGCAAGCAAAATTACAAGTCTTCTTCCCACACGACCAATTCATCTTTTGGCCAATTGTGGCCTATCTCATGATACTTTTGTTCGAGCACATGACGTTTAATTTTAAGCGTTGGCGTCAGTACGCCATTTTCTATACTCCAAGGTTCTTTAATCATTAACACACCTTTGATTTGCTCATGAGAGGCGAGTTCTTGATTCATCCTGGCAATAACTTTACGTGTGGTACGTGCGTATCGCTCTCGATCAAAGTTAGGGAAGTCATGTGGCACAACCAAAAGAATTGGAGCGGGTAGCCCTAAACCGATGAGACACATCATCTCTACGCGACTGTACTCGAAAAGCTTTTTCTCGATAGGAACCGGAGAGACAAATTTACCTTTGGCGGTTTTGAAGTTATCTTTTTTACGGCCTTGAATCGTTAGATAACCATCTGAGTCGATAGCGCCGATATCGCCTGTGTGTAGCCAGCCCTCTGAATCAAAAGACTCTTGGGTGGCAATATCATTTTTGTAGTAGCCAGAAAATAGCCCTTTGCCACGCACCATGATTTCATCATCGGCTGCGATTTTTAACTCAATGCCTGGCCCTGCATTACCGACACTACCAATTTTGTCAGCTCTAAATGGGTAGTTGAGCGTGCTGTAGGCAAATGATTCCGTCATCCCCCAAGCCTCTGTGATATCAAGGCCCACTGAGTGGTACCATTCCAACAACGCTGGCGAGACAGGTGCAGAGCCACAGCCTAATACTCGAGCCTGATCTAAACCTAGACCATCTGCTAGCTTTTTCTTGATCAAAGAATTGACGAATGGGATTTTCAACAGAATATTGAGCTTCTTCTGTGGAAGTTTGTCTTGAATACGTTGCTGGAATAGCGTCCATAATCGTGGGACGGAGATAAACAGAGTTGGTCGGTGCATCTTCACATCTTCGATAAAAGTGTCCAGTGACTCTGGAAATGCTGTTGGCACGCCACCCATAATCGATGAACCGAAGATATAAACACGCTCTGTAATATGAGCGAGCGGTAAATAAGAGAACAATCGGTCGTTTTCTTGGATACCAATATGATTGATCAGTTGCTGAACAGACCAACTGAATGCGCCGTAAGTTAGCATCGCGCCTTTCGGTAACCCTGATGTGCCTGAGGTATACACCAACGACATTAGCTTGTCATCGTAATGCTGCGGACGCTCTTCACTTGGCACTGCATCAGCAATGAGCGCTTGGTATTCGTGCTTACACTTAGGTGCCGTGTCATAAGGTAGAGCGATGCTAATGAGTTCAGGCATAGCATCAATGACTTGCTGAGTTGCTTTGGGATCATCGAGTTTTCCGCCAATGATCGCTTTACTTTCACTATGAGTCACACAGTATTCGATGGTGTCTGCACCGGCGGTAGGAAAGATTGGCACACTGACATAGTCACCAAGCATCATAGCAAGATCGCAAATAAACCATTCTGCACAGTTTTTAGATACTAACGCGACTTTGTCGCCAGGCTTTACACCAAGCGTGCGTAATGCGCTGACAAGTTTTAAGGCTTGATCTGCAACATCAGAGAATGTGTACTCAACAAACTGTCGGTTAATAATTTGTTTTAGGTAGACCTCATTTGGACGCTCTTGAGCCCATTTGAGGATCATTTCATTTGGTGGTGGGAGAGCGCAACCAGCAGCGCTATTTAGATTCGGCTGATTCATTTTAAGTGACTCCATGTCTTCTCATTGTATTTATAATTGTTAACGCATTGTTAACTTTAGCATGTTAAATCGCGACACGGGAATGCATTTTGATGAAATATGTGGGGAAGATAGCGTTAGTTGTTCTGACAGTTGCTACAAATAAAGCCTAAAACTGCTGTCGATAATTTGCTGGAGACAGACCTGTTTTTTTCTTAAAAATTCGAGAAAAGTAAGAAACGTCTCGATACCCGCACTGATAAGCAATGTAAGCAATTTTCATCGATTCATTTTCAATTAGCATTTTCTTAGCTAATGAAATGCGTTTCGCCGTGACATAATCACGAAAGCACATACCCACTTTACGGTGGAAAACTTTGGAAAAGTAGTTCGGCGAGTAATGACAAAGAGCGGCTGCTTCCTCTTCTCTTAGGTCCTTATGAACGTTATTGGCGATGTAATGGACTACGTCTGAAAAGTTTGACTTGCCGCTTCGAGAGAAAAGTTTATCTACCGAGATTTGTTCTTCGTCTACTTTACTATGCAAAAAGTATTTCAATTTTATTTGTGAAAGCCAGATAGGAAGAGTGAGCTCGTTCAACTTATAATATTCCGCACAAATATGCTTGGGCGGCAAGTGAGGAGCCGTATCTTTTGGAGATACGACGATCAGTTTTTTGTCGAGGTTTTTACAGAGCGTTATAACACCTTTCAAGTGCTCTTGATGATCACAGGTTATGTAGTAAAAGAAGTAGCTATGTTCTTTATCACTGAGGACTGAGATATCTTTACTGCAGTCCATAATGTCAAAGCACCCATCAAACTCACAACGAAATTGTTCCGGCAGCGAGCAAAGGGTCTCTCCTATCCAGTAAGCTTTGGTCTGTTTATCCATATGAATCCTGCTCAGTACGTACTACACCAATGTTAGTATGCATTGAGGTCAGTCGAGCCTCATTCCTTGAGCTTCAGACCTCACCCTTTCGTTTATTAAGCTTAGGCTTATATAGTCATACTGCAAGTGTGAAATGTGTCACATAGCTTACAGTGATGTGTCTTATTTATGATACATTTTGCCTCTGAAGCGCAGACAGGCAAGAAAGTACTAACCTTTGGCAAAAAAGTCCTAACCCCCCTAATTCTTGATGACTAATGTTTAAGCATGATTCGGGTGTATATGATACCTGCGTCATGGACAAGCGAGATTTGGTTAAATAAAGGGGATAATCTTATGGATAACTTTCGCAATCTAATCAAGGACTTCATGGAAGACGAAGAGGGGCTAACACTTTTGGAGTATATCCTAGGTGCGGCACTAATTGTTACTGCATTCTTGACTTCAGGCTTCTGGACAACCTTGTCTAACAAGTTCACTTCAGTAGCTGGTCGTATTAGCACTTCGTAATGGTTAGCGAGTTAATTATTTGGTCATTACTTATTGCGATTGGAGTTTCAGACGCACAGAAACACAGAATACCGAATAAAGCAGTGCTTATGCTTTTGGTTGCAGTAACTGCAAACGTAATTTACAACCCAGCCACAACTGGTTTGGATCATTTATATGGTGGGTTGGTTGCGTTTGCGGTGTGTTTCGCGCTGTATCTTTTCAAAGTAATGGCTGGAGGAGACGTTAAGTTACTCGCCGTCATAGGGGCATGGTTGGGATTGAGTAACCTTGGGGAAGCGTCTACCGGGATAATACTCGCTGGAGGCATTGTCGGCATTTTTTATCTAATGCTACATGTGTCATCGACTAGTGTTGCTCTATCACATCAGATTAAAGGGTATTGCTTAGAAAAAGTAACACCAGGTTTTAGGTCCAGTAAGCCGTTAGTCATTCCATTCGCGCCGATAATCGTAATTGGATTAGCTTATTTTTCCTATACCCACTAAATAAAAATAATAAATGGCATGCAGCATCAGTTGGCTAAGCAACTTCAAGGAGGGGAAGTGTGATGGGCTCTGTGTATTGGGAAAAACTCGTGCCACAAATAAATCCACCAAAAGTACCTTCATCGGTAGAAGGTCTTGGCATACCGGCTTCAGTCGTTGAAAACTTAGTGTTGAAACACCTGTCAGCTTATCCGAAATGTGATTTGATCGAGTTAACACAGCGGTTATGTGTGGTTTCAAATATTGTTGAACTTGCTTTGGCGCAGTTGAGGAAACGAAGCTGGGTTGAGGTATATCAGCCTACATCTGAGAAGCTAAACCATTCGTACTCGAACATTCGTTATAGTCTAACGGAGTTAGGACTTGCGGAAGCAGACATTGCATATAGAAAAGATCCGTATATCGGTCCTGTTCCAGTTTCTTTGGAAGAGTATTGGACCGTTGTTGAAGGACAAGATCTACGCAAAAACCCTGTTACCCGTATCGATGTAGAGCGTGCATTATCTGATGTTTTTGGCTCGGATCACTTAGTTCCTGTTCTCGGACCTGCTATCAACTCTGGACGAGCTTTGTTGCTTTACGGCCACGCGGGTACTGGTAAAAGTTACGTTGCATCAAGAGTGCTCAATGCAATGAACACTTCGGTGTTTATTCCTTACGCCGTATATGCCGATGGCAACATCATCAAAGTGTTCTCAGAGCATCATCACCGTCGTTTAGACAACTCCCATTCTCAGGTTTTCGTTAAGTTGGAAACCCATTACGACAAACGCTGGGTTCTTTGTGAAAGACCAAACATTCAAGTGGGCGGTGAGCTGACATTGGAGATGCTTGAGGTAAACCACAGCGAGCATAATCGCGTATGGATTGCGCCACTTCAAATGATGGCTAACAACGGAATCTTAGTGATTGATGATCTCGGTCGTCAGTCAATGCCTGTTGACGCCTTGCTAAATAGATGGATCGTTCCAATGGAATACTTATTTGACCATCTGGCGCTGCCAAATGGTCAACAAGTAACGGTGCCATTTATGCTTACTTTGGCATTCTCATCCAATTTTGCACCAAGCAAAATTGCTGACCCTGCTTTTTTACGCCGTCTGGGGTACAAAATTGAGTTTAAGCCACTTGGTGATGATGACTATAAAGCGCTTTGGTTATCGCTGTCCAAAGACTTGCAACTCGCGTTGTCGCCTGAATTCTTTGACACATTAAATCAATTGCACCGTGAAAATAGAATGCCTAATTATCCATGCTTACCTAAAGATCTTTTGGGCATTAGCAGAGACGTTCTCGTTTTTGAAGGAAAACGAAAAGTCGTCTCATCAGACATTTTAACTCGTGCCTGGGGACTGTATTTCACAGTGGATGAATAGGGAGATCTAAATTATGAGTCGGACTCAAGTCATCATGCTATTGCTACTCTCCATTGTTTTCGGCCTTGCTGCCGTGTTGATAGCTAAACAATGGATGGATGGCAGAAACCAACCAACAGTCGAGTTAGAAGAGGTCGAAAGGCATCCCGTTTTAGTTGCCGCCATGGAGCTAGAACCAGGAACTATTCTCTCTGAGAAACATTTGTCTACTAAGCTCATGGAAGTGGACTGGATAGATGATGAAACATTGAAAGTAAAAGAACAGGCATTGGGAAGAATCGTTGCCAATACTATTTACGCGGGTGAACTTGTTAACCCTCATCGCCTTGCCCTACCTGGTGAAGGCGCAACACTTGCTGCATTAATTCCAGAAAACAAGCGAGCAATCACTATTCGCGTAAATGACGTTATCGGTGTGGCAGGTTTTTTGTTACCAGGCAACAAGGTCGATGTCCTGAATACAGTGAGTTATGGACAAGGTAAAAACGCCACAACAAAAACAGTGCTTAAAAATATCAATGTTCTTGCGGTGGACCAAACAGCCAAAACGAATGATAACAAACCCGTGATTGTACGCGCTGTGACTTTAGAAGTAACACCGAAAGAGGCAGAAAAGCTCTTATCGGCGAACAGCAAAGGCGATATACAACTTGCTCTGCGCAACCCTCATGAAGTGGATAAACCTGTTGTAGCAAGAAAATACACGCCACGACCTAGTGTGACCATTATTAAGGGATCTCAGGCATCCAGTGTCCGAGTCAGCAATTAGGTGAATTATGAAAACAATAATATTACTTGTTAGCCAGTTACTTTTCGTCAGCTTGTCTGTTAACGCAGCTACGGCGCAGTCAGGAAAAGTCGTAACCGTTGCACATCACCAATCAACTCAATTGATGATATCAGGCCAAGCAAAGAAAGTGACGTTAGGGGATCCAGAAGTCTTGGATATTTTAGTGCTCAGATCGAACGAGCTGTTTCTTATTGGTAAGAAGTTAGGTACTACGAATGTGTCGGTGTGGGATCGCCGAGGCCGGTTAATTGAGCAGTTTAACGTGGAAGTCACGCATGATCTAAATACGCTTAAGTCGAAGCTTTATCAGTTCTTGCCGGATGAAAATATCGAAGTGCACAGTGCGCAAGAAAAAGTGGTACTTAGAGGCTTGGTCAGCAGTCAGCAAAACATGGACACTGCGGTCAAAATTGCTGAAACCTTTGCTTTGGGTGAAGCGGCAGATGAAGAAGATGATAGCTCTAAAGATGATGAAAGTATGGTCATCAATCTACTTTCTATTGGTGGTGCTCAACAGGTAACGCTAGAAGTTACCGTTGCCGAAGTACAGCGCACACTTGTAAGACGCTTCGACTCAAACTTCCACTTTTTCCAAAGAAGTGGGGACTTTACTTGGGGTGGTACGACTGCTGGTGGCGGTATTGATGGCATTGGACCGATTTTGAACGTCCCAACAGTCGAAGATTTCGGTTTTCTCGGATCGTTTATTGACAGTAATACCTTGTTTACCTTTGCGCTTGATGTGGCGAAGCAAAATGGCGTAGCGAAAGTGCTGGCAGAGCCTAGCCTTACCGCATTAAGTGGTACGCAAGCCGAGTTTGTCGCTGGTGGTGAATTCCCAATTCCAGTACCAAATGAAGATGGTATTACCATCGACTACAAAGAGTACGGTGTTCAACTCGACTTTGTTCCGTTTATTTTGAGCGATAAGAGAATCAATCTAAAACTGAACGTCAATGTGAGTGAAATTTCCAATTCTGGTGTGTTGACGTTTAATCCAAACGAAGTGAATGCCACTTTCTTTATTCCACCAATCACAAAACGAAGTGCTGGTACCACGATTGAGCTAGCAGATGGTCAAACCATTGGTATTGCGGGGCTATTGAGTGAAAACGCGCGTAACGTTGCGAATGGTATACCTGGTGCGAGTGATCTACCTGTGTTAGGCCGCTTGTTTAAGAGTGAAGAATTTACCTCTGGGGAAACAGAACTAGTCATTCTGGTTACTCCTCGATTAGCAACCCCAATTGATCGACGTCGAATTACGCTACCAACAGATGGTTTTGTTGCTCCAAACGATGTGGAGTTCTATTTGCTTGGTAAAGGTGCTGAGTTGGATTTCGATAGGTACCAGCTAAACGACATTAGTGAAGAAGATACTAACAACAATTTTATTCAATACGGTTCGTCAGAAGGTGGCTCTGAGGGCAAGTTTGGGCACAGTCTATAAGTGGGAGAACAAGATGAAAAGCATAATGATAATGACCATTTGTTTCACATCATTCGGCTTGTTTGGCTGTGCGAATGACCCCGAGCTTGGTATCTCGGTTAGCCAGCTGCGCGCTGAACAAACTCTGAATCCAGAAGCCTGGTATGAGAATTTGGGCTACTTACCGGAAGGTAGTGGCGAGCGCACACAAGTTAGCTTAGAGGTATATAACAACAATGGGGTAGCCAAAGATGATTAAGTGATACGTTCACTTAGGAGGGGCTATGCGAAGGAATATGCATATAGCGCCAAGGAGAGCTCAGAAAGGGATTACCTTGGTATTAATTAGTTTAGTTTTATTATTTTTACTTGGTGTTGCAGCCTTTGGTATTGATTTGAATCACCAAGTACTCAATAAAACAAGACTACAAAACGCGGTCGACTCCGCTGCATTAGCGGCTGCGGTTGTCGTCGATGAAAGGACCGACGCGGCAGATTTGGCTGAGCGGCTTAGTTTAGCGACGCAGGCGGCGAATGATGCTCTGACTCATTCTGCTGCGTCTGATGGTAACCAAGAATTAGTTTACACGGGGGAAAACATAGATGTAACTTTCTCAAATTCGAACGCTAAAGGCTCATTTGTTGAAGCTGGAGAGTTCTCTTTGGGCAGTGACAGCGACATCTATGTTCGTGTTGCCGTTAGTAATGTTCTGTTGACACAGTATTTAAGTGGCATGTTTGGGCTCGACAAAGGGGTGTCAGCGAGTGCTGTTGCAGGACCAAGTGCGCCAAGCATTACTACATGTAACGTGTCGCCTATTGCTATGTGTGGCGATGTAGGCTCAGCTGATCTGGCGTGGGGATACATTCCTTCTTCAAACCCAAACTACAATGGTGCACAAGATCGAGATGCTGACACTATTCATGTATTGAAACCATCAGGGCACACGGATGGTGGCATTGGTTCGGGTAACTATCACCTTTTAGACTTTGGTTCCGGTAAAAATACAGTAAGAGAAATGCTGGCAGGGGATACTGAGGAGTGCATAACAGTCGGTGATTTAGTCACAACAGAGACTGGTAAAGGTACGGGACCAGTAGCTCAAGGTCTAAATACGAGATTTGATGGGGGTAAGCCAGATGAAGGCATTACTTCAGATAAGTACATCGAAGAGTCCAACGTAACATACGACAATTACCAACAACAATATCAGGATGCGGAAGATCCGGCCGTTGATAACGATGCGTTTTATTATGCCGATTATGTCGAAGGGTTAGCCGCTTGTACGGGGGGGCCTGGCGCGTGCAAGTCGCAATATTACCGAGCGGATGGGAAAACCGATAGAAGGGTATTACGAGTGCCGATCGTTCGTTGTGATGAAGCTCCAAAAAAAGGCGGCAAGATGGATTTAGAAGTACTGGGCCTAGGATGCTTTTTTGTTACTCAGGAAGTGCAAAACAAGGGGAATGAATCGGAAATATTCGGTCAGTTTCTAGAGGATTGTACGGTAAAAAATGCGTCGTCTGGGGTAGATCCGGATGAAGATGGAGTTGGGCCATACAAAATCGTTCTATACAAAGACCCGTCAAGTGGAGGGTCTTAATATGATGTACTCCAATAGAAAGCATCAGATGAAAAAGATGCTCAATCAGAAAGGACTGGCAATTATAGAGTTTATTCTTGCATTGCCAGTGCTACTGATGCTGACCGTATTAGTTATCGACGTGAGCCGAGCTTTTATTCAATACACAGAGGTCAACAAAGCGTTGCAAAATGGCGCACGGTATGCCGTGGTTGATACTTATGGCACGTTAGATTTTGAAGGTATAGCTGAAGAATCTGATATTAAAAATGTGGTGATCTATGGCACGCCGAGTGGCGTTGGTACGCCGGTAATCGACTATATTGAAGCTGCTGACATTATTGTGACTCAACCAACGGACACCAATAAGGTTGTCACCATATCGGCTACTTATAATTATGAGCCTATTTTCTCAACCTTACCTTTTACCGGAACCTCTTTGGCTTTCAGTATTGGCTCTTCTGCGTCAATGAGGACTAGCCCATGAAACAATGGATAAGGAAACAGAAAGGACTGACCCAAGTTGAGTTTTCGTTAATTGCACTTGCGGTAATGTTAGTACTGTTCATGATTATTGAGTTTGCAATCTACTTTTATTCAGTGCAAATGGTCAACGAAATTACCAGGCGAGCGGCACGACTTGCCACGGTTTGTTTTATTTCTGAACGTGATGAAATACCTAATCATCAAGCTTTGGAGAGTCTATATCCTTCAGGTTTTACCGCTAATAATTTACAAATCGAATATTTAGACGATACAGGTGCAACTGTTGATGTGTCGGATTTTTTGAGTACTCCACCTGCAGCATCTACAGTGTTAGATGCTCAGTTTTCAAAAATAAAATATGTTCAAGCAAGAGCAGTTGATTATGAATTTAAGTTTTTTGTGTTAGCTGCGCTTATTAGTGCAGTAGGAAAAACGCCTGCTTTTGAAACTGTATTGCCGGCAGAAAGCTTAGGTGTATTAAAGCCTGAAGCTGATAACCCTGCTGTTTATTCGGATTGTTCCGCGGAGTAGCTTTATGTTGAAACCAGTCAAAATGGATAATGAAACACATAAAAGTTTAAAAACTAACTTGATTATTTGGATAGTTTATTCTACATCAAATTTTAAAATTCACATTGCTGATGAACTATCAAGGTGTGTAAATCTAAATATTGATTGGATAGAGCTAGATACCTTTAACTTGGACTTTGTGAAAAATAAGCAAGTTCCTGATCTCATTTATATTGAAACCGGTGAAAGCTGGGCTCAGAAAGTGGCTCATGTTTATTCTAGTGACAGCAGTTTACAGCATAATCATACCGCTTTGATTGTATTTGGCGACGAGAACGATACTGCATCCCTTAAAATGGCATTAAGGCTTGGGGCAACAGATTATTTGTCTCGTTCGGTTGATTTTGGCGAGCTATATCCTTTATTAAAATCTACCGCGGATGAAAAGATTGCCAATAAGAAAATGGGCGATCTAACATTGTTTATTAATACAAAAGGTGGCTCTGGAGCAACCACTTTGGCTATTAATACAGCAATAGAATTATCAAGCTATGCTAAGAGTAAAGTGTTGCTCGTTGACTTGGATATGCAGTTTAGTGATGCCGCTGATTATTTAAACTGTAAGCCTAAATACAATATTAATGATGTGATTGATTCTGTTAATGATTTAGATGAATTATCACTAGAAGGACTAGTCTACCAGCATCCTTCAGGTTTGAATTATTTGTGTTTTAACCAAAATGATCCTAAAGGTAATTACAAGCATGCGGTTCAAGTTAGTAAATTATTACCTATTTTGAGGCAGTTTTACTCACATATTATTGTGGATTTATCTCATGGCGTTGAGCACGTTTATCAACAAATTGTTTCTCCGGCAACACATGTTTTTTTGATTCTGCAACAGAATGTTACCTCGGTGAAGCATGCTGTTAGTTATATACGTTCTTTAGAATTAGACTATGGTTTAAGTAGTCATCAGGTTGAACTAATTGTTAATCGTTTTGAAAAGAAATCGACAATATCGTTGAAAGACATTGAAAATGCAGTTAGTGGACATGCAATACACTTAGTACCTAATAACTTTGCTATTGCTATCGAGAGCGCTAATTTGGGCAACCCAATTGTTCAATCTAAGAAAAATAGTGCGCTGAAAGCGTCTTTGGCTGAAATATCGCACTTATTAGAAAGTCCGACCAAAGAGAATCAAAGTTGGATAAAAAAACTATTTTCTTAGTAAGGGGGAGTTATGTTTTTCAAACGGAAAGGCGTCGGGAGTTCTTTCAATTCCGTAGATGAAACAAAAGAATCCAAGGTTGTGAATGTCGAGTTGGCAAAATCTGATGAAGACACGTCAGATGAGCAAAAGTCTTTGTCGCCGGTAGAAGCCAAGATGAAAGCGATCGAGGAGCAGAAAAAGCAATTAGAACAAGATCTCTCGATAAAACACTACTACCACAAGAAACTACTGGATACCTTGGATCTCGGGCTTCTATCGCATTTGCAAGAAGATCGCGCGAAAGAGGAGTTGCGCGAAGCGGTTGTTCAGCTCATTGCGGAAGATCAAACACACCCATTGAGTTCAGAAGCGCGAAACCGCGTAATACATCAAATTGAAGATGAAGTGTTCGGCCTGGGGCCTCTTGAGCCACTTCTTGAAGATCAAACAATCTCAGATATCTTAGTAAATGGCCCGAAAAATATTTTCGTCGAACGTTTTGGTAAGTTGGAGAAAACACCGCACACCTTTTTAGACGAACGCCATTTGCGCAACATTATCGACCGTATTGTAAGCCAAGTGGGTCGAAGGATCGATGAGGCTTCACCCATGGTGGATGCTCGACTCAAAGATGGCTCACGTTTTAATGCGATTATACCTCCTCTTGCTATTGATGGGCCTTCAGTTTCTATTCGACGTTTTGCGGTTGAACGTTTGAATATGGATAACCTATTAGAACTTGGATCGTTGTCTCCTGAAATGGCGAAGTTTCTTAATGCGGCGGTTGTGGGGGAAATGAATATCCTGATTTCTGGTGGTACAGGTTCTGGTAAAACAACCACGCTAAATATTTTGTCGAGCTTTATTCCTAGCGACCAACGCATTGTAACCATTGAGGACTCGGCAGAGTTACAACTCCAACAGCCACATATTATCCGTTTGGAAACACGTCCTTCCAATATCGAGGGTAAGGGTGAAATTTCTCAGCGTGATTTAGTAAAAAACTCACTACGTATGCGTCCCGATCGGATAGTTGTTGGTGAGGTTCGTGGCTCAGAAGCGGTGGATATGCTATCCGCAATGAACACGGGTCATGATGGGTCTTTGGCTACTATCCACGCGAATACACCAAGAGATGCGCTGAGCCGGATTGAGAATATGTTCTCGATGGCAGGGTGGAATGTGTCGACAAAAAACTTGAGAGCGCAGATCGCGTCGGCCATCAATATTGTTGTGCAAATGGATCGTCAGGAAGACGGTAAACGTCGCATGGTTAGCGTACAAGAAATCAATGGCATGGAAGGTGACGTTATTACCATGTCGGAGATCTTCACCTTCCAAAGAAGAGGGGTCGATCAAGAAGGCAATGTGTTAGGTGATTACATGGCTACAGGGATTGTACCAAGCTGCCATGACCAATTAGTAAAACGAGGCTTAGACGTACCATTTGAAATATTCAATGAAAAAGCCCGTTAGGAGATTGCTATGGATAGTCAATTCCCCCTTTTTCTTGTACTGCTGTTTTTGTCCGTATTCTTTATTAGCCAAGCGTTAATTCTGCCTTCTGCGGGTAAAAAGGTTAAGCATAAGCAATTAATCAAGCGGATACACGAAAGCCATAAACATATTGATCAAGAGAGTATTTCTTTATTAAGGGAAAACTCGCTCAAGAATCTATCGCCATTAGAGCGATGGCTTGTGAGGTTTAGCCTGTTCGATAGCTTTAAGAAGAAGTTGGAACTGGCTGGGATACACATGGGGTTCAGTCGGTTTATTTTCCTCACATTCCTCGGAGGGACTGCGGTTGGTCTATTTCTGTTCTTGTTCGGGCAAGTTTGGTACCTCTGTGCTGGCGTTGCGTTTGCTTGCTGGGTGTCTGTTTACTTCTACATACAGAAAAGGATTGCTGATCGTTTAATGAAATTTGAAGAGCAACTGCCAGAGGCTCTCGATATCATCAAGCGAGTTTTGCAGGCAGGGCAGCCAATTACGCAGGGGTTTGGAGAAGTAGGCAGAGAGGTTAGTGCACCGCTTGGTCCTGAGTTCATGAATACCTTTAACTTACTCAACTATGGTTATGACCTCCGCTTGGCGATTATGCAAATGTCGGAGAGAACTCCTACCGTATCTATGCTTGCTTTCTCCAGTGCTGTGTTACTGCAAAAGGAAACGGGTGGTAACTTAGTCGAAAACATTGAGAAGCTCTCCCATATCCTACGTGCTCGTTTCAAACTCGCTCGAAAAATAAAAACCATTTCGGCGGAATCTCGAATGTCGGCATGGGTATTAGTATTAGCGCCTTTTGGTTTGTACGTCATCATTTCCCTTGTTCGACCTGAGTATATTGAGTTACTCCACACGCATCCAATGGGGATCAAAATGGTCATTGGTGGGATGGTAGCGTTGTTTATCGGCACGCTTTGGATTCGTAAAATCGTCAATATTGAGGTGTAGCCATGGAAAGTATTCAAGGATGGTTAAACGATTTTGCTGTCGGCCAAGAAACACTGCTTATGGGGTTGATCCTCATCACTACAGTGTTGGTTGTGATGACGTTAGGCTCGATAATTATCGGGGTTAACTCGCCAATTAAACGAAAGTTAGCCGAATTGTCTGGTGATAAGAAAGAAGTCTCTCATCACAACAAGAAAATGTCAGACACCTTGGAGTCGTTAGCGCCTTTAACTTCCCCAACCAGTGAAAAAGAGCGTCAAACGACACGCAATAAACTGATGCATGCTGGGTTTCATGAAAGCAATGCATTATCGATGTTTTATGCCATTAAATCGGTCACGACAATCTTAGGTGTGATGGTGGCGGCACTGGTGTATTTCTCGGTTCCGGAATCTAAATACCTGTACACGTATATGGCGTTATCCGTATTTATTGGGCTTTTATTTCCTGATTTTATTTTGCGTCGAATGGTGAACAAGCGTCAGCAAGCGATTCGTGCAGGTGTGCCCGACATGCTTGATTTGCTGGTGGTTTGTACCGAATCAGGGCTTGGCTTTAATGCAGCGTTGCGTCGGGTTGCTGATGAACTGGTTATCTCTCACCCAGAGCTTGCTGATGAAATCGATACGGTGTGCAACAAAATTAAAGCGGGCAAACCAATGCCAGAAGCGCTGAGGGAGCTAGTATTAAGGACAGGGTTAGAAGAATTAATGGGGCTGGTAAGTATGCTTAGCCATGCCTCTCGAATAGGGGGGAGTTTAGTCAACTCCTTGCGTGAATATACCGAAGACTACAGGGATAAGCGTCAACAAGCAGCAGAAGAAATTGCTGCAAAAATCCCAGTCAAAATGATGTTTCCAATGGTGCTATTTATTTGGCCTTGCTTTTTTATAGTGGCTATCGGACCTGCGTTAATTTCATTGGCTGAGGCATTTTCTAATTAAAAAGCAAAATAGGGATCGTTATGTGGATTAAGAAATACGTCATCATCTCGTTGTTGGTGCTTACCGCATGTTCAACAACTGAACAGTCATCAGATTTCGATTCAACGCTGTACTCAGGTAAGCCCGTTGAGTCTCTCACTAATGATGAACCACCCAAAACAGAGGAAGAGGCAATCTCACGAGGGGATATTGCATTAAGCAACAAAAATGTCGACTTAGCCTTGTATGAATATATTCGCTCGCTCTCTTTCCCGAATGCGGTCCATAAAGATAAAACCTTGTACACCGTGGGGCGCATCCATTTAGCTAGGGAGAATTCAGAACTCGCCGATAAATCATTTCGAGCATCTTTGGCTGAGAACCCCGATCATATTGGCTCCCTGACTGAGCTTGGTACTTTATACACGAAGCGTGGAGAAAAGGACGTTGGGAAAAGCTACTACATACGCGCTTTGAATGCTGACCAAATTCGCATGGATGGCGATCCTACCATCACTAAAGACAACATTACTGCAGAGAGCGTTGCAACATATCGCTATGATGATAAATCACCAGTCTCTGCTTACTCCGGTCTAGGTGTGCTTTACGACATTCGTGGCGACCACGATATTGCGCAGGCGTTAATTCGAAAAGCGTTGGATATTGACTCAAGAAACGTAAACGCTTTGGTCAGCCTTGGCTACTCCTACTACATGGAAAAAGCTTACTCAAAAGCGGCGCACTTTACTCAAGCCGCACTAAGTATCAAGCCAGGAGATGAGAGAGGAATCAATAATTTAGGTCTCATTGCTTTAGCTAAAGATCAGCCACGACAAGCTCTGAGTATTTTTAGTCGACACATGACAGAGCCGGAAGCACTCAATAATGTTGGTTACTTCTTGATCCTTCAAGGCAAACCAGGCGAGGCGATTCCTTATCTACAACAGGCTATTGATAAGAACCCTGCCTACTATGAACTGGCAAATAAAAACCTAGAACGAGCATTGGCAATGGTGAGAGAGCGAGGGGATACCTCTACCGCGCTTCTCCAATAAATTTGAAGACCCTTTTAAAAGAAAGCCACTCTGCAAGATAGAGTGGCTTTTTCATTTACCGGGAGTAGTCCGTTGCAAAGGTGTTTGTTCAATTAGCCGTTCATTCTCTTCTTTCAGGGTAAGAAGCATAGCGCCGTAAAGCCCAACCAACTATCTTCCATAACATCACCGTCAAGAGTGTTGCGAGGTAGCCATCAATCGCATAATGCCAAGCTAAATGTACCGAACCGATTTGAATGATGACTGCGAAAGCGTAGGCAAAGTAGCCGATGGTTTTGTTGAGTCTATAAATTGATAGCGCCATCAAAACCGCAATGGAAACGTGCAAACTAGGCATTGCCGAAATGCCAGAGCCAATACCATTGGCATTCGCGATGTACTCATCCCAAAGATATTGCTGTGTAGGCAATGCCCACAATTGCCCAGCGTCCACATTGGTAAGATATTGGCTTTGGGCTTCGAGCGTTTTCATCAGAGGAACAAACTGTTCATCTCCAGTGATAAGCTCCACATAGCAAGGGCCTGCTGAAGAAAGCAGCGTGGCGAAGAAGACACCAAGAATCATCCAAGACAATGCGAACGTGAGTAAAAACTGTTGCCTTACCAACGGGTATTTTTTGTAGATAAGGAAAAAGATGAGTATACCCCACATACAAAAAAACCATGCGTTGTAGGCTACATTTAGCCCTAATGAGGCCCAAGCATTGGAGAATAATGCATGGGTCAACTCCCACGGAGCAACGCCGAAGTGTAGCAACGAATCAATATTCGCAAAGGTCAGATCCCACTTGAACGGATTGATGATTGGGATCAGCGATTTCAAAAACGTGTGGTTAGAGAAAATCAGGTTGAGTGCCATCATCGAAACAAACACTGATACAGGTCGGTACAGCGGAAAAATAAGATGCTTCAGTTTTTGTATGAATCTTTTTGCCGGCTGCTTTTCTTTGCGCAGTATGAGATAGAAATAATAGTAGATACACCAGCTTAAACCTGTGACATACAAAGCTTGTATGAGCGTTTCAAGGTAAGTGGTAAAAGAGTAATCGATAGGGAAATCGAGATACAAAGAACAAAGATAAATGACAGCAGTCGAGATAAAGCAATAGGTGTAGAAAATCTTATCGTTCAATAACTCATTCTTTACTGATGTGAGTAAAGTCGACGCTTTTTGCTGCCAGCTAAGGTTGAGCTCGTAATTGTTGTCTTGTTCCATTGATGATCCGTCATCTCTATCCTTCCAATATCATTAAGCTTAGTTGAGAAAACGGGCACTCGTATTTGAGTGCCCGTGGTTTATCTGGATTCAATAGTTGGCGTATCAGCAGGCTAAATCATGCCCGTGACAAGGCCTGCCGCCACAAAAAACACGATCATCCACAGAACCGATAGGTTGAGCTTTTTGTGTAGATAAAAACCTGCAACCACTAACGCCATGTCGATGGGAGCAACAACTGCGCTGCTAAATACTGGCTGGTAAAGTGCCGCGAGTAGTAACCCTACTACCGAGGCATTTACACCGTTGATGGCGCCGGAGACCAGCGGTTTGCCTGCCAGTGCTTGCCAGTTTTTAAGAACGCCAAGCAGTAAAAGAAAACCTGGGAGGAATACGCCAAGCGTTGCGATCAGAGCGCCTAAAATTGGCGTATCCGAAAGCTCATAACCGATAAAAGTCGCAAAGGTGAACATTGGCCCTGGTACAGCTTGTGCAGCGGCGTAGCCTGTTAAAAATGCATCTTGGCTGAGCTGGTCGCCAACAATGTTTTGCAGAAGCGGCAGAACCACATGACCGCCACCAAACACTAAGCTACCAGCTTGGAAAAAATCACTAAACAGCCCAAGCAAAGGTAACGCATGAGCCACTAATGGTAAGCCGAGTAAAAGCACCGCAAATAGAGCCAATGGCACGATAGATGGTTTAAACGGCTCTGCTGATGGCGCGGAGTCTTTCTTCAGATATCGCGTACCGACAAAACCTGCTGCGATCAACACGAACATTTGCGTCATGATGCTTGGTGCCACCAGCAACGCAATCGCAGTCGCAACGCACAAACCCGCGGTCAGTTTACTTTGGCAGAAGTTTTTGTACATGCCCCAAGTCGCATCCGCCACGACGACGACTGCGAGCAGTTTTAGGCCGTGAACGATGTTTTGGAACACTGCGGTGCCGGTGATTTGGCTGCTCACCATCGCCAGCGCCAACATGATGACCACTGAAGGAAGCGTGAATCCGACAAATGCTGCGCATGCGCCACCTAAACCGCCACGTTTATAACCCAATGCAAAGCCAACTTGGCTTGAGCCCGGTCCCGGCAAAAACTGACTGAGCGCGACAATTTGCGCGTACTCGCTGTCATCAAGCCATTTCAGTTTCTCAACAAATGTTTGGCGAAAATAACCAATATGAGCCGCAGGGCCGCCGAAGCTGAACCAACCCAGCCAGAAAAAAGTTTTGAATATGGTGAACATGTCGAGCCTGTTTATCTAAAAAGCATTGTTGCTAATTTATCGAATGCTCTAAAATGACTCAAATTGATGATTTTAATTTCATCTATGAATGAAATGAAATGGGATGAGGATGTTGGAGTGAAAGAGGACATTCAGTGGCGCAACATTGACTTGAACTTATTGGTGACGTTTTCCTACTTGTATCGCTATCGAAGCGTTAGCGTCGCGGCAGAGAAAAGTTACGTTAGTCAGTCGGCGATGAGTCATAGTTTGTCTCGTTTAAGGTTGTTGTTTGACGACCCGCTTTTTGAGCGAAAAGGGCACAAGATGGAGCCCACCGAGCACGCTCACCACATCGCGCCAACTGTGCATCACTTGTTGGATTCTATCGCCAAAGACTTGCTCACTAAGTCTGCCTTCCAACCTAAAAATTATGCGGGTGTATGTCGCATTGGATTAACGGATTATGCCGAGTTTATTTTTGCTCCTCGGCTTTATGACGAAATACGCCAGCGCGCACCAGAGGCCCAGATCAGTTTTATTAACGTCAATCGTAGCAACTACGTGGCATTAACTGAGCACGAAAAGATCGATGTCATTATTGGCAGCATGCCAGTGTTGGATGACAACTTTGAGAGCTTGTACTTGTACACGGAAAAACACGTGTGTATGTGTGATAAACAGGCATTGAAAGGGGAAACACAGCTGTCTCTGGAAGCGTTCGCGAACATAGAGCAAGCTCTGGTAAGTCCCGATGGGAGCTTAAAGACACAAGTAGACCAAAAGCTTGCAGAACATGGCTTGAGCCGCAAAGTCACCGTGGCGTCGCGCAACTTTCTCACTATTCGGCATCTATTGAAAAAACGCGATCTCATTGCCATCGTGCCAGAAAAAATGGCATTGGCGGAGGGCTTTTCGGACGATCTCGTTACCGTTAAGCCGCCGATCGCCGTTGCGGATTTTGATATTGCTATGCTGTGGCATTCCAGCCGAAACAATGAAGACAAAGGCATTTGGCTACGCGAGTTGGTTTCTTCGACCATCACCTCTAAATGATAAACATTTGGGGCACTCATGGTGCTTAGAGTGATTTGTTGTTGAACTTCTTACTACCCGCTGAGTTATCGGCGTTATACCGAAACAGTACTGATTGAGCAAAATGAATGTCTTTGGTTGGGGGGGATGTTCCAGATTTAATTCATAAAAGAGATTAATGGAAAAGGTATCATTGAGTTGTACCACGTAGTTTAAGCTCTGTTTGCACGTATACATGAAGAGGTCGTAAGCGTCCATCTCGGTATTTTTCCACCAGTAAGTTCACTCCCTGAGTTCCCATCAACTCAGAGTGAATACGAATTGTAGACAACGGCGGAAAGGTAAAGCGAGCAGTAGGAATATCATTCATACTAATCAACGTAATATCCTCTGGTATCTTTAAGCCAAATTCATGGATTGCACGTACTATGCCAATCGCGATGGAGTCAGAATCAATGAATACTGCTTTCGGGAAGTCACCTTTGGCTAGCATCTCTTTCGCTAAGTTATAACCGGACAAACTAGAGCAGGCACAATAGTGTATATCTTGTTCTGCAACCACGCCTTTTAGATAGCCATAGTCCAAAAACACATTTTCACGAGTGTCAGCTGCGTCGTGCTTGTCTTGACCGCCAATATAACCGATGCGGCGGTAGCCTCGTTGCACAAAGAAATCAACTACTTGCCTACTGATTCGAATAAGGTCGACATCAACGCAATCATAAGGGCAGGTTGGATCTGAAAAGTTTATGTAGCAGATGCTATCGGCTAGACGTTTAGGTAATTTATCTACTACCTTTTGGTCGACATTACCGACTAAAAGGACACCTGTTATCTTTTTCGTTTCAACATCAATTTCACTGTTATAGCAATTGGTTAGCGTAATACCTAATTTGTCGCATTGCGTTTCAATCCCATGACGAATTGATAAGTAGTAAGGGTCATTTACCTCTGTTTCTTGTTTGTAGTTATATAAGGCTAAAAAGTGATGTTTTTGCTTAGCTTCTTTGATGCCTTTCTTTGAGCTGCTGGTGCGGTACTCCAGTTTTTCTGCAATTTCCAAAATGCGGTATTTGGTTTCTTCTTTAACGCTCAACGTTGGGTCGTTGTTCAAAACCCGCGATACGGTTGCAAGTGAGACGCCCGCTTCAATGGCGATATCTTTTAGCTTTGCCATGTAAATTTCCCGTTGGCACTGCTCACTGCCCAAGTGTGAGCTCAATAATCTGACTATTTTAAACAGCTACTTAGAGATGCACAAACCTTTAGTAAGACAGTCCTAAACACTTTAAATCATCATATCAAGCCAACTTGTTTTCATGAAATAGACTCTATTGAGTAATAAATAAAGCCGTAAACATAAGGATTATATTGCTGTAAAAATACTGAAAAACGTGACTGGTTTGGAAACTTGTTACTTGTGGTAACTCTAGTACTTAATAGGACTCGAGCTGTTTAGAGTTTAACCAAGCAAACGTTTTATTGTTCATGTTTATGTTTTGTGTCTCATTTTATAGATAAATCAATAGGAAAGTATTCAACTCTATTTATAATCTCCGCGCTTTTAAAAGCTGTCTAACAGTATGAAAAATTAGGAAATTATAATGAAAAAAGTATTGCCATTATTGGCTTTAGGTGCAGTGGTTGCTTCAGCGTCAGTTCAAGCAAAAGGTAACTGGTATGTTGGTGCTGATTTGGTAAATTCAGATCTTAAAGTTAAAAGCTTGTCAAAAGATTTTTCTGCGACAGGTCTTAGCCTTGCTGTAGGTAAAGAGCTGCAATATTCAGAAAACTTCAAACTAGCTTTTGAAGGTGAGTACATATACTTTGGCGACTTTGAAGAAACATTTTCTTACATGGGGTGGCCGGTTAAATTTAGTGTTGATGCTTCTGCGTTCAATTTCAATGCGAAGCCTAAATACCAATTTGCAGGTACAGGCTTCTATGTTGGTGCGATTGCTGGCCTTGGTGTAATGAGTGTTTCTTATGAAGTGAAATCATCTAGCACTGTTACCGATGATGGTCGTGATGTAGGCTTTAACTACGGTGTTGAGGCTGGTTATGAGTTTGCTTCAGGTTTGGTTGTATCTGGTGGCTACCGTGCTTCTTCGGTAAGTATTGATGCCGAAAACGGTGGCAGCGAAGATTTTGATTTTGACAGCCTGTACGTTGGTGTTGATTACAAGTTTTAAGCTCGCGTAAGCAAAAATATAGATACTAAAAAGGAGCCGTCAGGCTCCTTTTTTGATCAGATTATCAATCAACTCATAGTGGTGATCTTGTACGCCTGCAAGGTTGCCATATTTGGGTTGATGGCGGTCATTTTCTTTCGCGTGTTGCCAGCCAATGGTGTGACGCACAAAATGCTCTGCAAACGCGTGGGAAACTTCCAAGCAACCTGCCAGCACGGTATCAACATAACTTTGCATGATTGGGCTCTTTGCGCATGGTGGTAGTGGCTCGTCCTTTACGTAAACCCAAATGTCATGTTCTTGGTTAAAACTCGCATCTGTTTCGATTTGATCTGGCTGAAGTTGAATACGATGATAACCTCGCTCACGGCGGTCGAATTCTGCGAGCGCTTCTTCATTTACTTCGAGTAAAACGCCGTTGACCTGCCCATCGCCTTGGTTCACAACCAGAGGAGACAGAGTATAGCTGTCATCAATCTTCCCCCAGTAGCGAACCAACCCATGTGCTATGACGGGAATGGCTTCTCCCGTTTGTCCGGTTAACTTACGCGACGCAGAATTAATCAAACTGCCATAGCCAAATATGTACATTGTCGTTGCATCCCTTAACTGATAGTTGTGCCTCTCATGTTTATACCTAACCCGTATCTGAAGCACAACTTTACCTCTTAAGTATAATCTTAATTATAAACATGTATTTTTTATACATGTTTATGGTAGCATCAATATGTAGTTGAGTTAACCAGCATCGAGAGACGCTTGAGGGCAAGATAATGCTGAATATCACCGATAAAAAAGTAGAAGAAAAAATCCCCGCATGGCTGCGATTAGGCTTTCGGCCGTTTTTTCTGTTTGGGTCGATTTACGCCATTGTTGCGATTGCGTTGTGGGTGTGGATGTTCCAAGGCGGACAGCCAAACGCATTAGCCGTGCCTGCATTGTGGTGGCACGTACATGAAATGTTGTTCGGTTTTTCGATGGCCATTGTAGTTGGCTTTGTACTGACCGCGGTACAAAACTGGACTGGCATTAATGGTACCAAGCATTACATGCTTCTGGCTTTATTTGGCTTGTGGTTAGTGCCCCGCATATTGCTTTGGACACCAGCACCGTTATGGTTAACCAGCAGTATCGAAGCGGTATTTTTACTGTTTGTCGCCTATGAGGTGGGCATTCGTGTGTATCGAGCCAAAGGTTGGCGTAATTTGTTTTTCGTTCCACTGTTTCTTTTAGCCATCTTTGCGAACTTTGCAAGCTACGCAACGATAAAAGGTATGCCGCCCTTTAGCTCTTCAGCGGTGTGGCAAGCAATGCTGTGGTGGTTTACCTTGCTGTTGTCAGTGATGGGCGGACGTGTGATTCCATTTTTTACTGCGCGTCGATTTAATTTCGAAAAAGCGCAACCATTGGCTTGGTTAGAGTGGTTCGCGAACTTGCCATTGGTAATGCTATTTGTGCTGAGCTTTTTCCCTGTGACGTTTGCAGAACTAGGTAGTCCTTTGATGCTATTTGCAGGTGTTGCTCAGTTGGTGCGTTTTGTTCGCTGGAAACCTTGGTTAACCCTGAGCGAGCCTTTAGTGTGGTCGCTGCATGCTGCGTATTTGTGTTTACCACTAAGCTTAATTTTGCGAGGCGTCTGGGGAGATGCATTTGCCAGCCATAACCTCATTCACCTGTTTGCGATAGGTGCGTTAGGCGGTTTGATTTTAGCGATGATTGCACGGGTGACGATGGGACATACTGGTCGCATGATCTACAAAGGGCCAAACATGAGCCTTGCGTTTGCAGCGATTACCGCGGCAGCTTTGGTTCGCAGTTTCGCCGTGATCTTTGACCCAGCGAACATGATACTGTGGATTGATATCAGCGGCGGATTGTGGATTGTGGCATTTGGGCTATTTGTGTGGCGTTTTGGTGTGATGCTTGTGACCCCTCGTGTGGATGGTCACCCCGGATAAGATTCTAATGTGAGTAGAGAAAAGAGGAGCCGCGTGCTCCTCTTTTGGTTTTTGTTCTTTATAGGTTTAGTGTTTACTCGTCTTCGTCGTCCGCTTTATTCGTGAGCCCCAAGCGTTTAAATAGCCACCACTCTAGACCAAAAATGACAATTAAGGCGATACAGAACCAGGTGAATGCCATGGTGGATTCCACACCTGGCATTCCACCAACATTGATGCCGAGTAAACCTGTTAAGAAGCTGGTTGGTAGAAAAATCGTTGCTACCAAAGTAAACAGGTAACTGTTTTTATTGGTTTTCTCATCACGATGATGTTTGATCTCTTCTTGGAAAAGCGCCACTTCTCCAAGATAAAACTCAAGTGTTTCATTTATGCGCGTAATATTATTGTGTGCGAAGCGATATTGATGAGGTCTCAAAGCAATCAATTCTGATTCTGACTCCACAAGATCACGGATAGCGTACTGCTGAGGGCGAATAAAACGCTTGATAGAAATCAGCGCTTTTTGAGTCGCCATATGTTTGTACGTCGATTCATCATTCACGTCGAACTGGTTTAGTGTTTCTTCAATTGTATCAAGGTAAATGTCTATTTTACTGTTTAATCCTTCAATGATCTGATGAAGTAAACTGGCAAGGCTTTTTGGGCCTTTGTGTTCCGCTAATGCTTGGCGAATCTCCATGATCGCGCGTGATGGAATTTTACGAGTTGAAATGAGTGCGCCTTGAAAGTAGAGAATTCGAATACTAAGCATATCTTCTGGTGATGCATTGCCGTTCATATTGACGCCTCGTAAAATCAACATGAAGTTCTCGTCATCTAAAGGATGGAAAGATGGTCGGCTTTCGTCGGCTAATAGATGATCAACCGTTGCACGAGGCACTTGGTTCTGCTCCAGCCAACCACGAATATCAGGATGCAGCCGTTCGCAATGGTACCAATGCTTAGCTTGAATTTGCTCTGCCGTGGTGGATTGTTGAGTTGCTTCTGGGGTTGAGAAGTCCCAATGTTCAATCATAAAACCCATTTTCTTTTCCTTGTTTGAGCCGATACCAAAATAACCTCAAGATACTTCTTTCGCGAGAATTGCATTGCCATACAGAGGCAATACTCTAAGTACGGTACTCTGAAGTCATTGATGCATTATTTTTCAAATGAGTATGATTGTATTTAACGCCAAATGTCTATGAATAGTTGTTCTTATTTGCAATCGAGTGGAGCGCACCAAGGTGTTGTGCTTAAACAACAAAACAAAAAGCCTGCAACTAAGCAGGCTTTATTGTGGGGGAGGGAGGGAGGGGAGCTGTTAGCCAACTTGAGAAAGATTAACCACTTTCTGTTGTAGCTTTTTCTTTAAATAGTCCGTTAAGGCCTGTTTTTCTTCCTCGTTCATGTAAAGACCAAGCTTAGTACGGCGCCATAAAATGTCTTCATCGGTCATTGCCATTTCATGGTTCATTAAGTAATCGATCTCACGTTGGTAAACACCACCTGCTTGTGCCGAGAACGTTTGTCCTAAGTCAGCTTCACTTGTTGTGCCTTCCATTAAGTTCCAGGTTTGGGTACCAAACTGTGTGACATAACGAAGAATCAATGCTTCTGGCGCCCAAGTGTATTTAGCGTGAATTTGTTTCGCTAATTGTTCACGACTACAGCTGAAGTTACCACCAGGAAGGGTTTGGTTGGCCGTCCAGTCTTTACCCATTTCAGGTAGGAACGGAGCAAGTTTCTTCATTGCTGCTTCACCTAACTTACGGTAGGTCGTTAACTTACCACCAAAAACAGAAAGCAGAGGTGCATGGTCGTATTCCGCATCGAGCTCTAGCGTGTAGTCTCGTGTGATTGCTTGCGGAGAGTCAGATTCATCGTCACATAAAGGACGAACACCGCTGTATGTCCAAACTACATCTTCGCGAGTCAACTGGTGGACAAAGTGTTGGTTTACGATATCAATGAGGTAATCGACTTCGTCATCTGAGATCGACACTTCACGTGGGTCACCTTTGTATTCCACATCTGTTGTACCAATGATTGAGAACTTATCTAAGTAAGGAATCATAAATACGATGCGATTGTCTTTGTTTTGAAGGATGTAGGCTTGCGGTTCGTTGTGGATACGAGGAACAACGATGTGCGAGCCTTTGATTAAGCGAATGTTACGAGGAGAGGCTTGCTCTAATCCATCATCAAAGAACTGTTTTACCCAAGGCCCCGCAGCATTGACTAACGCTTTCGCTTTACGTTCGAAACGTTGGTCTGTCATCACATCGTGAATAGTAACGTGCCAGATACCACCTTCACGGTGTGCTTTTTCCACGCGGCAGTAGTTACGTACTTCAGCATGGTTTTCGCGAGCCGCAAGAACGTTCAGTAATACTAAACGTGCATCATCAACCCAACAGTCAGAGTATTCGAAACCCGTTTTCATTTCTGGTTTTAGCAAGCCAGATTTCGCAAGGTTGACGGTTTTACTGCCTTGCAGCGTCGTACGTTTACCCAAGTTATCGTAAAGGAAAAGGCCACAACGAATCATCCAAGCTGGGCGTAGGAATGGGCGATGCGGTAAACGGAAACGCATTGGTAGTGCGACGTGTGGTGCTTTACGAAGAATAACCTCACGCTCTGCGAGCGCTTCCGAAACTAAACGAAACTCGTAGTGTTCAAGGTAGCGTAAACCGCCGTGTATCAGTTTAGAACTTGCTGAAGAAGTCGCAGATGCGAAGTCATTTGCTTCATATAAGCCAACACTCAAACCTCGGCCAGCTGCGTCTGCCGCAATACCAGCTCCGTTAATGCCGCCACCGATTACGATCAAGTCTAAGGTAGTGGATGAGCTAGTAGTGGAAGCATTATTTTGTATACTCATAAATTTGACCTCTTGGTGAGCGAACGAGCATTTTAGAACATAATGTAATCCTAGCTCAGGTTTCGTTTGTGATCATCTATTATTTTCGTTTGTGAGCGTTTTGTGTGATTTAGACACAAAAAAACCTCTGTCTAATTAAGGCAGAGGTCATTTGAGGGGGGAATTATACGATTGACGTTACTCGTTTTCGGAGTTTGATTCGTTAGCTTCAACCACTTCTAGTGGGATAGAAGCTTCCTTCAAAATTGACAAGATTTCTTCTGGTGGCTGCTTATTGGTAAAGATCATGTTGAGCTGTGCAATATTGCCTAGTTTCACCATAGCATTGCGCCCGAACTTGGTGTGGTCTACGGCAAGAAATACACTACGGCTATTGTCAATGATCGCTTGTTTTACCCGGACTTCGTGGTAATCAAAGTCTAATAGCGAGCCATCGAAGTCGATACCGCTAATGCCGAGAATACCAAAGTCGAGACGGAACTGTTTAACGAAATCGAGGGTAGCCTCGCCAACAATACCGCCGTCTCTGCTGCGGACTTCTCCACCCGCTAAGATGACTTTGATTTCAGGGTTAGGGAAAAGAATGGTCGCAACATTGATGTTGTTGGTGACAACACGCAACTGTTTATGGTTTTTATTGAGCGCTCGCGCAACTGCTTCTGGTGTGGTGCCGATATCGATGAATAGTGTGGCACCATCTGGAATGTGTTTGACTACCTCGTCTGCAATGACATCTTTTTCATTGAAGTTGAGCGCTTTACGCGTGTTGTAAGATGTGTTTTCAGAACTGAGAGGAATAGTGGCTCCACCGTGATAACGACGAATTTTGTTGTCATCGGCGAGTTCATTGAGATCGCGTCGGATGGTTTGTGGGCTGACATTGAATCTTTCTACTAACTCATCCGTGCTGACATAGCCTTGTTTTTTCACCAGCTCAACAATCTGCTGGTGTCGAGGTATTTGCTTCACTTACCACTCCCTTGTGCATTGGTAACGGCCAATGCTTCAAATTCGAAGCTCTATTGTGCTCGAATTTGCTCGTTGTGAGAAGTAAGCGAGTTCAGGAATCGGGGATAAAGCGCAAAAAGAGCGCACAAATGGCGCTCTTTTTTTCTTATGGAGATGAGATTAATCTTCTTCGTCGTGAAGTTCAGACCAGGTTTGTGCACATTTCACTGCACGTTTCCAACCCTTGTAACGACGATTGCGTTTTTCTTCATCATCGTGTGGCTCAAAGGTGCGATCAAGTACCGCTTTATTCTGCAACTCATCAATGCTATCCCAGTAACCAACTGCAAGGCCGGCAAGGTAGGCTGCACCAAGAGCGGTAACCTCAGTTACTTGAGGGCGGTGTACTTCTGTGTTCAATACATCGGATTGGAATTGCATTAGGAAGTTGTTCGCTACTGCACCACCATCGACGCGAAGGTTCGCAAGCTTAATACCTGAGTCAGCTTGCATCGCATCCAGTACGTCACGAGTTTGATAAGCGATGCCTTCCAATGTTGCACGGATGATATGGTTTGAATTCACACCGCGAGTAAGGCCGACAATCGTGCCACGTGCGTAGGCATCCCAGTATGGTGCGCCTAAACCAGTAAATGCAGGCACGACATAAACGCCGTTTGATGTATCCACTTTTGTCGCGAAGTATTCAGAGTCTTCTGCACCGTTTAGGATTTTCAATTCATCGCGTAGCCATTGGATTGAAGCTCCTCCCATGAATACGGCACCTTCAAGTGCATAAGCTGGTTCGCCTGCAGGACCACAAGCCAAAGTTGTTAGAAGACCATGTGTCGAAGTGACTTTTTCTTGGCCCGTATTCATTAGCAAGAAACAACCCGTACCGTAAGTGTTTTTCGCTTGACCCGCTTCAACACACATTTGGCCGTAAAGCGCCGCTTGTTGGTCACCTGCGATTCCAGAAATAGGAATACGAGTACCGCCTTTACCACCGATGTTGGTTTTACCGTAAATTTCCGATGAGCGCTTCACTTCTGGCATCATAGATGCTGGGATGCCAAGCTCATCTAACATTTTTTGATCCCAACATAGATCGTTGATGTTAAACAGCATGGTACGCGATGCGTTAGTGTAGTCGGTTACGTGAACGCGACCTTGAGTCATCTTCCAAACTAACCAAGTATCGACAGTACCAAACAACAGCTTACCTGCTTCTGCGTCTTCTCGTGCGCCTTCAACATTGTCCAGAATCCATTTAACTTTGGTACCGGAGAAGTAAGGGTCAAGCACCAAACCAGTGTTGTCACGTACATAGTTTTCGAGACCGCGTGCTTTTAAATCTTCACAGATATCAGCAGTACGGCGACATTGCCATACGATCGCATTGTAAACGGGTTTACCGGTTTCTTTGTTCCAGACGATGGTCGTTTCACGCTGGTTAGTAATACCGATAGCCGCTAATTGGTCGCTACGGATGCCAGACTTAGCTAGAGCTTCTACTAAGGTAGAGCTTTGTGTTGCCCAGATCTCCATTGGATCATGTTCAACCCAACCAGCTTCTGGATAAATCTGAGTAAATTCGCGTTGCGCGACGCTTACGATGTTCGCATCATGATCAAGAATCACAGCGCGAGAGCTTGTTGTACCTTGGTCTAGGGCAACAATGTATTTTTGCTCAGTCATGGTAAGAATCCTTTTGTTTCGTTATTTATATTTTAGTAAATGTTCGAGTTACGTCAGTTTTAAGCTCTAGCTTCTTCTGTTTCTTCTTCCGTCTCACATTGGTTTGGAATCGTACAACCGTGGCCTTGTTGTGGAAGGTAAGCTGCAATCGCTTTTGGATACAACCAACCACCAAAACACGCACCTGCAATCGGAGCAAGTAAAGGCACGATAAAGTAAGGAATGTCTTTAGCACCTGTCAGAGCGTAATCCCAACCTGCGAAGTAAGCGAACAGCTTCGGTCCAAAGTCACGAGCAGGGTTCATAGCAAAGCCTGTTAGTGGGCCAAGTGAACCACCGATGACGGCAATCAAAATACCGATCAATAGAGGGTTCATTGCGCCACGTGCCGCGCCGTTATTTTCATCGCCCAGAGCCAGAATCGCAAACATCAGTACAGCAGTGATAACGAATTCCACAGCAAAAGCACCAAAGAAAGAGAGAGAGGCATGCGGATAAGTCGAGAAGATACCAGCAGTTGCTAGTGCATCTTGGCTGCTGCGAACGAAGTTATGAGCGATTTCGTAGTCGGTGAAAAGGTTGCTGTATAAGCTGTATACCAATGCAGCAGAACAGAATGCCCCAAGCATTTGAGCGATAATGTATGGCACCACTTTCGCCTTATCAAAACCATGGAACATAGCAAGTGCGATGGTAACGGCAGGGTTGATGTGTGCACCAGAGACGCCAGCCGTACAGTAAATAGCGATGGCGACACCGAAGCCCCATACAATACTGATTTCCCATTGTCCAAATGATGCGCCTGTTAGAACTAAGGCTGCAACACAGCCTACGCCGAAGAAAATAAGTAGTCCTGTACCGATAAACTCGGCCAAACATTCTCCGAGCAGAGAGGGGTGTTTGTTCGTTGTCATGTTAAAAGTCCTTTGATCATTTTTGCCTGTCTAGCACGATACTATTGTGCATATATAAACGTTTGCGAAAACAAACGAGCGTTAAAAATGAGCGTTTGAGCATAAATTTGTTAATCAAAGTCTTCGTTTTTGTTAAATGGCGCATCTTTTAACCGGAAAAGAACACAACGAAAATAATTTATTTGTCACGAGGTCAGTGTTGAGAGCGCTCAAATTACCGATGTGAAAAAGAATGCACAACTGGTAAGAGGAGTTTTGTGAAGCTGCTACGTGCTTGGAGATTTATTACACAGAACTTGTGTAGCAGTTAACCCTAAAGGAGTAGGAGAATGTCAAATGTATCAAGGGCTAGCAGTGATATAAAAAAATACGCTGTCATGTTTGGACTTTTAGAAAAAATCGTCATCCCATTGATACCAATAGGATGAGTTGAGAAGAGAATAAACGCTGTTAATGTCTTGTGTTTGTGAATCATTGCTTCGGCTTGTATTCAAATAAAAATTGTTTTTTTTATTTCGTTTGATGCTAAACGTGATCGTTTTTCAGCTTTTTAGTTATTAGTTGGTTCGGAGCGAGTAGGGCAGGCGTAAATCGCCCTTTTTACGGTTAGTTTATGTTCTAATTCGAGCCTTTGTTTCAAAGGTTTCGAATTGGAATGCTCAAGTGAGAGGTTTGAATATCAGTTTCATATTAACGAATCTTGAGTAAAGTTGAACGATGATCTAATTAATGCTCATATAATTTACTGTATTTACTTATATTTAATCCATGTGCAACATTTGTCACAGAAATAAAATCCTAACTCCATACAATTCATGAACTTTCGAACGAAGATTTATTTTGTTTCGTTCGCTCCTTTTGTGTTTTTACCATCGCATACAAAATAATGAGGTTCCTATGTTTGGAATATTCAAACCTAAGGCGCACATTGATCGTCTGTCCCCTGGCAGCATCGATAGCACCTACTCTCGCCTCCGTTGGCAACTCTTTATCGGTATCTTTGTTGGCTACGCCGGTTACTATCTAGTTCGTAAAAACTTCAGTTTGGCGATGCCTTATCTTATCGAGCAAGGCTTTAGCCGCGGAGACTTAGGTGTCGCCTTGGCAGCTGTTTCCATTGCATATGGTCTCTCTAAGTTTCTAATGGGCAGCGTTTCAGACCGCTCCAACCCTCGCTATTTCCTTAGTGGCGGCCTATTGATGTCTGCATTAGTGATGTTTTGCTTTGGCTTTATGCCATGGGCGACTGGTAGCGTCACTGCGATGTTCATTTTGCTTTTCTTGAACGGTTGGTTCCAAGGGATGGGGTGGCCTGCTTGTGGCCGAACCATGGTGCACTGGTGGTCACGTAAAGAGCGTGGTGAGATCGTTTCGGTTTGGAACGTGGCGCACAACGTGGGTGGCGGTTTGATTGGTCCACTATTTATTCTTGGCCTATGGGCATTTAACGATGATTGGCGCACTGCATTTTATGTTCCTGCATTTTTCGCCACGTTGGTTGCTGTGTTTGTTTGGATGACGGTTCGCGATACCCCTCAGTCTTGTGGTCTGCCTCCTATTGAAGAATACAAAGACGATTACCCAGATGACTATGACAAGTCCCATGAACAAGAAATGACAGCGAAGGAAATCTTCTTCAAATACGTCTTCAACAACAAACTTCTTTGGTCGATTGCAATTGCAAACGCATTTGTTTACCTAATTCGTTACGGCGTACTGGACTGGGCACCTGTTTACCTAAAAGAAGCGAAGGATTTCTCGGTAGATAAATCGTCATGGGCTTATTTCTTATACGAATGGGCTGGCATTCCCGGAACACTATTGTGTGGTTGGATCTCTGACAAATTGTTCAAAGGTCGTCGTGCACCTGCTGGTATCTTATTTATGGTGTTAGTGACAGTTGCAGTGATGGTTTATTGGTTTAACCCTGCGGGCAACCCAACAGTAGATATGATGGCGCTTATTGCAATTGGCTTCCTAATCTATGGTCCGGTTATGCTGATCGGTTTGTACGCACTTGAACTCGCTCCGAAGAAAGCCGCAGGTACTGCCGCTGGTCTTACTGGTTTGTTTGGATACCTGGGTGGGGCAGTTGCCGCAAACGCGATTTTGGGCTACACCGTAGACCACTTTGGCTGGGATGGTGGCTTTATCATCTTAGTGGGTTCTTGTATTACTTCTATCGTGTGTTTGATGTACGCCTTCTTAGGTGAGCGTGCGCACCACGAGCAAAAAGAGCGCGAGAAGGAAGCGCTAGCGTAATATTTATTTAAAGAGGCAGTGGAATACTGCCTCTTCGCTTTATCAAGGAAATAACAATGAAAACAAAGTCAGTATGTCTTACTTTTTTAGCACTTAGCCTTTCTGCTGGTGCGATTGCGAAGCCGCTTGTCATTGCGCACCGTGGTGCATCGGGCTACTTGCCTGAGCACACGCTAGAAGCCAAAGCACTTGCTTACGCAATGAAACCTGACTACATAGAGCAAGATGTGGTAATGACGAAAGACGACCAGTTGGTCGTGTTGCATGACCATTATCTCGATCGCGTAACGGATGTTGCGGAGCGTTTTCCTGATCGTGCACGTAAAGATGGTCGTTATTACGCGATTGATTTCACTCTGGCGGAAATCAAATCCTTGCGAGTTACCGAAGGGTTCAACATCGATGAGAAAGGCAACAAAGTAGCGGGCTATCCAACCCGATTCCCTATGTGGAAATCTGATTTCACCGTGCCGACGTTTGCTGAAGAGATTGAGCTGATCCAAGGCTTAAACAAAACGCTGGGTTATGACATCGGTATTTACCCAGAAATTAAAGCGCCTTGGTTCCATCGTCATGAAGGTAAGGACATTTCTAAAGCAGTACTTAAAGTCTTGAAGCAGTACGGTTACGGCTCTCAAGACGACAAAGTCTACCTTCAGTGTTTTGATGCGAATGAACTTCAACGCATCAACAGTGAACTCATGCCTGCAATGGACATGGACTTAAAACTCGTTCAGCTTATGGCTTACACGGACTGGAACGAAACTATGGTGTACAAAGGCGACAAGGCAACACCATACAGTTATGACTGGATGTTCGAAGCCGACGGAATGAAGAAAGTAGCGAGTTACGCGGAAGGAATTGGACCTTGGAAGCCGATGCTGGTGGATGATAAGTCAACCAAAGACAATATCATCATCAAGCCGTTGATGAAGGCTGCAAAAGACGCTGGCTTGCAAGTGCATCCATACACGTTCCGCGCCGATCCAGGACGCATTCCAGCGTACACTGACAGCTTTGAAGGCATGATGGATGTGTACTACAACCAAGTAAAAGTGGATGGTTTGTTTACTGATTTCCCAGATAAAGCGGTCAGCTTTTTAAATCAGTAATCACGCATTTTGACTTAAGCTAAAAAATCCCCCAACAGTTTCCTGCTGGGGGATTTTTCTTAACTATTTATTAGTTGTTTTTATGCAGTTCGCTGTTCAGTTCAACCGCGCTCTTGTTTGCAAGACACTCAATTTGACCTGTTACAGAGTTACGACGGAACAGTAGGTCAGAAACACCAGCAAGATCGCGTGCTTTCACCACTTCGACTTCTTGACCGTCAGAATCTAGCATGCGTACTTTAGAACCAGCAGTTACGTACAGACCTGATTCGATAGTACAACGGTCACCCATTGGGAAGCCAAGACCTGCGTTCGCGCCTAGTAGAGAGTTTTCACCGATAGAAACTACAACTTTACCGCCGCCAGATAGCGTACCCATGATAGATGCGCCGCCGCCGATGTCAGAGCCGTTACCAACCACTACGCCAGCAGAGATACGACCTTCAACCATGCTCACGCCAGTTGTACCTGCGTTGAAGTTGATGAAGCCTTCGTGCATTACCGTTGTGCCTTCGCCAACGTGTGCGCCAAGACGTACGCGAGAAGTGTCAGCGATACGAACGCCAGTTGGTACCACGTAGTCCACCATTTTAGGGAACTTGTCTACGCAATCTACGCTTAGTGCACGACCCGCTAGGCGAGCTTCGATTTGACGCTCTGCTAGTTCAGGTAGATCGATTGGACCTTCGTTAGTCCATGCGATGTTGTGTAGTAGACCGAAGATGCCGTCTAGTACCGTGCCGTGCGGTTGAACTAGGCGGTTAGAGATAAGTTGAAGTTTTAGGAAGCCTTCAGCAACGCTTTGTGGCTGCTCGTCAGTTGCAAGGATAACCAGTACAAGTGGTTGTGCTGATTCTGCTGCTTTTGCTGCGAAAGATGCGTTTGCAGCATCGCCGTTTGCTTCAAATGCTGCTGCCAGTTCTGCGCTTTGTGCTGCAGAGATCTCGATAGCTTGGTTGCCTTGCTCGTAACCTGCTACTGCTGCTAGTGCGTTAACAAGCGCTTCGCTTGGGTTAAGAACTGGGTTTGGGAAAAACGCTTCGATGATTTTGCCGTCGCGATTTTTAGTTGCCGTACCAAAGGCTAGAGAGAAGAAAGCCATAGTTGATCTCCATGTGTTGAGTCTTGTGTCTCGTCTGTTCACTGACAAGAAATAATTAAGTTGTCAGTCATCATAATGAGAGTGCTAGGGAGTTTAAAGAGGGGAAATAGATAAAGTCTGTAGATGGATACCTTTTGTCTTTTTAGAGATATGTTTGTCTGATGAGAAATGTGTCGCAAAAGCCTTCTCAGACCGATTTGGGGTAAAGACAAAGTGAAGTTGGAAAAGGGGCGCAGCAAAAAATAAGGGGAGGACCGAAGTCACTCCCCCTACACTGGGTTTATTGGATTTACTGGCTTTGGATAGTAAAGCGATAAATCGACTTAGAGGCTTAGCTCGCCGACCTCTACTGCAAGTGCAACCGTTGCCCCTACCATTGGGTTGTTACCCATGCCGATGAAGCCCATCATTGCAACGTGCGCTGGTACAGAAGAGCTACCCGCGAACTGAGCATCAGCGTGCATGCGACCCATGGTATCTGTCATACCGTAAGAGGCAGGACCCGCCGCCACGTTATCTGGGTGTAGAGTACGACCAGTACCACCGCCTGATGCCACAGAGAAGTAAGGCATGCCTTCATGGTTACGTTCTGCTTTGTAGATGCCTGCTACTGGGTGTTGGAAGCGAGTCGGGTTGGTTGAGTTACCAGTGATGCTCACATCCACTTGTTCTTTATGCATGATAGCCACGCCTTCACGTACATCGTCTGCACCGTAGCAAAGGATCTCACCACGTGGACCTTGGGAGAAACGGCGACGTTCTACTTCCACTAACTCACCAGTTTGGTAGTTGTATTGAGTGCGTACGTAAGTGAAACCATTGATGCGTGAGATTAGGTAAGCGGCGTCTTTACCTAAACCATTCAGGATCACTTTCAACGGATTTTTGCGTGATTTGTTCACGTTTAGTGCGATTTTGATTGCGCCTTCTGCCGCTGCGAATGACTCGTGACCGGCAAGGAAAGCGAAACAGCCGCTTTCTTCATTCAATAGACGAGCCGCCAATGCACCGTGACCGATACCCACTTGGCGTTGCTCTGCCACGCTGCCGGGTTTAGTGCACGCCTGAAGACCTTCACCGATGATGTTTGCTGCTTCTTCTGCTGTTTTTGCTCCGCGGAAAATCGCCAAAGCGGTGCCCAGTGTGTAGGCATCTGCCGCGCTTTCAAACGCGATAGGTTGAGTGTCCATCACTAGTGCTTTAGGGTCGATACCACGATCCATACAGCATTGGTAAGCCGCTTCCAGAGAAGAAAGTTGCATTTCGTCTAATGTGCGACGTACAGATTCAGTAATTGGAGTGTTCATAATCTCTTTCCTCTTGGTGGCAATTATTGTTGGCGTGGGTTAATGGTCGTTACGGCTTCGTCAAAACGACCGTAAGTGCCCGTTGCTTTTTCTGCTGCTTCTGCTGCAGATACGCCTTCGTTGATGGCTTTCATCATCTTGCCTAGGTTGAGATATTGGTAACCAATCACTTCTTTGTTTTCGTCTAGCGCGAGTTTTGTTACGTAGCCTTCAGCCAACTCCATGTAACGCACGCCTTTTGCTTTAGTTGAGTAACTAGTACCCACTTGGCTACGTTGAGTTTGACCAAGGTCTTCCAGTGCCGCACCAATTTCCAAGCCGCCTTCAGAGAAAGCAGATTGAGTACGACCGTAAACAAATTGAAGGAAGATTTCGCGCATCGCGACGTTAATAGCATCACATACCAAGTCGGTATTCAGTGCTTCAAGAATGGTTTTGCCAGTTAGGATTTCTGCGGCCATCGCGGCTGATTGAGTCATGCCTGAACAGCCGATCGTTTCGATCAAAGCTTCTTCGATGATGCCGTTTTTGACGTTAAGAGTCAGTTTTGCTGCACCTTGTTGAGGAGCACAAGCGCCAACGCCGTGGCTAAGACCAGAAATCGCGATAACGTCTTTTGGATTGATCATTGCGCCTTCAACAGGGATCGGTGCAGATGCATGAAGATCGCCGCGTTGAATCGGGCACATTGATTGGATTTCGTGTGAGTATTGCATAGTGTTTTCCCAGTGTATTTTTATTTTTTGAGAAAACAGGAGCGGGGTTGGAGAAGAGTTGAATTGCTCACTACAGAACTCTTGCTTTCACAACATAAGCGAAAGCACTTCCAACAGGGCTGACCTGTTTTCGTTTCTGTAGGAGTCATTAGCTTTAACAGCGGTTCGAATCTTTCGATTCCGGTGGTACCCCATCACCGAACCCATTTAGACTAGATCTAAGTCACACTAATCTGCAACATGAAATTTAGAGCAATTTGGGATATTAAATCGGTTCTTTATATTCTCAGAGATATATGGAGATAAACGGAAGGAATAAAAAAACGCCGCATAATGCGACGTTTTTTCTAAACAAATGAGAGGCTTATGCAGCGTCTTCTTGCTCGCTATCTTCTTCAACAGCTTCAAGCTTCTTTGCTTTTTTTGGTGCAGGTTTACGTTTTGCACCCAGAGCGTAAAGCACTTCTTCTTTGTTTTGCGCAAGGAACATTGCAAGATCTTCTTGCTTACCTTCGTCTTCTAGAAGTTCACTTTTACCCAGCAGTGAGAATAACTCGTCTGCCATATCCAGCATTTTGTCGTATGCGTCAGCTTCCGCTTTAGAGGTAAAAGTCATTTTCTCTTCTCCATTGCGTTCTACCACGTACTTGACGATTACAGCCATGGTTGGTCCCCTAATTTGGTGTATTGATACTGGCTTTTTATACAGTTTTTGACCAATCAAGTCTAGCGACAAGCCTCAGAATGAGAGACACGTACAACTAACTGACTAGCATTTAAACTATCTTGGTTTCACTTTGCGGATTTGTCCGCCAAAGGAAGGTTTGTTGGTCGCTCCCAATCTTGGCAAAATTCGATAAACGTTTTGAGCAATGGGCTTTGATATTTCTCTTTATGAACCAGTAACCAGAAGCGACGTTTCATATCTAAAGGCATGTCGAGCAGTTTTACGCGGCCGTCACGAATAGCAGGTTCTGCAGACAAACGTGACAAGCAACCTAAGCCTAACCCTGCCGATACTGAGTTGATCAGCGCTTCGGTGGTATTGAGCTGAAAAGCTTCATGCCAATGTTCCAAGCGCGGCGCGACAACGCGCATAAAAAATTCGCGTGAACCAGATCCTGCCTCTCGCAATATCCATTCACTGTTTTCTAGCTCGGTTAAGTTTACTGGCCCTTCGTGCGCGGCTGGGTAATCGGGCGCGCAAATCACGCACATTTCATCTTCGCTAAACTGGGTAGACTGCAATTCAGGGTGAAGTGTTTTGCCCTCAATGAGGGCTATGTCTAACTCGTAATCGGTCAGCATGTCGCAGATTTGTGCGGAGTTAGAAATGAACAGGCTTTGAGAACGATGGTTCGTTTGCTGACGAAATTCGCTAAGCAAATAGGGCGCGACTTGGTTGCCAATGGTGTCGCTGGCACCAATGCGAAGTTGGCCCGATAGCGCTTGGTCACCATCGAAAATGCTCTCGATGTCTTTGGCTCGGTTGAGTAACTCATCCGCCAGTGGTAGCAGTTTTTGACCTTCTTGGTTCAAAATCAGTCGGTTATTAACACGATCAAACAAGTGATGGCCGATCTGTTTTTCTAATTCTGAGAGTGCCATGCTCACTGCGGCTTTCGATAAAAAGAGACTATCAGAAGCTGCTGTGAGCGTTTTGTGCTGCGTGATCGTCGTAAACACTTTCAGTTGTTTAAGAGAAATGTGACTTGCCATACCCCACCGTTAAGTAATTCTGAACGTTTGTTTTAAATAATTAGATATATCGGAACGAAGTGCAAGCGTATTATACGTCCCATCAAGAGTGAGTCTGGTTGAGGTCATTATGATTCAAAGAACAAAAGCAAAAGTAATGGGAGCACCAACTCCAATGGCGGGTTTGGCTCTTGGTATTGCAAGCTTGGGCTGGAGTTGGGAGAACTTCGCCGAATTACATGGCTACGGACAGTGGATTAGTGCGGGTATCGCGAGCATATTATTGGCTATATTGGCAACCAAGTTTTTGCTACATAATCATCTATTGAGACAAGATCTTGCTCATCCGGTTGTGGGCAGCGTGGTTCCGACATTTGCGATGGGAACCATGGTGGTTTCAAATTCTCTCGGCCATTTTTACCCATTAGCTGGCGATGCGCTTTGGCTGATTGCGGTGGTTTTGCACATCGTGTTCTTGGTGAGCTTTGTTTACCATCGCGCCAAAGATTTTGAATTGCACCACATGGTTCCTAGTTGGTTTGTACCGCCTGTGGGTATTATCGTTGCGGATGTGTCTTTCTCTGGCAACCCGATGTTAGCACCAGTGGCACAAGGTGCATTGATGTTTGGTATGGTGGCGTACGCGATCATGTTGCCGATGATGATTTACCGTTTCATGTTCACCCATGAAATTCCGGATGCAGCGAAACCAACAATGGCAATCATGGCAGCGCCAGCAAGTCTATCATTGGCAGGGTACTTAACGGTCACTGCGACACCATCACCAGTGATCATCGCTATGCTATTTGGTATCGCGGTATTGATGACAGCCATCATTTACCTCGCATTCTTTAAATTGCTTAGACTGCCATTTAGCCCAGGCTATGCGGCGTTCACTTTCCCGATGGTGATCGGTGCGACGGCGCTGTTTAAAATGGCGAATTGGATGGAGTTGCAAGGATTGGCTGCGCACTATGTTCAACAAGTGCGAGGCTTAGCTGGTCTTGAGTTGATTGTGGCAACATTTGTTGTCTCTTATGTGGCTTTACAATACATCAACAACTTATTGATTCAGCCACGCTTGATGCACGCTCATCACGCTTAAATAGCAGATAGGAAAAAGCCTCTTGGTCTTACAACCAAGAGGCTTTTTTATTTCAATCGGCGTCGATGTTGGACACTAGCCTTTTTTGTAAAATCGCGACATCTCATCCAGAGAATGACGAATGATATCGACAGGAACTTTCTGTTCTTTCTCGACTTTTAACTGGCGATTCAGTTGCTGAGAGTGCCCGCCAGGGTTTACCACAAGCATCAGTTCTTTGCCGACCAATGCATAGTTGTAGTAGCTGCCTGCAATATACCAATCGCGAGAGGCAGAGCTATCAAACAAGTTATGACCAACGCTGTATGAACTCGTTGTGCCTTGAACGTCAAACAGCGTATTCATCATGGTTGGCACGACGTCAAAATGGGTCGTGCGGTAATCAACTTGCTCTGGCTGACGATTTGGCATGTACACGTAAAGAGGCACATGCACTTGAACGTCACTGTAATTACCCGTGTGGCCCCAATAGTTCATCTTATGGTCGTTAAACTCTTCACCATGATCTGATGAAATCACCACAATGGTGTTGTCTAAGTCGACGTTTTTCAGCACATCACCAATCAAGCTGTCGATGTAGTACAACGAGTTCTTGTATCGATTGTGGTAAAGCGAAGCGTCAAAATCGTTGTTGAGCAAAATGTGGTCAACGCGTTCCCAGTATGGTTTGAATTTCGCAAATTCAGGTTCAGGAAACACCGTGCCGTGGGCGGCATCGTAGAACAGAAAACCAAAGTACGGCTTGTCGCTGTCCTGCTTTTGGAACTCGATGAACTTGTCTGTTATCTGCTGATCGCGCTCGACAGCTGTTTCCCCAGTTTGTTTCAGGGTCAAGTCCGACACTTTTTTGAATACCGTGCGAGAGAGTGGCGGACTGGTGAGCGGTGCTGAGCCAAAAATGCCCATGCGGTAGCCTTCTGCTTGCAGCGTATCCATAAAAACAGGAGAGCGTTGACTTGCGTAAAAGCTTTCCCAGTAGGTCGCTGGCAAGCTGTAAAACAGGCTGAAAATACCCGCTTGAGTTGAGTTGCCGCCGCTCATATGTTGTGTGAAATTCACCGTTTTTTCGGCGAACTTGCTGACATTTGGCATGACTTCCGGCGTCGCATCACTGTAGCGCCACGCGTCAACCAAGATAAACAAGACATTGGGCTGTTTCTCTTTGCTTTGCACTTGAATCGGCGCAAGCGGGTAGTTGAGTGAGCTACGTTCAATGTTGGTTAACTCTACGCGGTTCTTCGATGCAATGCTCTCATCCACTAGGTCGTGTTTGTAAATAAATTTACGAGCCGTCAGCGGGTAGTAAAGTGGCCAGTTATTCGAAAACTGACTGACTTCATCTTCGTAAAGGGCATTTTTGTACGCATGAATCATCTGTGTGCTGAGCAATACAGCAAACCAGACGCTGATCAAAACGAACTTAGCTCGGCTTTGTGCCAGTTTATTACTTACCCAAACGGTACAGGCGAGCCCGATCACCAGAACGGTAACTTCACTGACGAAGATAAGCCAACTCATCCACGAAATATCGAAGACATCACCGCCACCTTCGAAAAACATACGGATTAATAGAGCGTTGATGTGAAGTTTGTATTGCTGAAAAACGAGGATATCGACTTTAAACATGATCAATAGACAGATCGCGATAGCGATCACGATGCCTTTGAATACTCGAGTCGGTAGAAAAGAGAGCAATAAACTCAACAACATAAATGGAAGAGCGATCAAGCCCAGCCAGCCATATTGAGTCGAAACCAAATAGTAACCTTGCAACAAGGTTAGCGGTTCATTCTGATTGTTAGACAACACAAAAGGATAACAAGCGATCGACAGGTACACTGCAAAGCAAGCAAAAAAAGCAATCAGCCAAGCGCTGTTGGAAGACAGTTTGCGAAACATACTTTTTGTTTGTTTATAAATTATGGGTAGAGGGAGTATAAAACAGTGTTTTTTATTATGGAATAGTTGCGACGAATGTCACATTTTGTATGGAAGTGTCAGACTTGATTGACATGTGAAAATTCAGAAGATTCATACTCTATTTGAGTGATATATAACCTTTTGTTTTTTCCGAACGCGAGATCACTGCGGGTTTAAATGGGGCTGTGCTAAGCTAGCTAACAGTTTCAATCGGCGCTCGGTATTCCCAATTTGTTTACTGTTTATCACTCCAACCAAGTTGACGTTCTTAAATCACTCCTTGTCGAACTGATTCGAATCAGTCCGCTGGAAAACCCGTTCGAAAAAGAACAAATTCTGGTTCAAAGTCCGGGCATGTCCCAGTGGCTAAAAATGGAATTGGCCAAAGAGTTTGGTGTTGCCGCGAACATTGATTTTCCGCTTCCTGCTACCTTCATTTGGGAAATGTTTACGCAGGTGTTGCCAGACGTGCCAAAACGCAGTGCGTTTAACAAAGAAGCGATGACTTGGAAGTTGATGCATCTGCTGCCGGGGCTTCTCAACCAAGACGTGTTTTCGCCGTTAGCGCAGTACCTCAAAGATGACAGTGATCACTCTAAGCTGTATCAACTGGCTGAGAAAATTGCCGATATTTTCGATGGTTACTTGGTGTATCGTCCGGAGTGGATCGCAAGTTGGGAAGCAGGGCAGAGTGTGCCAGAGCTGGAAGATGAGCATCCGTGGCAGCCGATCTTATGGCAAGCGTTGTATGATCACACTGTGTCATTAGGGCAGTCTCCTTATCACCGTGCCAACCTTTATGAGCACTTTATCGACACGTTAGAGAGTTTTAACGGCAATTTTGACCATTTACCCAAGCGTTTGTTTGTTTTTGGCATTTCTTCGTTGCCGCCTCGCTATATGGATGCGCTAAAAGCAATTGGTGAACACATCGACGTGCATCTGATGTTCACTAACCCTTGTCGTTATTATTGGGGTGAAGTTCGAGATCGCAAATATCTGGCTCGTTTGGCGGCGAAACATCGTCAGCACGTTGTGTGGCAGGACGATCACTCGGAAGTGCAAGGTGAAACTGAGCAACTGAAAGGATCACTGGAAGATAATGTGATCGATGAGCTGCACACCGATGTGGTCGGAAACAGTCTGTTGGCATCCATGGGTAAACTCGGGCGCGACAATATGTATCTGTTGTCTCAGCTGGAATCTCATGAAATTGAAGCCTTTGTTGATGTTGAGCGCGACAGTCTGCTCCATCAATTGCAAGCGGATATTCTCAATCTTGAAGAACATCAAGATGACCAACAGATTGAAAACAGTCATCACAAACAAGTGGTTAGCTTGGGTGATAAATCACTGAGCCTACACGCTTGTCACAGCCCGATGCGTGAAGTGGAAGTGCTGCATGATCAACTATTGGCGATGTTCGATGCTGACCCAACGTTAAAACCGCGCGATATTATCGTGATGGTCGCGGACATCAACGCTTACAGCCCTGCGATTCAGGCGGTCTTTGGTAACGCGCCGGGTGAGCGTTTTATTCCATATTCGATTTCTGACCGAACCGCCGATCAAGAGAGCCCAATTCTGGCCGCATTTATGCAGTTGGTGAACTTACCCAATACGCGCTGTTTGGCATCAGAACTACTCGAACTTCTGGAAACTCCGGCGATATTAAAGCGTTTTGAACTCAGCGAAGGTGATTTCTTACAAGCTAAACAATGGGTTGAGGAATCGGGAATTCGCTGGGGGTTGGACGCCAATACCGGACGCGAATTTGAACTGCCGGAAACCCGTCAAAACACATGGCAATTTGGTATTCAACGCATGTTGCTTGGCTACGCGATGCCAGAATCCGCAGGCTTGTTTGAAACCGAGCAAGGCAGTTTGTCTCCGTACAACGAAGTGCAAGGCATGGGCGCAGAGCTGGCGGGCAAGTTGGCACACTTTATCCAACAAATTAGCACTTATCGAAGCAAACTTTCTCATGTTCAAACTATCGATGGTTGGCGAGAGACTTTGGTTTCACTGCTGGATGACTTCTTCTCGGTTGAGTTAGAAGGCGAAATGGCACTCAAATCCATTCGCGATACGCTCAGCCAACTCAAAGAGCAATTAGCTGATGCCGCATTTGATGATGCGTTATCGCCGTCGATCATCAGCCAATACCTTCAAAACAAATTATCTGGCACACGAGTCAGCCAGCGCTTCCTTGCTGGTCAAGTGAACTTTTGTACCCTGATGCCTATGCGATCTATTCCGTTTAGAACCGTATGTCTACTGGGGATGAATGACGGCGTGTACCCGCGTTCCATGCCGCCAGAAGGCTTTGACTTGATGACGGGAAGAACCAAACCGGGCGACCGTTCGCGCCGAGATGATGACCGTTACCTATTCCTCGAAGCAATGCTATCGGCACAGCAAACGCTCTACATCAGTTATGTTGGCCGTTCAATCCAAGACAATACCGAGCGAGTGCCTTCGGTTCTGGTTTCTGAGCTGATGGAATACTGCCACCAAAACTATTGTTTAAGTGGTGATGAAGCGTTGCCCGTTAATGAGTCTGGCGACAACTTATTAAATGCGTTGGTGAATACCCACGCCATGGTGCCGTTTAGCCCAAGTGCGTTCCAAGGCATGCACGCCAGCTACGCGAAAGAGTGGATTCCAGCGGCATTGACTCAAAGCAGTCAATCGCAAGGCTATGTTCGTCCTGATTTTAATCGGGCATTAGACGACTATCTGTTAGGAGCGACGTTCCCACTTGAGCTCGACTTAGTCGAGTTGCAACGTTTCTGGCGCTTACCTGTGCAGTATTTTTTCAATCGTCGTTTAAAAGTAATCTTTGAACCGCCACTGCCGGTGATGGAAGACGACGAACCCTTTGTTTTAGGTGGTTTGGAAAGCTATCAAATGCGTGATGAGCTGTTAGAAACCTTGCTTGAAACGACATTGATGCAGCCAGAGAAAAAAACAGAGGTGCTTAAACACTTTATGAGTCAACAGCGCGCGCAAGGCAAACTGCCGGTGGGGGCGTTTGGTTATATCGAGTTTGAAACCAACCGAGTTCAGGCGGAAGAGCTGGTGGACAAACTGGCGTTTTTATCTGGTGCGCCTCAAGACGATTTGGAAATCGACCTGACGTTTGACTCTTTGTTTGAGCGAAATGAAGGCGAAGAGAAAAACGTTCGCCTGACTGGTTGGCTGACTCAATGCTACCAATCCGGTTTGATTCGCTACCGAAGCGGTAAGATTCGAGCGCAAGATTACCTTGCAGCGTGGATCGATCACCTTGCCATGTCGGCGTCGGGTTATGCCAAGAAAACTCATCTGATTGGCTACGATCGTAAAGAAGGCGCGCTGCATTTGATCTACCCAGAAATTGCCGATGCTCAGTATGCCAAACAGCTACTGACTGAATTAGTTCGCTTATTCTTCGAAGGCATGACTAAGCCTTTGCCTTATTTCCCGAAAACGGCGTTGGCTTGTGTTGAAGCGGGCTTTAGCCGCGGTCAGTGGGTCGATGACGAAGAGAAATCTTTGAAGAAAATGGCTGACGCATTCAATGATGGCTTCATGAGCCCGGGCGAAGGCAGTAATGCGTACATCTCTCGAATTTGGCCTGCTTGGAATGATGAGTTGGCCTCAGAAGTTCGTTTGCTGACAGCATTAGTACTGCAAGGTGCGCGCTTAGCGGTTCAAGACGCTGATGATGTAAAAGCGTAATAAAGACAGCTGGATAAAGAGAAGGAAGAGTAGGGTGGCCGCCAGAAAATCATTATTTTTTGTAGGGCGTTCGCTGTACGGCCACAAGGTCAGAGGGACCATGATACTTTTGTTTAATTCATTTGAGTTGTGCCGCCAAAAAGGTTTGGCTTATCTCGTGGGGCGCATACTAACGGTACGTCTTATGGATAACCGTGAGAAAGATCTCACAAAGCTCTAAATTATCCAACTTGTTAAACATATTAATAGAATTTTTAACTATAGATCACATTTATTAGGTGATACGTCCTAGTAAATAATCCGGAGAGATTCAGCGTTATGGATCAAATGTCAGGTGCAGAGTGTCCTCTACATACGTTAGACCGCACAGAGCAACCTCAACCAACGCCACTAGAACCGATGACGTTTCCTCTGCACGGTGCGAGGTTAATCGAGGCATCAGCAGGTACAGGTAAAACCTTCACTATTGCAGGTTTATATCTGCGTCTTTTGCTTGGTCATGGCAGCGCGGAAACTCGACATCGCGTACCGCTTACGGTCGACCAAATTCTGGTTGTAACCTTTACCGAAGCGGCAACTGCGGAATTACGCGATCGTATCAGGGCAAGAATCCATGATGCGCGAATCGCGTTTGCGCGTGGACAGAGTTCCGACCCGGTGATCCAACCTTTGCTTAATGAGTTTGACGATCACAAGCAAGCCGCAGAAATTTTATTGCAGGCAGAGCGTCAGATGGACGAGGCGGCGGTCTACACCATTCACGGTTTTTGCCAACGTATGCTAACGCAAAATGCGTTTGAATCTGGCAGCCGATTTAATAACGAGTTTGTGACCGATGAAAGTCACCTAAAAGCGCAAGTTGTAGCCGATTACTGGCGCCGCAATTTCTACCCGTTGCCATTTACCTTGGCTGGAGAAATTCGCCAGCTATGGGGCTCTCCATCTGCGTTATTGTCTGACATCAGCAATTACTTAACTGGTGCGCCGTTAAGCCTTTCTGTTCCGGCAATGAAAGGCAGTTTGGCTGATCTTCATACTGAAAATTTGAAAAAAATTGATGAATTAAAAGCACAGTGGCGAGAAAGCCAAGATGACTTCTTAACGCTAATTTCAGGTTCAGATATTAACAAACGCAGCTACACCAAAAAGTCTCTGCCGACGTGGTTGGAGGCGGTAAACGCTTGGGCGGCAACGGAAACTACAGGTTACGATTATCCAGACAAGCTGGAGAAGTTCGCGCAAAACGTCTTGTTGGAAAAAACACCGAAAGGCAGTGCGCCGCAGCATGCGGTATTTGAAGCCATTGAAACATTTCTTACCAACCCAATCAGCTTAAAAGCGCCACTGCTTGCTCATGCAATTGAACATTGTCGTGTGATGCTGGCTAACGCGAAAAATCAAAAACAGTGGCTCTCTTTTGATGATTTGCTGACGCAACTTTCTGCTTCTATCGATACGGACGAAAGCGAGCTTTTAGCGGCGCGTATTCGTACTTTGTATCCTGTCGCAATGATTGACGAGTTCCAAGATACCGACCCGCTTCAATACAGTATTTTCAGCCGTATTTATCTGAACAACCCAGAATGTGGTTTGTTTATGATCGGTGACCCCAAGCAGGCGATTTATGGCTTTCGTGGCGCAGACATTTTCACTTACATCAAAGCGCGTAACCAAGTAAGTGCCCACTACACGTTAGGAACCAACTGGCGTTCTAGCGCAGATATGGTGCAGGCGGTAAACCAAGTATTTGCTTTGCCTGATAGTCCATTTATCTATGATTCGGACATTCCGTTTTTACCCGTTAAGTACAGTCCCAATGCCGAAAAACGCATTTGGACTATGGGTGGCCAAAAGCAACCAGCGCTGACTTATTGGTTGCAAGAAGCGGACGATAAACCGCTACCAAAAGGCGAGTATTTGACTCGAATGGCAGAGGCGACCGCAAGCCAAATCCAAACCATTTTGACGCAGGCTCAACAGGGGCAAGCGTGTCTGGTGAATGGCGAAAAACAGAAAGCGGTTCAAGCGGGCGATATCGCGGTGTTGGTTCGAACAGGTAGTGAAGGTCGAATGGTCAAACAAGCGCTGGCAGACCAAGGCATTGCCAGCGTGTATCTGTCTAACCGAGACAGTGTGTTTACCAGTTCGGTGGCGCAGGATTTACAGCGTTTGCTGCAAGCGGTGCTGACTCCAGAAAATGACCGTGCGCTGCGTGCAAGTCTTGCTTCTGAGCTGTTTGCCCTCGACGCAGCAAGTTTGGATGCACTTAATAACGATGAAGTGGTGTGGGAAAACGCCGTAAACGAATTCAAAGAATATCGCAAACTTTGGGTTCAACGTGGTGTGCTGCCGATGTTGCGCGCGGTGATCAGCAAACGCCATATTGCCGAGCGATTACTAGAAGAAGGTGCTAGTTCACAGGGTGAGAATGGTGAGCGAGTACTTACCGATTTAATGCACATCGGTGAACTGCTTCAACAAGCCAGTAATGAACTGGATAGCGACCACGGTCTGCTGCGTTGGCTCGCTCAGTCTATCAGTGATGCGGAAAACGGTTTGGGTGGCAGTGATGACCAAATCCAACGTTTAGAATCGGAACGTAACTTAGTGCAGATCGTAACTATTCACAAATCAAAAGGCTTGGAGTATGACCTCGTGTTTCTGCCGTTTGTGTTCAGCTATCGAGAAGCCAGTGAAGCCAAATATTACGATGCAGCCAATGACCGCACGGTACTGGATATCACTGGCAACGATGCGTCCATGAAGCAAGCGGATAAAGAGCGTTTGGCGGAAGACTTACGCTTGATATACGTGGCGTTAACGCGTGCTGTGTATGCGTGTTTTATTGGAGCCTCGCCTTTGCGCAATGGCCGTTCGACCAAAGAGCCAACCGGCGTACACCGCAGTGCGATTGGCTATTTGATTCAAAATGGTCAAGAAGGTGGCATTAACGATTTGTACCAAGGTTTAACAAAGCAACAAGACGAGCTTGATTGTGTCGTTGTGGCCGATCCGCCGCAGCAACTCGAAGAGAAGTACGTAGCGCCACAAGAAGAAATACACGATCTTAGCGCGAAAGAGCTGCAAAACCCTATCGATAGAAACTGGCGCATCACCAGTTATTCTGGCTTGGTCAAGCAAGGCTCTCATCACGCCGAGCATGATGCCACGATTGAGATTACGGGTTTTGATATCGACTCATCTGAAGAACAAGACGAAGCGGATTTGGTGGAGCCAGAGCGTTCTATTTTTACCTTCCCTCGTGGTGCGCGTCCGGGTACGTTCCTGCACAGCCTGTTTGAGGAAATTGAATTTACTCAGCCAGCCACGACGGAAGAGAATACACAAATCATCCTTGGTTTGATGGAAAGCGAACAGCTCGATGAAGAGTGGTTACCCATTTTACAGCAATTGATTGATACCGTACTCGCAACGCCGTTGGATGGTAAGTCTTTGCTGCTGAATCAAAAAGCACCGTCGCAACGTTTGGTGGAGATGGAATTTTTGCTGCCGATTGAAGTTTTGTCTGCACCGGCGTTAAACCGAGTCATTCAACGTCACGATCCGTTGTCGGCGAAAGCGGGGGATTTAGGTTTCCAAACCGTGCAAGGTATACTCAAAGGTTTTATCGACTTGGTGTTTGAACATCAAGGTAAATACTACGTGCTTGACTGGAAATCGAATCATCTTGGCGACGATGTGACGAGCTACCATGGTGAGGCTCTGAAATCGGCGATGGCGGATCACCGCTACGATTTGCAGTATCAGATTTATGCGTTAGCACTGCATCGTTTCCTAAGCAGCCGATTGGCGAATTATCAATATGATCATCACTTCGGTGGCGTGTATTACTTGTTCTTGCGCGGCATGGATGGGCAGAGTGACCACGGCATTTTTGCCGCGAAACCAACCTTAGACTTCTTACAAGAGATGGATCGTTTGATTGATGGTCAAGTACTTGAAACGCGCTCAACTCAAGCCGGGCAGATGGAGCTACTTTAATGACGACAAATCACAATCTTCATTCTGGCCAAGATAGTCTATTGGTAGTGCTGGAACGCTTGGCGCACAAAGGCGCTATTCGTCAGCTCGACTACCAATTCGCCTGTTTTATTGATTCTCAAACGCATGATGAACAGTCGGATAGCCAAGCAATGGCGTTTATCGCTGGTGTTGTCAGTAGTGAGCTTGGCAAAGGACATATCTGCCTGTCTCTGTTCGATGCACAAGGGCAATCTACGGATTTAGCCAGTAAGCTAGGGCTGTTTGGTGAGTCGGCATTGGCGCTCAACACACAGCTACAAGTTATAGACTGGATAGAACTATTACAAAATTCCAGCTTGGTCGGCGCGCAAGGAGAAGCCTTGCCGTTGATGTTCGATGGCGAGCGTCTGTATCTGCACCGCTATTGGCATTATGAAGTGACTCTGGCGGAAAAGCTTAATCACTTGGGCGCCGCAGTTAACTTGCAACCACAAGAGTTTGCGCGATTATCCGAGTTGCTCAACCATTTATTTGCACGCCAATACCATTTTCTGTTTAACGCGTTAGGCAAAGCAGTAGAAGCGGGAAGCAGCAACCAAGTGTTGCGTCAACAATTGGTGTGTGACCACCTTGATGTGGTCGCAAGCGAATCGTTGGATTGGCACGCCATTGATTCCGTGCTTAGCAATGCGCGCAAGGTTCAGGATTTGCAGCAACTGGATGAGCTGGTGCCACTTTCTGCTTGTGTGAACTGGCAAAAAGTCGCGGCGGCGGTTGCGTTAACTCGTCGATTTGCTGTGATTTCTGGTGGTCCTGGTACGGGTAAAACGACGACAGTAACCAAATTGCTTGCTGCTTTAATTGAACAGGCGACGCACGAGAAAAATCTAACCATCAAGCTGGTGGCCCCAACGGGGAAAGCGGCGGCGCGATTAACCGAGTCCATTGGTAAAGCAGTGCAAGAACTGCCAGTTTCTCCGGAGCTAAAAGTCAAAATTCCGACTGAATCGAGTACCTTACATCGATTGCTTGGCGCGATTCCTAATAGCGCAGAATTTCGTCACAACAAGCAAAATCCACTGCATTTGGATATTTTAGTTATCGACGAAGCGTCGATGGTTGATTTACCAATGATGTACAAAGTGGTCGATGCCTTACCGAAGCATGCGCGGCTGATTTTGTTAGGTGATAAAGACCAACTTGCCTCAGTTGAAGCAGGGGCTGTGTTGGGTGATATCTGTTCGTTCCATGCATTGGGTTATGGCAAAGAGCAGGCGTCAGCCATCGCAAAACTGACAGGTTTCGATACTTTAGCCCATACGGGGAACAGTGCCTCCAGCATTGCCGATAGCTTATGTATGCTGCAAAAGAGCTACCGATTTGACGCTCGCTCAGGCATTGGTCAGTTGGCAAAAGCGGTTAACTCAGGTTCTGCTGCGAGCGTAGATAGCGTCTGGGCGCGTGACTTTTCCGATATCGAACATTTCGCACTAAGTAGTCAACATTACAACCAAATGATGCAGACGTTGGTGCAGGAATACGGTCGTTACCTCAAACGCATTGGACAACAGGAAACTGATCCTAAAACCGGAGAGCCAGAGTCGCTAACGCACAAAGCCAAAGCGGCGTTAGATACCTTCAACCAATGCCGACTGCTGTGCGCGATCCGTGAAGGTGACTTCGGTGTGGCTGGGCTAAACCAACGCATCGAGAAAGCGCTCGCGGCGCGCAAGTTCATTCAAGTTCAGGATGAAATTTGGTACCACGGCAGACCCGTCATGGTTACGCGTAATGATCACGGTTTAGGTTTGTATAACGGTGATATTGGTATTTGCATGCGAGATGACACTGAAGAAGAACCGCGTTTGAAAGTCTTTTTTGAGTTACCTGACGGCAGTGTGAAATCGGTCTTACCGAGCCGAGTACCTGAACATGAAACGGCTTACGCCATGACCATCCATAAATCGCAAGGCAGTGAATTTGATTACACCCTGATGATTTTGCCACCAGACTTTAGTCCGATATTAACCCGTGAGTTGATTTACACAGGCATTACCCGCGCGAAAAAGCGTTTAGCTCTTTACGCCGAACTCAATGTTCTGAAGCGAGGCATTAAGGTGAAAACCACTCGCGCGAGTGGGTTAGTAAAGCGGCTTACCAACTAAAACAAGAAGACCGAGCTTATGGCTCGGTCTTCTTTTATGCATGTTTTGCAAACGCATTGGTAAAAGACACGCTGCGTATTTTGTATTGCTGTTGATAAGCAAGAATAAAATCTCGGATAGCGTCATTTACGGGAAAAACACAGTGTACGTCTAGGCCTTCTAAAAACTGATTGTCAGCCATATCCCAGAAACTTTGAAGCGAATTACAAATGATTGTTTTCATAACAGTGCTCGTCTCGGCTTATTTAAAGTCAGATTAACAACTGTCCTTGGTGTGCAATACGGAGCTAACTAGTTTTTCAATTGCCCAGTATTTTAGGGTGAAGGCTACATTACATCACCTAGATCCATTCGTATTGGTTAAAAACCAATCACTAGCGAGCAGAGTATAGCCAACCAAATGTATATTTAAAAGATAAAATTGGAACGAAAATCAAGCAATGGTTTGCGTATTGCTAAGTTGGTGTTTATATGATGACTCGCTAGCTCGAAGCAGGATTTATGTGAGGCCTTACTCCAAAACAAACTTGATGTGCAGGATTGAGCGTCAATGAGCTGAATCCCGCACCTTGAGGTTTTGGTATAGCGGAACGTTAAGTTTCGCTCCCTGATTTAAGGTTAAGCTATAAATCTAACGCTAAGATTTTTGACTTACGCTGGAAGTTATATAGCCCTTGTTTGGCTCCGGGCAAATAGTCGACACTGACTTCGTAAAAACCTTGCTCTCTAAACCAATGCAAACTGTGTGTCGTGAGGACAAAAATCTGATCAATGGTTTCGGATTTAGAACGATGTTTCATGTAGTTGAGCAGTAACAAACCTCGGTTTCCATCACGATAGTCAGGGTGAATCGCTACGCAAGCCATCTCAGCTTTACGCTCTTCTGGGTATGGGTAAAGGGCAGCACAGCCAATAATCAAGCCGTCTTTTTCGATGATGGTAAATTTTCCAATCTCTTGCTCTAGCTGCTCTCGAGAGCGCCTAACCAGTACACCTTGTTCTTCTAACGGGCGAATGAGGTCTAAGATACCGCCAATATCGTCAATATTAGCTTGCCTCACTTGTTCAGCACTCGCCATAACAACTTGGGTTCCGATGCCGTCGAAAGAGAACAACTCCTGAATTAAGGCGCCATCTACTTTATAACTGATCAAGTGGCTACGAGGTACTCCGGCACGGCAAGCGGCAATAGAGCCTTTAAGAAAGCGCAGTGTTCCTGTGTTGTAATCTAGATCAGGAGACGTATTTTCAGAGAGCGTTTTGATGACATGCTCCGCCTCAATTGGCAGTAATTCGGCGACAGCATTGCCGTTGTCATCAATGACACCTTGTTCGGAGCAAAAACCAATCAGCTTATCCGCACCCAGCTTTATCGCCAGTTGTGTCGCGACTTCTTCAGAAAGTAAGTTAAAACACTCGCCAGTCACAGAGCTAGCAATGGGGCCAAGTAGCACAATAGAGCCTTGGTCGAGCGTGCGATTAATCGCGTCGGTGTCAATGCGGCGAATGCGTCCACTATGGCAATAGTCCACACCATCATCAACGCCGAGTGGCTGAGCAATGATGTAGTTTCCGCTAACGACATTGAGCTGGGTGCCTGCCATCGGAGTGTTGTTGAGGCTCATTGATAGGCGCGCAGTAATCGCAAGTTGAAGTTGTCCGGCAGCTTGCATAACAACAGATAAAGCCGATTCATCCGTAATGCGGATATTTTTGTGGTAAGGCGTAGTGAGGTCTTGTTTTTCTAGCAGCTGATTAATTTGAGGACGTGCACCATACACCACCACGACTTTGATTCCGAGGCTGTGCATGAGTGCGATATCATTAATAATATTGCCAAAATTTTTGTGTGCGACGGCTTCTCCGCCCAGCATGATCACCATGGTTTTTCCGCGGTGAGCATTGACATAAGGTGTTGATTGACGGAATCCTTTTACGAGAGCAGTACTACGAATTTTCACTACAGCCATTCCTTTGTTTAATTATGTTAAAATAATGCCTTTTTATTCACTTGGTGGCAAGGTGAAATTTTGGAATAAAGCACAAACATATTGAGGTAGGTTCTTGGTCCCGTTAAGAGGGAAGGTTACAATGGTGGCGTCTTTCCTCAATACGTGAACCTCATGTCTTCTGCTGTTAATAAGAATGCTGCGATCACTGCTTCAAATCTGTCAAAAACGTCATCTAAATCAATGCTTCGTAAGTGGCTAGAGCGTTCTCTCATGCTTATAGCGATAGTTGGAACCGTTGTCGTGTGCATGCTGTATAGTGATTTGATTACTCGAACCATTAATCCGCCCATTCCCAAATCGACAATTTATGGTCGCTGGGTTGAGCAAGATGTTGCGCCTTATGCTCGTGAAGAATTTGTGTTGAGTGAGCGCGGTGTTACCGTAAATGGTTCTACAGTGGCGACCAGTTTTGAATTCGATGGGGATTCGTTTTCGTATCGAGTGGGTTCAAATGAGCGGCACTTCAATTTTGTGGGTAAGCAGCATGCAGAAATGAAGCTGGATGCCAATGCACATTATCTACCTGTATTCCGTTTAGAGGGGCGTGCAAGGATTGCGGTAAGATAGTCGTTTTTATCTTTGTCTGTTAAGCAGAGATCTCTTGCGTCTGTGAGTCACATGGATGATCACAATTTCATCTCTCAATCAGTAAATCTTACTTTCAAACATAATCCGGACAATTCCGTAATTCTTCCGCTGCTATCATGTTGCATTAACTGAATGAATTCACAACGAGTAAACGGATTGGCTTAGCGTTGAAACATTTTGTCGTTGCTTTTCAATTGCACCGTATGCATTTGTTTGCCATCCTTTTGCTATTCTCTTTTACGGAAAAGACACGTGTTAAAAAAACTCCTTCCTATTATATCTTTGAGCCTACTCTTTGGCTGTGCTCAACAAAATGATCGTGCTCAGCAATATCTTGATGGTGAGTTTCCTCAGATCCTCAATAAAGTGGACGTAGTTGAGTCTAACAAACCACGCGATTTTACTGAATTTAACAAGCAAGCTGAGCAAGTGGTGATAAAGTCACCATCCATGGCGAAGATGTACCAACCGCTATATCAACGATTAAGTGAGTGGGCGCAACAGAGCGGAGATACCAGTGCGTTGAGTGCGTTTGGCATTCAAGCCGCGCAATTGGGTGGTGGTGATAAAAAAGGTAATGTGCTGTTTACCGGATACTTTTCTCCCGTGATGGAGCTGCGTCATACACCAAACGACATTTTTAAGTACCCAGTTTATGGCAAGCCAAACTGCTCATCAGATTGTCCGACTCGCGCGGAGATCTACAATGGAGCACTAGATGGACAAGGTTTGGTGCTAGGTTACGCGCCTAATCGTATCGACCCATTTATGATGGAAGTGCAGGGCAGTGGCTATGTGCATTTTGAAGATGATGATACGTTGGAGTACTTCGCGTACGCAGGGAAAAATAATAAAGCTTACGTTAGTATTGGCCGCATTTTGATTGAACGTGGTGAAGTGCCGCGTGAAAAAATGTCTCTCAAAGCGATTAAAGAATGGGTAATGGACAACGACGACGCAACAGTACGCGAGTTGTTGGAGCAAAACCCTTCTTACGTCTTCTTTGCGCCAAAAGCGGAAGCGCCAGTAACGGGGTCGGCTGGTATTCCTTTGTTGCCAATGGCCGCGGTCGCGGGTGACCGTTCTATCTTACCAATGGGCACACCAATCTTGGCGGAAGTACCATTGCTGAATGCGGATGGTACGTGGAGCGGTGCGCATCAACTGCGAATGCTGATCGTTTTAGACACTGGTGGTGCGGTAAAACAGAACCATTTGGATCTGTATCATGGCATTGGTGCGAGAGCAGGAACGGAAGCAGGGCACTACAAGCATTTTGGTCGAGTTTGGAAACTTGGGCTGGAAAACTCACCAACTCAAGCGCCTTGGGCTTTGCCGCCAGAAAAGCTACAATAGCGACCCAAGAAAGAGGAACCGCCTCTTATCTAGACATTTCATCAAAGAGTGCGTATAAATCGCACTCTTTGTTTTTCTATCGATCATCTGGACTTCAATATGCGTGAACTCGATACCCCAGCATCTGACAGCTACAATCAACGCTTTGGCGGCACTCGTCGTCTTTATGGCAACAGTGAAGTGGACATTCTTCGCGCTGCACACGTTTGTGTTATTGGTATTGGTGGCGTGGGTTCATGGGCGGTCGAAGCGCTGGCCCGTACTGGGATCGGTGAGTTGACTCTGATTGATATGGATGATGTTTGTGTCACGAACATTAACCGCCAAATTCATGCGATGACGGGCACCGTTGGCCAAAGCAAGATTGAAGTGATGGCCGAGCGTGTCAAATTGATCAACCCAGAGTGTAAAGTCAATCTGATTGATGATTTCATCACGCCAGATAATCAACATGAGTACTTAAGCAAAGAGTTTGATTACGTGCTAGATGCGATTGACAGCGTAAAAGCGAAGGCGTCTTTGTTGGCGTATTGCCGCAGCAACAAGATCAAAGTGATCACCACGGGTGGTGCTGGTGGTCAGGTTGACCCAACGCAGATTATGGTCGCTGATTTAACGAAAACGATCCAAGATCCTCTAGCGAAGAAAATCAAAGACACCCTGCGTCGTCATCATAACTTCCCTAAGAATCCGGCTCGTAAGTTTGGTATTGATTGCGTGTTTTCAACCGAGCAGCTGAAGTACCCTCAAGCAGACGGTTCAGTGTGTGGTGTGAAGTCGACAGCGGAAGGCCCAAAACGTATGGATTGTGCTAGCGGTTTTGGTGCGGCGACTGTGGTAACTGCAACGTTTGGCTTTGTCGCGGTATCGCGAATCGTTGAGAAGTTGATTTCAAAATATAAGAAGTAAACTAGAAGAAGAGCGCATCATGACAGATTTTCCCGTTTCTCCATTTGGTACAGATATCACCAGCGAAGACATTGTAGCGACTATGCAGCAATTTCAAGGCTGGGAAGATCGCTACCGTCAGGTTATTCAGTGGGGTAAAAAGCTGCCACAAATGCCAGAAGAGCTGAAATCAGAACAAGTTACCGTTTCGGGTTGTGAAAGCTTGGTGTGGTTAGTGAGCCAAGAGCAAGATGGCGTTTGGCATTTTTGTGGGGACTCCGATGCGCGTATCGTCCGTGGATTGATTGCCTTGGTAATGGCAGCTTATGACGGTAAAACGGCCGATCAAATTCAAGCATTTGATATTGATGCTTATTTTGATCAACTGGGGCTTGTCTCCCATTTAAGCCCGTCACGTGGTAATGGCTTGAAAGCTATTGTAGAGCAGATTAAGCAAACCGCCGTGTAACGAGTCATTTTCCCAATTCTTAAAAAACGCCGAATAGCCTAGCTGTTTGGCGTTTTTTGTATCTGAGTTGAGATATTTTTTGCAAATGGATAAAAAATATGCAAATGGTCGACTATTTTAGCGTTAATTAACCATTCTATTGATCCTGGTTCATTATATTGCCCACTTGGTTTTTATAAACTCAATTGTATTTAAAATTTGTCTATATTAGATAATAGACATATGCCCCACTCGCTCCTATTCCCCAATGTGGAAACACACTTGGAAGCGATTGGGTTACTTAGATACAAATGCTAGGAACCTCCCTATATGCAATTCACCTTGGAACATGCACAAGACGTGTTATCCGGAATGCCAGACCCCACTTTTATTCTGAGTGAAGATGGTATCTATATTGATGTTTTTGGAGGAACAGATAAAAAAGCCTATCACGATGGAAGTAATTTGATAGGTGAGACGCTGCACAGCGTACTTGAGAAAGATAAAGCTGACTGGTTTATCGAACAGATAAATCGGTCACTGAAACAAGACAGTATTGTGACGATCGAGTACAAGATGTGCGCCGACAGCATTCAGGGAATAGATGCTAACAGTGGGCCAAGAGGCGACCTATACTACGAAGGCAAGATCTGCCCACTCGCTATAAAATACCGAGGTCGTCGCGTTGTCCTTATTCTTACACGCAACATCTCCAATCGCCACCGAGTTGAAACCCTTCTTCGCCATCAAAGCCAAATTGATGCTCTTACCAACATCTCCAATCGACGTGTCTTTTTCGAAAAGCTCACAGAAGAGGTCATTAAAGCTCAAGAGCCGAACTATCACTCCGCGTTGTTATTGTTTGATTTGGACTTTTTTAAAGTCATCAATGATAAACGTGGTCATGATGCGGGGGATTATGTCTTAGAGACCTTAGCTGATTTGGTTTCTCACTTACTCGTCAAAGACGAAATTTTTGCAAGAGTCGGAGGGGAGGAGTTTGCGATTATTTTGCCAGAAACTTCTCTGTCGGCGGCGAAAGAGGTAGGAGAGGAAGTACGTTCCCACATTCAAAATTGTCAGTTCGAATTTGAAAAGATTGAAATTCCGGTCACGGTGAGTGTAGGCGTGGTGGAAATAGGCAGAAATGAAACCACCAAACGTTTGTATGCGCATGCAGATAAAGCGCTTTATGCTGCGAAAAGAAATGGCAGAAATTGCGTGGCGACTCTGGATAGGCAGATGGAGTAACCTTGTTGGTTACTCCAAATCAAACCGTTGGCGTTATAGCATGTCGACGGCTTTTTCTACGGCGGCGATGAGTCTATCCACATCTTCAGCCGTGTTATAAATACCAAAAGAAACGCGTACCGTGCCTTTAACGTTTAGCGCATCCATCAATGGGTGAGCGCAGTGGTGTCCTGCTCGTACCGCAATGCCTTGTTGATCGAGCAGCGTCGCCATGTCTTGGTGATGAACGCCGTCCATGACGAACGTCAGTACAGAGGCATTCGGTTGATAGCCTAGAATATGGATGTCATCCAACGCGCTTAGTGCTTGGTAGGCCTTATCCTGAAGCGCATGGAGATGATCCTCTACTTCGTGATGGTCAAAACCTTGGTACCACTCAATGGCTTTCGCTAGAGCAATCGCGCCCGCAACGTTTGGTGTGCCCGCTTCAAATTTACCAGGAAGTGCAGAAAACGTCGTTTTCTCGAAAGAAACGCGTTCAACCATTTTACCGCCGCCGTGCCATGGTGGCATGGCTTCCAAAAGTTCAAGCTTGCCGTATAAAACCCCAATGCCTGCTGGTGCATAAAGTTTGTGACCTGAGAAAACGTAGAAATCGATATCTGATGCCGATAAATCAAGTTGCTCATGTACGATGCCTTGCGCGCCATCAACTACAACAACCGCGCCAACGTTGTGCGCCAGTTCAGTGATTTTTTCGATAGGTTGGCGTGTGCCTGTTACGTTGGTTATTTGTGCGCAAGTAACAATTTTACAGCGGTCAGACAGAAGCACCTTAAATGCGCTGATGTCGAACTGGCAATCTGATGTCATTGGAACTTTTATGACTTTGGCGCCCGTTTGCTCTGCCACGATTTGCCAAGGCACGATGTTAGCGTGGTGCTCCATCTCGCTAATCAAGATCTCATCACCCGGTTGTAACGTGCTGCGGGCGTAAGTCTGAGCAATTAAGTTCAGTGCTTCGGTTGCGCCCCGTGTCCAAATGATCTCTTTAGAGCTGTTTGCACCAATAAAGTTTGCCACTCGTTCTCGTGCCGCTTCAAATTGGCTGGTGGCATTAGCCGTTAAACTATGACTGCCACGGTGAACATTGGCATTTTGCGCACTGTAGTAATGACTGATGACATCAATCACACATTGCGGTTTTTGCGTTGTCGCTGCGCTATCTAGATACACTAAGGGTGTATCGTTGACGGATTGATTTAGAGCGGGAAATTGCTCACGTAAAGCATTTACGTCAAACATTATTCTTCACCAAGCTTATGGTAATGCAGAGTAGGCAGAGGGATCATTGGTTCAGCAACTGACCATGCGTGTTTTTTACCTGAGAGTTGAATGATTACTTCCATTGCGAACTCTAAAGCAGTGCCCGGACCTTGACTGGTGATCAGGTTGTGGTTGATATCAAAGGTCACGCGTTTGCTGCGCCACTTCTCTTCCGGGATATGTGACTGAAAGCTCGGGTGACAGGTCATCAGTGATTGTGAGAAAAGATCATGGTGTTGCAATACCAACGCCGGTGCTGCGCAGATAGCTGCGACCAATTTTCCCTCGTAGATGTGCTGCTTAAGGATTTCTATCATCACCGTACTATCACGAAAAATTTCTGCACCACCAACACCACCAGAAAGCGCTATGGCGTCAAACTCATCATCAGCGATATCGACCAGTTTACAATCGGCTGTTAGTGTGACTCCGCGAGAAGCTTTCATCGTCAATGAGCCATCAAAAGCAGCACTCGCTACCGTAACGTCATAACCCGCGCGAACCATCATGTCGATAACGGTGACGGCTTCCATTTCTTCGGTGCCCGGAGCGATTGGCACTAAGATTTTCTTACTCATTGTTCTGTCCAGCTTTGTTCTATTTGTTTGATGCGTTGGTAAAGTTTTAAATTCTCAGGCGTATTGATGCGATGTTTCTCGGCAGCCTTTAACAGGTATCCGGTTATAAAATCAATTTCCGTTCGACGCTGATGGAATACGTCTTGTCTCATTGAAGAATAGTTCTCAGCTGTGGCGTTCACCACTTGCATTACCGTATCGAAAAGAGAGCGAAACTCGATAGCAATACCTTCTTTACTCATTACTTCAACCAGTTCTTGAGTGATGCTTTCGAGTTGTATCTTAAACTCGGGCTGCGCAAGCTCACCATTCTTACACTGCTGAATCGCAGTCAGTGGGTTAATCGCGCAGTTAATTGCTAACTTAGTCCATAACGCAGATTGGATGTGTGGATTCCAAATGGCCTCTGGAAGAGCATGATGCATAACATCTTGCAGAAAAGCGCACTGCATTCCTTTGTCATTATAACCACCCACTTGCGTTGTTCCGTGACCGGTATGCAGTACGTGTTGGTTATCTGGTTTGTATGCGCCGTGCGTCGTTGTGGCGAGCACGATAGGATTGTTTGGCAGAGCCTTCTCCACGCCAGAGGCGGTACCCATACCATTGTGCATCAGCATGATAATCGTGTCTGCGTTGATATGAGGCAGTAAAGGCTGAATGGCGTCTTCCACTTGCCAAGCTTTTACCGTGATCAAAATGAGATCTGCTTTATTTACGGAGGAAATATCTTGATTACTGAATACGATTGCGGGTGTGTCATCCAACTGAAGTGATTGTTGGCTTTCAGAACTTCTTCCCCACAATGAAACATTGTGCCCGGCAAGCTTAAATTTTGTTGCCCAGAGTGAGCCCACCGCACCTGGACCGAGGATAAGGATATTCACCAAACGCTCTCATTAAAAAGGTTTGCTGCAAGGATAATGAGGGAAAAAAGGAAAGCAAATAAAAATGGCGCCGAAAGGCGCCATTTTTGAGCAAACTTAGTGGTTCAATTAGAACTTGTAAGTTACAGCAAGGTAGTGGCCAAAGCCAGTTGACTTGAACCCATCAGTATCTTTGATACCGTACACGTCTTTGTAACCTTTTAGACCGTAACCCACTGCGAAGCGGTCTGAGTGCCAGTAGATACCGTTGAACATTGCACCACCGTTTGACGCGGTTGAACCAAACTTGTTACCAGCAGCATCATCCATACCGAATTGGTAATCGATGTAGCCTTGGTAAGAAATGAATGAACCGTTCTCGAAGAAGTAGAATGGTTTGAACCAGTTAGTCGAGATTTGGAAACCGTTCCAATCCTTTTTGTTGCCGTCGTAAGTGCCGTATAGGTTAACACCAACTTTACCAAACCAAGGAACCATTACGTCAGAACCTAGACCGATTTTTTGAGAGTTAACACCAGAGTTACCACCCCACTCGATTAGAGTTGCAACGTATAGCTCTTGAACTGGACCGAAAGATAGGTCTTTACCAGTTACCGCATCTAGAGACATACGTGGAGCGAATTTCATAAAGATCTTCTCTGCGCCAGCTTTGTCGCTACCTGGATCAGAAGTTAGGTTGAATACATCAACGTAGCCGTAAAGGTCGAAGATACCAGAGCGGCCGCCGAATTCCATTTCTAGGTAGTCGTGTGAAGACTCACCTGGAAGTTCGTCAAATGCACCCATTAGGTTAAATTGCATCCACTTGTAATCGTTTTTGTGAATATCGCCGTCAGAGTAATCTGCCGCCATAACTGGAGCTGAAGTAGCCGCTAGAAGGCTAAGAGCTAAAAGTGATTTACGCATAAGGGGACTCTCTATGTTTGTAATGATTCAGAACACGCAATCTGTGCTGCGCTTTCCAATTGGCGGGAATAATAGCGATAAAAATCCCAAATGAAAGTGATAAAGGGTGCAAAATGAAACGTTTTTGGTGAGTTGCATCACGAAATTATCTTTATTTACGGAACTTTTTGTTTGTTGCATTTTATTGCAATAAATGTGTGATTTGGATCGTTTGAGTGAGCGATTTTATGACTTTTTAAGCCAGTCGATTAACCAACATAAATCGTTAGTGATCGGAGTGATAAGGGATTCGTATGTATCCGTGAATCAAAGAGGACGTTTGAATGAAAGAAGTCATGTTATTCCCACTCACTTCAGTTGTACTCCCTGAAGGTAAAATGAATCTGCGCATTTTTGAGCCACGATATAAGCGAATGGTAAAGGAATGCAGCCTACAAAATGTGGGCTTTGGAGTTTGCCTAGTAGGAAGTGAAGGTGACCCTAAAGACGTGGGTAACGTTTCATCTATCGGAACTTTGGTCAGGATCGTTGATTTTGAAACACTCAGTGATGGCCTTCTTGGTATTACAGTTGCTGGTGAGCAACGCTTTGTTGTCAAACGCGTCCGTGCAGATGCGGATGGCTTACGTCATGCAGAGGTTGAATGGTTAGACAATTGGCAACATCCAGACAACTCACCAGATTTCTTCTTTTTAAGCCAGCAGTTATCCCATGTTTATGAAGAGTTTCCTCAACTTGGAAGCCTCTACCAGCATCGTTTTTACGATGACTCTGCTTGGGTTACTCAGCGTTGGCTTGAGTTACTACCCCTAGACTGCAATCTGTTCGAACAGCTAGTCGGCGCAGAGGACTGTATTCCTGCGTTGCAATTTCTGACAGAAGCCATAGAAGCCCCGACTAACAAAGAGGCAAGGATATGAAAGGATTTAATAAAGCTGCGCTAACTATTGTTGCGACATTAGGACTGGCGGCGTGTGGCTCCGACAGTGACACTATCGAGTATTCCAATTTACAAGCAGTGCACGCGTCTTCTGATGCGCCGCTTGCAAATGTGTGGATCAACGATAAACCATCATTAACGAATGTTGATTATGGTGTGGGATCTGGCTACGTTAAATTGCGAGAGGGGATGAATTCGATTCAGGTCGATGTTCAGCTCCCAGGTAATGAAACCGCGACCGTAATACCTAAAACAGAACTAGACCTTGATTCCGACCTCAATTATAACGTGTTCGTTGTTGGCGATGCCGATGGTTCGCCAAACCCAGTTGAGCCCTTAGTTGTGACTCGCAGCTCCGATTCAATGGCTGATGCCAATAGTCTAGATGTTCAAGTTGTTCATGCAGCTTCAGGCGTTCCTGCTGTTGATCTTTATGTCACTGAGCCAGGTGCTGCTCTTGCTAGCGCGACTCCAATAACTAACCTTGCTTACAAAGCTTCTACCGACGTATTGAACATCCCAGCTGGTGAGTATCAAGTTCGACTTGCCGTAGGAGACAGCGTTGCTTTTGACTCGGGCACAGTATCTCTTGCGGCTAATTCCAACTTGACGATTGCCGCTATCGGCACAGGAGATTCGAATAGCACGTCACCTGTCAAACTCTTGGTGTTGGACGGTTCGGGCTCTTCTATAATTGAAGATATGGGCAGCCAAGCTGAAGTAAGAGTCGGACACCTTGTCGATGGAGCGCCTGTCGTCGATGTTAACGTTAACGGGGCGGCCTTCGCTCCTCTTGCCGACTTAGCGTTCAAAGAGATTCGTGGTTATTTGGAGCTCGATGCTGGCGCTTACGATATTGACGTTTACGTGGATGGCACAACAACCAATCCTATTATCGATGTTGACGGATTAATGGTTGCGGGCGGAAAGGATTACAGTGTTTACGCAGTCGGTGTTGTTAGCCCAGCGATTGATATCGAACCTCTGGTTGTTGAAGACATGAGACGTGCAGTGGCAACTAGCGCGACGCTGAATGTGACACACGCTGCGGCTAATCCTATAGCGGAAATGGTGGATATTTACCTCACTACGAGTGCAGGAATAGATGGAAGTGATCCAACCATCGCTAATTTTGCGTATAAAAATAGCGTACAAGGATTATATGTCGCTGAAGGTACATATTATGTAACGGTAACAGTGGCTGGTAACCCAAGTATTGTTGCGGTTGACTCAGCACCAGTCAATGTAATGAACGGTGTTGTGTACCAAGTCGTTGCCATTGATGATGGGAACAACGGTGGTTTCAACTTGTTGGTCGATGACGTGACCGATTAGGACGAATGGGAGGAGGAAATTCCTCCCACAAATTAAGGCCGATTATGATGAGTGATAGCCCGAAAAAACTGGGGCGCAGTGATTGGAACGATTACATGGATAAAGTGAAGGATCGAGACAAAGATGCGTTCGCTTTTGTATTCCGTTTTTACGCACCCAAGCTGAAGCAATTCGCTTACAAACATGTTGGTAATGAGCAAGTTGCTATGGAGATGGTGCAAGAGACCATGGCGACAGTTTGGCAGAAAGCGCACCTCTATGATGGTGAAAAGAGCGCGTTATCGACTTGGATATATACCATAATCCGAAACCTTTGTTTTGATCTGCTGAGAAAACAGAAAGGTAAGGAATTACACATTCATTCTGATGACATTTGGCCGTCAGAGTATTATCCACCTGATCTTGTTGATCACTATTCACCAGAACAAGATATGTTGAAAGAACAGGTGGTTAAGTTTTTAGATATATTACCGAAAAACCAGAGAGATGTTTTACAAGCGGTATATCTTGAAGAGTTACCTCATCAACAGGTCGCGGAATTATTTGATATACCCCTCGGTACCGTAAAATCCAGGCTGAGGCTTGCAGTAGAAAAGCTAAGGCATTCAATGCATACGGAGCAACTATGAACAAACACCCAGATAACAGCTTGTTAGAAGCATACGCTTCGGGAAGCATTGATGCAGTTTCTGGTCTTGTGGTCGCAACCCATTTAGAAACATGCACCAAGTGCCGAGCTTATGTGAACCAAGTCGAAGCAAGTCAAGCGAACATCGTAAGTGACATACCTTCTGAGTATGTTTCTGAATTTGACGACATGTTTAATGACATCATCAATGCGGAGCCAGCGACTGATAATATCGTGATCCGCGACTCTGCTGCTGTTAATGTGGCAGGAAAAAGTTTCGCTCTTCCTAAAACTCTAGCGCGTTTCTCTGACCTCGTAGGGTCATGGAGAAGTTACGGAGGCAAGGTTTTCAGTGCTCAGATTGACCTAGGGGAAGACGCTCGTGTCAGCTTAATGTACATCGGGGAAGATGTGCAAATTCCTCAACATACGCACAAAGGCCTGGAGTCTACATTGATCCTACATGGTGGATTTAGTGACGAGGATGGCCAATATGAAGAAGGCGATTTGATGATTAGAGACGCATCAGTGAAGCACAGCCCTTACACTAAGGCCGGAGAAGACTGCTTGTGTTTAACCGTATTGACTGAGCCGATGATCTTTACTCAAGGCGTGGCACGTATATTTAATATGTTTGGTAAAGGGTTATACCCATAGACTTCTTATCTTATATCTCGCAAAACAAAAACCACCGAATTCGGTGGTTTTTTATATGTTTCGTTAATGTTTGTGACGTGCTTTTTCCAATAGAGCATCAAAGTAATGTCGTAGCGAGTACAACATAATCAAGCTTGGCACGACCATGACAGCGGTAAGCACGAAGAATGTGCTCCAATCATTAAGATAATCCACTAGCTCGCCACTGAAAGAAGCAAGAGTCGTCCGTCCGAAGTTTCCTAGAGAGGCAAGCAACGCATACTGAGTTGCCGAAAATGCTTGCCCGGTTAGAATCGTCAAAAATGAAACAAAAGCGACAGTTGAGAAAGCAGTCGTAAAGTTATCGACAATAATCGTGGCTAAGTACAAGTGCTCGTTTGGGCCTACCGAAGCAATCCAAGCAAACATCAAGTTACTGGCAGACATAGCAATACCGCCGATCATTAATCCACGTACAATACCAAACCTAACATTGAACATGCTTCCGACAAAAGTAAAGAAGATGGTGGCTCCCCAACCGATCAGTTTGGAGTAATAGCCAATTTGTTCATTGCTAAAACCAATATCTTTATAGAACGCGATCGACATCCTGCCCAAAAACGCTTCGCCAATTTTAAATAGGAAAACGAACAGCAACAGAGTAATCGCGACACGGACGCCATTGCGATTAAAGAAATCAAGGAAAGGTTCTACAACAGTCACGGTAAACCAAGCTACGACTTTTGAACCAACCACTTCTTTGTGGCGTTGTTCAGCGGCAGACTGAAGTTGTTCGCGTTGAGTCTTCGGTTCACCGACTAAAATCGTAAAGACCATTAGAATGCCGACTATCACCGCCATCCCGTAGTACACACCATTCCAACCGACACTGTCAGCATTAACAAACGCTAAATAACCCGGTAGTGAATAACCTGTCCACCAGCCAATGACCGCCATTGCAGAAGCTTGAGGCAGTTTAGACTCTTCTGACTTTGGGAAAGTATCAATACGAAAAGCATCAATTGCGATGTCTTGTGTCGCTGAAGCCGTTGCAATGCACAAGGCGAGTAGTGACGCAAACACCAAGTTTTCCGCTGGATTAACGCCGGCAATAAATAGGGTAGCGACGAGTACGATACTTTGGCAAAAGAAAATCCAGCTACGTCTTTGCCCCAGCAGTCTAAAGAGGACTGGCAGCTTCACGCGGTCAACCAGAGGTGCCCACAGAAAGTTGATCGCATAGACCGCAAAAACGCTACCAAAATAGCCAATTGCGGAGAGGGTCAAGCCGGCATCTTTTAGCCAACCTGACATGTTTGAACCGATAAGAACCCACGGAAAGCCGCTAGAGCAGCCCAGCATGAAAACCCACATGAGTCGTTTATCGAGGTAACTTTTTACCGTTTCCAACCAAGTGATGGAAGGTAATGAAGACATAAATCAATCCAATAAAATGAAGCCGTTGAAAGAGAAAGCCCTTCGATTATTCAAAGGGCTTATCGTTTTGGCTATTTAAGTAGTGTAGCTTTGGTGATGACGATTTGCGTCTCTGGTACATCACGCATTCGGCCTACTGTCGTGGTCGGCTGCTGAGCCATTTTCTGGATAACGTCGAACCCCTCAGTAACCTCACCAAATACAGCATAACCTGGTGGTCGAGCGCCATAGTTGAGAAAGTCATTGTCGACTAAGTTGACGAAAAACTGACGAGTTGCAGAGTTTGGTGCATTAGTTCGTGCCATGGCGATGGTAGCACGGTCATTGTTTAGACCATTATTTCCTTCGTTTTTGATTGGCGCGTATGTTTTCACCATCTGCATATCTTGGTTAAAGCCGCCACCTTGCGCCATAAAGCCTGGGATAATACGATGAAAAATAGTACCTTCGTAGCTCCCATCTTCTACATATTTCAGAAAATTAGCGACAGTGATAGGTGCTTTCTCTTCGTTTAACTCAACCGTAAATGAACCAAGGGTCGTTTCAAACGCTACTTTTGGCCCAGCCCAAACGCTGCAGCTGAGTAATGCTAAAGACAGAATCGCTTTGCGTAACATTAGAAACGCTCCTGCATGTATTGACGAAGCTCAGGGTCATTGGCAATCTCTTTAAGCGTCAATGTCACCACATCATTCAATGTCTCTTCAATATCGGCATCAGAAGCACTCAATGTGCCAGATCGCTTTGCTGTACCTGTATAAGTTTTGACTAGCTTGCCCTCAGGTGTCTCTGCTGTGATTTCCAGCACAACTTTAGCATCCATCTCATTTTCCATCACCGAATGCTTCACGTTGACCAACGCTTCTTGAACGCTCAATTCAATCGCGTTGTTGCTGTTTAGATCCGCATGGAAACCTTGAGATGAGAATTGCTTCTCTAATGCTTCTTCTAACGCAATACGTAAATTCTGTTTAGCATGAAGAGGAAGAATGTTCGAACGGCCGTTATCCACCAACGCCACGTACTGCGCTGCACGTACATCTTTGCTGGTCAAACTGTAAGTCTTGCCTTGAACAATTGGATTGGTGCTCAATGTGCTTTCTGGCATCAGGTTCAGCTGAGGTTGTTGAGGGGCTGAACACGCAGCAAGCAACGCAACCGAAGCCGCAAGTACCAATTTTCTCATTTTATTATTCCTTTTAACTATTTTGCTAAAGCTTATTTTGCGCTTAATTTAGCAGGATTTTTTGTAGCCTGTAAAATCACAAACTTATTGTTGGAAGCGATAAGTTTCACATTTTTATCGCCAAACAGACGTTTGAGTTTTGCGTCGTACCCGAGGTGACGATTTCCGATAACCAGTAAACGGCCATTTTCACTTAATACTTGTTTAGCATCGCAGAACATTTGCCAAGCAATATGATCGGTGATTGCCTGTTGTTGATGAAACGGTGGATTACACATAACCATAGAGCTGCTGCTGTGTTTAAAACCGTCCAAGCAATTGTTCGCTATGCACTGTATGTCTCTATTTTCACCAAGGTTGTCGCGTAGGTTCTGTTTTGCCGACTCAAGCGCCATAAAACTTTCATCAACACATGTTAGCCGAGCATTTGGATTCAACTGACCAAATTTAACAGACAGAACACCATTGCCGCAGCCGAGGTCGATGACATTGTCTATCGAAGGGTCTTGAGGCAGGTGCTGCAGCATAAAGCGTGCACCTAAATCTAAACTTTCTCCTGAATAGACATTTGGCATGTTCTTGAGTTCGATATCTTCGCCATCAACGCGCCAAGTCGTGAAAGGCATTACTTCAATCGTAGGCTCAACTGTTGCTTGAGAAAACACCAATCTGTGCTTCTTCCAGGCCAAAGATGTTTTTGTTTCGCCTAAGTATTTTTCAAACAGTTTTAGCGTCGAAGTGTGAATGTCTTTCGCTTTATTGACTGCAAAGACGGGGCAGGAAGCCGGTAGCGCCTTTCTTAATTGGCTTAGTATCCACACTAGATGGCGGTTACTTTTGGGCAGTTGCAGCAAGACGAGATCAATATTGGCAGGAACGAGGTCCATCGTGGTGGCAAACGCTACTTTATTGCACTGGTTTTGCTCGAGATTTTGCTGTGCACCTTTATGTGAGATGAATGAATCACTCATTAGCGTTACATGGTGCTTTTCCGAAAACCAGCAGGAGAGGGCACCAAAGCTGTCATTAATCACGAGGATGTTTTGATTGTCTGGCAAAGCAAGCTCTTCAACATGATTAATAAGATACTCATCACCGGCATCCCACGCTTGTAGCGTTTCGTTACTACGTTTTGGGAAACGATGAAGTGTTAAGCTTCGCTCGTGAAGGTTCAGTTCGGTTTTCATAGCTAAATGTAAGTTGATTTAGAAATTAAGTGTTATTGTCGCAAATGATGACGTGTCGAGATACAAAAAGCTGTCAAATTTTACGAGTTCAGTGATGGCCGCTCTCTAGGCATGTTCATGGAGTCGAGGGCCTTGAGACAATATGTCTACAAAGTGCGTCAATAATGAGAGTGACGTTTGAGTGATGCATGTCTGCTTTACTTAGGTATATACTTATGGAATTCGCATCAATGAGGAACGAATATGATCCAAGAAATCATAGAGAAGAAACTACACAGTGAGCTGCAACCCAGCTATCTCAAAGTCATTAATGAGAGCTACATGCATAATGTTCCACCAGGCTCAGAGAGTCATTTCAAAGTGATTGTTGTGAGTGATTCGTTCGCGGGACAGCGTTTGATTGGGCGCCATCGTCAAGTTCATCAAATTTTGGCAGATGAACTGGATAACCACATTCATGCATTAGCTATTCATACATACACTGATGAAGAGTGGAAGCGTGAACAAGATGGCGCCCCTGATAGCCCGATGTGTATGGGTGGCGGTCACTAAAAACGCAAGATATAAAGGTGCAGAGAAAGGTGGCTTAAGGCCATCTTTTTTCGTTTTACATTCTTTAGGGACGTTAACGTGGCACAAATTCTGGTTAAAAAATGTGTTAACAGTGTTTCAACAAATGAATGGAAATTGCAGAATATTTCAGGCGATGAATATCACTTTTCCATAAGATATGTATGGAATATGGCATTTGTGCGATGGGTCAAAGTTATGACTATTCTTTGACCTTTTAGACCTGATTCTACCGAAATAACCCCTCTATTCTAATGATTGATCATGGCATCAAGTTCCTAAAAAATGCTAGACTACGGCACCTGATAAATCTCGCGTATTCCTTGTGACGAGATTTTTAATAGGATGTTGCGATTTTGATGTTTAAAACAACATCAAAACCGGACACTGATGTCGTGTCTAAAAGTTACGCAATCAAAAGAATCTTTTTCCCGATAAAAGTAGTGCAAGTGCGTATGATTACAATAAAGAAGGGCTTGGATCTTCCTATCGCAGGAACTCCATCCCAGGTGATTAATGATGGTAAGACCATCAAAAAAGTCGCCTTGCTTGGCGAAGAGTACGTTGGCATGCGACCTACCATGCATGTCCGCGTTGGTGATGAAGTGAAAAAAGCGCAAGTTCTTTTTGAAGATAAAAAGAACCCAGGCGTGAAATTTACTGCACCAGCAGCCGGTAAAGTGATCGAAGTTAACCGTGGCGCTAAACGTGTCCTTCAATCTGTAGTGATTGAAGTGGCAGGTGAAGAGCAGGTGACATTTGATAAGTTCGAAGCCGCTCAACTTTCAGGTCTAGATCGTGAAGTGATCAAGACTCAGTTGGTTGACTCTGGCTTATGGACCGCTTTACGTACTCGTCCGTTTAGCAAGGTTCCTGCAATCGAGTCTTCTACTAAGGCTATTTTCGTAACTGCAATGGATACTAATCCACTAGCAGCTAAGCCTGAGTTGATCATTAATGAGCAACAAGAAGCATTCATTGCTGGTCTAGACATTCTTTCAGCCCTGACAGAAGACAAGGTTTACGTATGTAAATCTGGCACTAGCTTGCCACGCTCTTCACAGTCTAACGTAGAAGAACACGTCTTCGATGGCCCTCACCCAGCAGGTCTTGCTGGCACCCACATGCATTTCCTATACCCAGTAAATGCAGAGAATGTGGCATGGAGCATCAACTACCAAGACGTTATCGCGTTCGGTAAGCTGTTCCTAACTGGTGAGCTATGCACAGATCGTGTTGTGTCTCTAGCTGGCCCAGTTGTGAATAACCCTCGTCTAGTTCGTACCGTAATGGGTGCAAGCTTAGATGACCTAACAGATAACGAGCTGATGCCTGGCGAAGTTCGTGTGATCTCTGGTTCAGTACTAACAGGTACACATGCAACTGGTCCACACGCATACCTTGGCCGTTACCATCAACAGGTTTCTGTATTACGTGAAGGCCGTGAAAAAGAACTATTTGGCTGGGCAATGCCTGGTAAGAATAAGTTCTCGGTAACTCGCTCTTTCCTTGGTCACGTATTCAAAGGTCAGTTGTTCAATATGACAACGACGACCAATGGTAGTGATCGTTCAATGGTTCCAATTGGCAACTACGAACGCGTAATGCCTCTAGATATGGAGCCTACTTTGCTGCTTCGTGATCTATGTGCCGGCGACACAGACAGTGCTCAAGCACTGGGTGCGCTTGAACTGGATGAAGAAGATCTAGCATTGTGTACCTTTGTATGTCCAGGTAAGTACGAGTACGGTACGTTACTTCGTGAATGCCTAGATACTATCGAGAAGGAAGGGTAATTTTCATGGCTCTTAAAAAGTTTCTTGAAGACATCGAGCATCATTTTGAGCCTGGTGGCAAACACGAAAAATGGTTTGCCCTGTACGAAGCTGTAGCAACAGTTTTTTACACGCCAGGTATCGTAACAAATAAAAGCTCGCACGTTCGTGATAGCGTTGACCTAAAACGTATCATGATCATGGTTTGGTTTGCGGTATTCCCAGCAATGTTCTGGGGTATGTACAACGCAGGTGGCCAAGCTATTGCAGCACTTAACCACATGTACGCTGGTGACCAACTAGCGACAGTTATCGCAGGTAACTGGCACTACTGGCTAACAGAAATGCTTGGCGGCACTATCGGTGCGGAAGCGGGTGTTGGCAGTAAGATGCTACTAGGTGCGACTTACTTCCTGCCAATCTACGCAACAGTATTTATTGTTGGTGGTTTCTGGGAAGTGTTGTTCTGTATGGTGCGTAAGCACGAAGTTAACGAAGGTTTCTTTGTAACTTCTATCTTATTCGCACTTATCGTTCCACCAACGCTACCTCTATGGCAAGCGGCGCTAGGTATCACATTTGGTGTTGTTGTAGCAAAAGAGATCTTCGGTGGTACAGGTCGTAACTTCCTTAACCCTGCACTTGCAGGTCGTGCATTTCTATTCTTCGCTTACCCAGCGCAAATTTCGGGTGACGTAGTATGGACTGCAGCTGACGGCTTCTCTGGTGCAACTGCTCTTAGCCAATGGGCTCAAGGTGGTAACGGTGCTCTAGTTAACACAGTGACTGGCGCTCCTATCACTTGGATGGATGCGTTCATCGGTAACATCCCTGGTTCAATTGGTGAAGTATCGACTCTAGCTCTAATGATCGGTGCAGCGATGATCGTTTACATGCGAATCGCTTCATGGCGCATCATTGCGGGTGTAATGATCGGTATGATCGCAGTATCGACTCTGTTTAACGTGATCGGTTCTGACACTAATCCAATGTTTAATATGCCATGGCACTGGCACCTAGTTCTAGGTGGTTTTGCATTCGGTATGTTCTTCATGGCAACGGACCCAGTATCAGCGTCATTTACTAGCAAAGGTAAATGGTGGTACGGCATCCTGATTGGTGCAATGTGTGTGATGATCCGTGTAGTTAACCCAGCGTACCCAGAAGGTATGATGCTGGCGATTCTATTCGCGAACCTATTCGCACCTCTGTTCGACCATGTAGTGATTGAGAAGAACATCAAGCGGAGACTAGCACGCTATGGCAAGTAATAACGACAGCATTAAAAAGACGCTGGGTGTTGTTATCGGGTTGAGCCTTGTTTGTTCAATCATCGTATCAACAGCAGCAGTAGGTCTGCGTGATAAGCAAAAAGCTAACGCTGTCCTAGATAAGCAATCAAAGATCGTTGAAGTTGCAGGCATTGACGCAAACGGTAAGAAAGTACCAGAGCTATTTGCTGAGTACATCGAACCTCGTCTAGTAGACCTTGAAACAGGTAACTTTACTGAGGGTAATGCATCTACGTACGATCAACGTGAAGCATCAAAAGATGCAGAACGTTCAATCGCATTGACACCAGAAGAAGACGTAGCTGATATCCGTCGTCGCGCGAATACAGCAGTGGTGTACCTTGTAAAAGATCAAGATGAAGTCCAAAAAGTTATCCTGCCTATGCACGGTAAAGGACTATGGTCGATGATGTATGCCTTTGTAGCCGTTGAAACTGATGGTAACACTGTGTCTGCTATTACTTACTACGAGCAAGGTGAAACTCCTGGACTTGGTGGTGAAGTAGAGAACCCTTCATGGCGCGATCAATTCATTGGTAAGAAATTGTACAATGAAGATCACCAGCCAGCGATTAAGGTCGTGAAAGGCGGCGCACCGCAAGGTTCTGAGCACGGTGTTGATGGCCTATCAGGAGCGACGCTCACTAGTAATGGTGTTCAACACACATTTGACTTCTGGTTAGGTGATATGGGCTTTGGTCCTTTCCTAGCAAAAGTTCGTGACGGAGAACTTAACTAATGTCTAGTGCACAAAACGTTAAAAAGAGCATTCTAGCGCCAGTATTGGATAACAACCCAATCGCGCTACAAGTTCTTGGTGTATGTTCTGCTCTTGCAGTAACAACTAAACTAGAAACAGCTTTTGTAATGACACTAGCGGTAACATTTGTAACTGCGTTGTCTAACTTCTCTGTTTCATTGATCCGTAACCACATTCCTAACAGTGTGCGTATCATCGTTCAGATGGCAATCATCGCATCGTTAGTAATCGTGGTAGACCAAGTGCTAAAAGCTTACCTATACGATATCTCTAAACAGCTATCTGTATTCGTTGGTCTGATTATCACTAACTGTATCGTAATGGGTCGTGCTGAAGCATTCGCAATGAAGTCTGCGCCAGTACCATCTCTTATTGACGGTATTGGTAACGGTCTAGGTTACGGCTTCGTTCTTATCACTGTAGGTTTCTTCCGTGAGCTATTTGGCTCAGGCAAACTATTTGGTCTAGAAGTTCTACCTCTAGTGAGCAACGGTGGTTGGTACCAGCCTAACGGCCTAATGCTACTAGCACCATCAGCATTCTTCCTAATCGGCTTCCTTATCTGGGTAATCCGTATTCTGAAACCAGAACAAGTAGAAGCGAAGGAGTAAGGACGTCATGGAACATTACATTAGTCTGTTAGTTAAATCGATTTTCATCGAAAACATGGCTCTGTCTTTCTTCCTAGGTATGTGTACTTTCCTTGCCGTATCTAAGAAGGTTAAGACCTCTTTCGGCCTAGGTGTTGCAGTTGTGGTAGTTCTGACTATCGCTGTTCCTGTGAACAACCTAGTATACAACCTAGTTCTGAGAGAGAACGCGTTAGTTGAGGGCGTGGACCTTAGCTTCCTAAACTTCATCACCTTTATCGGTGTAATTGCAGCACTTGTACAGATTCTAGAGATGGTCCTAGACCGTTTCTTCCCACCTTTGTACAACGCGCTAGGCATCTTCCTACCGCTGATCACAGTAAACTGTGCAATCTTCGGTGGTGTATCTTTCATGGTACAACGTGACTACAACTTTGCTGAATCGATCGTTTACGGTTTCGGCTCTGGTGTGGGCTGGATGCTAGCAATCGTTGCTCTTGCAGGTATCCGTGAGAAGATGAAGTACTCTGACGTACCTCCAGGTCTACGTGGTCTTGGTATCACATTTATCACTGTAGGTCTTATGGCGTTAGGCTTTATGTCTTTCTCTGGTGTTCAACTGTAAGTCGGGTAAACCGCAACAATTAAGGAATAGTCAATGGACATTATTCTTGGTGTAGTGATGTTTACTCTGATCGTACTTGCACTAGTACTAGTGATTCTTTTCGCTAAGTCTAAGCTTGTACCAACAGGTGACATTACAATTTCTGTGAACGATGACCCTTCTCTGGCGATCGTTACACAACCAGGTGGTAAGCTACTGAGTGCTCTAGCAGGTGCTGGCGTATTCGTATCTTCTGCTTGTGGTGGCGGTGGCTCATGTGGTCAGTGTCGCGTAAAAGTTAAATCAGGTGGTGGCGACATCCTACCAACCGAGCTTGACCATATTACTAAAGGTGAAGCGCGTGAAGGTGAGCGTCTAGCGTGTCAGGTTGCAATGAAAACTGACATGGATATCGAGCTTCCTGAAGAAATCTTCGGCGTTAAGAAGTGGGAATGTACTGTTATCTCTAACGATAACAAAGCGACATTCATCAAAGAGCTTAAGCTACAAATTCCAGATGGCGAATCAGTACCTTTCCGTGCTGGTGGTTACATCCAGATTGAAGCTCCTGCTCACCACGTGAAATACGCAGACTACGATATTCCTGAGGAATACCGTGAAGACTGGGAGAAGTTCAACCTTTTCCGTTACGAGTCTAAAGTTAATGAAGAGACCATTCGTGCATACTCTATGGCTAACTACCCAGAAGAGCACGGTATCATCATGCTTAACGTTCGTATCGCAACTCCGCCGCCGAACAACCCAGACGTACCACCAGGCATCATGTCTTCGTACATCTGGTCTCTAAAAGAAGGCGACAAGTGTACTATTTCTGGTCCATTTGGTGAGTTCTTTGCGAAAGATACAGATGCAGAAATGGTATTCGTTGGTGGTGGTGCTGGTATGGCTCCAATGCGCTCACACATCTTCGACCAACTTAAGCGTCTGCACTCTAAGCGTAAGATGTCTTTCTGGTACGGCGCACGTTCTAAGCGTGAAATGTTCTACGTAGAAGATTTCGATATGCTACAAGCTGAGAATGACAACTTCGTATGGCACTGTGCACTGTCTGATCCACTTCCAGAAGATAACTGGGATGGTTACACTGGCTTTATTCACAACGTTCTTTACGAGAACTACCTACGTGATCACGAAGCGCCAGAAGACTGTGAATACTACATGTGTGGTCCACCTATGATGAACGCTGCTGTAATCGGCATGCTAAAAGATCTAGGTGTAGAGGATGAAAACATCCTACTAGATGACTTCGGTGGTTAATTCCTCCAAGTGATTGAATCTATGGCTAGCTCTCCAAGAGCTAGCCATTATTTTTTATAGACATAAAACTGATACTCAACAGTTGATATAGGTAATCGGATTGAAAGGATTGGTCCTATTTCCCATATCAATTCAACAACATTGGGAGTTAACAAGTGAAAAAGTGGCTTGTTGCATTCGCTTCTCTATTGATTTTGGCTGGCTGTGAGCAGCCTGCAGATCAAATTCATTTAAGTGGTCCTACCATGGGGACTTCTTACAACATCAAGTATATCGAGCAAGATGGTATTCCAACGCCAAAAGAGATGCAGACAGAAATTGATCGCTTATTGGAAGAGGTTAATGACCAAATGTCGACCTATCGTGACGACTCAGAGTTAAGTCGTTTTAACCAGCATCAAACGAGCGAGCCATTTACAGTTTCGACACAAACAGCAACGGTAGTGAAAGAAGCAATTCGTCTTAACGGTCTTACTTTAGGCGCGTTGGATGTGACGGTCGGCCCTCTAGTTAATCTGTGGGGGTTTGGTCCAGAAGCTCGTCCAGATGTAGTTCCAACCGATGAAGAACTCGCTGCTCGCAAAGCAAATACCGGTATTCACCACCTATCTGTTGATGGTAATAAACTGTCCAAAGATCTTCCTAACTTGTACATCGACCTATCGACGATTGCGAAAGGTTGGGGGGTTGACGTGGTTGCTGACTACCTTCAATCTGAAGGGGTACAGAACTTTATGGTCGAAGTTGGCGGTGAAATGCGTCTCAAAGGTGTCAATCGTGAAGGTGTGCCTTGGCGTATCGCAATTGAAAAACCGACCGTTGATGAACGTTCAATTCAAGAAATTATTGAACCAGGCGACATGGCAATTGCAACAAGTGGTGACTATCGTAATTACTTTGAGAGTAATGGTGTGAGATACTCTCATATTATTAATCCACGAACAGGCAAACCAATTCATCATAAAGTGGTGTCTGTAACGGTATTAGATAAATCGTCGATGACTGCTGATGGTCTTGCAACTGGTCTTATGGTGCTAGGTGAAGACAAAGGCATGGCAATTGCGAACGAAAATAATATTCCTGTTTTCATGATTGTGAAAACGGAAGATGGTTTTAAAGAGTTGGCTTCGGAAGCATACAAGCCATTCATGAAGAAATAACAACAGAAGTGAGCATGTTTTTATGAATACATTTCTAATTACCTTTGCTGTGTTTGTCGCGGTAATCACTGCAATGGCTGTCGGATACATTTTCCAAAAGAAAGTCGTGAAAGGTAGCTGTGGTGGCTTAGGGGCAGTTGGCATCGAAAAAGTGTGTAATTGTCCAGAACCCTGCGATGCGCGTAAAAAACGTGAAGCGCGAGAGGCTGCGCGTGCTGAGAAATTGGCGGCGTGGGAAAAAGATAGAATTGCTTAGTATTGGTTAATCGTACTAAGAAAGTGATAAAGCTCAGCGTTCTGCTGAGCTTTATTTTTAGGCGGCTAACCAAAACTCAGATGTCCGAGAAAGAGCTCAATACCGTGTTTTGTTGTTTCTTTCTCTCATGTTATAGAGCAAGACTACATCGATAATCATTAGGACGAAGCAATGATTTGGTTACGTCCGTTCTCTTTGGCCATGTAAAGTCGCTCATCCGCCACTTTTATTTGTTGTTCTAGCTCCCCCACGATGTTGCTTACACCAATACTCGCGGTCACAAGAATGTTTTTGTCCAAATAAGTTATTGGCGTTTTTTCTATGCGCTGTCTCATTTGTTCTAAGCGTGTTAGAAAGCCGTCATAGTCGCCACTGGCTTGAATACAAAACTCCTCGCCACCAAGCCTAGCGACAATATCATTTGGAAAATAGATTTTTAGAATATTCGCTATCATGACTAGCACGGCATCGCCGCCCTCATGTCCGTGTGTATCATTTACTTGCTTAAAGAAATCGATATCAAGCATCGCGATGTTTCTTTGAGCGTTTTCTACATGGGGCTGCTCAAACAGAAAGCGGCGGTTCCATAAGCCCGTTAGCGCATCTTGATTTGCCATTTTAAACAGTTCAGATGTTGCGTCTTTGATATCTAACAGTTGGTGAATACGGCAAAAAAATTCTTCTTGATTAAATGGCTTGTATAAAAAGTCATTGGCCCCTGCTTTTAGAAACCTAGCCGTCATGGTCTTAGAGTTACTACCCGACAAGCCGAGAATGGCTAATTGATTTTTATCCCACTTCCGACGTAATTCTCGCACCATCGTAATGCCATCTTTAACGGGCATGTCATGGTCGGTTAAAACGAGAGTGATATCTGGATTTTGCTCGACAAGCTCTAGGGCTTTTTGCCCATTGTCAGCTTCCAACGTTTGAATGTATTGATGCTCCAAAAGTTGGGCAATGTGTCTTCTTACGGTGTGTGAATCATCAACGACTAAACATTTGTGTTGTTGATTGTTGGTTAGTCGCTTGAGGAGTGGTAATAGATAGGAAACGGACGCCATGCTGTCTTTCAAAATATAGTCGAGGACACCTTTTGCGAGCATCTTTTCGCGAGTGTCTTCTTGAAATCGAGCCGTTAAAACAATGACACGATGACCATGTTCCAAAACGAGGTCAATAATCTCGCCATCTTGAGCATCCGGTAAACAATAGTCTAAAACCGCACAGAAGAGGTCCTGTGCTGAAGATAACAAGTTCTTTGCCTCCGCGTAGCTTTCTGCTGCGATGACCTCATAACCAGCTTGGCTTATTGTTTGGCAAAGAAAGTTTTTAAACGCACGACTATCTTCAACAACCAGAATCTTATTACTCAAGCGCAGTCCCCAAAATTAATTGTTTAAAATCAATGATAACTAAAATTAAACTTATCGCCATCAAAAAACACATGTCAACCAAAAGTAGAACAACTACCCAAATGTTTGACACGCATCCGTTAACATCACATCATTATTCCTGTCTTAGTTATATAATTATGTTTAGCTAACGTAGGGAGAAAGTAGTATGGAAATGCATCAACATGGTATGGCTGAGCTATTTCAACAACTGGGCCTCGGTAGCTCTCCTCAAGAAATGAAAGATTTTATTAATCAACATCGACACAAAAGAGATTCTGCGCCTTTACATGAAGCTAGCTTTTGGACGATGTCACAGGCGAACTTTCTAAAACAAGCCATCGAAGAAGATGCAGATTGGGCCGAATTGGTCGATCAACTGGACGTAATGCTTCGAGATTGACGTTCGCTTAAACACGCCCATTTCTCTTCAGGTAGATTTGATTTATACTGTTTTTTTGAACAGTACCTTGATGGCTATGTCAGATCGAATTAGAAAAATTATTCATGTCGATATGGATTGTTTTTATGCTGCCGTAGAGATGAGAGATAACCCCAGTTACCGTGGCATTGCACTCGCTGTTGGCGGACATGAAAAGCAGCGTGGAGTGATTAGCACCTGTAATTATGATGCGCGTAAATATGGTGTTCGCAGTGCAATGTCAACGGCGCGCGCGCTGCAACTCTGTCCTCATTTGTTGGTTGTGCCCGGTAGAATGCATGTATACAAGCAAGTCTCTCAGCAGATTCGTGCTATTTTTGAGCGTTATACGCCTATCATTGAACCTCTCTCATTGGATGAAGCATACCTCGATGTCACGGACTCGACAGCTTGCCGTGGCTCCGCAACGTTGATCGCAGAGTCAATTCGCCGTGATATCTGGAGTGAACTTGGGTTGACGGCATCGGCGGGCATTGCTCCGATTAAGTTTCTTGCCAAGGTCGCGTCAGACATGAACAAGCCCAACGGTCAGTTTGTGATTCCGCCAGAGAAAGTCCAAGAGGTTATCGATAGTCTTCCGTTAGAGAATATTCCTGGCGTGGGGAAGGTGAGTCTTGAGAAGCTCCACCAAGCCGGTTTTTATCGATGTGAGGACATTAAAAACAGTGACTATCGAGAGTTGTTGAGGCAGTTTGGTCGTCAGGGTGCCTCCTTATGGCAGCGAAGCCATGGAATTGATAATCGAGAAGTCGTTGTTGAGCGCGAGAGAAAGTCCGTCGGTGTGGAAAGGACATTCAGCCAGAACATCGCAACCTATGGTGAATGTTGGCAAGTGATTGAGGAGAAACTTTATCCTGAACTCGAGAAACGTTTAGAGCGTGCAAGCCCAGATAAGTCGATTATTAAACAAGGTATTAAAGTCAAATTTGCCGATTTTCAACTGACAACAATTGAGCACATCCATCCGCAATTAGAGCTTGAGGACTTCAAGATCTTGCTAAGAGATATTCTTAAACGCCAAAATGGACGGGAAATTCGCCTTTTAGGCTTGAACGTGATGCTCAAGCCCGAAGACCAAGCGCGTCAATTGAGCTTTTTTTAGGCCCTTACCGTTTCTACCTGCGTTAATACCTGCTCAAAACTTACATTTGCCATTGCACCATAACCTGCTAGCTTTGAGGCTTTTAGCTGGCTAATCAAAGGAGTGCTGATTCCGCACAAGAAGCGAGCAACGGCATCATTACTGATGACTGATGGGGACAGCTGAATAAACTCCTGCGCCCATATCGATACTTGAGATTGTTCAATATCTTCAGGTTCTGGTGCTGTGAATGTGGCGACGTGACCACGACACACGGAGCAGTGACCACATTGCTTTGGTGCATCGTGATCCGCAAAGTAGTTCGCCAATTGTGAGCTCAAACAGTGCTCGGACTGGAACAAGTGCAGCATGGTGTGGATTCTTTCGATATCTTTGCTTTCTTTGGATTGGAACAGTTCATACAGTTGTTGGATTAAAACATCCGAGCTCTGTTTGGTTGGCATAACTGAGTACACGTCCGTCAGTTGTTTGCTCTCTAGTTCTATCCAGCCGTTCTGGTGAAAATAGTCGAGCGCTGCGACAACTCGGCTGCGTTCCGATTGATAGTTCATCCATAGCGCTTCTAGGTCAACTTGGCACCATACTTTGGCTTTTTGCGAGCAGGAGAAAATAGCCTCCACAAATTGACGTCGCTCGCCTTGAAATTGATTCACAATAAATTGCTGATCGTGCAAAAACTTAAACCGATATTCCGCAAAGTAACTGTACTTTGCTTCAATGACGTTATGTAGCTCCAAATAAACCAACAAGGTTTTGATTGGCAATTGGCGGATATTACTTTCACGCGACAAACGCAGTGGCACTACCTCCCATTGTGGAGCATGTTCTTTCGCTTGCTCGACTACATAGTTAATTGACGTAAATTCTGGTGTGTCACCATAGACAAAATTCTCCAACACCGTTAAGCCGGACGTATTGCCTAGCAGAATGCACTCAGAGCGTTGCCCGTCCCTGCCTGCACGTCCAATCTCTTGTGCGTAGTTCTCGATTGATTTGGGTAAGTCGAAGTGAATGACGCGTCGAATATCAGATTTATCGACCCCCATACCAAATGCAATCGTTGCAACAATACAGTCAATTTGGCCATCCATGAACTGCTGTTGGATTTGTTCACGAACGTCGCTTTTCATGCCAGCGTGGTATGCGTGAGCGTTAATGCCAATATGGATTAATGACTTTGCTACTCGTTCTGCTGTTTGCTGCTGCGTCACGTATACGATGGTCGGAAGCTTAGGTGAAGAGGCGATGATCTCACTGAGCTGTTCTTGTTTCTTTGTTTCCTCACACGGGATCACCGAGATATCCAGATTAGAGCGGTAGAAGCCTGTAACGGTAATATGTTCACTGGCAATATCGAACTTTTTTTGCATGTCTTCAATAACTGCAGGCGTTGCCGTTGCGGTGAGAAGTAAAGACTGTGGGATGTTCAGTTCACGTTGATATTGCGGTAGTTTGAGATAATCTGGACGAAAGTTATGCCCCCATTCGGAAATACAGTGCGCTTCATCAATGACCATCAAAGAAATCGGTACTTGGCGAATGAATTCACGAAAACGCTCGTTTTTTAGCCGCTCAACAGAAATCATCAAGATTTTGATTTGTCCATTCTTCACGCCAGCCATGACCTTTTGTGCTTCTTCTCTACTTTGACTGCTATCGATAGAAGCGGCAGCGATTCCTTTACTTTGTAAAAAGCTCAGTTGATCCTTCATTAACGCCAACAACGGAGAGATCACCAACGTAAGGTTGGGTAATATGGTTGCAGGTAGTTGATAACAGAGTGACTTCCCCGAGCCTGTAGGAAAGATTGCCGCAGCAGAGTAACCATTCATAACGGCTTCAATAACGGGTTGCTGACCTTGGCGTAATGAGTCAAAACCAAATACAGATTGAAGTGTTTGATGCAGCGAGTCACTTTGCATAATAGGGAAACCTTTCTTTGATGGTAAACTTAGGTACATTAACACACCCTGAGTGCCAAACGCGCGTCCTAAAAGTATGAACAAAGCTGACTTAGTCCAAATTATCATCCAACATCTGGAAGAAAAACTTCAAGTTGCCCATGCATCGGCTCAGCGAGCTATCGATGCCGCGACAGATGAAGAAACTGTTCCCGAGCACAAGTACGATACATTGGCACTTGAAGCCGCGTATCTTGCTCATGGACAAGCCATGCGAATCCAAGATAGTGAAGAGGAATTGCGTCAATATCGTTCTTTAGTGACTCGCGACTTTAAGAATGCGCCTGTTGGTGTTGGTGCTTACGTTGTTCTCGCAGATGAGAATTTGATCGAAAAGCACTTCTTTGTAGGCCCTTGCTCTGGTGGTTTGACTGTTCAATATCAGGCTCAGGAAGTCTTTGTCTTAACAGCTAAATCTCCTCTGGGTCGAGCGTTGTTCGGAAAAGAAGAAGGTGATGAGGTTGACGTAAAAATAGGAGATAAAACAAATTGTTACGAAGTCGTGACGATTTGCTGACATCTCATGTATCACTCAGTGTTATGTTTAACACGAGTAATGTTAAATAAAAGAGAATGACATGAAAAAGCTTTTTACACTCTCATTGCTGATGGTCAGTGCTACTGGTTATGCAGCGCAGTGTCGTGTGGACATCAATAATGAAGTCCGTATGGATGGGCAAAGCTTGGAAATTCGCCAAACGACAGGTGATAAAGCTGTCGTGGATGAGGATAACAACCTCTTCATCAAAGGTGAGCTAATTGAACTCAATTCTGAACAGAAAGCGGCAATTGAAGACTATCGCGAAAAAATGAACGCGTATATTCCACAAGCAAAGCAATTGGCGAGTGATGGTTTAGCGCTTGCGAATGATATTATTGATGATGTTGCGGAAAGCCTCGATGCACCTGGTGCGTTTGATAATGTAAAAGTCGCAGTAAAGGACTTTTTCGCTGATGTTGAATCACGTTACTACAAAGATGGTGATTTCATCCTGCCGGCGGAGAGTTTTGAGTCTATGACACAAGGGTGGACTAAAGACTTTGCAAAAGCACAAGAGATCTTCAATAAAGAGTTTTTAGCGAGTTCGTTGGATGCTTTATCGAAAAAAATGAAGGAAGAGGGGGGAATAAACCTCACTGCATTATCGGAGAGTATGGCTGAACTCAGCGCGAAAGTAGAAGAGCGTTTAGCTGAGCATTCGAAAGAGGTAGAACAACAAGCAGAAGACTTGTGCGATTCGCTGGATGACATGGCAGGGCAAGAAGACGATCTGTTGAAGAAAATCCCTGAGCTAAAAGATTACCGAGTATTTACGATTTAATTACTCATTAAAAAGTAAAAAACTCAATGAGATAAAGAAAGAGAGCACGATTGTGCTCTCTTTGCGTTTTACTCGCTTATTCTTTGATAACTTATTGCGCATTCATCTCGGTGAGTTTATCGCCGACAGGTTTTGAGAAGTTAAAACCATCATGTTGATCCCAGTTGATAGACCATGTCATTACTCCTGCATAATTCGGGTAATAGTACGCTGGTTTAACGGTGCCACATGAAGTGCCTTTGGTTAAACAATCTAGTGCGTTGATAATATTCTGTGTTGGAGCCTGCCCTGAATTTGCCGAGCTAGGACCTGAAGGTAAACCGATTGCGACTTGATCATCGCGCAATGGTGCAAATTGAGTGCCATCGGCCAACTCAAAACCTTCGATAAGCATTTTAGATTGCGCTACCATCATATCCACAGAGCCTTCTGGTGCACTGCCTGGCAGGTATGGGTTTGGCAAACCGCCGTTGTTATATAACTGGACGTGAAGCAAGTCGAGCGTGCTGCGTGTCTCGTTAATCACAGGGATGTACGCCCCCCAAATACCGCTGTAAGCCACATAACCACCTTGAACATAAGGGTGCTCAGGCGCCATGGTTAGGTACATATCTCCACCCATGTTTTGCTCTATTTGAAGCAAAGCACGACCAAGGCGAGCTTGAATTTGCGAGCCATGAACTAAGTTAGAACCACTCTCTAAATCCACATCTAGACCATCAAAGCCCCACTCAGCGATAAGACCTGTTAGGCTAGAGACAAAGTTGGCTTCATCTTGGTCGGTATTCAGCGTAATCGTGCCTTCTGCGCCGCCAAGAGAGAGAACAAACTTCTTACCTTTAGCTTGAAGCGCTGCCATGTCCTGCTTGAATTGTGTTGGATCGAGTGCTGGACAATCGCTGTAAATATCGCCTGAATATAGATTAAAGTGCACGGTGCCATCACTGTTGCGATCATTTTCAGCAAAGGCAATATCAATCACATCCCAAGCATCTGCCATATCCGCTAGACGAATTGGACAGCCCGCTCCATTTACAAAATTGTGCCAGTAACCGATGAGTTTATGGCGTTTATCTACTTGCTCAACCACCGTTATTGCTGCGGCGTCAGACAATGCATTGCTTCCTGACAAATCCACAGCTTGGGCGCTAACTGTAAAGTTACCAAGTGCAGTTGGTGTCCAGTTGGCTGTGTAAGGTGCCGTGGTATCGGTTGCAACAATAGAGCCGTTGATCATGAAATCAACGTGTTTAATGCCTGAAGTTAAAGACGTTGCATCGGCGCTTAATGCGAGGCTTTTGCCTAATCCGGTGGTCTGACCGCTGCTTGGTGAAGTCAGAGAGACGACCAAATCTTTATCGCTGACTTCCACACCAACCAGGGACTCTGACGTGTTGTTATCATTATCGGTTGCGACGGCTTTAAGCTGGTTAGCGCCAATAAGTGTGGCGTTCCAAGTAACGGAATATGGCGCTTGAGTGGTGACCCCTAAGCTGGTGTTGTTCGCAAAAAACTCAACTTGCGTGACTGTGCCATCAGCATCGCTTGCGTTTGCCGTGATTTCGTTATTGCTGCCAGCGAGCACGACTTGTCCATCCGTTGGTGCCGTAATGGTAACTTGCGGTGGTGTCGAACAAGCACCTAGGCCACTCCAAGCATCTTGCCAGTATAGCCCTTCACCAGGCTCGTAAGCCCATGTCGCATCCGAGGAGCACCAACCAGCAACATCACAACGATATTTTTGGTTGAAGTGAGAAACCAGGTCGCCAGTTTGATAACTTGTGCCTGCCACATAAGGTACTGCATCTGCACATCCGCCCGTTCCGGTTTCTGAATTACTAATAACCAGCGCAACTTCTTGGCTCATCGTTGCGAGGTTTGTATCATCAGTCGCTTGTGCTTTGAACGAGTATGTACCTGGACTAGCGGTCCATTGATATTCGTAAGGTGCGCTAGTATCAATGGCGACAAATTGATTGTTTACGAAGAACTCAACTTGTGTGACCACTCCATCAATATCGTCAGCTTGAGCGGCTACGGTTAGGTTATCGCCTACATTAAGCACTTCTGTGCCTACTGGGCTTGTCAATGAAATGCTTGGTGGCGGTAATTCGACTTGTGGTTGAACTTGGATAGAAATCGTCGTGGTGCTAACAGCTCCCTCATTATCTGTCGCAATTGCGGTCAATTGCGAGATCCCTTCAATAGCTGTCCAAGAAGCTTCGAATGGTGCTTGAGTTACCACAGCAACGGTTTGGTTGCCTGCAACAAACTCAATTTGTGTGATTTGGCCATCTTCGTCAGCTGCGTTGGCTAACAAAGTGATCGCACTGCCTTCGGGAATTTGTGCGTTGTTTATTGGAGAGGAGAACGACACCGTTGGTGATAAGTTGTTGCTTCCACCATCGCATTGCCCTAACGCTTTCCATGCTTCCCAAGATCCTGAGTTGGTCACGGGGTCATTGCCTTGCGTCCAATATGCAGCCTCATAAGCGGCTCCTTGCGTTTTTACTAAAGCGCCCGATGTATAAGTCGCAGTGCTGTCCCAGTCGGGTAGACTTTGACAGTTATAGGCTTGAGCTTGGTAGCTGGCGCTGAGTGCTACAACCATCGCTCCGTGAAGTAGGGTGACCTTCATTTTCCTCTCCTTGAATCATGGGTATAAATGAGAACAGAGTAATAACTAGCTGATAAATAGACATTAGGGGGAAAAAGCGAAGCACAATATTCTGCTTTTCGACACAGTATCACGAGGAACAGTTCGTCCCTTACACCAGAGCTCATTATTTTTCGGCTCACTTCACGGCAGAAGGATTGGTAAAATTCAGCCACGTAAAACGAACAACAGTCGCGAGGCTTTTGAGCGATGAATATGAGATGTACGTTAAAATTTACAAGCTGAATGACTACAAATTGTTTCAACTGTCGAGGATTTAACCGAGGTGCTCTTGTTGAATAGTGAATATTGCTATAGTGTACTAGTTAGCTAGTTCAATGATATTTTTGTGTGAGTAGTATGACACAGCAAACCTCTTCTCAGCCTCGCGAGCATTTTGGCTCTCGTCTCGGGTTCATCTTAGCTGCCGCAGGTGCCGCAGTTGGCCTTGGCAATATTTGGGGCTTCCCAACTCAAGCAGCCAGTAATGGTGGCGGTGCTTTCCTGTTAGTTTATTTGGTGATGATTCTTATCGTCGCATTTCCGATGCTGGTGGTTGAAATGGCGATTGGTCGCCATGGTCAAGCCAACCCTGTAGACAGTATGCGTGCAATCACAGATAACCCTGCCGGTAAAAAGCTCGGCGGCATTGTGGGTTGGATTGGTTTAAGCGTACCAAGCGCTGTCTTAGCGTTTTATTCAATTGTTGGTGGTTGGTTGATCTGCTTTTTACTGGGTGCAATCACAGATCTAATGGGGTTAGAAGCTGCAACTCAATGGCTAAAGGGCTTTAGTGTTGAACGTAACTTGTTCGGAACCATTACTTTTTATGTACTGACGATTCTCATCGTACAAGGTGGCGTAAAACAAGGTATTGAGAAGTGGTCCACACGTTTGATGCCAGCATTGTTTGTTCTGTTTGCTCTGCTATTTGCTTACATCATGACGCAAAACGGTGCGATGGAAGGTCTGAAACATTACCTAGTGCCGGATTTTGAAAAGGTATGGGACCGCAAGTTGATTCTTGCTGCAATGGGACAGGGCTTCTTCTCGCTTACGATCGGTGGCTGCTCAATGTTGATTTACGGATCTTACTTGAGTAAGAAAGAAAACCTACCAAAGATGGCGATGAACGTGACCATGGTAGATACTGCCGTTGCTTTCATTGCAGGATTAGTGGTGATGCCAGCGATGTTTGTGGCAATGCAAAAGGGCGTTCAAATCTATGCAGAAGATGGCTCTCTATTAAGCTCAGATACGTTAGTGTTTACGGTATTGCCACTAATGTTTGATAGTTTAGGTTTGCTTGGTCAATTGTTCTCTATTGTGTTCTTCTTATTACTGACGATTGCGGCGCTAACGTCCTCCATTTCAATGTTAGAGTGTCCAGTGGCTTTAGTGAGTGAGCGCTTCAATACTAAGCGCAGCGCAACGAGCTGGGTTTTAGGTGGTCTCATTGCCTTGTTCAGTGTGGTGATTGTTTATAACTTTGGCGCTCTGTTTGGTATGGTCGCGACGGTTGCTACTCAATATCTACAACCAACCGCTGCGCTCTTATTCTGCTTATTTGGTGGTTGGGTATGGAATCGCAACTCAAAAATCAAAGAACTTGAGCAAGGTTGCCCGGAGTTTACGCAAGGTTGGTTTGGTAAGTTATGGCCTGCGTATGTGAAGTTTGTATGTCCAATTCTTGTGGCGACAGTCATCTGGGCTTCATTTGGCTAACCGAGACGCCTATCGAATAAAAGAAAAGGGCTTGATGGTAACTCATCAAGCCCTTTTTGATATTGGTTATTCTCGTTTCGGTTATCCGCCAAGAATGGTGTTGATTAACGGAATTGTCCTGCTTCTGGAAGAAAGTCAAAACCAGCAGAAGCCAGTTTTGTCTCCAGTGCTGTGCGTTCGATATCGAAGAAAGCCACCAGTTTATCTAAGTCACCACCGAAGTCGTCGCGTAGCTTCATATTCACAATGCTCATCAGCATGACAGGATCCATGGATTCAAAGTTCGCTAGATTCATTACTTATCCTCAAAATCTGAAATCAGTAGGTTTGCCGCAGCAAATGCCGCTTTTTCACGCACTTCTTTTGGTAGCGATTCATCCGCTGCAACATCGTTCAGTGCTTTAACTGCACATGAAATTGCTTGGGGAATATAAGCTTGATCGCCACTACCAATCTGAGCATAAAGCTCACGAACCAGTTCACAACAGCCGTATACTTGCATGTTTTCTTTCCACTAAATGATAACTTATCTCAATATACACACAGCGGATTTGAAACTCAAAGTACAGAGTTGTTTTGGCTCAAGTTAAAGGTTTGCTTGAGCGAGATTTAATCACTGCATTTGTGCTTCTAACTGCTGAGTGACTTCTGGTGAAAGTTGAAGTTGTTTTGCTAGTTCTTGCAGATACGCTTTTTCCATAAAGTTTTGTTCATCAGCGACGATCAAAGACGCTAGGTAAATTTCTGACGCTTGTTGAGGAGAGGTCGCCTGATTAGCAATTTCAGCAGGATCAAGCGGTTTGTTTAACTCTTGCTGAACGAGGTGACGAACGTGCTCATCTGCGCCCATATCCGCGAGAGCTTGTTCAATGCGCGCCATTTCCTCTTCATCAACGTGACCATCAGCTTTTGCAGCTCCAATCATTGCTTTTAAAATTAAGACACTGTGTTTACTGTCATCGGGGTCAAAGGTTTCTTGAACACCTTGACCGGATTGCTTGGCTTGCCAGTCGTTATACACTTTGTAGGCCAAGGCTCCAAGCGCAGCTGCGCCACCGACTTTTAATGCGCTTGACCCTACTTTTTTAGTCATTTTTTTACTTTTCTTTGAGCCCATCAGCATACCTATGAGGCCTCCGCCTACAGCACCTGCTCCTAGCGTTTTTAGGCTACTTGAATTTGATGAGGATTTGATGTTGTTGGTTTGTTTGCCCAATGCATCTGCACCTTGCTTAAGTAAGTCTGATTTGAGTGCTTGGTTTAGAAGACTTTTTAAATCCATAACTGACCTCCTTTAGATGATGAAATCAGTTTAATAGCAAGAAGCTGAACCAAAGATTAACAAAGTGAATAGTTCGAAAAAGGTGGAGGGAGGATGTTGAGCTGTAATAAAAAAGGGCTGACCGAAGCCAACCCTTTTTAACTATTTGAAACTACTTCAAATGCGAACTCGTCGAGTGCTTACTTTAGTTGAGCTTTTACGTGCTCAACAATGTCAGTCATTGCGACTGCTGTTTTCTCACCAGTAGCACGGTTCTTGTATTCGAAGTTGCCTTCTTTCATTGAGCGGTCACCGATAATAATTGTATGCGGTACACCAATAAGCTCCATGTCAGAGAACATTACGCCTGGGCGTTCTTTACGGTCGTCAAATAGCACTTCGATGCCCATTGCCGTTAGCTCAGCGTACAATTTCTCAGCGGCTTCTTTCACTTCTTCTGACTTGTGCATGTTCATTGGAACGATCGCTACCTGGAATGGTGCGATTGCATCTGGCCAGATGATGCCGTATTTGTCGTGGTTTTGTTCAATAGCAGCCGCTACTACGCGAGTGATACCGATACCGTAACAACCCATTTCTAGGATGACGTTCTTACCATCAGGACCCAGTACACCACAGTTCATCGCTGCGGAGTAAGCGTTACCTAGTTGGAAGATATGGCCAACTTCGATACCACGCTTAAGCTGGATAATGCCCTTGCCACATGGGCTTGGGTCACCTTCCACAACGTTACGTAGGTCTTCAACTTGACCAAGCTCTACATCACGACCCCAGTTAATACCGAAGTAGTGTTTGCCATCGATGTTCGCGCCCGCACCGAAGTCGCTCATTACCGCAACGCTGCGGTCAACAATGAACGGCAGTTTAAGGCCAACAGGGCCTAGTGAACCAGGGCCTGCACCGATAAGCTCACGAATTTCTTCTTCAGATGCCATTTCCAATGGAGCTGCAACCTGAGGAAGGTTTTCTGCTTTCACTTCGTTCAGTTCATGATCACCACGAATAATAAGCGCGATGATTGGCGTATCAACTTCGTCAGATGCTTTCACAAACAGTGTTTTCACTGTTTTTTCAATTGGTAGTTCGAACTGCTCAACCAATTCAGCGATTGTTTTCGCGTTTGGCGTATCAACCAACGTCATTTCTTGTGTTGGTGCCGCAGCCTCAGAGGCTGGAGCTAGTGCTTCTGCTTTTTCAATGTTTGCCGCGTAATCTGACTCGCTAGAAAATGCGATGATATCTTCGCCGCTTTCAGCCAGTACGTGGAACTCTTGAGAGCCGCTACCACCGATAGCACCGCTATCTGCAAGTACAGGACGGTAATCCAGACCCATGCGATCGAATGCTTTACAGTAAGCATCGTGCATTGCGTCGTATGACTTTTGTAGTCCGTCTTTATCAATGTCAAAGCTGTACGCATCCATCATTGAGAATTCACGTGAACGCATTACGCCAAAACGTGGGCGTCGTTCGTCACGAAATTTAGTTTGGATTTGGTACAGGTTTAGCGGAAGCTGTTTGTAAGAGCTCACTTCATTGCGAACAAGGCTAGTGATCACTTCTTCAGCGGTTGGGCTAAGTACAAACGGACGAACATGACGGTCAGTAAAGCGAAGTAGCTCAGGGCCCATCTTTTCGCTGCGGCCTGTCTCTTCCCATAGTTCAAACGGCTGAACAACGGGCATCAAAGTTTCGACTGCGCCTGCATTGTCGATTTCTTGACGAACGATGTTTTCGACTTTACGCAGTACACGTAGACCAGTAGGTAGCCAGGTGTATAAACCTGAAGCCAGCTTACGGATCATACCTGCACGTAGCATGAGCTGGTGGCTCACTACTTCTGCGTCGTTTGGAGTCTCCTTCAGAGTAGAAAGAAGATAATTACTGGTACGCATTAAATTTATCCGTTTATTTAAGTTAGATACTCAAGCTTGAATAAGCAGGAGTATGGGAGTTCCCGAAAGGGAAATTTGTTAGCCGTCTATAATATCAGCCAATTGCGTTTGTCAAAAGCTTTCAATAGCGGTAACCGTTATTAAGTTGCTTGTTGCTGTGAACTTTACGTTCAAGTCGAACAAATTTACCGCATATTCTTTGTCGTCCGGCTTGTTTTTCTTATATGCAGGGCGAGGATCTTGTGCCAGAACTTGTTCAATGACTGATCTTACATAGTCAGTATCGGATCGATTTTCTATCGTTGCTAATGCTTGAGCAGAAAAGGTGACTTGTGACTTTTCTGGCTCTTGGTCTGCGTATCCGCCTTGTGCTTCCGAAATAGAATCCGAATAGGGGATATAAGGCTTAATATCCACAATCGGTGTCCCATCCACGAGATCTACACTGCCTAAATCAAGATAGATTTGATCGCCTTGCTTAGTGACTCCTTTCACTTCAACGGCTGACATTCCGATTCCGTTTGGACGGAAAGTCGAGCGCGAGGCAAAGACACCAATTCGTTCATTGCCGCCTAATCGTGGCGGACGTACAGTTGGTTTCCAACCAGCTTCCAGGTTCTGATCAAATAGAAACAACAACCAAACGTGAGAGAACTGTTCTAGCCCACGCACTGCTTCAGGGCTATTTGCTGCACCTAACAGTTTTACGCGTGCTTTAGCCTCTGGTACTAAGCGTGGTTGGCGCGGAACTGCAAACTTTTCTTTGTACGGTGTCTCAATGACGCCGATGGGTTCGATGGAATACATGGTGGACATCTTTAAGAATTCATTGAGATGAAAAGTATCACAAATTTCTCTTGCTTTTATTGTTGATAATGATTATTAATTAAAATGTTATAACATAACAATTTAATTGAAAGGAAAAGTATTATGAAACCAGGAATCCACCCTGAATATCGTCCTGTGGTGTTCCACGACACCAGTGTAGATAAGTACTTTGTCGTTGGTTCTACATTGAAAACGGAGAGAACCATCGAATGGAAAGATGGCAAAACTTACCCTTACTTTACGTTAGATGTGTCGTCAGCTTCTCACCCGTATTACACCGGTAAACAGCGCGTTGTACAAACCGAAGGTCGAATTGCGAACTTCAACCGTCGTTTTGGTCAATTTAAGAGCGAAAAGGAATAAATCATGAAGGTAGTAAAATCATTAAAAAGTGCAAAAAGTCGTCATCCGGATTGTCAGATTGTAAAACGGAGAGGGCGTCTTTATGTCATTTGTAAAACGAACCCGAGATTCAAAGCTGTGCAAAAGTAATCAGCCAGCATATATCTAACTTATGGTTTTGTTTAATTGATAATGTTGAGTTAATTATCTTACATGGATGAAATATCTACATTTTTATTCAATGTTGGTTATAAATGCCTCTGTTCGTCACAGTTTGTAACATTTAGGGCTTTTATTTGACCTTCTACTCAAGTACCCTTCGCACGCTTTTTGACATTTTTGTCACATTTGCATAGGAATAAAAACAAGGAGGGAACAGATGAGTTCATCTGATTCAATTAAACAAAACTCGCCTAAGAAGCCGCTGTTTACGCGCTTTTTGGATACTGTCGAATATTTGGGGAACTTATTACCCCACCCGATCACACTATTTGCCATTTTCTGTTTAGCCATTCTGGTGATGTCGGGTATTGCAGGATACTTCGAAGTTTCCGTAGTTGATCCTCGTCCTGAGGGTGCAAAAGGTCGTGCCGCGGATGGCATGATTCATGTCGTTAGCTTGCTTAACGCTGATGGCCTTGAACTAATCGTTACCAATCTAGTGAAAAACTTTGTCGGCTTTGCACCTTTGGGTACGGTATTGGTTGCGATGTTGGGTGTTGCTATTGCTGAATACTCAGGCTTGCTATCTGCAGCAATGCGTGGCTTAGTCATGGGTGCATCTCAACGCATGGTAACAGTGACGGTCGTTTTCGCGGGTATCATTTCAAATACGGCATCAGAGCTTGGCTATGTGGTACTTATTCCACTGGCTGCAATGCTGTTCCATTCTTTAGGTCGTCATCCACTTGCCGGTCTTGCTGCGGCGTTCGCTGGTGTATCTGGTGGTTACTCAGCAAACCTACTTATTGGTACGGTTGACCCGCTGTTGTCAGGCATTACTGAAACGGCGGCGCAAATGATTGACCCAACTTACACTGTTGGTCCAGAAGTTAACTGGTACTTCATGTTTGTGTCGACATTCTTCATTGCAATCACAGGTGCGTTTGTTACTGAAAAAATTGTTGAGCCAAAGCTTGGCAAATACAGTGAAGAAGAAGCATCAGAAGATTTGTCGAACGACAAAATGGGTGGCTTAACAGACATTGAGAAGAAAGGCCTAAAACTAGCAGGTGTTGCTGTACTGGTTGTTTCAGCGCTGCTTGCTTGGACGGTTGTTCCAGAAGACGGCATTCTACGTTCTGATGCAGGTACAATTGCAGGTTCACCATTCCTGAAAAGTATCGTGGCATTCATCTTTGTGTTCTTTGCTATTCCAGGCTTTGTGTTTGGTAAAGTTGTTGGCACGATGAAGACGGATCGCGATGTAATTGATGCAATGGCGAAATCTATGTCTTCTATGGGCATGTACATTGTATTAGTTTTCTTTGCGGCTCAGTTCGTTGCTTTCTTTAAATGGACTAACTTCGGTCAGGTATTCGCGGTTGCTGGCGCTAGCTTCCTGCAAGAAATTGGCTTAACTGGTCCAATGTTGTTCTTTGCCTTCATCCTGATGTGTGGCTTTATCAACCTAATGATTGGTTCGGCATCGGCACAGTGGGCAGTAACGGCTCCGATTTTTGTTCCTATGTTGATGCTTGTTGGTTATGCACCGGAAACGATTCAGGCTGCTTACCGAATTGGTGACTCGACGACAAACATCATTACTCCAATGATGAGCTACTTTGGTTTGATTCTTGCCGTAGCGACTCGTTACATGAAGAACTTAGGTATCGGTACGCTGATCGCGACCATGCTACCTTACTCAATCTGCTTCATTGTAGGTTGGAGTGTGCTGTTCTACCTATGGGTATTCGTATTTGGTTTACCAGTAGGCCCTGGCGCAGCAACATACTACACACCGTAGAAAACGGTTACCTCACACAGCTCCATTATAAAAAGCCTGCGAACGTCGCAGGCTTTTTTATCGATTGAGACTGTGTACGCAGGCTTACCTGATTATAGATGTCGGTTTATAGCTGAAAACGTATCAACAAAGGGCGATAAAAGTGCTGAGTGAGCCAGCACAAGCTTTTCCAAATTATGCGTTTGTACCAAGGTAAGTGCGCAATATAAACATAGCTAAATTCAATTTCTGGCCGGGCTTTTCTGTTGCGTTTAAAAGCCGGAGCGCCTGAGCTCATATTAAAGCGACGCTGGTATATCATTGCATGGCGGATGGTATAGGCCGATATTCGACGATACAATGCGAGGCGTTGTGGCTTATTGGTATCGTAGCCAAAAACTGGGCAAGTCATATCATAATCAATTTCTACAATGCCTAACGTAGCCAGCATCTCTTCTTGATAAAACAGTCCCACTAACTGTACTAATTTGTTCTGGCTCGCCTGTTTTAAATATTGGGTTGAAAACTGGATGTTATTGAGGCTGTATTTATCAAGGTAAAGCATGTCATATAACTCTTTGGCACGCTGAAACTCTTCATCAGTGGTCAGTGGCCTAAACTGCCAATCTTTATCATTAAGCAGTTTGAAGTCTTTCGTTAAATCTCGGTTGAAGCTGAACGCTTGCCAATCATCAAGTAAATACACTTGTCGTGTTACCAAGCTTTGCCATTTTGGCTGCTTCAATCGCTGAATTAAGTGTGAATGCTGACGCTGGTTGAGGGAGCGAAGCACCAAGGGAAAGGTGGGGTATTGATCGAGTGCGACGCGACGCAGTTCATCGAGATTTAAGGCTGCCCATTGTTCGCTATACATATTGGTGGACAAGCACTGATTGTTGAGCGTTTGGACTTGATCCAATCCAGCCAATGATAAGATTGGTTTAGTCATATTAATAAGTAACTTACATACCCATCGAACAGCCACATTTTTTACTTTGTGAAGCTCTTCTTCGGCGTAGCCACTAAGCAGTGTCATAGGGGAGACTGCATAACAGTTGTTTGGTATTTTTGGTGTTACGGAGTAAGGAATGGCAACATCATCGATATAGTAGCAACCAAAGCTTGCTGTGCATTCATCAATAGGATTTGACTGCATAAGAGTGATAAAGGTTTGATGCCATTCTTGAGAGGAAAGTGTCATGAGTTCAATGCCTCTCCATTCCACTCAATATCAACGGTAGAAGCGTCGCTCCACTTCGTCTTGTTCTGCCTAGCTAACCGGAGTAATTCAAACATACTCCGGATTTGGCTCCCGACCGGTAAGTTATGCTGTTGCATCACATTCACTCCAGACCACCAATCTTGCCAAGTTCGAGCCTTGAACAGGGATAACCCACCTTCAGCGATGAGTGTTATTGGCCCTAAATGATGCAGTCGCTGTTTGGAAGGGGCAGTAAATGCCATATTAGGGAGCAGTTGACTGCATCTAGACGAGAGTAGGTGCAAACCACTGGTGGCTCTTGGGTTACATTCAATCACGTAGAGTTCATCTTGTGATTTGATGAAGTCAAACGACACTTGCCCATGATAAGTATGACGTTTACCAAAAGCTGCGATAAATGTATCTAGTCGTTTGCATGAGATCGGCTGAAAAGCACTGGCGGCCGAGCCGTTTACACAGTATTTCGGCACATAAGCTTGGTGTGCTTTAAGGTCACCATGTTCAAAAATGGCATAGTTACACACCGGAGTCCCATGGATTTTTTGTTGCTGAACCCAAGGGTAAAGGGGCGATATCGTGGCGGCAGAAATAGACTGAGTCGTCACATCTCTTATGACTTGCCCGCCAAACCGAGAGTAAACGGGCTTTAGAACGGTTCTCTTATTAATTTCAATCTCACTTTTATCAGCGACCAAACGAGTTTTTGGAAGTGTGATTTCTGGCAAACCTTGAAGCTGTTCAAAGACGGTCAACTTGTTGTGCAGGGCATTGAGTAGTCCTACATTGGGCAGAAAAAAATCTACTTCTGGGCATTGTTTGGCAACATGAGCCAAGTAATACACTTCTTCACAAGTGGGTATCACTATATCAATACGCATCTGAGTAATGATTTTTAGGATCTGCTGTTGATAGGTGGGAAACGCAAATCGAGGTGAAGCGGTGGGTATATAAGACTCGATACCTCGCAAAAACGATCCCAGAGGCTTTTTTAGCGAATCGGTGAGAATTACTTCATGCCCATGATGCATACACATGGTTGCCCACTCTAGTGCAACTGGTGCTCGGGCTCCGGTGATTAAGACCCGCATATGTTCACCACACGTCGTTGTTTATTCATTGGCGTCCAAATAGGCGCAGGGCGGTAACTAAATCTGACAGGATCAAGCCGCAATTGGTCAAACAACTTTATCAAGGCTTGGTGTATAACCCGATGGTGGTGAACATCCGCTTCAATTTGAATGGCTTGTGACCCTGTTTGGGTGATTCGGTAATCCACGCGACCTTTGGCAGATAGTGTTATAGCGCGGTAGATGAGATCTGGTAACACCGTAACTGGGACGTGGTTTGCGTTTAGCGTGAGGCGATCACCACATCGTCCGGCAATCGTGCCAAGAGGTTCAAATACGCCATTATCCTGTTTATTCTCAATAATATCGTCGAGCTGATAACGAATAATGGGCTGAGTTTTACGACGAAAATCGGTGATAATTGGGCTGTAATGAGTACGTTCGGTATTCAGCCAATGTTTTTCGATGTAAATAACATCCTGATTCCAGCGCATTTGTCCATGCTGATCAGTACATGCAAGAAAACCTTCGGTACATTGATAGACTTCATGGAGTTCGCTGTCGAACCGTTGAGAAATAAAGTGACGGTCACTCTCAGTTAGGACTTCTGCACCAGAAATGATCCGCTGTGGTTGAATTTCGGGTTGACCAAATTGACCGCTGAACTGGGCGCAGAGCTGAAGAGCTTGCGCACTACCAACCAAAAGCGTGGGTTGGAACTCATCCAACTCTTTTATCCATTCTTGGTAAGGTTTAGTTAAATCCGCATAAAAGAATGTGACAGGGCCTTTCGCGACGGATTTATACAGTGGGCTGTTGGCGCGCAAGGCTAGCGCAATTCGGTGCTTTTGCCATAGGTTGGGCAACAGGCGAGCCAATATATTGCCAGCCCACAGTTGCGTTTCCTGTTTGTCAGCAAGAAACAACCCGCGCATGCCTGATGTGCCCGAAGAAAGCCCAACAGTAACATCGCCAACTTTCGAAGCGGCGAAGTTGCGTGACTGTTCTGCTTCGAGTGCTTGTTGCATTAGCTGTTCAGCATCTAAGCCTTTCGTATTCAACTCCGAGAGGTTCTCCATCATGGTTTGCTTATTCATGATAGGGAAATCACTAAGTACTGCACCTTGAAGTGAGCGGTAATACGGTGAATGACAGCATACCCAATCTAGGTGTTGCGTTAAATGTCGTTGCTGCCAAGCTTCGACTTGTTCCCTTGAACCGAAAGGGCGGTAGCGGGTTCGCCAGAATTCTGAGATAAGCGTTATCACTTCATCCACCCTTCTTTGATTAGCTGCTGGATAGTTTCCTGACAATGTGAAGGCACGAAGCGAACAAAGTGGTGGGTTTGTTGGTAGCAACTTCTCAACTCGGAGAGGGTGTTTTTATAGGCCTTTGTGTCATCGCAAAGCATGTTAGCCAGCCAATGCTGATCGATATTTTCACTCAAGCTCTCAATTAACCAACATGCATCGGCGAGTAAGAACATCCAATCTCGTTCTCTCTTAACTAATAGGCCCACTTGACCCGCAGCATGGCCTGGCAAGCTAACCATATAAATGAATCCGTCGTCGAACATGTCTTTACAGAGCAAATTAACACCTTGGCACTGAGGAAGAATTTGGCTGATTGGTACAGAAAAGTCACTATGAATGAATAAGTTAGATTCAAGTTGTGGAGGAAGTAGAGCTTTTAGGTATCCTTTTCTTACGCCTCCAATTCGACCACTTTTAGTAATTGCATCCACCCCTTTTTGTTGGCAATGCAATTGAGAGTGGGAAAACTCAGACACGGCAGCAATGTGATCAGCATGGAAGTGGGAGAGTACTAAGTGTTCAATATCATGAGGTTTGAGACTTTCTTTTGCTAACTGCGCAACAATTCCGTGTTCTTTTTTATAGCGACAAGGTGTTGTCCAAGCATAAAAACGTTCAGGGAAGGGGCGAGTCGCGCTAAAAAAATGCTCGTGATATCCCGTGTCAAACAGGATGTTGCCTTGTGTTGGGTGCTGAATTAACGCAACGGCTGCCGGAAATGCTCTAGGCTTGATACCAGAACCTGGTTTGACAACAAAGCCTGGGTGTACGCAGTGTCCAGCCTCAAAGATTTTTATTTTTAGACCAGTTTGCATACTGCTGTATTCCTTCTTGAATTGAAAAAAGCGGTTGGTAATTCAGTGTTTGTTTCGCCTTGCTGATATCCAGAGTTTGATGATAGTTAAATAATCCTGCGCTGTATGAGGTGAGCCTTGGTTCTGGCTGATGTGGTAAGTGCCTTCGTATTTGCTCACTGAGCTTTAATAATGGTGATACCACACCGTATGGTAATGATTGTAACGTTACTTTTAGGTTTAACCCCTCACATAAAGCTTGCAGAACAGTCTCAATTGGCATTGGTTCGTTGTTGGAAATGTTGAACACATCACCATGCTGAAGTTGGCCTGCCTGAGTGCAAGCGAGCATCGCTGCATGGGCAACGTTGTCGACATAGGTCAGATCAACCACAGGATTTCTACCCGATGGCAGAAGCAGAGTGTTGTTTTTTATCGCCTTAAGCACTCTTGGGATAATCGCGCGATCATTGGGTCCAAAAATGCCACGCGGTCTTAAAATGATCGCTTTGCTTTGGCCTTTTACGGCTTCAATTTCCGATAGGTATTTTGTGTGTGCATAATCATTACACCAGTATGAAGCTATGGCGTCGGTTTCTCGAATATTCCAACGGTCTTGATGGTCAAAGTAGACGCTGGTGGAGGAAATATGGATAAAACGCGAGATTTGATAGGTATTAGCCGCATTGACGAGGTTTTTGGTGGCATCTACATTGGCTTGATAAAACGCCTGCCACTTTCCCCATGGGCTTGAGAGAGCGGCACAATGGATGATTGCATCCATACCTTGGCATACCGCATGAACTGCTGAGTGGTCTCTTAAATCGACTATATGTGGGATAACATCGAATTGCTCGGCGAGTTGTTTAGAGATGACTGTATTTCGTGCTGTAAAATGCAGTTCATGCTGCTGGTGAAACATTCTCAGAATTGCGCTACCCAACATCCCGCTGCCACCAGTGACCAATATCTTCATAGTTTTAGCACTCCCATCCCTAGTGACAACCCTGCGGCGGTGCCAGCTAATAACACATGTTTTCCTGCGGTTTCTGGCTGATTACGCAGCCAGTGTAAGTTAATTGGGAGTGAGGCGGCGACTTGGTTTCCCAAAGTCGAAAAGTGATTAACGGTTTTCTCTGTTGGTAGCCCGGTGAGTGAAGGCAGTTTTTTTAATCCATGCGCGCTGGCTTGATGAGGAAGAAAATAATCAATATCGCCGAGTGTTACCGGAGAGGCGTCAAACCCTTTTTTTAGAAACGCTGGTAAGGCTTTACGCACATGTTTAAAGAGTGCTTTGCCCTCCATCTCAAACTGGCAACTTTTTAAATAGGCTTGATGCTCGGAGGTATGCGGATTGATATGACTACCTCCGCCCTTAATTTGACAAAATGAATACCCGGTATGATGCGTTTCAAAGTGACTGGTGAGCAATCCATCATCGTTGCGTTCTTCGAGCAAAAATGCGGCGGCACCGTCTGCGAATAGCGTTGCAACTTCTGGTTTGAGCGTAAAATTTCGATTCAGTGTGATGCCAGTGGCGAGTTCGCTGGTGACAATAAGAATCCGACGGTATCGTTTTGCTAAGAATAGACTCTGAGCAAGATCAAGCGCAGAGAGAAAGGATAAACAGGTGCTGTTCAAATCAAAGCTTTCTAGCCATGTTGGAGCGTCTAACGCGGCGAGAACCGCTGAGGCGTCGTAGGGTAGAGACTGGTGGTGTGTGCCGCTAGCGTAGATAAGAAGATCAACGGAGCTTAAGGTATGTGTGTTTCCTAAACACTGCTCTATTGCCTGCACTGCCATGTAAATAGCGGTCTCTTTTGTATTGGCTACATGACGATATTCAACGTCGAATTTATTTCGGCAGGTCCCTGGCGCTAATTTTAGGAAGCGATCCATCTCTCGAGCAGACCATTGATTCGTTGGCAGGTAGCTTCCACTGGAAACGATGTTAAAGCCCATTATTCTCTATACACTTATTAAAAACGTCGTTCAAAATAAACCACGTTGCATATTGAAGCTATGGCGAGCAAGATGAAAAATAAACAGAACAAAACAAATGGGAGTAAGAGCACGCTTTGGGTGCAATGCTGAGAATGAATTTTCAGGAATGAGCCAGGCTTTTATTTGCTGGCTCAATTTGAATAGAGTGAAGGTTACTTCTTAAATTTCGCCAAAATACGATCCAAATGGTTTGCAAATTCGCGTCGATCGGTTTGAGAAAGCGCGGCGGGCCCACCTGTCTGAATTCCGCTTGAACGCATGGTTTCCATAAAGTCGCGGATATTTAGGCGAGCTTTGATGGTGTCTTTTGTATAGAGCTCGCCACGAGAACTGAGGGCTTGAGCGCCTTTAGAGATAACCTCATCTGCAAGCGGAATATCTGACGTGATCACCAAATCGTTGGCTTCCACACGCTTGACGATTTCGTTGTCTGCGATGTCAAATCCCGCAGGGACTTGCAGCGAGTGGATGTTGTCTCTTTTCGGCACAGGGACAACGTGGTTAGCGACAAACGTACATTCAATCCCCGTACGCTCGGCGGCACGCACAATGGTTTCGCGAATAACTTTCGGACACGCGTCTGCATCTACCCATAACTTCATGATGATTTCTCACTGAGTTTCGCTTCTAACTCTTCAATACGAATGGCTAGCATTTTTACGGTGCGCTCTAGGGCTTCAAGACGATCATTATCGGTGTGGTGCTGCGCTGCGATTTCAACCTTGGGTACGCGTTGAGCACTCTTCCAACTTTTTATTGCGGTGATTAACGCTGGCATTGGAACTGGCGTTTTCAATCGTGCTTTCACTAACGCTACGGTTGGCTCTTTTCCTTGTTGTTGCAACTGTTCCATTGCCGCTTCTAATTCTTTAGTAACGTCTTGAGTTAACATTTTTAATCCTTAACAACGATATATCTATCATCATACGTTGAGTGCGCTGATTTGGCGAATGGCATTTTGGAGAGTGTAGTGTGAGAGATCTCTTACATAGGTTGTGAGAGAAAACGATTTCGTAAGCGGAAAAAGAGAAGATAAGGAGCTTAAGTTTATGATAAATAATGATTTAACAACTTGTTAACCAATGTGAGGGCCAAATATTTATCTTGGATAGATTGTCTATTTTTGGAAAAGGCGTAAATTGAGAGTTGTCAGCAGGAAGCAGACATGGAACAGGAAAGCACCAAGGATTTGGTTATCGTCAGGAAGACGATTTGGTTGGTCAGGATGATTAATCAAGCATGGAGCGTAGGACATTGTAAGGATACGATCATCAATAGGATGTTGATGACTAAGGATAGACAATGGACCCCTCTAGGATTGAGGTTATGGACAGCATCAGGAAGATGCAAGGGACACCGCTCAAGGAACAAGTGACGTGTGCTAACGAGGAATGTTAGCAGTCAGGATGATAAGGACACCGCTAGGACGGCGACGTAAGGAATAAGCTGACGGAATCAGCCACTATTATGGATGATGCATGGAGCACTTTTAGTAGCCGGACTGCTGCGAGTAAGACCATGACCCCGATACTTATGTGTCGGGGTCTTTCTTATATAAAAACGATATCCAGTGCTCTCATTGAATTAAGCATCTCGATGTTACTTGGGGATATCAATATCACAAAATATATAAATTCCTAATAACACTTAATAAAAAACAACTCAGATCAATATCCTTTCCAACCAGTTGGTTTAACTTTCGGCTTCTCTACAAGGTGTTATGCCCGCAATCATTGAGCATGTTCAGCTCATCGAGTTTGTGATCTGCGGATAGATTAAGTTTGTTGTAATCAAGGAACAGATGTGGCCATAGTAACCAGAAGAATGCTTCTTCTACCCTACAATGAGTCGTTGCAACTAGAATTCGTCATGCTGAATTGCTGTGCGAAAAACCGTGCTGAATTGAATGGTCCGTATACAGTTGCGTCTGCCAAACAGATGTTTGAGAAAATACTGGATGATGAGAACATTTATAGTATGGCAGTGCTAGAGAGCACCAGTCGTGACTATATGGGGCACGTGTTCATTGCTAATCTCGATTCCGAACCTGAATTAGGGTTTATTTTTGATAAATCATATTGGGGTAAAGGGTTAGCAACAGAAGCACTAAAAGCATTTTTCCCCAAAGCGTGCCGTGAGTTGGGCTTGAATAAGGTGAAAGCTAACGTGAATAGTAATCATCAGGCTTCTATGGCGGTACTGAAAAAGCTGGGATTTGTTAAAACAAAAGAAAGTAAGGATGTATATGGTCCTTACTTTGAAATGGAATTTACAAGCGATGCGGTGGTAGGTGAAAGTTCTGCGGCCTGAAACCGACCATGGTTAACTCTCCTTGGTAGCAATCGTCACCAAGAGATGAAAACTCAAATTGATACACCGTATGCCAACGCCAGACTCCGTCTGGCGTTTTTAGTTTATGGGCACCAAAGGCGATGCTGATTAATTGGAGATCCAATTGCTCACATTTACGCGTGATGGCCGCTTTTGCGAGTTCGGCTTGGCGACGCTGTTGCCAAAACAGGTAACAGAAAAAGCAGAGCCCTAAAATTGCTAAAAGATCACCAATCATTCCTGAACCTTTCTTAGCTTTTTGTTGCTTGTTGTAAGCTTACTAGCGCATTTGCTAGTTCCTCTGATGGGTTTGAATGCAGCAAAGGCAATAACACCATTCTTAACTCTGGCAGCATCACTAAATCGGCAAATAACTGATTAAATAGGGCTTGATTACCGGTTTGAGCTAAACGCAGCAAAAACTGTTCTGCTACCTTTTCATTGGCGAGTAAGTGCCAAGCGCGACCCGCAACACCAATCAAAACCTCCTGATGGCTTAAACGAGGGCTATGCAATATCGCATCTAATACTGGAGAGGCGACTTCTGTTGGTGCACCAGCAAGGGCTCGGATAAGTGCTGAAAGTAGGAAGAGATCAGGTTCGCTACTTGCGATTTCTTGCTGTGCCTTTTCCGCGATACGTTCTGCTAAACGCTCTTGAAGCTCTACATGCTCAAGCGCACCTAATAGGGCATAAAGTGGCTCATTTGGTAGGTGGTTCAACGCTTTGCGTATCATTACCCCGTTTTGCTCTTTGTCCAGGCGAGCGGCTATGTCTGTGATACCTTGCAGACCTACAGTTTGCCAATTATCCCAGCCTAAACCTCCAGAAAAGTAATGCTGGGTATGCTCGTAATATTGGCTGGTAGGAAGATTGAGGTTTGCGCGGACCTGGCTATGAAACACGGCCATTTTATCTTCGGAAGGTTTGAAAGTGTATGGGTTGTTAGACAGCTTTTGCTGTTGCTCTTCAGTGATATCATCATTGAGGCGTGTTCCCATAGCCTCCACTACGTATTTAATGAAATTGCCGATATCCGCTTGCTTTAACAAACCGCGCTCGTCCAATTCAAACTTTAGAAACCAAATCCAAGGTTGCTTTTGTTCATTCCAGTACGCGATGGCAAGGTGTGCTTTACGTTGCATTGGAAATGGGTAAGGTGCTTGACCTTTTTCTACATCGGTAAACTCTTTCTTAGCGATGGTTTTGATACGGCGACCAAGATCGAAGATTTGATAATCACAGTGGCTGTTGTTCAACAGTTGAGTGAGGGTTTGAATGTTTTCCATTAAATACGACGTCCTAACGTTCTTTTCACAAGAAATGGTATCATTCTCGGCTAATTCAAGGTTCGAGATAGAATTAATGGTAACAAATACTCAATTGGTCGACTTACTTCACCAACTTGAAGCGCAGCTTAGAGAGCATAACTTATGGCAATATACTATGCCTTCAGAGCAAGCCTTACAAAGTACGGAGCCATTTGCGATTGATACATTGCACCCTCATGAGTGGTTGCAGTGGATCTTTATAGCCAGAATGCACGCACTAGTGAAAAATAACCAACCATTGCCAAGAGGGTTTTCTCTCGAGCCCTATTTTTCAGAAGCGTGGAAGCAGGAACCGCAGTTCGCCGAGCTGCTTGTTACAATCCGAACCATTGACGAACTGTGTAAGTAAACGAATGCTAGAACAAGAAATAGCGCGATCTTCAGAACCAGTTGAGCTGGAGATCGTTTATCAGGATGAATATTTTGTAGCGGTCAACAAGCCTGCCGGCATGTTAGTGCATCGCAGTTGGTTAGATAAACACGAAACTCAATTTGTCATGCAAACTTTGCGCGACCAAATTGGTCAGCATGTGTTCCCATTGCATCGTCTGGATCGTCCAACATCTGGTGTGCTCGTGTTTGCTTTGTCGAGTGAAGTCGCATCACAAGTCATGCCGATGTTTGCTGAACATAAAATGGAAAAGACATACCACGCGATAGTACGCGGTTGGATTGAGGAAGAGGGCGTCTTGGATTACGCACTCAAAGTGGAGTTAGACAAGATTGCTGATAAGTTCGCTTCACAAGAAAAAGAAGCGCAAGAAGCGGTGACGGAATATAAGCCGTTGGCTAAAGTGGAGGTTCCCTATTCGACGGGTAAATTTCCTACAACGCGTTATTGCTTAGTTGAGATGAAACCTAAAACGGGGCGTAAGCACCAACTTCGTCGTCATATGGCACATCTACGCCATCCGATCGTGGGTGATACAACGCACGGGGATGGAAAGCACAACAAGCTGTATCGCACAGAGTTTGATTCTCATCGTTTGCTACTGCATGCTTCAGAGTTACGGTTTGTCCATCCATTTACCGATCAAGAGATTGTCATGACGGCCAATCTTGATGAAACTTGGCAGCAATTGTTTACTCGATTTGAGTGGGATGAACCGATAATCGGCGCAGTTAGATCTAGATAATGATTGGGTACAAATAAAAAGGGTTAGCATCAATGCTAACCCTTTTTAATATTTAAGACTTAACGTTTTACTTTAGTTTTTCAAGATCCGCTTCGATCTCTGCGATCTTGCTCGAAACGACTTTTTCTAAATGACGAAGGTCTGAAAGAATTTTCTCTTTTACATCAACCTCAGGTTGTTTCGTTGGCTTAGTGATTTTATTCAGTTCATCAATGACTAATGTGAGGTTACGGTTGATTTCCGTTACTTCTTTATATTTGTGACTGCCACTGTCCACAAGAACATTTTTGATTTGGCGCGGGTATTTGAATTTAACGCTTTTAGCGAACAGTTCGCCTTTTTGCTTGTGGAAATAGATCTTGAGTACGTCTTTGTGTGCTTCTTGGCGTAGGGAATAACGTTCAATCTGCTTAGGGTCGTGAATACCCAAACCAGTGAGGTGGGGATACATAGGCTACCTCTATTACATCGAATTGATATTGATATAACTGTAGCAGCCTATGTATGAGCTAGATAGCTGATATTTAGCCAAAATGCTTAACTTGTGGGCAAGATCGCTCTCGCCCTGAACCGAAAAGATTGGCAAATTTGATCTAAGCTGCGACCTCATCAGATAACTTTTCGATCAATCTCTCTCTTAGCTCATCCTGTTGTTCTTCACTTAATCTTCCCCCTGCATCACTGGTTAAAATAAACAAGTCTTCTGCTCGCTCACCAATGGTGGTGATTTTTGCACCATGAAGGTTGATATTTAAATCAGCAAACGTACGGCCTACTTTGGCCAACAGCCCTGGTGTGTCTAGCGCGACAAACTCCATTAAAGTGTGTTTTTTACCTTTGGTTGGTAAGAAGTCGACTTTGGTTTTCACGTTAAAGTGCTGAAGTTTGTTCGGAGTACGGCGCGTTTTAATCTTGGTTGGTCGGCCTGCCTCCAGTACATGAGTGAGGTGTTTAATCACCGCGGCGTGACGAGACTCATCGATCGCTTCGCCATGTTGATCGAGTACCATAAAGGTATCAATCACGTGCCCATCTTTGCTGGTCATGATTTGCGCGTCGTGTACATTAAAATTACGCCTATCTAACTCCGCCACGACTGTCGCAAATAAAGCAGGCTGGTCTTTCGTATATACAAACACCTCAGTGCCGCCACGAGTGGCTTTTTTACTGATTAATACCAAAGGCTTAGTCGGATCTTCCATGCGAAGTAAGTGTTCGCAGTGCCACGCGATTTGCGTATGGGTATGACGAAGGAAGTAGTCAGCTTTGAAGCGTTGCCACAATACTTCAATTTCGCGCGCGGCAAACCCCTCTTTGCGCAGCATTGCGGAGGCCATTTGTTGATTGTGGCGAATTCTCTCACGCACATCGACAGGATTCTCTAGGCCTCTGCGTAAAGCACGTTGCGTGGAGTAATACAGCTCCGCAAGTAAAGTTCGTTTCCACGCATTCCAAAGTTCTGGGTTGGTTGCACAAATATCTGCAACTGTCAGGCATACAAGATAATCGAGAGATTCTTCGTCTCTGACTTTTTTGGCAAATTCGGTAATGACATCGGGATCATAAATGTCTCGGCGCTGTGCGGTGACAGACATTAATAGATGATGTCTTACCAACCAAGCGACAAGTTTCGCTTCGGGCTTCGATAAACCATGCTCAATGCAGAAGTCGTACGCTTCTCCTTCACCGATAATTGAGTGATCGCCGCCACGACCTTTCCCGATATCGTGGAAAATAGCGGCAATAATCAGCAGCTCTTTCTTTTGCATCCGTGGGTAGACGTCACAGCAAATAGGGTGCTTCGCATGATTTTCTGGGTCACTAAAAGTGTTGATGTGTTTAAGTAAGCGAATACTGTGTTCATCAACTGTGTAGGCATGGAATAAGTCAAACTGCATTTGACCAACAATCTGACTCCATTGCGGTAAATAGGCCGCCATAACCCCTAATCGGTGCATTAGGCTGAATGCTTTGTGCAGAGCATTAGGGTGACGACATAACGCCATGAACTTTTCACGCGCAGCAGGAATGGTGTGCAAAAACTTGTTGAGCCGACGGCGAGCGGTGCGAAGTTGACGCAGCGTTGGTGGGCTCACCCCTTCAATAGTTGAGTCGTTAGCAATATGTAAGAACATATCCAGAATAGTTTCTGGGCGAGCTTGGAACAATGCGGGTTTCCGCGCTTCAATTAAAGAACCGCGACGTTGAAAGTCCGTATCGAGAATCTCGGCACTTTCTGTCGCCCCACCATTAATGATCGCTTGGTCAAAGAGTTTGAGTAGCATTTTATTGAGCTCTGCCACACGACGAAGCGTGCGGTAGAACTCTTTCATCATCATTTCTACGCCTCGGTTGCCTTCTCCGACGTAGCCTAGGTTTTCCGCAACTTGTGCTTGATGAGCAAAGGTCAAGCGGTTGTCATAGCGGCGAAGCTCCATGTGCAGAGCGAAACGTACTCGCCAAAGGAAGTCCTGACATTCAACCAATTCTCGGTATTCTGCGTCAGTTAAAAATCCGTATCGGCTCATTTCCAACAATGAAGTCGCACCAAAGTGACGTCGAGCGACCCAGCTTAATGTATGAATATCGCGTAGCCCGCCAGGGGTTGATTTAATGTCCGGTTCTAAGTTGTAGGTCGTGTCGTGGTAACGCGCATGGCGTTCGCGCTGCTCTTGAATTTTAGCGCGGTAAAACGTCTCACTTGGCCAGAAGGAGTCTGATAACACGACTTTCTTCAGTGCCTGAAAGGTGTCCTCGCTTCCACACAGCAGTCGCGCTTCTTGCAGGTTTGTCGCGACCGTTAGATCGGCTTTACCAATTTCAGCACATTCAGTAACGGTGCGAACAGCGTGTCCGACCTCGAGTTTTAAATCCCACAACAGCGTAATGAATTCGCTGATTTTTGCTTCTAACGCGGTTGGCAGTTTATTGTTCGACAGAATCAAAATATCGATATCGGAGAGCGGATGCAGCTCGCCTCGTCCGTAGCCACCAACGGCAACTAGGGAAATGTTGTAAATATCCTTGAAACCAAAATGTTGCCACAAACGATTGAGAAGCAGATCCATATATTCAGCTCTGGCTAAAACCAAGCTTGTTACCGGATGATGATTGAGAAACTCTTGGTTTTGATTAGAGCTAAACTTCTCTAATTCTTGTTTGAGTTCACCGATATTGATTTGTTCATCGGAAAAGGTAAGAGGGGACTGAAGTGTCATATTTGCCATCCGTGCAAGCTAATCTAATAACAATCTAACAAATTTGCGGCAGATAAAAAATATCCCCGCCGAAGCAGGGATATAGTAAACAACGAGTGGTCGTCAGCTTTACGCGTTTTTCATTAGGCGAGGAATCGTATCGTCGCTACGAAGCGTTAGTACTTCACAACCTTCTTTTGTTACTACAATGGTATGTTCCCATTGCGCAGAGTTCTTGCCGTCGCCCGTGTAAACAGTCCAGTCATCTTGTGCATCAACAGAGCAACCAAATTTACCAGCGTTAATCATCGGCTCAATAGTAAAGCACATGCCTTCTTTTAATACGCGGCGGTCTTTGTTCTTGTAATGAACCACTTGTGGTTCTTCATGGAACTCATCGCCGATACCGTGACCACAGAAGTCTTTCACAATAGAAAACTTGTTGCGAGGATTGTTCTTGTTGTTCTCTTTGATGTACTTCTCGATAGCTGTACCGATGTCACCAACCGTTGAACCTGGCTTAACGGTACGCATACCAACATACAGTGCTTCTTGAGCTACCATGCACAGACGTTTGTTTGCAGGCGAAACATCACCGACTAGGAACATCTTAGAAGTGTCACCATGGTACCCCTGAGGACGCACGCTCAGATCGGCATTCTCATCATTTGGAACGATTACGGTAATATCAACGTTTAAGATGTCGCCATCTTTTAGTACCGCCGGCTTCATTTGGCCGTTGCTACCGATTTCGTCTTTTTCCGCTGGAATACCGTGGCATACGATATGGTTGATTGAAGTACAGATCGACTTAGGGAAACCATGGTAATCAAGCGGAGCAGAGTATGCGCCTTTTTCTAGAGCGTACTCATGACAGATTTTGTTTAACTCTTCTGTCGTCACACCAACTTTGATGTGTGGTTCGATCATTTCTAGAATCTCTGCGGCTAGCTTGCCCGCAATGCGCATGCGTTCTATTTCTTCAGCAGTTTTAATCTTGATTGACATTGGCTTTCTCTACTTATTCCTAAGCACGTAAACGTGCGAATGGCCGCATTCTATCAGACATCGGGGCGTTAACCCAAGTTAGATAGGAATATGCATCATTCTTAATTCGATCATATGTTTAAAGTTTTGCTTATAAATAGGAGAAAGTGGCTCGGTGAAGAAATAATTTTTACTAGCCACAGTGAGCTAAAATATGGTATAAAGCGCGCCGGAATAGAGGACTGTTCTCTTCGTTTAGCAAAGTTAAGCGGCGAAGCAAGCTTCATCCGAATAACCTTTTATCTTTAAATCACACACATTCCGTCACATATTCCGGGGTGCTGAGCAGAAGCTTGGTCGGAGTTATGGGGAATGTGGAGGCCTAACCCCATAGAGGATTTTAAAATGGCAACTGTATCAATGCGCGATATGCTAAAAGCTGGTGTTCACTTCGGTCACCAGACTCGTTACTGGAACCCAAAAATGAAGCCATTCATCTTTGGCGCTCGTAACAAAGTTCATATCATCAACCTAGAAAAAACTGTACCAATGTTCAACGACGCTCTAGCTGAACTAGCTAAAGTTGGCGAGAAGAAAGGTAAGGTTCTATTCGTAGGTACTAAGCGCGCTGCATCTGAAGCTGTTAAAGAAGCTGCAATCGCAAGCAACCAGTTTTACGTAAACAACCGCTGGTTAGGCGGTATGCTTACAAACTACAAAACAGTTCGTCAGTCTATCAAGCGTCTAAAAGAACTAGAGACTCAATCTCAAGACGGTACTTTTGACAAACTAACTAAGAAAGAAGCTCTAATGCGTACTCGCGAAATGGAGAAGCTAGAGAAATCTCTTGGTGGTATCAAAGACATGGGCGGCCTACCAGACGCTCTATTCGTAATCGACGCTGATCACGAACACATTGCAATTAAAGAAGCTAACAACCTAGGTATTCCAGTATACGCTGTGGTAGATACTAACTCTAACCCAGACGGCGTTGACTACGTAATCCCAGGTAACGACGACGCGATCCGCGCTGTACAGCTATACCTGAACGCTGCTGCTTCAGCAGTATCTGAAGGTCGTAACAAAGACGTAGCTGCAGTTGCTGAAAAAGACGGTTTCGTAGAAGCTGAATAATAGCGGCTCTGTGTCACACTTGGTCTATGTGAAACCTTTGTGTAGCATAAACTAAGTTATAGTTAGCAATGGGGGCCGACAATGTTAGGCCCCTGTTTTTTACCTTATTTCGAATCAAACGAGGAAGACAGAATGGCAACTGTAACTGCTGCTCTAGTTAAAGAACTTCGCGAGCGTACTGGCGCTGGCATGATGGAATGTAAGAAAGCGCTTGTAGAAGCAAACGCTGACATCGAACTAGCAATTGAAAACATGCGTAAATCTGGCGCAGCGAAAGCAGCTAAGAAAGCTGGTAACGTTGCAGCTGAAGGCGCAATCATCATCAAAGAAGAAAACGGCGTTGCTGTTCTTCTTGAAGTTAACTGCCAAACTGACTTCGTTGCTAAAGACGGTAACTTCACTGCATTCGCAGAAGAAGTTGCAGCTGCAGCTCTAGCTTCAAAAGCTTCTGTTGAAGAACTACAAGCACAATTCGAAGACGCACGTGTAGCTCTAGTAGCTAAAATCGGTGAAAACATCACTATCCGTCGCGTAGAATACGTTCAAGGCACTGCAATCGCTTCTTACCGTCACGGTGAGAAAATCGGTGTTGTTGTTGCTGGTGAAGGCGACGCAGAAACTCTTAAGCACGTTGCAATGCACGTTGCTGCTTCTAAGCCAGAGTTCGTTAACCCAGAAGACGTACCAGCTGACGTAGTAGAAAAAGAGAAAGCGGTTCAAGTTGAAATCGCAATGAACGAAGGCAAGCCTGCTGAAATCGCTGAGAAGATGGTTGTTGGCCGCATGAAGAAATTCACTGGCGAGATCTCTCTAACAGGTCAAGCTTTCATCATGGAGCCTAAGAAAACTGTAGGCGAAATGCTGAAAGAAAAAGGCGCTTCAGTTTCTACGTTCGTTCGCCTAGAAGTAGGTGAAGGTATCGAGAAGAAAGAAGAAATGAGCTTCGCTGAAGAAGTTGCAGCAGCTCAAAAAGGTTAATCCTTAGAGACTGTATAAAGATTAGACCGTAGCCAAGGCTGCGGTCTTTTTATGAGCAGTGAACGATTAGCCGTGATGAATAGCCATAACTGAAGTTGTGTCTATTCATGACTGTTAATCAACAACTCTCTTTGGAAGGTAAACTCCATGACTACGAACCCTAAACCAGCGTATCAACGTATTCTATTAAAACTGAGTGGTGAAGCTCTTCAAGGTGAAGACGGTTTTGGTATTGATCCTGCGGTCCTTGATCGTATGGCACAAGAAGTTAAAGAACTGGTTGAACTGGGTGTTCAGGTTGGTGTAGTTATCGGTGGCGGTAACTTGTTCCGTGGTGCAGGCCTAGCTGAAGCTGGTATGAACCGCGTAGTTGGTGACCACATGGGTATGCTTGCTACAGTAATGAATGGCCTAGCGATGCGTGATGCTCTTCACCGTGCATACGTAAATGCGCGCGTTATGTCTGCAATCCCTCTAAAAGGCGTATGTGACGACTATAATTGGGCTGATGCGATCCGTGAGCTTCGCCAAGGCCGAGTTGTCATCTTCTCTGCTGGTACTGGTAACCCGTTCTTTACAACGGATTCTGCTGCTTGTTTACGTGGTATCGAAATTGAAGCGGATGTCGTACTAAAAGCGACGAAAGTTGATGGTGTATTTACTGCTGACCCTGTAGCAAACCCAGACGCAGAGCTGTATGATAAGCTATCTTATGCAGAAGTTCTGGATAAAGAGCTGAAAGTTATGGACTTGGCGGCGTTTACGCTAGCTCGTGACCACAAAATGCCAATCCGCGTATTTAATATGAACAAGCCAGGCGCACTACGTCGCGTGGTTATGGGCGAAGCAGAAGGCACGCTCATCAACGAATAAGCTTGGCTTAAGGTGCCACTCCAAAGCGTTAGGGTGGTGCTTGCTTTGCTCAACCGTTTTAGGCTTTCTTCAGGAAAGATGACATTTTTAAGGTGAAACTGTGATTAACGAAATCAAAAAAGACGCGCAAGAGCGCATGGATAAAAGCGTTGAAGCGCTTAAGAACAACCTTTCTAAAATTCGTACAGGTCGTGCACACCCAAGCCTACTATCTGGTATTTCTGTAGAATACTACGGTGCAGCAACACCTCTAAACCAAGTAGCAAACGTTATTGCTGAAGATGCACGTACACTTGCAATCACGGTTTTTGATAAAGAGCTGACGCCGAAAGTAGAAAAAGCGATCATGACGTCTGACCTTGGTCTAAACCCTATGTCAGCTGGCACTATCATCCGCGTTCCACTTCCACCGCTAACGGAAGAACGTCGTAAAGACCTAGTTAAGATCGTCCGTGGTGAAGCTGAAGGTGGTCGTGTTGCTGTTCGTAACATCCGTCGTGACGCAAACAACGATCTTAAAGCGCTTCTAAAAGATAAAGAAATCTCTGAAGATGAAGACCGTAAAGCACAAGACGAAATTCAAAAGCTAACTGACGTTGCAGTTAAGAAGATCGATGAAGTTCTTGCTGCAAAAGAAAAAGAGTTGATGGAAGTTTAATACTCCCACACACATCACTGTTGGAAAACGCTGTGCTCACAGCTCAGCGTTTTTTTATGTTAGTCTATCCAACTGATGGAACTCAATTAACTCCCTATGCAAAATTCTCAAGCCTTCTCTGATTCCCTTCCTAAGCATATTGCCATCATTATGGACGGTAATGGCCGTTGGGCTAAGTCCAAAGGAAAACCTCGCGTATTTGGTCATAAAAAAGGCGTTAGTGCCGTTCGTAAGACCGTGGCTGCTGCTTCAAAACTAGGCATTAGAGCCATGACGCTGTTTGCTTTTAGTAGTGAAAACTGGCGTCGTCCGGAGGAAGAAGTGGGTCTTTTGATGGAACTGTTTATCACGGTCCTGTCTAGTGAAGTAAAAAAACTACACAAAAATAACTTACGGTTGCGCGTGATCGGTGATACCAGTCGATTTAGTGAGCGTCTACAAAAGAAAATTGTAGAAGCAGAAAACCTAACGGCAGATAACACGGGTATGGTGATCAACATTGCAGCCAACTATGGCGGTAAATGGGACATCACAGAAGCTGCTAAAACGTTAGCGCTAAAAGCACGTAACGGTGAAATTCGTGTAGAGGATATCAATGAGCAGCTAATCACTGAGCATTTGACCATGGCAGACCTACCGGAAGTGGATCTTTTAATTCGCACCAGTGGAGAGTGCCGCATCAGCAACTTTATGTTGTGGCAAATGGCTTATGCAGAAATGTACTTTACACCAGAGTACTGGCCAGAATTCGATGAAGACAGTTTGGTAGAAGCTGTAACTTGGTTTATCAACCGAGAACGTCGTTTTGGCTGTACAGGTGAACAAATAAAGGCATTGATGGCAGCTCAATAAGGACTAGTTAGTTTGAAACAGAGAATAATAACAGCGCTAATTTTAGCTCCCCTGGTTATTTTAGGCATTTTTAAATTACCGCTAATGGGCTTTATTGCCGCTTTAACTGCAATAACGCTATTAGGTTTTTGGGAGTGGACTCAGTTTACAGGAAGCAACTCTCGCATTGTTGCCCTTGTGCCGGCAATCATTATTACCGGACTTAGTTTTCTATACATCTCGCCTGATGCATATAGCCTCAATCACTTAACGACACCTCATTATGTCGTCTTGGGTATTGGTTTTGTTTGGTGGATTATTGCTAGCTTAATGGCGATTACTTACCCCAAAACGACGAAATCTTGGCAAAGTAATTTTGTTTTACGTCATGTATTTGGTTTTCTGACATTAATCCCATTCCTTTGGAGTGTGATTATTCTCAGAGCGTATGACATCACTGTAGATCCATACCACGGCGCAAAGCTTGTGTTGTACGTTTGTTTCTTGGTATGGGCTGCAGATAGCGGCGCCTACTTTGCAGGCAAAAGCTTAGGCAAACGTAAGATGGCTCCTCATGTAAGCCCCAATAAAACTATTGAAGGGCTAATTGGTGGCATTATCACGGCATTAATCGTAGCGTGGGCATTTGCTGATTGGTTCGACATCCAGTTCACTAGCCCTGTCCATATGGTGCTGATTACGCTAGTGACTGTCGTTATTTCAGTGCTTGGTGATCTGGTTGAAAGTATGTTCAAACGTGTCTCAGGCATTAAAGACAGCAGTAACATTATCCCAGGGCACGGTGGTGTGCTAGATCGTATCGACAGCCTAACCGCAGCATTCCCAGTTTTTGCTCTTCTTTACTACGTATTCTAATTTATCAGGAGCGGCGTCGTCGCTCCTGAGCTTTCTAACGGTCTTACAACATGCAAAAGTTAACGATTCTTGGTGCTACTGGATCAATTGGTGCAAGCACGCTTAAAGTGGTCGAACAAAACCCAGATCTGTTTTCTGTCGTTGCCTTAGCGGCAAGCACTAACGTTGAAAAGATGATCGGTCTATGTCGTCAGTGGCAACCTAAATATGCGGTCATGGCAGATAAAGCTGCGGCATCTCAACTTCAAGCTGAGCTACACTCGGTTTCACCAAGTACCGAAGTGCTAGGTGGTGTTGATGCGCTATGCCATATTGCTTCGCTGGACGAGGTCGACAGTGTAATGGCTGCTATTGTAGGAGCAGCCGGCTTATTGCCTACTATGGCTGCCGTGAAAGCAGGTAAGCGAGTCTTGTTGGCAAATAAAGAAGCACTTGTAATGTCAGGCCAGCTTTTTATTGATGCTGTAGAAGAATTTGGCGCAGAGCTACTTCCCGTCGACAGTGAACACAACGCCATTTTCCAATGTTTACCACAGCAAGTACAAACCAATCTAGGTCGTTGCAATTTACAAGAACATGGCATTTCTCATATTTTGTTGACTGGATCTGGTGGTCCTTTCCGTTACACTGACATCGCAGAACTGGAGCAGGTGACACCCGCGCAGGCGATTGCTCATCCAAACTGGTCGATGGGGCCAAAAATTTCTGTTGATTCTGCCACGATGATGAATAAAGGCCTTGAGTATATCGAAGCTAAGTGGCTATTTAATGCTGCTCGCGAACAACTGAAGGTGGTTATTCATCCTCAATCGGTAATTCATTCTATGGTTCAGTATCGTGATGGTTCGGTCTTGGCACAAATGGGAGAAGCGGATATGGCGACGCCAATTGCGCTCACCATGTCATACCCGTCAAGAGTGGAAGCTGGGGTTAAGCCGCTAGACTTCACGAAAGTTGGTGAGCTGACGTTTTTGCAGCCTGATTTTGCTCGTTACCCATGTTTAAAACTCGCAATTGATGCCTGTTATGAAGGTCAACACGCAACAACAGCATTGAATGCAGCTAATGAAGTCGCTGTTGATGCATTTTTAAATAACAGACTAGGTTTTACCGATATTGCTCGCATCAATGAGTCTGTGTTGAATAAAATCAACGCAAGCTGCAAAGCTGAGAATGCGAATAGCTTGGAAAGCTTGCTCGAGCTAGATAGAATGGCACGAACTATTGCCCTAGAAACCATACGCGAGCGTAGCTGATGACTGGTATATTGTGGAATCTCATTTCTTTTATCGTCGCACTGGGCATTCTTGTTGCCGTGCACGAATTTGGGCATTTTTGGGTTGCTCGCCGTTGCGGCGTTAAAGTTGAAAAGTTTTCAATCGGTTTCGGCAAGTCTATTTGGAGTAAAGTAGGCAAAGACGGAACGGAGTACAGCATCTCAATGATCCCTCTCGGCGGCTATGTGAAAATGGTTGATAGCCGTGTCGATGAGGTGCCAGAACATGAGAAGCACCTAGCGTTTGATAAGAAGCCGTTATGGAAGCGAACCTCTATTGTTGCGGCTGGCCCCATCTTTAATTTTCTTTTCGCAATTTTTGCCTATTGGCTGGTATTTCTAATTGGTATCCCTGCTGTTAAGCCTGTAATTGGTGAAGTTACGCCCAATTCGATTGTTGCGGAAGCTGGAATTGAATCTGGAATGGAACTTAAATCGATATCTGGTATCAAAACTCCGGATTGGGAATCAGTAAATATGGGATTGATTTCTCATATTGGCGATGATTTGATGACGGTAACACTAACGTCAGCGAATGAAGTTGGTTCAGAAGTAACGAAAACGCTCGATTTACGTGAGTGGAAGTTCGACCCAGAAACTCAGTCAGCGATGCAGTCGTTAGGTTTTGCTCCGTATACACCGGAGGTGTATCGAGTTATCGAGCAGGTCTCGCAAGGTGGAGCGGCGGAAAAAGCCGGTGTGCTTCCAGGTGATGAGGTTGTCGCAATTGGTCAACAACGCGTAACCGAATGGAAGCAAGTGGTTGAAGCGGTTCGTTCTAATCCTGATACACCGCTTGAATTGACGGTGTTACGTCAGGGTTATGAGCAAACATTGACGCTGACGCCCGGTAGCCGTGAGCTAGCTAACAAAGAAGTCGTTGGTTTTGCAGGTATTGCACCTAAAGTCGCAGAATGGCCAGAAAGTTATCGCTTCGATCTTCAGTTTGGTGTATTCGAGTCAATAGGTAAAGCAGTAGACAAAACTGGCCAAGTCATTGGTTTGACAATCAGCATGCTTAAGAAGCTGATTGTTGGAGACGTTGGTCTGAATAATCTGAGTGGACCAATATCAATAGCCAAAGGCGCAGGCGCGACAGCAGATTATGGTTTGGTCTACTTTTTAGGTTTTCTGGCTCTAATTAGTGTTAACCTAGGTATTATTAATCTCGTTCCTTTACCAATGTTGGATGGCGGTCATTTGTTGTTTTTTGCAATTGAAGCAGTCATTCGACGTCCTGTTCCTGAGAAAGTGCAGGAAATGGGCTTTAGAATTGGTGGTGCGATCATCTTCTCGCTCATGGCGTTAGCGCTATTTAATGATTTTACTCGTCTGTGATAGTTCAGAGACAAAAGCAGTAGCAAGGAATAATTAGAACAAGTATGGCGATTAAGCGAATTCTATTTGCAAGTTTACTGGCGACCAGTGTATCTGCAAATGGAGCAGAGAACTTCGTAGTTCAAGATATTGAAATCGATGGATTGCAGCGTGTAGCACTGGGTGCTGCATTGTTGAAAATGCCTGTACGTGTCGGTGATACCATTGGCCAAGGCGATGTTGCAGAAATTATCCGCGCCCTGTATGCATCTGGTAACTTTGAAGATGTGAAAGTGTTGCGTGACGGTGGTGTTCTGATGGTTCAAGTCAAAGAGCGTCCTACCATTGCAAGCATCTCTTTTTCAGGTAACAAAGCAATCAAGGACGAGCAGCTACAAGAAAACCTGAACGCGTCTGGCGTTCGTGAAGGTGAAGCGCTTGACCGCACCACGCTAAGCAACATTGAAAAAGGCTTAGAAGACTTTTACTACAGCGTAGGTAAATACAACGCAACAGTAAAAGCGGTGGTGACTCCACTACCACGTAATCGTTCTGATCTTAAGTTTGTCTTTACTGAAGGTGTGTCGGCAAAAATTCAGCAAATCAACTTTATCGGTAATGAAGTGTTCAGTGATGAAGAACTGCTTTCGCGCTTTAACTTAAATGTTGATGTGCCGTGGTGGAATTTCCTTTCTGATGAAAAGTATCAAAAGCAAGTTCTTGCAGGTGATATTGAAGCACTCAAATCATTCTACCTGGATCGTGGTTACTTAAAATTTAACGTTGATTCGACACAAGTTGCAATCTCTCCTGACAAGAAAGGGGTATACATTACTCTTGGTCTAGAAGAGGGCGAGGTTTACACCGTTAAGGACGTGAAGTTCCGTGGTGATTTGATTGGTGAGGAAGCGACGTTCGAAAGACTTGTGCCATTTGAAGACAATGAGACATACAACGGCTCGTTGGTGACTTCAATGGAAGAAGGAATTAAGCGTGTGCTTGGTGAGTCCGGTTATGCTTATCCTCAAGTGAATACCATTCCAGAGTTTGACGACGAGAATCAAGAAGTTTCTTTGGTCGTTAACGTAGACCCGGGTAACCGAATTTATGTTCGTGATATTCGCTTCACGGGTAATAACTCAACCAAAGATGAAGTCCTTCGTCGTGAAATGCGTCAGATGGAAGGCAGTTGGTTGAACTCGAAATCGATTGAAACGGGTAAAACTCGTCTAAACCGTTTGGGCTACTTTGAAAATGTTGAAGTACAGACGGTTCGAGTTCCTGGTAGTGATGATCAAGTTGACCTAGTTTACTCTGTCAAAGAAGCGAACTCTGGTAGCGTTAACTTCGGTGTTGGCTACGGTACAGAATCGGGTGTGAGCTTCCAGGTTGGCCTGCAACAAGATAACTTTATTGGTAGCGGTAACCGTGTTGGTATCAATGCGATGATGAATGACTACCAGAAAAACATCAGTCTAGATTACCGTGATCCGTACTGGAACTTAGACGGTGTAAGCTTAGGTGGTAAGGTTTTCTATAACGAATTTGAAGCGAAAGAAGCCAATATCGTTGACTATACCAACGAAAGCTATGGCGCGAGCTTAACGTGGGGCTTCCCATTCGATGAGTTGAACCGTTTTGAATTCGGTGTCGGTTATACGCACAACAAGATCGGTAACTTATCGCCTTACTTGCAGGTAGAGCAGTTCTTACGAGCACAAGCAGACAACATTGATTCTAGTGGAGCGTTGAACACAAACGACTTCGACTTCAATATCTCTTGGACACGTAATAACTTAAACCGTGGCTATTTCCCTACGGCAGGTAACCATCAGCGTGCATTCTATAAAATGACCGTACCTGGCTCTGACGTTCAATACTTCAAAATGCAGTACGATGTTCGCCAGTATGTGCCATTGACTAAAAAGCACGAGTTTACCCTCTTGTTCCGTGGCCGCTTAGGTTACGGTAATGGTTACGGTCAAACGGATGGTAACGATAACTTGTTCCCATTCTACGAAAACTACTACGCAGGTGGCTTTACATCGCTTCGTGGCTTTGGCTCAAACTCTGTTGGTCCTAAAGCAGTTTACCGTGATACATCTGGTTCAAACAATGGCGCAGATACAGCAACAGATGACTCTGTTGGTGGTAACGCCGTAGCGCTAGCAAGTGTTGAGTTGATTGTCCCAACACCATTTGCATCAGAAGAAGTACAAAACCAAATTCGTACCAGTATCTTCTTTGATATGGCAAGTGTTTGGGATACGGAGTTTGACTACCGCGATTCAGGTGCGGAATATGGTGACCGTTACTACTACGATTACTCAGATCCAACCAACTACCGTTCTTCTTACGGTGCGGCGTTGCAGTGGATGTCTCCAATGGGGCCACTAGTATTCTCACTAGCGAAACCAATTAAGAAATTTGATGGCGATGATGAAGAGTTCTTCACATTCACTATCGGTAGAACTTTCTAAAGAGGAAAATATTTTGAATAAAATGATCAAAGCGGCTGGGATTGGCCTTCTTGTACTGAGCTCTTCAATGTTTGCAAATGCGGCAGAAGCTGCACAGAAAATTGCTTACGTAAATACAGCTCAAGTTTTTCAAGCTCTTCCTCAACGTGAAGTTGTACTACAAAAAATGCAGAAAGACTTCAAAAGCAAAGCTGATGAACTGAAGTCAATCCAAGCACAAGCTAAAACAAAGATTGAGAAGCTACAACGTGACGGCGAGCTTTTGGGTCAAGACGAAGTTGAAAAGCTACGTATCGATATCGCGAAGCTAGACAGCGAGTACAAAGTGAAAGCACAAGCACTTGAAAAAGCAAGTGCGCGTCGTGAAGCTGAAGAAAAAGCGAAGCTTTTCAAAACGATTCAAGATGCAGTTAAGAAAGTCGCAGACAAAAATGGTTACGATCTTGTGATTGATATCTCTGCTTTGCAGTACGGCAAGCCAGAATACAATATCTCTGAAGACGTAATTAAAGCTCTAAAATAAGAAGTTATGAAGACATTAACATTAGCCGAATTGGCGACAATTACCGGGGGTGAGCTGTTTGGTGACGAGTCTCTCGTTGTAAGCCGTGTTGCTCCAATGGATAAAGCACAAGAAGGTGACGTAACCTTCTTGTCTAACCCAAAATACGCAAAACACCTTTCTGAGTGCCAAGCTACCGTTGTTATGGTAAAGGCTGAGCATAAAGATCAATGCGTTGGAAATGCGCTAGTGGTTTCAGACCCTTATGTCGCATTTGCTCGTGTGGTCCAAGCGATGGATACCACACCAAAACCGGCAGACGATATTGCACCAAGTGCTGTGATTGCCGCTGACGTTAAGATGGGTGAGAACGTTACAATCGGCGCTAACGCTGTGATTGAAACGGGCGTGGAACTCGGCGACAACGTAAGTGTTGGTGCTGGTTGTTTTATCGGTAAGAACGCCAAGCTAGGGAATAACACCAAGCTTTGGGCTAATGTCACTATCTACCATGAAGTGTCATTGGGTGATGACTGTCTCGTTCAATCGGGTACCGTCATTGGCTCTGATGGCTTCGGTTACGCGAATGACAAAGGCGAGTGGATTAAAATTCCTCAGCTTGGTTCAGTGCGTATCGGTAACCGCGTTGAGATTGGTGCTTGTACTACGATTGACCGCGGTGCACTCGAAGATACTATCATTGAAGACAATGTCATTCTGGATAACCAACTTCAAATCGCGCACAACGTGCAGATCGGATATGGTACCGTGATGCCTGGTGGTACTATTGTCGCGGGCAGTACAAAAATTGGTAAGTACTGCCAGATTGGCGGCGCGTCTGTTCTGAATGGCCATATCACTATCGCAGATGGTGTGGCGATTACAGGTATGGGCATGGTAATGCGCAGTATCGAAGAAAAAGGCCTTTACTCATCAGGTATTCCACTACAAACGAACAGAGAGTGGCGTAAAACTGCAACTCGAGTTCACCGTATTGATGAGATGAATAAGCGCCTGAAAGCGGTTGAAAAACAGCTGGAACAGAAAGAAGAAATTTAGAACAAGTTATCTTTCGCTCTGTATTTAACGTGAAAGCTAACAGGCTCTAGTTCCATATTCTGTACGAAGACTCGCGAAATGCGGGTCTTTTTCTTCTATAATGACGCGCTCTAAGTAGATTTAACTCCAAGATGGTGCGTATTTTGCTAGTATATTGCAAAGCGATTCGGCTTTACGACCTGTTGCCACGTTTGCCATCTTGGCGGCAAAAAATTGATATAGGAAGACGACTTTGACTACTGAAAAGAAAACGATGAACATCTCTGAAATTCAAGAGCTACTACCTCATCGCTACCCATTCTTATTGATCGACCGAGTGATAGACTTCCAAGAAGAGAAGTACCTTCACGCGATTAAAAACGTGTCGGTTAACGAACCTCAGTTCACAGGTCACTTTCCTCAACTACCAGTATTCCCAGGTGTTTTGATTTTAGAAGCAATGGCTCAGGCAACAGGCTTACTTGCATTTAAATCATTTGGTGCACCAACAGAAAATGAACTGTACTACTTTGCAAGCGTAGACGGCGCGAAATTCCGTAAACCAGTGGTTCCGGGCGACCAATTGGTTATTGAGGTAGAATTTCTGAAAGAACGTCGCGGCATTGCTGCATTTAGCGGTGTAGCAAAAGTTGACGGCGAAGTGGTATGTTCTGCAGAACTGAAGTGTGCTCGTCGAGAGTTTTAATATGATTCATGAAACCGCTAAAATCCACCCGGCAGCGGTGGTAGAAGAGGGCGCCAAAATTGGTGCTAACGTAACAGTAGGTCCTTTTACGTACATCACCTCTACGGTTGAAATTGGTGAAGGCACAGAAGTGATGTCTCACGTTGTGATCAAAGGTCACACAACTATTGGCAAAGATAACCGTATTTTCCCACATGCTGTCATTGGTGAAGAAAACCAAGACAAAAAATACGGTGGTGAAGACACAACTGTGGTTATCGGTGATCGTAACGTCATTCGTGAAGCGGTCCAAGTTCACCGCGGCACAGTGCAAGACAAAGCAACCACGATCATTGGTGATGACAACTTATTGTGTGTGAATGCACACGTTGCGCATGATGTTGTTATTGGTAACCACACTCATATCGGTAATAACTCGATTCTTGGTGGTCACGTTACTGTTGATGATTATGCCGGTGTGATGGCACTGTCTGCGATTCATCCGTTTTGTACAGTGGGCGCTTACGCGTACATTGGCGGCTGTTCAGCAGTAGTGCAAGATGTCCCAGCTTACGTACTCGCGCAAGGTAACCACGCCACACCTTTCGGCTTGAACCTTGTTGGCTTGAAGCGTAATGGCTTTGAGAAACCAGAGATTCGTGCGCTACAAAAAGCGTATAAAGAAATCTACCGTTCAGGTAAGACGCTAGAAGAAGTGAAGCCTATTCTAGCTGAAATGGCTCAAGAGTGGCCAGCAGTGAAGCGTTTCTCAGATATTCTGGAAACGACGGAACGTGGCATTATTCGTTAATTGGCGAATGAACCAATAAATAAAAAGATCGTGACCGAATTTGAGGTTACGATCTTTTTGTGTTTTATGGATAAGGCAAACCGTTATCCATAGCGCACAGGAAAAATAGCGAAGTAGATATGGAAAGACCATTACGTATTGGCATCATTGCCGGAGAATTGTCTGGCGATACGCTAGGTGAAGGCTTTATCAAAGCAGTAAAGCAGCAATATCCAGACGCAGAGTTCGTAGGCATTGGCGGTCCGAAAATGATAGCCCAAGGTTGCGAGTCTCTGTTTGATATGGAAGAGCTTGCGGTGATGGGATTAGTCGAGGTTTTAGGCCGCTTACCGAGACTTCTTAAAGTGAAAGCTGAGCTCGTTCAGTATTTTACTCAGAATCCGCCTGATGTTTTCATCGGGATCGATGCTCCTGACTTCAACTTACGCTTGGAGCTTGACCTCAAGCAAGCGGGCATTAAAACCGTTCATTACGTGAGTCCGTCTGTTTGGGCTTGGCGTCAGAAGCGCATCTTTAAAATAGAAGCGGCAACGAACTTGGTACTAGCATTTCTTCCGTTTGAGAAAGCGTTCTACGACAAATTTAATGTACCTTGCGAGTTCATTGGTCATACCTTGGCTGATGCCATCCCACTAGAATCAGAACAAGCGCCTGCACGTGAGTTGCTTGGTTTAGAACAAGATAAAAAGTGGCTTGCTGTCCTGCCAGGCAGTCGTGGTAGCGAGTTAAAAATGCTCTCAGAGCCATTTATTGAAACCTGCAAGTTACTCCATAAAAAATTTCCAGAACTGGGGTTTGTTGTCGCGCTTGTTAATCAAAAACGCCGTGAGCAGTTTGAACAAGCATGGAAAGAGCTAGCGCCAGAGTTGGACTTCAAGTTAGTTGATGACACCGCACGCAACGTCATCACCGCATCCGATGCCGTGATGTTGGCCTCCGGTACCGTAGCGTTGGAGTGTATGCTTCTCAAGCGTCCAATGGTGGTGGGTTATCGTGTGAATGCATTTACTGCTTTTTTAGCTAAACGTCTATTGAAAACGAAGTATGTGTCATTGCCGAATATCTTGGCGGATGATGAGCTCGTCAAAGAATATCTACAAGATGAGTGCACACCAGACAATTTGTTTACTGAGGTTTCTCGCTTATTGGAAAGCGACAATAAACCGATGTTAGATAAGTTTACGGAAATGCATCATTGGATTCGTAAAGATGCGGACCAACAAGCCGCAAACGCGGTTCTAAAACTGATTGAGAAATAGAGATTTATCATGGCTGTTAAACCAAAAGTGACCAAAACCAAAGTTGAACTCCCTCCGTTTGAATATCCGCAAGGTTATCAGCTTGTGGCCGGAGTCGACGAGGTAGGACGTGGCCCTTTGGTAGGAGACGTCGTCACCGCTGCGGTTATCCTTGATCCTAACAATCCTATTGAAGGGTTGAACGATTCGAAAAAATTGACCGAAAAGAAACGCATGGCGCTGCTTCCTGAAATCAAAGAAAAAGCATTGGCGTGGGCGGTCGGGCGTTGTTCTCCTGAAGAAATCGATCAACTGAATATTTTGCAGGCGACTATGGTTGCGATGCAGCGTGCAGTGGCGGGGTTACAGGTTCAACCTGATTTGGTGTTGATTGATGGTAACCGTTGTCCGGAGCTGCCAATGGATGCTCAAGCTGTAGTAAAAGGCGATCTACGTGTTGCCGAAATCAGTGCGGCTTCCATTATTGCCAAAGTCGTGCGTGACCAAGAGATGGAAGAGTTGGATAAACTTCATCCACAATTTGGCTTCGCGAAGCACAAAGGTTACCCAACTAAAGTGCACTTTGAAGCGATTGAGCAACACGGAGTGATCAGTGAACACCGCAAGAGTTTCAAGCCAGTAAAAAAAGCGTTAGGCATAGAATAATCAAACGATCTAATTGGTGTTATAAACCCAACCTCTTTAGGTTAGAATCCCCAACAAAATAGAGTTACACGGTACCTGTTAATGTCAGATCCCAAATTCATCCACCTGCGTGTTCATAGTGACTTCTCGATGGTGGATGGCCTCAACAAAGTTCCGCCAATTGTAAAGAAAGTTGCTGAGCTCGGTATGCCCGCAATGGCGTTGACCGACTTTACCAACCTATGTGGTTTGGTGAAGTTTTACGGTACGGCGCATGGCAGTGGTGTTAAACCGATCATTGGTGCTGACTTTAAAATGCAGTCGGACGAGTTTGGTGAAGAGCTGACACAAGTGACTTTGCTTGCGGCGGATAATGTAGGTTATAAGAACCTGACGTTATTGATATCAAAAGCGTACTTACGTGGACATGTTCAACACCACCCAGTGATTGACAAAGCCTGGTTGGCTGAAATGTCTGAAGGCCTGATTGTATTATCCGGCGGTAAAAGCGGAGAAATTGGTCGCGGCCTTTTGAAAGGCAACCGTCAAATAGTGCAAGGGTGTGTTGATTTCTATAAACAGCATTTTCCAGATCGCTTTTATCTTGAGCTACTTCGTACCGGTCGTCCAGATGAAGAAACTTATCTTCACTTTGCGGTTGAATTGGCAGAGCAGCAAGACTTGCCAGTAGTGGCGACCAATGAAGTTGTATTCCTGAGTCCAGACCTATTTGATGCTCATGAAATACGCGTAGCGATTCACGATGGTTACACATTAGAAGATCCGCGTAGGCCAAAAAACTACAGTCCGCAGCAATATCTTCGTACAGAAGAAGAAATGTGCGAGCTGTTTGCTGATATTCCTGAAGCGTTAGAAAACAGTGTCGAGATAGCGAAGCGTTGTAACGTGACTGTGCGCTTAGGGGAGTACTTCCTACCAGCTTTCCCAACCGAAGGGATGAAAGAGACTGAGTTCCTAGTCATGAAATCCCGAGAGGGGTTGGAAGAGCGTTTAGAGTTCCTATTTCCAGATGAGGAAGAGAGAAAACGTCGCCGCCCTGAATATGATGAACGTCTTCAGATAGAGCTAGATGTTATCAACCAAATGGGATTTCCTGGTTACTTCTTGATCGTAATGGAGTTCATCCAGTGGTCAAAAGATAATGGAATTCCTGTCGGTCCTGGACGCGGTTCCGGTGCTGGTTCTTTGGTGGCTTACGCACTAAAAATCACCGATCTGGATCCACTAGAATATGACTTGCTGTTCGAACGTTTCTTGAACCCAGAACGTGTTTCGATGCCCGATTTCGACGTCGATTTCTGTATGGATAAACGTGACCAGGTTATTGACCACGTTGCGGAAATGTACGGTCGCGACGCGGTATCTCAGATCATCACGTTTGGTACCATGGCGGCAAAAGCGGTAATCCGTGACGTTGGCCGCGTATTGGGCCACCCATTTGGTTTTGTTGATCGTATTTCAAAGCTGATCCCGCCCGATCCAGGCATGACGCTAGATAAAGCGTTTAAAGCTGAACCTGCACTACCTGAATTGTATGAGGCCGATGAGGAAGTTAAAGAACTCATCGACATGTGTCATATTTTGGAAGGCTGTACGCGAAACGCCGGTAAACACGCTGGTGGTGTTGTAATTTCACCTACAACAATTACCGATTTTGCGCCAATTTATGCAGACGCTGAAGGTCACTTTCCGGTTACTCAATTTGATAAAAACGATGTTGAGACCGCTGGCCTAGTTAAGTTTGACTTCTTGGGTTTACGTACCTTAACCATTATTGACTGGGCGTTAGGACTGATTAACCCACGCCTAGAGCGAGAAGGGAAAGAACCGGTTCAAATTGAATCCATACCGTTAGAAGACCCTGCCTCTTTCCGTTTGTTGCAAAACTCTGAAACGACAGCAGTATTCCAGCTTGAATCTCGAGGCATGAAAGAGCTGATCAAACGACTTCAGCCAGACTGTTTCGAAGACATTATCGCATTGGTAGCACTCTTCCGTCCGGGTCCTTTGCAATCGGGCATGGTAGATAACTTTATCGACCGTAAACATGGTCGAGAAGCGATCTCTTATCCAGATGAAAAGTGGCAACACGAGTCGCTAAAAGAGACGCTTGATCCAACCTACGGCATCATCCTGTATCAAGAGCAGGTAATGCAGATTGCGCAGATCTTAGCAGGTTACACGCTAGGTGGTGCGGACATGCTTCGTCGTGCAATGGGTAAGAAAAAGCCAGAAGAGATGGCAAAACAACGTGCTATCTTTGAAGAAGGTGCGATAAAGAACGGTATCGATGGCGAGTTGGCGATGAAAATCTTCGACTTGGTAGAGAAGTTCGCCGGTTATGGTTTTAACAAATCGCACTCTGCTGCTTATGCATTGGTTTCTTATCAAACTCTTTGGCTGAAAACACATTATCCTGCCGAATTTATGGCTGCGGTAATGACAGCCGATATGGATAACACGGAAAAAGTCGTTGGCTTGGTCGATGAGTGTTTCCGTATGAAGCTTACCGTGCTGCCACCAGACATCAACTCTGGCCTATATCGCTTTAATGTTGATGAAAATGGCGCAATTGTTTACGGTATTGGTGCGATAAAAGGGGTTGGTGAGGGGCCTATCGATGCGATTCTTGAGGCGAGAAATAAAGGTGGTCACTTTAAAGACCTATTTGATTTCTGTGCTCGAGTTGATCTAAAACGTGTCAATAAACGAGTGATAGAGAAGCTGATTTACGCGGGCGCGTTGGATCGACTAGGCCCACACCGCGCGGCGATGATGGCGTCACTCAATGATGCGGTAAAAGCAGCAAGTCAACATCACCAAGCTGAGGCGTTTGGTCAAACGGATATGTTTGGTGTGCTAACGGATGCACCTGAAGAAGTAGAGCATAAGTATACGCAGGTTCCGCCTTGGCCAGAAAAAGTGTGGTTAGAGGGCGAGCGTGATACCCTAGGCCTATATTTGACAGGGCACCCAATTAACGCCTACGTAAAGGAACTAAACAAATACACCAGTTGTCGACTAAAAGACGCAACGCCCACTCGCCGCGATCAATCTGTCACGGTAGCCGGCCTGGTTATTGCCGCTCGTGTAATGACGACCAAGCGTGGTACACGAATTGGTATTATGACACTGGATGACCGAAGTGGTCGTATGGAAGTGATGTTGTTCTCAGATGCGCTGGATCGATACGCTGAACTTCTCGAAAAAGACAGAATTTTGGTCGTTTCTGGACAGGTCAGCTTTGATGACTTCAACGGTGGCCTTAAAATGTCGGCGCGTGAAGTTATGGATCTTGGCAGTGCGCGCGAGAAATACGCTCGTGGTTTGTCGGTATCGATAGATGCAAATCAGATCAATGATCAGTTTTTTGAGCAGTTCAGCCGTATTTTAGAACCGCACAAAGCCGGAACCGTACCCGTCAATGTATACTACCAGCGTGCCGACGCCAGAGCGCGGTTAACATTGGGCACCGAGTGGCGAGTAACGCCAAGTGATACATTACTCGACGATTTAAAACAGTTACTTGGCAAAAGCCAGGTAGAACTCGAATTTAACTAAAAATTCAGCGCAATATGTTAGACGCTGAGTAAACAAGGATTCATAGATGAGCCTAAACTTTCTTGAATTTGAAAAGCCAATTGCAGAACTAGAAGCGAAAATTGAAGCATTACGTGATGTCTCTCGTCACGGTGGTGATTCTGCGATTGACCTGGATAAAGAAATCGAACAGCTTGAGAAGAAAAGCTTAGAGCTGAAGAAAAAAACCTTCAGCGACCTAGGCGCATGGGAAACAGCTCAACTGGCTCGTCACCCACTACGTCCTTACACGCTGGATTACATCCAACACGCTTTTGAGGAGTTTGATGAATTAGCGGGTGACCGCGCGTTTGCAGACGACAAAGCGATTGTGGGTGGCATGGCTCGCCTTGAAGGCCGCCCTGTGATGATCATTGGTCACCAAAAAGGTCGTGAAACCAAAGAGAAAGTGAAACGTAACTTTGGTATGCCAAAACCAGAAGGTTACCGTAAAGCGCTACGTTTGATGGAAATGGCAGAGCGTTTCAACATGCCGATCATCACATTTATCGACACGGCTGGCGCGTATCCAGGTGTGGGCGCAGAAGAGCGTGGTCAATCTGAAGCTATCGCGAAAAACCTAAAAGTGATGTCTGGTCTTAAAGTGCCAGTAATCTGTAACGTTGTTGGTGAAGGCGGTTCTGGTGGTGCACTAGCAATCGGTGTAGGCGACTATGTGAACATGCTTCAGTACTCTACGTACTCAGTAATTTCTCCTGAGGGTTGTGCTTCAATCTTATGGCGTGATTCAGACAAAGCGCCACAAGCGGCAGAGGCAATGGGTCTAACTGCTCCGCGTCTTAAAGAGCTTGAACTGATCGACGAAATCATTGAAGAGCCACTAGGCGGCGCTCATCGCGATCATGTTCAAATGGCAGCGAATATGAAAGCGACACTACTTCGTCAGCTAGAAGATCTAGAACAATTGGATGAAGAGACGCTACGTGAGCGTCGTTACCAGCGTCTAATGAGCTACGGTTACTGTTAATTTCGGTGATTGCTATTAAGCGTTAGCTGATATCTCAAGTGATAACAGTTAAAATAGAAAGGGTTGGATGAGAGTCCAGCCCTTTTTTGTACCTATCGGATCGTTTATGGAATCGCTTTACCTGCATTTTGCTCAAGTTCTCGGCCGCTACTATCAATCAGGCACTAAGGTTGTCTTGGCGTTTAGCGGAGGAGTGGATTCACGTCTTTTACTCGAATTACTCAGTCGCTACCAACAAGCGCACTCTGTAGAGTGTCACGCTGTGTATGTGCACCATGGTTTAAGCTCGAATGCCGATAATTGGGCCGATAAATGCTTACTTTGGGCACAACAAGTGGGGATATCGTGCTCGATCGAGCGAGTGAGCTTAGACATCAGCAATGGTGAAAGTATTGAACTTCTTGCTCGTGAAGCTCGCTACCAAGCCTTAACTAAGTACATTCAAGAAGGCGATATACTGTTGACTGGTCAACATGCCGACGATCAAATAGAGACTTTTCTCCTTGCGCTTAAGCGCGGTAGCGGGCCAAAAGGGTTATCTTCGATGGCGGAGAGTATGCCGTTTTCTTGCGGATCTCTAGTTCGACCATTGCTTACTATCAAGCGGAAGACCATCGAAGACGCCGCTACTAAATTAGGCTTGGAGTGGGTGGAAGACGAAAGCAATCAAGATACCCGTTATGATCGTAACTTTCTTCGTCATTGTGTTGTTCCTGAATTGTCTGGTCGTTGGCCGAGTATCCATCAAGCGGTTCAGCGCAGTGCAAGCTTATGTGCTCAACAAGAAGCGCTATTGGATGAACTATTGAGCGCGGTGTTTGAACGCGCTTTACAAACGGATCTAAGTTTGAGTATTGAAGAACTGGCTAAGCACAGTGAATTAGCACGTGCGCGCTTAATTCGTATGTGGCTAGCTAAGCTTAATACTAGTATGCCGACTCAGGTACAACTCAATCTTATCTGGAATGAAGTGGCATTAGCTCAGCAAGATGCCAACCCCAAACTACAACTTAAACAAGGTGAAGTGCGCCGTTTTCGAAATCGTCTCTATTGGGTAAAGGAAACGGCTGATGTCACTAAGTGGCAAAGTACGATTCAAGTTGATGCGACTTTGTCGCTGCCTGAGGGACTCGGGGAGCTGACCTTAACGACGAGTTCTAGTAACGCAACGATTGCGCTACCGAGTCAGCCAGAATTGCTTCGCGTGACCTTCAATCCGGAAGGCTTATCAGCGCATCCAACCACGCGTAATCATAGTCGAAAACTGAAGAAGTTATTCCAAGAATACAATGTGCCAAGCTGGCTGCGTCGTCAAATTCCGATTTTAATGTACCAAGACCGAGTCGTTGCTGTGGCAGATCTGTTCGTTGATCAGGCGTTTAATGGTCAAGATTGTGAACTTATTTGGCGCAGGTAATGAAAATTCATGCCACAATGTCGATTATAAAATATAAAAATCCTTAAATAATAATTGATTAGGTGAAGCAATGAAGAAAACAATCATGGGTGCAATGGTGGCGTTAACCATGTTCAGTGGGCAGGCTCTAGCTGCGGGAGATGCTGCAGCAGGTCAAGCAAAGTCGGGAGTATGCGCGGCGTGTCATGGCGCTGATGGTATTGCTGTCATTCCGGGTTACCCAAATCTGAAAGGGCAAAATGAGCAATATATTATCAGTTCAATTAAAGCTTATAAAAACAAAGAGCGAACAGGTGGGCTTGCTGCTGTGATGCAAGCTCAAGCTTCATTGTTGTCTGATGAAGATATCGCTAACCTAGCGGCTTACTACGCAAGTTTGAAGTAAAAAAAGCTTGGACGATTGGGCATTGAGCAGTCCTCATTGGGTTTTATCAACTCACGATATTCGCTATGTTAATTTGCTCAGCCTGGATTTTCGCTGGTGGATCAGAGACAAACATTGAATGTTGCGAAACGCTAAACGATAATAAGCGCAATCGATTGAAGCTTAAGGGATGAACATGAAAAAAATTGAAGCGATTATCAAGCCATTTAAACTGGATGATGTTCGAGAAGCGCTAGCTGAAGTTGGCATTACAGGGATGACTGTCTCTGAAGTGAAAGGTTTTGGTCGCCAAAAAGGTCACACCGAGCTTTACCGTGGTGCAGAGTACATGGTGGACTTTCTACCTAAAGTGAAGCTCGAAATCGTTGTAACAGAAGATGTGGCTGATAAATGCGTAGAGACAATCATTGAAACCGCGCAAACTGGTAAGATTGGTGATGGTAAAATATTCGTCACTGATATTGAGCGTGTGGTTCGTATTCGTACTGGTGAAGAAGACGAAGACGCGATCTAAGGTTTCTTGTCACCTGTTTCGTATTTATTATGCTAAAAGGGAGCCAAGTGGCTCCTTTTTTGTTGTTTGCTTATTAGTGAAATCATTTAACCCGAGATTGGTTGTTCTAGATTTCGGGTGCCTACATTCAGGTTTGTCGTATGTTTAAGCGTTTTTTTCTGGCGTTAGCTTTTCTCGTAATGGCGGTATTGGTTGGCTTCCAGGTTATTTTCACCGTACCAGATCAGCCGCAAATTATTACTCAAACAGGTACCGAGCTGACAAAAGATATTAGGTGCATCGAATTTAGCGATTCAAAAGCTCTCGATCATGACGGCAAAATCAATGTGCTTGTCTGGAATATCTACAAACAGAACCGGGCTAACTGGCAACGTGCACTCGATGAGTTTTCTGCTGATAAGCAGTTACTGTTATTGCAAGAAGCCAGCATGACACCATCATTTAAACAGTGGTTGGTGGATGGTCGCTGGGTTAGTAATCAAGTGAGTGCTTTTAAGGCGCTGGGTAGCGGTGCCGGTGTAATTAGTATTGCTCAAGGGCAACCAGAAAAAGCCTGCGCTTACACCTCTAAAGAGCCGTGGCTTCGCTTACCTAAGTCTGCATTATATAGCCAGTATCACTTGAGTAATGGCGAGAAACTCGCAGTGGTGAATGTACATGCGATTAACTTCACCGTAGGTACAAAAGAGTATGTATCGCAGTTAACGGCGCTTGAAATGCTTTTAAAGCATCATGTGGGGCCAATTCTATTTGCTGGAGACTTCAATAGCTGGAGTGAATCTCGCGTTAATGCGATGAGGCAGGCCTTAAAGGCTGCGGACTTACAAGAGGTGACGTTCTTGCCGGATCATCGAGTCCAATTTATAACAGGGTTACCACTGGACCATGTGTTTTACCGAGGTCTGACGCTTAAGTACGCAAAAGCGCCGCAGAGCGACGCTTCCGATCATAACCCATTGTTATTGTCATTTACGTTAAATGACTAGCTTAGGTTACCACAATATAAAGTGCCCAAATAACGTAGAAGAATACCCATGGCAGGCTTGCAATCACCAAAGCTTGGCCACGTTCAAACTCCGTCCACGTCAGTACAACGCCGTAGCCGAGCACAATGTACCAAGGCAGAAGCAAAGGTAACGAGCTAGCGAAATGAGACCATTCGTTAGTAAGAGGCAGCTTTAATAGACCATTGAGGCTATTTAAATCGGCAGCGTAAGTCATTACCTGACCATGTTTGAGTAGCAAGCTCGCGTAGCTTGCTACATCGCCCAATACTGCTGGGAATAAGATAGCACACGATGCGGCAAACCATTTCCAGTAACCGTATTGTTGTTTGCTTGCCTTTGTTGCAAGAAAGAACCAAAGCGCGAGCAATAGTAAGGTGGCAAAGCGGTTGAATACATCATTGATGATCGCGCTTGCCATTAGCGTGTTTGGTTCTAATAGCTCAATCTGCTTCGGGTCGATTTGCTGAAATTGCGCAGAAAGTTGGTCACTGAGCCACGTGAAATCGACATTCGAAAAGTAAGCACCCCAGAATAAAAACGGACTAAGCATCAGGAAGATGAACGGTTGCCATCCCCATCCACCGCGTTGATAAAGCGCAAGAAAACAAGATGTTGGAGAACGAAAAATGTCCAACAGCATCACAAGTGGATTGCTTGATGGGTTCATACACTTACCTTCGTTACGTCAACGTACAACTTAAGCTTTTGACCTGGTTGTAAGTATTTTTTCTTGTGTAGCGAGTTCCATTTCACGATGTCGTTCGTTTTTACTTTGAACTTGCTTGCAATGCCGCTAATGGTGTCGCCAGAGCGAACGTTGTAGAAAACGGTACGGATCACAGAACCTTTGTCTGAGTCCTTCCAAATCACTAGCTTTTGACCTACACGCAATGGATCTTTAGGGCCCATACCATTCCATTTAGCTAACGATTTGTACGACACTTTATTGTTACGTGCGATTGACCACAAACTTTCTCCAGACTGAACGACATGGGTGAGCTTGAGTTGACCACGAGCACGAGATTGAGTCTTGTTTAATCGGTTTTGGGCCGTTAATGCATATTTTGCATCGTCTTTTGTTGATGTCGGAATCAATAGGTATTGACCAATACGAATGTTGTTGTTCGATAGGCCGTTGGCACGTCGAATGACTTTCGCGGTTGTGCCGTATTTATTAGCTAGCACGCTTAAAGAGTCACCAGATTTCACCTTGTAGCGAGCGACCTTCATCCCTTTACCGCGATTTTTCTCCACCTTGGTGAGAAAAGTCTCTTTTTTCTCTACGGGAATCAAAAGTTGGTGCGGCCCCTCAGGTGCTGTCGACCACTGGTTGTATGCAGGGTTGTAACTCTGCAACTCTTTTACGCTAATGCCGGCATAATCTGCGGCAATAGCCAGATCTAACTGCTCTTCTGGATCAACAAGCGTTAGAACAGGCTTGTTTGGAATTGCAGGAATATTAAGTCCGTACTTGTCTTGGTTTGCGATAACGTCAGCCAAGGCCAATAGCTTAGGAACGTAACTACTGGTCTCTTTTGGTAAGTCTAATGAGAAGAAATCGATAGGTTTACCGAGCTTTTTATTCTTACGAATTGCGCTAGAAACACGGCCACCACCGCTGTTATAAGCGGCGATTGCATGTTCCCAGTTACCATCAAAACGCTCGTTTAGTTGTACTAGGTAGTCCAGCGCTGCATCCGTTGCTGCTGCCACATCTCTGCGACCGTCATACCAGTAGTTTTGCTCTAATCCCATCATTTTTCCGGTGCCTGGGACAAATTGCCACAACCCAGCCGCGCTACCATGTGAGTAGGCAAAGGCATCGAATGAACTTTCCACTACAGGAAGTAAAGCAAGCTCCATTGGGAGTCCGCGCTCTTCGATACGTTTTGTGATCATGTATAGAAAAGGGGTAGCACGCTTAGATACCGTGTAAAGGTGATTTGGGTGCTTTAAATACCACGTACGGTAGTAGTCCACTTTCTTGTGGTTTGGGATATCCATGTCCAGCTGCATGGCGATACGTTGCCACACATCTTCTTGTTCTTGGGGGGAGAGAACTTTAGGCGCGTCGTTAGCGGATTTTTTTGCTAGTGACGATTTATTGCCCGGTTGAGCTTTTACTGCATTTTGCTTTGCAGTCTGCTCAGATTTATTGGTTTCTGGTGTAGAAGACGTTGAATCTGACTGAGTCAATTGACAGCCAGATAATAACAACGCCAACGCCCAAGTATACTTCAAACGCATGGATTCAGCCTATTTAGGGCCTGTTTATCTTCACCTGCCTGTCGCGCAACGTAATGTGCGTGGCAGTCGCAAGATAATAGACATCTTTTAAACACTAACTAATTTATAGAGGCAAAGAGCTTCTAATTATGCAATGGGGAGAAATTCAAATAGATTTATATCAACCCCAAACGTAAGAGAAGCGCCAGTGGCGCTTCTCGAAAAATCAGTCCCTGATAATACTGGGGTCTTGCAAACTTACAAGCAGAAAATGGTTAAAATTCGTTCTTCCACTCGCGTAAAGCAGTAAAAACCGAGCATGGATCGCTATTTTTAATGCGACTAGCAACAGATTGAACCACGTCAGGGTTCGAGGTTCGCAAGAACGGATTAATCCACTTTTCTTTGCGTATTGTTGTTGGAAGTGTCGGAATGTTGAGTGCTCGCAGTCGGTTTACATCGTCGCGATATTGGCGAAGTTGCTCATTGTCAGGTTCAACCGCTAGAGCAAACGCCACGTTACTCGCGGTGTATTCATGCGCGCAGAAGACTTGAGTTTCTTCTGGTAGAGACGTTAGTTTGCTCAGTGATTCAAACATTTGCTCAGGCGTACCTTCAAAAACACGACCGCAGCCAGCAGAAAAGAGCACATCACCGCAAAACAGTTTTCCGTCCCCAACGTAACCGATATGGCCCAAAGTATGACCGGGTAACCCAAGTACTAAGAAAATCTCACCAAACAACTCTAGCTTGTCGCCTTCTTCCATTGGTGTCGTTAGGGTTGGAATTGGTTCTGATTTTGGGCCCACAACGGCGACGTTAGGAAATGCACGCACTAAGTCTGGAACGCCACCAATGTGATCGTTGTGGTGGTGCGTAATTAAAATCGCTTCTAAAGTTAATTCGTTAGCCTGCAGAAATTCTAATACTGGCTTCGCATCGCCCGGATCAACGACTGCGCAGCGCTTATCGCTATTTTGTATCAGCCAGATGTAATTATCATTAAATGCGGGTATGCTTTTGATCTCTAACACGATTCGTTCTCCGTCACCCATTTTAGTCAGGTGGTTAATGAAACCAGCACTCAGCAACAAAACTATACCACACCCGTCGACTTGGTCAGCAATGAACAACGGTCCGTGGGTGCTTGAGTCAATCCAGACCCGACTTGATGAATGGTGCCCGAAACTCTTCGGCTACCATATGCTCAAACTGGGCGGGTTGAGCTGTGAGCTAACCAGCTGTAATTGTAACATTCAACACCAAGTCAACGTAGATATCCAGAACCCGTTGCATAATGTGATTGCGGATGGTTACGAATTACCCTTTTTGGAAAAAAGCTTTGATGTTGTGATACTCGCTCATCAGCTCGACTATGCAAGCGATCCACACCGTTTGTTGCGTGAAGTCGATAGAGTGATGATGGATGATGGCTATGTAATTATTACTGGATTCAACCCATTAAGCTTGACTGGATTAGCGAGTTTGCTTCCATGGCGTAAACATAATTTGCCTTGGAGTGGACGAATGTTTACGTCGAACCGCATCAAAGATTGGTTAGGGTTACTTAATTATCAAGTGATTCATTGTGATCGTTATGCGCTGTTTCCGATGAAACGTTACCGTACGATGTGGACATGGTTGGAAAATAGTCTTGGTGATTGGGCATCACCCGCTGGGAGTTTGTATTACATAGTCGCGCGGAAACGGACATACCCTCTCAAGCCTATCAAACCGCATTGGCGCTTGAAGAAAAAGCTCACACCACTTGGGGTGATGAATCGAGAGGGTAACACTATGAGGAAAGAATCTCGCTAAGAGGGTTGGTAACCTGTATCTTCCTCAGTTGGGTTTTCTGCAGCAGTCCGGGCTAGCTCATCACACATTTCGTTCTCACGATGGCCCGCGTGGCCTTTTACCCAATGCCATTCAACTTGATGGCGTGCGGTTTCTTTGTCTAGAGCTTGCCATAAATCGGCATTCTTCACGGGTTTTTTATCCGCTGTTTTCCAACCACGCTTCTTCCAGTTATGGATCCACTGAGTAATACCTTGGCGCACATATTGGCTGTCAGTCGTTAAAGTGACTTTACAAGGTTGTTTTAACGTCTGTAGCGCGACGACAGCCGCCAACATTTCCATGCGGTTGTTGGTAGTTAACGTATAGCCTTTGGAAAGTGTCTTTTCTACGTCTTTGTAACGCAATACTATGCCGTAACCACCTGGTCCTGGGTTACCTAAACAAGAACCGTCAGTGAAAATCTCAACGTGTTTGGTCATATTTTTTGGTACTATTAGCCGAAACATTTAATAAAGCATAGTCTGACATACATAACCTTATGAATACCAGCAGCAATTCTGAATATAACCGCATTGTCGTTCTCGATACCGAAACCACAGGTATGAACCGCGAGGGTGGTCCTCACTACATGGGACACCGCATTATTGAAATCGGTGCCGTGGAGATCATCAACCGTAAGCTGACTGGTCGTCACTTCCACGTTTATTTAAAACCCGATCGTGAAATCCAACCAGAAGCGGTGGAAGTTCACGGTATTACGGATGAATTCTTGGTTGATAAACCGGAATACGCGAGCGTGCACCAAGAGTTTCTTGAGTTTATTAAAGGCGCAGAACTTGTTGCCCACAACGCGCCCTTCGATACCGGCTTTATGGATTACGAGTTTGGCATGCTCGATCCTAACATCGGCAAAACGGACGACTACTGCAAGGTGACCGATACCCTTGCTATGGCGAAGAAAATCTTCCCTGGTAAGCGAAACAACCTTGATATCTTATGTGAACGTTACGGTATTGATAACTCGCACCGTACACTCCACGGAGCTTTGCTCGATGCGGAGATTCTAGCCGACGTTTACCTCTTTATGACGGGTGGTCAAACGAGTCTAGAATTTAACGCGAATAAACAAGAGGGTGGGGTAGAAACCATTCGTCGTATTGAAGGAAGAAAAGCGCTAAAGGTTTTGCGCGCAAGTGCCGATGAACTAGAAGCTCACCAAAAAAGATTAGAGTTGGTGAACGACTGTATTTGGCATCAATAGGAGAAGCTATGTTGAGGGCTTTGTTGGTCGCGTTTTTAGCGATATGGAGTAGTCTCTCGAGTGCTGCGAGTGAATCTACAATGTCTTTGTTAGACAATCGCTTTCGAGTTGATCCAACCATCGAGCAGATCACGTTTTTGGTTTATCGTGAGCAAAGTTCTCAGCCAGTTGTTTTAGTCCGTCCTGACGGTAAAAAATACTATGCTTGGGGCTCTTACGACAATGTACGTTGGTATCAAGAAGCCTCACTCGATATTATTTCCGTTGATAACCCGATGCCAGGTCCATGGCAGGCTGTGGGGAAAGTTACGCCTAAAAATAACATCCGCTTAATTTCTCACCTAAAGCTCAGTACGGATCTGTTCCCAAACCGATTATATAATGGGGAAGCGCTTAAGTTTACAGCTCGTCTGACCTCCGACGGCAAACCTCTTGTATTGCGCGACTTCCTTGATCGCGTGAATCTGCGCGTGACATTTACCAAGTTTGTCGAAAATGAAGATGAGCTGATCAAAGAAGCTCGTCCAGTGCCGATGGTTGTGGGTGAGTTTTCTGATGACGGCCGCGGCTTGGATGAAAAAGCAGGGGATGGTGTGTTTACGGTTCAGCTCCCAATAGACGTTGAGCCTGGTAAGTACCGCGCGCGCATCACGTCTGGCAATGGCGTATTCTTACGAGCGCAAGAACAAGTCATCTTGGTTTATCCGAACCCAATCTCTCGTACTTTTATTCAGGCTCGTAATTCCGATAAGCCACACCAATTAGTGGTGAGTGGCGAGCAAGGTATGATTGCACCAGGCTCTATAGCAGTCACAGTGAAAAAGGACGCACCCGATGGTTTCATTAGTTACAGTCAAGGACAGGTCTCTAAAGATGGAATGAGAGTTACGTTGAACCTCAATAACGATGCTGAGCTTGGTAAGTACGCATGGCGCGGCGAGATCTTTGCCACTGATTTTGCAACTCAGCGCTCGTTGGTGTTTCCTATCCCAGAGCAAACCTTCAGTGTTGTTGATGAAGTTGATCTAGAAGCTGCTCGAATTGCAAAAGAAGCTGAATTAGCCGAACAGCGCCGTATTGAAATGGAAAAGCAAATTATCGCTGAGCGAGAGGCTGAGCGTAAGCGCAGCATGATTATTATCGCGGTGGGTAATTTGATAATGCTGCTGATTGTGATCATTGCATGGATAGTCTGGCGCAAAATTAAAGCGAAGCGCGATGCCATGCCAGAGATGCAATTAGAAGTACCAAAGAAATAGTAGTAACACATAAAGCGAGAAACGGAGCCAATCGGCTCCGTTTTTTCAGTTTAAGTTTGAGACAGAGTTTGATGCTTCTCATGGTCATTAATCATTTTATTTTAAAGTAACACCATGATTTAACGTTGATTAATCATAATAAAGCTCGCATGATACTCTTTACGTTTCGACTTGATTTTAGTGCGTATCGACGGAGTGAGTTATGACAATTGGAGAGTTAGGACTAGAACATTTACCACGACAAAAGGCCTTGGTTGAGTCAGCTTATGATGCCTTTTGTTCTGAAAAAGACGTTGTTGCCGCGGTATTGCTTGGCTCCTTGTCATCAGGACAAGGTGACCGTATTTCGGACGCTGATGTTGTTGTATTTACTCAAAACAACTTCCATAAAGCCTCAGAGCCTTGCTTTACCCAGTTTGAAGCTAATAAAGATATTTTTTATCGCCTTGAGGGAGAGCACAACGAAAATGCGTGTTTCAAAAAATACATTTTTAATGACCTAACCAGTGCAGAGATTCATTGTTTAGATCTCTGTGAGCCCTTCAAACTTTCTAAGCCATTTAAGACTTTATTTGATAAAGCTGATGTGATTGGGGGCATGGTTACTGATGAACCTGCGCCAAAGCATGAAGATTTCCCAGTTTATACCAGTGGTGATCAAGGCCTGATCTGGGAACTCTTTGATTGTATTAAGTGGTTGAGCAGAGATAACCATGAGCTTGCTAAGTCCTATTTGAAAAAACTCTCTGAGAAACTCTAATTTGAGAGTCATCTCCGTTCCTCCCACTGAAGTTAGCTAGGCGGTTAGGTTATGAAATACAAAAAGCGTCAGAAGTATAAATACACTCTCCATTCTGAAGAAAAGATTGAGACTCAAATTTCAGTGAGTAACGCGTATGACAGCCCTTTTCTTAGTTTGTCCAAACAAGGCGTGTTAACGATTAAAAAGGGCTATGCATGGGATGGAGCGAGTGGGCCAGCGTTAGACACAAAAAACATTATGAAAGCTTCTTTAGTGCATGATGCTCTTTACCAACTCATGAGGGAAGAGGTGTTGCCACAAAGTGCTCGAAAGCATGCGGATACGTTGTTGAGAGAAACATGTTTAGAAAAAGGAATGTCTAGCTTCAGAGCAACTTATATCTATTATGGCGTCAGAGTTGTCGGTGGCTTCTTTTCTAGACCTGATACTTTGTGTGCTTAATGGGAACATCTTTCCAACGTTTAACTGTTTATTTATACAGTTTAGTTATGTAAGCTCCAAGGTGATACAAAGGAGTAGTACATAATGACAATAAGATATGAAGAGCATGTGCCAAGCCCGAAAGAATACTATGATATGCGTGTCAAAGCCGGGCTATCACCCAAATCGTTGAAAGCTGCTGAAATTGGTCTACCCAATTCGTTATATGGCGTATCTGTTCGGGATGAAGGAAAGCTCATTGCAATGGGTCGGGTTGTTGGTGACGGGGCGTGTAACTTCGAAATTGTCGACGTTGCCGTTGATTCTGATTATCAAGGCAACGGTTTAGGTAGAAAAGTCATGGAATACATCGACGGTTATCTTTCATCTGTTGCACTTGAAGGCTCTTACGTTTCTATGATTGCTGATGAACCGGTCTTTTACGAAAAGCTTGGTTATAGGCTGGTGGCTCCTAAAAGCCAAGGGATGACAAAAAAGTTTAAGCCAAAGGCGTAACACGTATTCAGCTGTGAAGATAAGCACTAGAAAACAGGAGTTTAATTTCCTGTTTTCTATATTAAATTTGTATTTAAGCCACTTCTGGAATTGGTTTGGGTGGCTGCTCTAAATCAGGCTCTTTTTGAACAGTAGGAATTTGTCCCTCACCCACAGCACTGATGTAACAGCCACTAAGTTTAATGGCAAGGTACATATCAGCTCGCAGTAAGATGCCTCCTTCACTGGTGCTGATACCAGTAAGCTCACACCATTGACGAAGACGTCGTTTCCTTCCTGCGAGGATTAAGCGTACACCTCTCTTTTTCAAAGTATTGTGAATATCTGCCAGTGTTGCCATCACACTGAGATCCAAGTGAGTAAAGCTCGATACGGCGTCGATGACAACGCAACTTGCGTCTTTGTGATGCTCTGCCTGCTCTAACACTCTACGTTTAAAGTAAGGAGCATTGAAGTAAGTTAGCGGTGAGTTAAAGCGGTAAATCACCATTCCAGGAATAGGCGAAGCTTTTCCTGAGTCGTCGATGGTCCGAATGGTACCTTTTTCATCCAAGCCAAGTAGCTGATCACTCGGTCGCATGACAATCCGTAAAAATTGAAACAGCCCTAGCAATACCGCCAAAGTGATCCCCGGTATTACACCCACGATCAACACAGAAATAAAAGTAATGATGGCCAGATAAAATGCATCTTTGTCACGAGATTTTAATTTCCAAATTGCTTTAAGATCGAGCAGCGATAGGGACGCAATGATCAATACAACACCAAGTGAAGCGATAGGGATGAACTGCAAAGGCTCGTAAATAAATACCGCAATAATGGCAATGGTGATTGCGGCGACAATCGAAACTAATTGAGATTTACCGCCATTTGCATCATTGACGGCTGTGCGTGAGTCAGCGCCGCTTATCGCGAAACCTTGCGAAAACGCTGAGGCAATGTTGGCAAAACCCAACGCCTGAAACTCTTTATTAGCATCAATATCATAACCGTTTTTAGCAGCGAAACTGCGGGCAGTGAGCATCATGCTAACAAAACTGACAATCGCAAGGTTGAGAGCCGGGACCACTAGTTCACGAACTTCACCTAGCTCAAACTCCGGTGTTTGAAACTGAGGGAAGCCACCTTGAGTGAGTCCGACAACCGATACGCCCATCTCTTGTAAATGGAAAAACCAAACTGACGCAGTAGTTACGAGGATCGCCAGCATGGCAGCAGGCCAAGTTGGTCGGTAGCGTTTGGTGAGCAAATAAACGACAACTGTCACGATACTCAGAGTTACAGTAGGCCAATGAAGATCGGTTAATCGTTGTGGAGCTTCCCATAAACGTTCCAGTAAATAACGTTGCTCGTATTTCAAACCGACTACTTTCGCAAACTGACCAACGATAATTGTGAGAGCAACACCGTTGAGTAGACCCAAAAGAATCGGACGAGAAAGGAAATCTGCAAACACTCCTAGCTTGAAACGACTTGCCAGTACACACCAAATTCCCGTCATCGCTGTCATGGTCATAACCAACTGCCAATGTTTTGTGGGGTCACCTGCGGCAAGTGGTGTCACAACAGCAGCAATCACTGCACAGGTTGCTGCATCGGGTCCGACAATGAGTTGTCGAGATGTGCCCATCATGGCGTAAACCAACATTGGCAGTACACACGAATACAGACCGACAATTGCGGATACACCAGTTAACTGTGCATAAGCTATGGCAACTGGCAGTGCAACCGCGACAACAGAAAAGGCGGCTCTGAAGTCGTTAACAAACCATTCTTTTTGATAATGCTTAAGCTGAACAAGCCCTGGGAACCACTGTGCGAGTAATATTTTAGCCAACGGATTTACCATATATGTGAGTGAGTTACTTAAAGTATACACCGCTTAGTTGGAACGTCTGTGAGTTAGTTATCACTGGAAATCGGGGGAAAGATTGGAGTGCGTGGCTTTTATTGCGATTGCGCAGGGGCTTCGTGGTGTGAGGTGTTATGAACGCTATTCTGGAAGCAATAAAAAACGGGAGCTGATACTCCCGTTTGTGGTCTCAGATTCTAGAGTTATGCGACGCTATCCATCTGAGGGTATAGCGGCTTTGCGGCAAGCAGTTCCGGCTCAAAATCGTCAACGTTGATTGTATCTAGACGATGCTGTTCCGCTTCTCTGAGTAGATCGGCTTCTTCTTGCGTGATAAAGCCTTGCTCTAGCCCTTCCTGAGCAATCATATCCAAACGTAAGAATGGGCGACGCTTACCTTGCGCTTTACATACTTTGTCAAACACAGGCTCAGCTTGAAGAATGACTGATAGTGCAAGCTCAATCTTACCTGCTGCGTTGTGCTCGGTTGGTTCAAGGTATTGACCGCGACCAATGCGTGAGCGCGTTGCACTTGGTGTTTGTAGAATGCGCGCCACTTTACTGTCTAGTTTATCGCTTGGTGCTTTGCGTACGCGACCAAATGGCATGATTAATACGCGTAGCGCACGGCCAATTACTTTGTTCGGGAAGTTTGCTAAGAATTCATCTACTGCCACTTCCGCTTGTTTCAAACTGTCTTGTAGACCCCAGTGTACTAATGGTAAATCTTCGACTGGACGGCCATCTTGCTCAAAACGTTTCAACGTCGCAGAGCTCAAATATAGCTGGCTTAGAATGTCACCAAGACGTGCTGATAGACGCTCTTTACGCTTCAAAGAGCCACCTAGCACTGCCATTGAGATATCCGATAGCAGAGCAAGGTTTGCACTGTAACGGTTCAATTGTTGGTAGTAACGCTTGGTTGCATCTTTGGTTGGTGATGAAGAGCCCAGACCGTCGCTCAAACCAAACCAGATACTGCGCACTAGGTTACTCATTGTAAAGCTCACGTGACCAGCAAGCGCTTTATCAAATTTCTCGACAGCATTACTTGCTTCAGAATACGCCGCGTTCATTTCTTCAAGAACGTACGGATGGCAACGGATTGCGCCTTGGCCAAAGATGATCATTGAGCGTGTTAGAATGTTAGCACCCTCAACCGTTACTGCGATTGGCGCACCTTGGTAACCACGAGCTAGGAAGTTAGAAGGTCCCATACAGATACCTTTACCGCCTACGATGTCCATTGCATCGATGATGCTTTGCTGGCCGCGGTGCGTACAGTGATACTTCACGATAGCTGAGATTACTGAAGGCTTTTCACCTAAGTCGATACCCGCAACGGTTAAGTTGCTTGCTGCATCCATCACGTAAGCATTACCACCCAAGCGTGCTAATGGTTCTTCAACCCCTTCCATATGGCCGATAGGCTGTTTGAACTGACGACGAATACGTGAGTAAGCACCTGTTGCCATTGCTGCAGTTTTGATGCCACCTGTTGAGTTTGAAGGTAGCGTGATACCACGTCCAACCGACAGACACTCAACCAGCATACGCCAACCTTGGCCCGCCATTTTTTCGCCACCGATAATGAAATCGATAGGAACAAAGATGTCTTTACCGCGCGTTGGACCATTTTGGAATGGCACATTGAGTGGGAAGTGTCGGTTACCAATCTCAACACCTTTGACATCAGTTGGGATAAGCGCACAAGTGATGCCAAGATCTTCTTTGTCACCAAGTAAACCTTCAGGGTCGCGAAGTTTAAATGCTAAGCCTAGTACCGTTGCGACTGGCGCTAGGGTGATGTAGCGCTTGTTCCAAGTCAGGCGCATACCCAGTACTTCTTTTCCTTCCCATTCGCCTTTACAGACCACACCGTAATCTGGAATAGATCCAGCGTCAGAACCCGCTTCTGGACTTGTTAGGGCGAAACAAGGGATTTCCTTACCTTCAGCTAGGCGCGGTAAGTAATGATTTTTCTGATCTTCAGTACCGTAGTGTTGCAGTAGTTCACCAGGACCCAAAGAGTTAGGAACACCAACGGTAGACGATAGAACGCCAGAAACACCCGTTAGTTTTTGTAGTACTAGTGATTGCGCGTATGCTGAGAACTCAAGACCACCGTACTTTTTCTTAATGATCATGGCGAAGAACTTATGATCTTTCAGGTATTGCCAAACTTCTGGCGGTAAGTCCGCGAGTTCATGGGTCACTTGGAAATCACTCACCATGGCGCACACTTCATTCACAGGGCCGTCTAAAAAGGCTTGTTCTTCCGCACTTAACTTAGGTGCTTGAATCGCGTGCAGCTTTTGCCACTCTGGTTTGCCTTTAAACAGTTCGGCTTCCCACCAGACGGTACCTGCGTCTAACGCTTCTTTTTCGGTTTGAGACATAGCTGGCAGCACTTTCTTGAAAAGCACTAACGCTTTGCGGCTAATTAAAGACTGACGTACGCCAGGAACCGCTAGCACAGCTGCGGCGAGAACGTAAATCGCCCAACCAATAACGCCGACAGTACCAGCTACTGTAAGAGCCAGCATGGCTGCGGTGAGTAAGCTAATAGATTTCACGAGAGACATGCGGTGGTAGAGCGTAATGCCTAGCACGATCGCCATCGTGATGATTGAGAGCAAGATGTCCATATGTATTTTCCTTTTCAGACTTTATAAGTTTTGTACGTCTGCATGTTAGGTAAGAGGTCTAACCAGTTGGTTTAAGTGTAATCAAAATATTAAGGAAATGTAAAACATAAGATTGGATAAAAAGTGATCTAAGTAGAGTTAAAATTCTAAAGTTGAGATTTGAGTGATGGTTTCATGAGCAAGTTGACAAGTTTATTACCATCACTAATCTAAATCTGTTGGTTCACTATCGACACTAATTCTCGTTTGTGGGTAAACTCAGAGTAATCAAACCCGAGTTCAGGTTTATGAAATGTCCGATACCAAATTGGTATCAGAACAATTTGCTCAGTGAGCCTAGAGCTGACTGAAGCCGAAATAATAAAGAGAACGTCTTATGTACCATGATCTGATTAGAAGTGAATTAAACGAAGCTGCTGAAGTGCTCAACAAATTTTTAAGCGATGACCATAACATTGCGCAAATCGAAGCAGCGGCGAAAATGATTGCTGACTCATTCAAACAAGATGGTAAAGTATTGTCGTGTGGTAACGGTGGTTCTCACTGTGATTCAATGCACTTTGCCGAAGAGCTAACAGGCCGTTACCGAGAAAATCGTCCTGGCTATGCTGGTATTGCTATTTCAGATCCAAGCCACCTTTCTTGTGTGAGTAATGACTTTGGTTATGACTTCGTGTTTTCACGCTATGTAGAAGCGGTTGGTCGAAAAGGTGACGTACTGTTTGGTCTGTCGACGTCAGGTAACTCAGGTAACATCCTGAAAGCGATTGAAGCAGCACAAGCGAAAGGCATGAAGACGATTGCGCTAACAGGTAAAGATGGCGGCAAAATGGCAGGCCTTGCAGATATTGAAATCCGCGTGCCACACTTTGGTTATGCAGACCGCATTCAGGAAATTCATATTAAGATTATTCATATCATCATTCAGTTGATCGAAAAAGAGATGGAATAATCGTTTACGGCCACCGTTTCGAGCTGTGTTGTTAGGGAGTTTTTTAAACCATGTGTGAATTGCTCGGTATGAGCGCTAATGTTCCAACGGATATTTGTTTCAGTTTTACTGGGCTCATGCAGCGTGGAGGTCGAACCGGCCCACACCGTGACGGATGGGGGATCACCTTCTACGAAGGGAAGGGCTTTCGAACCTTCAAAGATCCCAAGCCAAGTTGTGAGTCTAAAATAGCAGAGTTGGTACAAAATTATCCCATCAAAAGTCGTGCGGTCGTTAGTCATATCCGACAGGCGAATCGTGGTGGTGTTAATTTAGAAAATACTCATCCCTTTACACGTGAGCTGTGGGGTAGGTATTGGACGTTTGCGCATAACGGTCAGCTCTCTGGTTATCAAGACTTACATACAGGTCGACATCGACCTGTCGGTGAAACAGATAGTGAACTGGCATTTTGCTGGTTGTTGAAGCAAATGGAAGATCGATATCCTGAGCCGCCAAAGGATATGGAGTCGGTATTCTTATATGTTGCTAAATGTTGTGATGAGCTAAGAGAGAAGGGTGTATTTAACATGCTTCTGAGTGATGGTGAGTATGTAATGACGTATTGCACCAATCATTTGTATTGGATCACAAGACGCGCACCGTTTGGAAAAGCTGCTTTGCTTGATGAAGATGTGGAAATTAACTTCCAAGAAGAAACCACGCCACATGACATCGTTTCTGTGATCGCAACTCAACCTTTGACGGGCAACGAAGCTTGGCAGCGTATGAAACCTGGCGAATACGGCTTGTTTCACCTAGGTGAACTAGTCAAAAATAATGCCTCTGAACTGGTAAATGTGCCGTTTGCGGCGGCTAAGCCGGGCAATCAAGCGCCAACCGAACCGTTAGAGTGATGGTCTCTTACTCTGAATATAAAAATAAAGCTCGCTTAATCGCGAGCTTTATTTTTATGCGTTTTAAACCGAGGGCGGATACGGATGAGCATTCTTACTTTCTAGAGTGCTGGTAGTAGAGTCCTAGTCTCGCTAAGGCTTGCTGTAAAGACGTAACTGATAGAAATTTCTCATAAAACACCTCGTCAGTCTGAACGGTGAAGAACGAACCAGATTCAGAATCTACTTTCCGAGTGTTATGTTACTCAAGTGGTTATGGGATTTTTTAGAATGTTGGGTTTTAGGTTTCTAGTCTCACCATGGTTTTCTTGAATCAAGTTTATAAGTATTAAAACAACCAAGAGCAGCCCTCAGGCTGCTCTTTTGTGCTTGGAGTTTATTATTCAGGGCTACTCATCTGAGGCGTACCCATGTACGCCAAGCTCTGCGCCATCTAAATAGGCTTTACCATCCTTCATGATCAACCGCTCGTCTACCAGCCACTTAGCCACCATAGGGTAGATTCGGTGCTCCTGCGCCTGAACACGTGCCGCAAGTACACTAGCATCATCGTCTTCGAACACAGGAACTTTTGCTTGCAGTATGACAGGGCCACCATCAAGCTCTTCCGTTACAAAGTGCACACTCGTACCATGTTCTTTATCGCCAGCATCAATTGCTCTCTGGTGTGTGTGTAGCCCAGGATATTTTGGTAGAAGAGAAGGGTGGATATTGATCATCTTACCCATGTAATGAGAAACAAATGCGCTGCTCAGAATGCGCATGTAACCAGCAAGAATAATCACGTCTGGTTGGTATTCATCTATTTGACTCATTAGCTCTGCATCAAAGCTTTCACGCGAGCTGAATGCTTTAGGGTCGACAAAGTGACCGTCCACATCAAACTTTTTTGCACGTTCTAAACCAAAAGCATCTGCTTTGTTAGAGAACACGGCTGCCACTCGTGCGTTTGGCATGCTGTCTTCGCAAGCTTCCAAGATAGCTTGCAGGTTACTTCCGTTACCCGAGATGAGGACCACAATGTTTTTTAGGGTATGGTTTTTCATGATGTCGAGAGCGCCTTGGTATTGTAGGTTGGAGTTATGTAGCTTCTAAACTACCTACTAATAGAATGGTTTTTAGTGTTCTAGATAGCAAAATGAGGACCTAGTCATCTAGTGTCCTCATTCTTCTTATCTTTTGAGCTCGATTTGCAAATTATTGGATTTCAACTTGCTCTTCGTTCGCGTCTGCTTGTGCGATTTGACCAATCACCCACGCGTTTTCGCCTTCTTCTTTAAGAAGAGCAACTGCTGCATCTGCCTGGTCTTTCGGTAGTGCGACGATTAGACCTACACCACAGTTGAATGTGCGGTACATTTCGTGTGTGTCGACGTTGCCTTTCTCTTGTAGCCACTTGAAGATAACTGGCCATTCCCAACTGTTACCATCGATAACTGCTTTCGTGCCTTCAGGCAGTACGCGTGGGATGTTTTCCCAGAAACCACCACCAGTGATATGAGAAATCGCATGGATGTCGTGTTTCTCAATCATCTTAAGTGCTGACTTGATGTAAATTTTTGTTGGTTCTAGTAGGTGCTCACCAATAGTGCGGCCTGCTAGCTCTTCGCTCTTATCTGCACCAGATACTTCTAGGATCTTACGGATAAGGGAGTAACCGTTTGAGTGTGGGCCGCTTGAGCCAACAGCGATAAGTGCATCACCAGCAGCGACTTTCGTGCCGTCAATCACGTCTTCTTTTTCTACTACGCCAACACAGAAACCAGCTACGTCGTAGTCTTCGCCTTCATACATGCCCGGCATCTCCGCAGTTTCGCCACCAATTAGGGCACAACCTGCTTGAACACACCCTTCTGCGATACCTGAAACAACATCCGCTGCGGTATCAACGTCTAGTTTGCCTGTTGCATAGTAATCTAGGAAAAACAGTGGCTCTGCCCCTTGCACGATAAGATCATTTACACACATTGCCACTAGGTCGATGCCGATCGTGTCGTGCTTATTCATATCCAGTGCTAGGCGAAGTTTGGTGCCAACGCCATCAGTACCAGAAACCAGTACAGGTTGTTTGTATTTAGTTGGCAATTCGCATAGCGCGCCAAAACCACCGATACCACCCATAACTTCAGGGCGACGAGTACGTTTTACCGCACCCTTAATACGATCCACAAGCGCGTTGCCTGCATCAATATCTACACCAGCGTCTTTATAGCTAAGAGAAGAGTTGTTACCACTCACAGGGAAGTCCTCGGTATTAAGTTGGATATGAAAACGGCGCTATTCTAACAGTGCTTAAACATAGATAGCAAACGTTTGCGTCTGTTTTTTTCTTTAGTGATTTATCCTGATATCCCTGTGAAAATCATGTATAATCTGAAGGTTTGTTTAAATATTGCCAACTATAGCCGGAGATGGACATGAAAGTTGTTGAAGTAAAGCACCCTCTAGTAAAACATAAAATTGGTCTAATGAGAGAAGGTGACATCAGCACAAAACGTTTTCGTGAGTTAGCGACTGAGGTCGGTAGCCTACTTACTTACGAAGCAACGTCAGACTTTGAAACAGAAAAAGTGACCATTGATGGTTGGAACGGTCCGGTAGAAGTAGACCAGATTAAAGGTAAAAAAGTAACCGTAGTGCCAATCCTACGTGCAGGTCTAGGCATGATGGATGGAGTTCTTGAGCACATGCCAAGCGCACGTATCAGTGTTGTGGGTATTTACCGTGATGAAGAAACGCTTGAGCCAGTTCCTTACTTCAACAAGCTTGCTTCAAACATCGAGGAGCGTATTGCGCTTGTTGTTGACCCAATGCTTGCAACAGGTGGTTCTATGATTGCTACGATCGATCTCCTAAAAGAGAAAGGTTGTAACCAAATCAAAGTGCTGGTACTTGTTGCTGCACCAGAAGGTATTGAAGCGCTAGAAAAAGCACACCCAGATGTTGAGCTATACACTGCGGCAATCGATGAGAAGCTTAATGACAAAGGCTACATCGTTCCGGGTCTAGGCGATGCAGGTGATAAGATCTTCGGTACTAAGTAATTCTTTGATGTATTACTATGACTGAACAGAAAAAGGCTTGGTGAAAACCAAGCCTTTTTTGTTTTTCAGCCCTAAACCACCTACTTCAGTAGGTGGTTATCATCCGTTTCGGCTTTGCCTGTAAAACTACTCATGCTA